>NZ_JBIWMX010000001.1:131658-692198 GCF_044766925.1 Nocardia sp. NPDC101769 | reverse complement strand
ACAGGAGGAGACCGCACCAGCAGAACTCACCGCCTGACCGATATTTCGGATCACGCGGTGACCACCCCAGCTACACCACTCCCCGGGACTTGACCGCTACCGGCTGGTCAGGAGACCGGCGTGAGTGCTGACCCCGGTGGTGGCGGGGTCGGCTTGACCGCGGTGACTGTGGCCGAGTGGCAGGCTCGCGCTGACGCAAGGATCGTGCCGATGTGTCCGGCGTGTGCGAGCCCGCATACGGATCTGGGGTTGGATTCCACTGCCTTGTGCAAGCCGTGCCGTGTGGCCGGTCGTTTCATGACGGCGTGTGCAGTGTGTTCGCGGGCGTTGCCGCGCCGCTTCGGGTTCGACCGCCATCACGCCTGCCGTTCAGCAGGGAAAGCTTCCTGACCGACACCGGGTAGTCGATCGGCGCGTGGTGATCTCGGCCGATGGTGTGGAACCCGTACGAAGCGAAATCGGCAGAGCTTCCCGAAGACTGCTGACACCCCCGGGGAGAGGTTGTCGGCCCCCCACCCCACCAGATCGTCAGCGGCACATGTCTCGAACCCTGGTGCAACGCACTGGGTGGTTGGCTGCGAGTACCGGACGTGCGCAGATGGACTCCGCATGTTTCGGACAAGCCGCACCGGGTCCCGGCATCGCGTGATCGGTCAGCGAGGGCGGTCACCTGTCCGGGTAGAGACCCGGAACCCGGGGTGGATTGTCCAGAATCTTCGACCCCCCGCCCTCCCTGACCCCGGCCCAGTCAGGCTTTTTATCTCCGGGCCGTTTTTTCGCCGAGAAACCGCTCTTTCCGGTGCCTGAACAGCGAAAACAGTGAGATTGGCAGTAGTTGCGGGGCTGATCGTCCGCGGTCGCGCGGGAGGCACTCGCGCACCGGTGATGGGTTCGGCGATCGGCCACCGGGCGGCGAAGGGCTCACCGCCGGTAGGCCACAATCAGCGGCGTGGATTCTGGTCCAGGGCCGTCCTCGGTGCAGATGGTGTGGCGTTGCTGTTCGGCCATGCAGCACACGTCGCAGTACTCGATACTGACAGCCTCGATCTGGGTGGCCGGTGCGTGTGCGGCGCTGGGCAGGAACACCGCGTCCACTTCTTGCCTGACGATCAGCCCGGCCAGCCAAGCCTGGAAGCGATCGCCGGTGTCGTCCTCGAACAAGGTGGCCGACCAGGCGAACCCGAGGCGTCGGGCCTCGGCGATCATCGCCCGCTCGTCGGTGTCGGCGCCGGTGCGGGAGAGGGCGCGGACGAGGTCGCCGATCGCGTGCATCACCGGGCGTGCTCCCCGAGGGCGGCAGCAGATCTCACGATGTCTCCTGTCTTCGATTGTGTTGCTGCCCTCGAAGGTTCCCCCAGCCCTCTCCTGCGACTGGGGGAACCTTCGGGGGTTGACGACACCGCCGGGGTGCAAGCACCAACCACCTTGCGGGCGTTGGGATGTGAGTTTTTGCGGTTGCTCTCATCCGATCGTCCCGGGGTGTCGTCTCGTGCGTGGGTAACGCACGTACGGTCACCGTGTCCTGAATTCACGGCGCGGCCATCGCATCACCACCTTCCGTGGGCTTTCCGAGCATCGGTGTGGCTTGTGCGGTCGTCACCGGGTGGGGTGATCGGGTGGCCGAGTTGCTCGGATTCGATGTATTCCAACCGCCACGCGCCCGTGGTGGTCACCAAGGTTTCCAAGATGCTCGCGGCGAGGGTTGACACATCGGCGGGGCGGTCGGCCAGCACGGTCACGCCGAGTGAATGCCTGAACTGCGGGTGCAGGGTAGTAGGCGGTGTACAGGCACGCGCCGGTATTCGCCTCCACCGCTCACGCCCAGTCGGCCCGCATGGGTGGGAGGTCTCGGGCGGGAGGTATCGCGCGGCGGGCGTAGGTTTCCTCCGGACCGACAGTGATCACGTCCACCTGCTGCACCAGCGAGGTAGGCACTTGCCCGCCCTCGAAATGCGCGGGGCTGGGGACGATCACGGCTTCGGCATCGAGCCGTGTCGCTTGGGCCTTCAGCCGGGCCAGCGGTGGTCGGCCGGATATCGGGTCGTAGACGACCATGCCGGAGAAGTCGTAGCCGAGCCGAGTCGCGAGCTTCCGAATCTGCGATTCGTCCCAGAGCTGGCCTATTCCGGACACATCGGTCCGGACGTAGCCGAGAGCCGTTGGCTTGTAGCGCATGTCCGCCCCTCGCGGTAGTTCGTCCTCTGGGCTGCTTTCGACCTCGCCGAATCCGAGGGACTCGAGGTAGAACCCCGCGTAGTCCTCGGTCTCATCACCGGTGCTCTGGAGTTCGAACAGGCCACCAGGGAACCTGTAGAGCCTTGTCCGCCGGTTCATTTCGACCCCTGTCCGCCGTTGGTGCGGCAGCTCGGACCCGCTACAGGCCCGGACCCGAGCGCCTGAGCTGACGCTAGGTTTCTGGGCAGGTCACCGGCTACGAGTGTGCTCGAGTTTGCCGAAAATCTTTCACCTGAGCCCCAACTTGGACAGGCCGAGGGACTATGGGTTCTGCGCGGGAAAACTCGCGCACATCGCTAGATAGGGGGCAACACGATGCGCCTTACATTCCTCGGCAAAGGCGGGTCAGACATAGGACAGTGCCCGTCGCTGTACCTCACCGATCGCGGTACCTACTTGGTGCAGGGGTGGCAGACAGGCGAGCCTGAAACCATCGAAATACCGCACCTGATTACGGGATTCGCCGAACCGGATACGTTCATCGGTGCCACGATGTCCGACACCGGACGGGGCACGTTCACGTTGACCGGGCTGCCGGTGACCGACACCGAAACGCTCGGTCAGCTCGACCTAGCTGCCAACGAGATGGCCGTCGAAGTTCCGAGGGCTGAAAGGACGTTCTACGGTGCTCTACCTGCACACTGATCCGCCGGACTGGGTGAGTCTGTTCGCCGAGTGCAAGCGCGAAGCGTTTCACCTGGAGGTCAGGGATGCCTACACGGTGCCGCAGGAGTCCGAACGGTTCCGCCGGTTCCTCGACGGAGAGCCTGCGTTGCCGGACGAACACAAGAACCGTTGGAACGACCTTATCCGGGAGACAATCGGCCGGGGTGTGGCAGTGACCAGAGTCCGAGTGGTCACGGTGCCACTCACCGACTACCACCGTTGGTTGCTGTCGGTCACCGACTCGAACACCGAAGCAGGGGAAGACATCCGGTACGTTCCCCGGCATCTCGCCGGGGACGTCCCGCCGGATGATTGGTGGTTGCTCGACAACGATCGGGTTGCTTACAACCTCGTGAACGACGCAGGGAAGCCAGCCGGGCTGGCAGTCACGACAGATCCGGGCGTGGTCGCCTACAGCCGAGGCGTACGCGAACGGCTCTGGGCTCTGGCAACACCGTTCGCCGAGTACGCCCAGCGGTGACGAACAGCGTCTACGACGCGCGAGAGGCTCTCGGGGCACGGCTCCGAGAGCTTCGCCGCAGGTCAGGGCTTACCGGCCGTGCGCTCGCGGGTTTGGCCGGCTGGCACGAATCGAAGGTCTCGAAAATCGAATACGGGCGGATCACGCCCACCGACGCCGACATCCGGGCCTACTGCGAACACACCGGGGCGGCCGATCAACTGGCGGACCTTCTGGCCACGCTGCACACCATCGACGCCGCGTACGTCGAGTGGCGGCGCATTCTCGGCACCGGCCTCCATCGGCGGCAACAGAAGGCGCTGAAGCTGGAAGCTGAGGCAACAGTGATCCGCGACTATCAGCCGCAGATCATTCCCGGCTTGCTGCAAACCGCTGAATACGCCGAGGCGAAACTACGGCGCGGCATGGAGTTTCACCAGGCCCCCAACGACCTGGACGCAGCGGTTGGCAAGCGTATGGAGCGGCAACGCATCCTCTACCAGCGTGACCACCGGTTCCACTTCCTCATCGCTGAGCAGGCGCTCTACACCACCGTTGGAAGCGATGCAGTGATGCGTGGCCAACTCGACCGGTTAGCTGCCATCTTCGGTATGCCTCGGGTCACCCTCGGAGTCATCCCGGCCACGGCCGAGGCGCTGGTGGTCTCCACGAACTTCGCGATGTTCGACAACCGCCTCGTCATGGTCGAAGGGACAGCCGCAGAGCTGACCATCACTCAACCGCGTGAGATAGCCACCTACGGCCGGGCATTCAAAATACTTGCTGCACAGTCTGTCTCCGGCGGGGATGCCCGGAGTCTGATCCGAGGAGCGGTAGAGAAGCGCGGCTAGGCCGGGCCGGTGAGCGGCAGAAAATTCGGGCCGGCCCCCTCCTGACCCCGTTCAACAGTCAGGAACCGTCCCGGAGCGGCCGGACCGCTACCCGATCGGCCCGGGATTTACGGACTCCGAAACGCTGCGTGCATCGTGGGAGCCCGCCCGAAAACCCGGAGGTGTTGCACGCATTCGCCGAGGTGCTAAGCGACCCGACTGCATGCGGTTCACAAGTGGTCCCGCCCCCCTGGGGGGTGAACCCCGATTGGCCAGCGGAACACCGCAACGGCATACAGCCGGGCTGTGTGTACGGGTTCCGGAATCAACGATCGTCTGTCGAGCGTGGCACCGGGGCGCTGTCCTGGTGAGGAAGCATGTGTCGATTGCCACCGCCGAGGGACCGCAGCGTTGCCAGTTGTGGGACCACCGACGACAGCGCAGAAGTGGAACAGGTTGTCGCACTGTCGATCGGTCGACGCCGTGTTACTGAACGACCGGTATGCGGCAGATTAGTGCGTTCACCGAGTTGGACGTTGCACGAATCCTTGGGGTGTCGTGTCGTGGATGTTTGACAGGACGAGGCGGTGGGATCACTCGGGACGGTCAGAGGAAGATCGATGCCGCGATCAGACTGGCTAGATGGCCGGGTGGCGCGTCGTGATCTCGCGATTCGGCGGTGGCGGCCGCGGCGAGCAACGAGGCGATATCTGCTGCGGTCAGGTTTTCACGGAGTCGGTCAGCGTCTCGCGCCTGGCTGACGAGGTCGTCGAGGGTGGCTTGATATCGGTGTGCGACGTCCGGGGCGAGGTCGATGTGTTCGCCGGTAGCTGAGATGAGCTCGCACAGTGCGACGTTCTCACGCGCCTGCTGAACCGCTAAGCGCCAGAACTCCATAAGTCGCGTACCTGGAGGGTCGTTGGGCAGGTTCGGCACCAGATCGAGCAGTTCGGTGAGTCGGGCGGTGAGCACGGCCGCGTACAGGGATTCCTTCGTCGGGAAGTGCCGATGGACAGTTCCGGCACCGACCCCGGCCCGAGCGGCGATGTCCAGCAGGCTCGCACTCTTGCCCTCGGAGGCGAAGATCTGTTTCGCGGTGTCGAGCACGCGTTGACGGTTGCGTTGAGCATCGGCACGTGGGGCCCTTGCCGTGGCCATCGCACCCCCTCCTTGTAACCGGGTTTCGGAACCCGTATCGTTTATCCGGGTTCGGGAACCCGGATAAAGCTTACAACAGCCAGGAGCCGAAATGTCTGAACTGGTCACGGTATTGGCAGCATCAGGCCGTCAGGGCCGCGCCGTGGTGCACGCACTGCTGACGGCCGACCGGCCGGTGCGAGCGGTGGTGCGAGACCCGGACCGCGACGATGCACGCCACCTCGCAGACGCGGGCGCCGAGGTTGTCCCTGGATCACTCGACGACATCGACGGCATCGAGCAGGCGTTGCGCGGAGCGGCAGGCATGTTCCTGTTCCAACCCAACTTCGTGTCGCCGCAAGTAACCCCGGGTATCGGCCCCGACGACGAGACGCGTCGCGGGCGGGCGATCGTCGACGCGGCGGTGCGAGCGGGCATCAGGCACGTCGTCTACTCCTCGGCCCTGGGTGCGGACCGACCCGACGTGAATGCGTTGGCGCGCCCCAAAGCTCAGCTCGAGGAATACCTGCGCAGCACGCAGATACCTGCCACCGTCCTGCGCCCCGTCGGGTTCATGGAGAACTATCTCGGCCCGTTGCGGGGCCTTCAACCCAATGGCATGCTCGCCTCCACGGCCCCGCCGGACGCCACCGAGCAGCTCATCGCGGTCGCAGATATCGGCTCGTTCGCCGCGCGTGCGTTCACCACGCCGGCGGACTGGATCGGTCGTGCGATGGACATCACTGCGGACGAATTGACCACACCCGAGATCGCGGACGCAATCGCAGCCGCCACCGGCCGGGCAGTGCGCTACCAGAACATCCCCATCGAAGAGATCAGAGCGCAGGACCCGCAACTCGCGGCCATTATCGCCCGCATGTACAGCGAAGATCGGCCAACGGCCGACCTTCGGAAATGCCGTGCCGCCATCACCGGCCTCACCACATTCAACACCTGGCTCCGAATGCCCCGAGTGACCGAAGCCTTCGCCGCTTACCTCTCCGAAGCCGATCCGGCCTGACCCCCATGAAATGGTCGGGCCGCCACAGCATAGGGTTCGTGCGGCACGGCGGTCTGCGTCAGAAGGTCACGACCAGTCGATCTTCCGATGCCGCCACGAGAACTGCGCTGCATTCGGCATTACAGGATGTCCGGCTGCTGTCGCCATGCTCGGCTCGCACAGCAAATCTGGAACATGTTCCCTGGGAGCATCACCTGTTGCCGGTGGTCCCATGACTGGCAACGTGGTGGTCCCTTCACACTGGCAGGCGACAAGCATGGCCGCCTGTGCGCAGTTCAGGGCATATTTTCAGCGTGCCGACAGTGTGCCAAGACCCGCATGCATTCGCCGGACGGCGCGGCACTGGCTGGACATGAAAATGCCTCTGACCTGGATTCGCCGAACCTGTACGGACGCCCGAATACGTTTCCGGGCTCACTCGTAATGAAAAGGTCGGGGGTTCGATTCCCCCAGGCGGCTCCGAACAAGCAGGTGGAGAGCGATTCCCGCTCTCCACCTGCTGTCGTTTCGGGATCCGAATCCCATGGATGTCCCAACCTGTTCACTCGCGCTGGCGGCCTGGTGCAGCGCATCGGCTGCTGTCGGGTGGACTCGACCGCGGGCCGGATAGCGCGTGTTCGGGTCATCGACGGGTAGGCGTGGCCGAGTACGTCTGCGGTGACTCGGGCGGATACGCCGGTGATCGTCTCGACCTTGTGTAGCCGGACGGTCGGCGCCGAACTGCGGCCTTCCGGCGGAAAGTGGACGCCGGGTATTAGTCACCAGCTGCGCTGGTGCGTAACGACTCCGGCGACGGCACCCATGGATTCACCGAAACCACCTCCACCGCAGTGGATCTCATCCCTGACCAGGCATGGCCCGAACCCTATGACGCTGACGCGAAAGTCCGCGCCGGTGCCTGGGCGGCCGAGCTGACAACTGGCCCCACACCGCTCTGATCCCGAATGCACGGGCCGGCTCGTCATCATCCGCGCCGCACATCGTTGGGCAGCGGAGGTCGCCCGGTAACCGACCATCCATGCATATTGACAATAACTCGCGCTGAATGCAGTCTGAGGAAAACGCGATCATGATTCGTTGGCGTACAAATCAATCGGTGAACCCGATGTAGGAACGTTCCCAGAATCGAACCGGAACTCTACGGTCAGTCTGTTCAGCGGCGCCTAACGGCGTGTCGGCGGAGGACTCGTATGGATCTGAACACCGTCGTCGACGTCATCCGCCCGCCCTCCGGTCGGCCGGGTGCGGATTGGCACAGCGGAGACGCGTGGCTGGCCGGTGGCACGTGGCTGTTCTCCGAGCCGCAGCCGAACGTCCACCGGCTGCTCGACCTCACCGAACTCGGCTGGCCCCACCTGGTGGCCGATGGCGAGGGCCTCGAGATCGGCGCGACGTGCACGATCGGGGAGCTGTCCGAGTTCGTACCGCCGGGCGGCTGGCCGGCCGGTAGCTTGCTGCGCACCAGCTGCGAGGCCTTTCTGGCGTCGTTCAAGATATGGAATGCCGCGACGGTGGGCGGCAATATCTGCATGTCCCTGCCGGCCGGACCGATGATCACCCTGACCGTGGCGCTGGGGGCGACCTATCGCGTGTGGGCCGCGGACGGAACCGAGAGAACGATCGCGGCGAGGGATTTCGTCCTCGGCAACCATCGAAATGCGTTGTGGCCCGGGGAAATCCTGCGTAGCGTGCACATACCCGGTGATGCTCTGCGCAAGCGCCACACGCACCGGCGATTCACGCTGACCAAGCTCGGCCGCTCCACAATATTCATGGTCGGGACCCAGACGCTGGGCACCCATGATCTGTTGCTCACCATCACGGCCGGTACCACGCACCCGGTTGTGCTGCGGTTCGACACCGTGCCCGACGGCGACACCCTGCAGGACCGCATCGATGCGATACGCGCCGATGTCTGGTTCGCCGACCCCAATGGCACACCGGGTCATCGCAAGCACCTGGCGAAGCACTACGCCGAAGAAATCCGGATCGACCTCGGAGGCTTGCGGTGAAATTCGGAGGCTTGCGATGAGCTATATCGTCAACGGGAAGACGTTCTCCCAAGAGCCGCGACCCGGTCAGTGCCTGCGGACCTTTCTGCGTCACCTGGGCTGGTTCAGCGTGAAAAAGGGGTGCGACGCCGGTGATTGTGGCGCATGCACGGTCTGGCTCGACGGTCGTCCTGTGCACAGTTGCATCACGCCGGCGTTCCGTGCCGACGGGCATGAGGTCACGACAATCGAGGGGCTCGGTTCGCCCGAGGACATGCACCCGATGCAGCGGCAGTTTCTCGAGGCCCCGGGATTCCAGTGCGGCTTCTGCACAGCCGGCATGATCATGACGGCATCCGCCCTGACCGACGAACAGAAGCAGGACCTGCCGCGCGCGTTGAAAGGAAACCTGTGCCGCTGCACCGGCTATCGGGCAATCGAGGATGCGATCAACGGCGTGGCTGCCATCGAAGTCGCCGCACCGGGCCGGGCGATCGGAACCAGTGTCGGTACGCCGGCCGGGGCCGACGTGGTGACCGGGCGCGCCGAGTACACGATGGACACCGAGCTGCCCGGCATGCTCCACCTGAAGGTGCTGCATTCACCCCATGCGCATGCGCGCATCGTCTCCGTCGACAAGTCGGCGGCGCTGGCCGTGCCCGGGGTGCACCGCGTGTACACGTGGGAAGACGTGCCCCGGAGGCTGTTCTCCACCGCGATCCACACGGATCATCTCGTCGACCCCGACGACACCTACATCCTGGACAACGTGGTGCGCTTCGTCGGCCAACGGGTGGTCGCGGTGCTTGCCGAATCGATCGGCGCCGCAGAAGAGGGCTGCCGCAAGGTCGCCGTCGAGTACGAGGTGCTGCGGGCGGTGTTCGATCCCGAGCAGGCGATGCAATCCGGTGCGCCGCAGCTGCATGGATCCGACGACCCGTTCGTGCGGGATCCGGTGCACAACATCCTCGTCGAGTTGCACGGCGAAATAGGTGATGTCGCAGAGGGATTCGCCGAAGCCGACGTCGTTCACGAAGGTACGTACTTCTCACCGCGGGTGCAGCACGCCCATTTGGAGACGCACGGATCGATCGCCTGGATGGAAGCGGGCCGGCTGCATGTGCGAACCAGTTCGCAATCGCCATGGATCGCCAAGGGGAAGCTGGCCCACCTGTTCGACCTGCGTCCCGATCAGATTCGGGTGTTCTGCAAGCGCGTCGGCGGCGCCTTCGGCGGTAAGCAGGAAGTGATCAGCGAAGATCTCGTGGCGCTGGCAACGCTGGACACCGGCCGCCCGACGTGTCTGGAATACACTCGCGAGGAGGAGTTCACCACTGCTTCACCGAGACATCCGATGAAGATCACGGTGAAACTGGGGGCACGGTCCGACGGAACACTGACTGCCTTCGAGTTCCGGAACATCTCCAATACCGGCGCCTACGGCAACCACGCCGGCGAGACGTTGTTCGCCGGAGGCGGCGCGATTGCGATGTACCGTTGTCCCAACAAGAAATTCGACGGCTATTCGGTCTACACCAACACCGTGCCCAGTGGCGCACTGCGCGGCTACGGCATGACTCAGCCGGTATTCGCGGTGGAGTCGGCAATGCATGAGCTGGCCGTCGCCCTCGGCATGGATCCGCTGGAGTTGCGCCGCCGCAACATCGTTCGGCCCGGTGACGCGTTGCTGTCGATCGAGGACGAGGCCAACGACGTAGCGTTCACGGAGGACGGACTGGCCGCGTGCATCGACCGTGTCGACGCCGCTCTGCGTGCCCATCCCGACGGGCAGGCGCTGGGGGAGGACTGGCAGATCGGTACCGGCACAGCCACGTCGATGCACGAAACCGCACCGCCGACCGAACACGCATCGGTCGGGCTGGCCACCCTCGGCGACGACGGAATCTATGAGATCGCCGTGGGCACTGTGGAATTCGGTGAGGGGACACCGACGGCCCACGTTCAGATCGCCGCGGCCGAGCTGGGCACCACTCCGGCACGGATCCGGCTCGTGCAGTCCGACACCGACCGCACCGGTTTCGACACCGGAGCATTCGCGAGCGCGGGGCTGTTCGTCGCCGGTAATGCGGTGCAGCGGACGGCCGCCGCGTTGCGCGACCGGATTCTGCGCTTCGCCGCCACGCATACCGGGGTGGACCTGGCATCGTGCGCCATGGATGACGATGCTGTGCGCTGTGGCGACACCCGCGTCGCATTGACCGAATTGGCAGTGGCCGCCCGCCGCCGGGGTGCGCGGTTGACCGAATCGCGCAAGGCGTACGGCTCGCCGCGCAGCCTTACGTACAACACGCAGGCTTTCCGAGTCGCGGTGCATCGGGTGACCGGTGAGATCCGCATCCTCTACAGCGTGCAGGCCACCGACGCCGGGGTGGTCATCAATCCCGCACAGGTGCGCGGTCAGATCGAAGGCGGTGTGACCCAAGGCCTCGGCTTCGTGCTGACCGAGAACTATCTCGTCGACGGAAACGGCGTCATGACCAATCCGACGCTGCGCAACTACCGCATACCGACCTACGCCGACGCTCCGCGCACCGAGGTGATCCTGGTCGGCTCGACCGACTCGGTGGGCCCGGTGCGGTCCAAGGGGATTGCCGAGTGCTGCATCAACCCGGTCGCACCGGCGCTGGCGAACGCGGTATATGACGCGACCGGCATCCGATGTCGCGAGCTGCCGCTCACTCCCGACCGAATCGTCAGGTCCCTGTGGCCGGTCCGGTTGACCTCGACCGGCTGAGTGCCGGAGATATCGATGACCCGCGAGCAGTCGGCCATCAACGCCGCCACCGTCATCATCGGCGAAACGGTCCGGCCCGGCTGTGAAAAGGCTTTCCTGTCCTGGCAGCACCGGCTGAACAGCATGGCGTCGCGCTATCCGGGATTCATCGCCGCCGAGGTCGACCCGCCGACAGCCCTGCAGCCGCAATGGTCGGTGATCTACCGCTTCGACTCGATCCCGAATCTGCGCGCGTGGATCAATAGCGCCACGCGTCAGGACCGGCTCGCCGAAGGGCGGCGCTACCTCGACGGCGCACCCACGCAGCAGATCGTGACGGGCGGTGCCGCGTCCCCCGACACCCTCGTCACGGCCGTGGTGACCCATCGGGTCCCGCCTGAGCACATCGACGAGTTCCTGGCCTGGCAGGAGCGACTTCGGCTGGCGGAGAACAAGTTTCCGGGCTTCCGGGGTGCCGAGATCTTCCGGCCGATCGAGGGCGTGCAGGACGAGTGGACCATGCTCTACCGCTACGACACCGCCGCTGACCTGGACGGATGGCTGACCTCGGCCGAGCGCCGGCAACTGCTCGACGAAGGAAAGCGGTTCAGCGACTTTCGATTGCGCACGATCGACAACTCGTTCGGCAGCTGGTTCGCGTTCGACGAGCATGGGGGCCGGGCGCCGTCGCGGACGAAGACGTCGATCGCGGTGTGGGTCGGCCTGTATCCGACGGTCGTGCTTCTCACCTTGGCGCTGGCGTCGGCGAGGCTCCCGCTGTGGCTGGGCATGGCGATCGGAAACCTGTTGTCCAGCTTCGTCATGACCTTCGTGACGATGCCGTTCTATGTGAATCCGTTGCTCGAACGCTGGCTGCACCCGGACCCTGATGCGCCGATCACCGCGACCAATATGCGGGGCGCCCTGTTGATCGCCGCGGTGATGGTGTTCTGGGCGGTGGTGTTCTGGCTGGTGACCGTCGTGTTCTGGAAGTTGCCGTGAGAAGGAGGAGTGATCATTATGGCCGAATCCAATGGCCGCGCAGTCCCGGAATTCATGCGCCCGGTCGTCGCCGACGAGCCGCCCGCGAGTGCGCGTACCGTCGCCGAGCACGCGGTCCTCGCGCTGAACGAGTCCATGCTGCAGCTCTACGAAACATCCCTGACGAAATTCAAGCAGAACATGCGCGACCAGGTGCCCATCATTCTGGCGCTGTTCACCGGCGAAGGCGGGCAGATGATCCTCTACCGGCCTGGACGGGAGCCCGAATACGCGCCGCCGGTGCCGATCGTGTACCAGCTGGCCAAGTCGGTGGGCCACAGCACCATGGCCATCTACGAGATCGTCTCACCGTACCTGTCCGATGCGTACGCGAATCAGCTGTGGCGAGCCCCGCTCGAGATGTACCGGGCGCAGCATCGGCCGGCCCTCGAAGGCCTCGATGCCCTGGATATCTCCGATGACGACCGCTGCGTCCTCCGCGCGATTCTGCAACGCAATCTGACCTTCATGGACGAGTGCCTGGCACAGGGCGGTTACAGCTACGACGAGGTCGAAACGTACATCCGCGGTGTCGTACCGTATTCGGCCAAGTCGATCGGCATCGGCTCGGGCGCCCAGGTGGGCCACTGGATGAACGTCATCGAAGGGTGGAAGGAGCAGCTCGGCGCGGACTGGGAGCGCACCTACGCGGTCAGTAATTCGCTGTACATCGCACGGCAGAACAACATCCTGTACAGCATTCTCGTCCAGTTCATGGGCACCGAGACGATGGGTGATCGGTTGCTGCTCGTCGAGACACCGGAATTCGAGACCACACCCGAGAAGATGCTCGACGTGCTCGGCCGCATCGTCGCCGACCGTTCTCTGGGCATGGTCTTCTTCCGCGACTACTTTCTCATGGACGTCGAGCTGCTCGGCGGCGGCGGCCGGGCGGCAATCGAGCGGGAGATGGCCGAACGGGGCAAGGAAGCGTTGCTGCCGACCCTGGCGCCGTTCCATTCCAACGATTGGCCGTGGAAGACCGACCCGGCCAAGGGGACCGGCCCGGCGCGGATGGAAGACGTCGCGGCGGGCGCGGTGATCCGCCCGGAATCGGTCGGCTGATGCCGGATTCGACGAGGGATTTCGTGCAGCGCACCATCGAGATCGCTCGCACCAGCGTCGCCGAGGGCGGGCTGCCGTTCGGGACCGTCATAGTCAAGGACGGTGAAATCCTCGCCGAAGGCAGGAATTGCGTCGCGGCGTCCCACGACCCGACCGATCACGCGGAGATTCGCGCCATCCGCGAGGCGTGCCGGAAGCTGGGCACGGAGTACCTGACCGGATGCACGGTGTACGCCATCGCCCATCCGTGCCCGATGTGTCTGGCGGCGCTGTATCACTGCGCGCCCGATCAGGTTGTCTTTCTGGCCACCCGCGAGGATTGCGCGCCGTATCTGGCCGGCGGGAACGACAAGTACTTCGAACCCAGCACTTTCTATGCTGAGCTTGCCAAGCCCTGGGACCGGCGGCGTCTGCCCATGCGCTACCAGCCGCGCGATGACGCCGTCGCGGTATACAAGCTCTTTCGGGAACGCAACGGCGGCGATCGACCGTCATGACAGCGGCGGCCGGCTGTGCACGATGATCCCCGCCGGGCGGCTCGAAGGAAAGGTGAGGACCGTTGTCGGTCCTCACCTTCAGTCGTTGGGGATCAGGAGACCAGGCCGCGGCCGGTGGTCAGGGGGAGATCCATGGCGGTCAACAGGCCGGGGCGGGATTGGACCACGGCGGGGATGGCGCTGACCAGGCGGGCCGCGGTGCCGACGACGCCGGCCTCGGCGTGATCGCCGTTGCTGTAGAGCTGGAGGTCGAGGAGGTAGTCGGGTTCGCCCTTTACTTCGACTCGGTAGCAACCCTTTCCGGCCGGTTGGGGCCAGTCGGGGGCGAGTTCGGGGTGCAGGCGGGTGACGTGTTCGAGGGTGAGGACCTCGCGGCCGGCGCTGATGCCGTGCACCTGGAATCGGAGGGCCGCCGCGGTGCCCTCGGCGATGGTGCGGCTGCCGACCGTAAGCGGTCCGGGTGCGGGGAGGCGCTCGAAATGCTGTGTGACGGAATCGAGTTCGATGTCGAGGGCGGCGGCCAGCTGGCGGATGACACTGCCCCAGGCGAGGGTGAGGACGCCGGGCTGGAGCAGCAGGGGCAGCTCGTCGAGCGCGCTGCCGAAGCCCATGATGTCGAACAGGACCTTGGGATTGTCGTAGGTGGAGTAGTCCATGATCTCCGAGCAGATGATCTTGTCTATGCGCTCGGAGCCGCTGGACAGCAACAGCGGTAACCAGTCATTGGCCCAGCCGGGGTCGATGCCGTTGACCCACAGGGAGGCGCCGCCCTCGTTGGCCGCCTCCACGATCGGGGCGATGGCCTCGTCAGGGAGGGTGCCGTAGGGGAACTGCAGGAAGACAGGGCTGCTGGAGACGACATTGATGCCGGCGCGGAGGAAGGTCTTCAGATCCTCCACCGCCTCCATCAGGCGGTCGTCGGCCATGGCGGTGTGGACGATGCAGTCGGGCTTCAGGGCCAGGAGCGCCTCGGCGTCCTGGGTTGCGGTGACGCCGATCTCGCGGTCGAGACCGGCCAGCTCGCCCGCATCCTTGCCGGCCTTGGCAGCGCTGGAGACCCAGACGCCGACCAGGTCGAGTTCGGGGCGGGCGATGATGGAGCGCAGGGTACGGCGGCCGACATTGCCGGTGCTCCACTGGACTACGCGGTATTTCATGGGAAAACTCCTGCGGCGCGGCGGATTACAGGTCGGGGATGGGGAGGTCCAGGTTGGGTGCGGCGATGCCGCCGTCCACCTCGAGCACCTTGCCGGTGATGTAGCCGCCCGCGCGGGAGCTCAGGTACACGATCGCGGCGGCGATCTCCCAGGGCTCGCCGAGCCGGTGCAGCGGGGTGGCGTCCTCCATCTGCTTCTTGATCTCCGGTTGCTGCGCAACGACTTCCAGAGCGGAGGTGAGCACCGAGCCGACCGCGATGGCGTTCACCCGGATGCGGGGGGACAGGTCGGCGGCGGCCAGCCGGGTCCAGTGCGCGAGGGCGGCCTTGGCGGTGCCGTAGGCGAGGAAGCCGCGGCCGGGGGAGCGGCCCATCATCGAGGAAATATTGACGACCGAGCCGCCGTCGTTCTTCAGCATGTGCGGCACCGCGGCCTGGGTGAGGGCGTGCGCGGTGGAGACATTGAAACGGAATGCCTCCTCGAGGAATTCGGGGGTGGTGGTGAGGAAGGTATTGGGCATGGTGCCGCCGACATTGTTGACCACGATGTCGATGCGGCCGAGTTCGGCGGCGGCGGTTTCGGCCAGCGCGGTGACGGCGGAAAGATCCGACAGGTCCGCGGGGACCGTGATGGCGCGGCGGCCGAGCGCGTGGATCTTGCCCGCCACCTCGTCGAGCTGGGCGGCGGTGCGGGCCGAGATGGCCACGTCCGCACCGGCTTCGGCGAGGGCGAGCGCGGTCGCGGCGCCGATGCCGCGGCCCGCGCCGGTCACGACGGCGACGCGGCCGTCCAGTCGGAAGGTGTCCAGGATCATCGCGAATTCAGTCCCTTCTGGGGGTGATGACAGTCACAAGCAGCCTTAAGCATTTGTTCTTAATCGTCAAGGACAAGTTCTTTATCCGCTGGTGAACGGCTATGGTGCAGACTGTGGCAAGGATCGACAGGTGGCAGTGATGGTGTCCGAATGGCAGTGACAGAAGCGCGCGAGCGCATCATTCTCGCGGCGGAACAGCTGATCGCCGAGCGTGGGCAGGCGGTGCCGCTGCGCGATATCGCGGCGGCCGCGGGACAGCGGAACAACTCGGCGATCCAATACCACTTCGGCTCCCGCGACGGGCTCATCGAGGCCGTGGTCGAACACCGGCTGGCCACCCTGGAGGTGCGGCGGCTGGAACTGCTGGCCGAACAGGCCGGAACGGGCGCGACCGGCGTGCACGACCTGCTGGAGGCACTGGTGATTCCCATGCTCGAGCTGAGCGACCGGCACGGCATCAATCACTACGCGCGGTTCCTCGAACAGATCCACACCCATCGGGCCGTCACCGACGTGGCCAATCTGGAATCCGCGCGGCGCACATCGGTGCGGGTGATCATGCAGCAGCTGGACCGGGAACTCACCGACCTGCCGAAACCGTTGCGGCTGAGGCGGTTACGCGCATTGCCGACCGTGCTGTTCGCATTGCTGGCCGACCACGAGCGGGCCGTGGAGGCCGGACGGGTGGCCTCCGGGGACGTGGCGGCGTGGGGGGAGATCGTGGATATGCTCGCAGGGGTGCTTACCGCGCCGGTGGTGGAGCGCGCGCCGATTCGCTGACATCGGAACGCGAACGGCCCGCCCCGGATCGAATCCGGTACGGGCCGTTCGGAAACCGAGCGCGGTGAACTAGCGCTGGTGGGTCTGCGGGTAGTTCGGCGGCTGCTGGTAGCTGCCCTGCTGCGGCCGGCCCGGCTGCTGGTAGCCGCCGGACGGTGGCGGGTAGCCCTGCGGCGCATACGGATTCGACGGCTGCGGGGTATAGCCGGGCTGGTTCGGCGCGGGGTAGCCCTGCTGGGGTTGCGGAGCCGGATAGCCCTGCGGCGCGAACCCCTGGGCTCCGCCCGGCGCGACGTAGCCCGGCGCGGCCGGACCACTCGGCGGCAGGTAGCCCTGATCGGGCGCGCCGGTCGGCGGCGGGAAGGAGCCGACCGGTGCCGGGTAGCCGTGGACCGGGGTGTTCGCCCGGTCGTAGGGGCTCGACGCCGGTGTGTACGCGGGTGCGTACATGGGCGGGGCGGCCTGCTCGTTCTCCCGCTTCTTCTTGAGCGCGAACCAGACGCCGCCGCTGATGAGAATGACGGCCAGCAGGCCGATGAGGCCGAACGCCCGGTCGACGAGGTTGACGCTGACTCTGATGGCAATGATCACGACGATGGCGCCGGCCACGGCGATCGCGCCGCGTGCCCTGCCGCCACCTTGTGGCTGTGACATGATTGGAATTCCCCCGAACTCGAAAACGATTGCCGGGGCAGCATACCCAAGCACGCTCGACTTCTCCCGGGTGCGAAGTTCGGTGCGACCTGGCAGGGCGGTGGCGGTGCGGCTACCGTTGATGGTCGTGGACACCACGGCAGCAGCAGTCATGGAAACGCCCGCCCGGCCGCGGTGGCTCGGCGTCGGGCTACCGCTGCTGACCGGTGGGGCGGTGGCCGGCGGGCTGGCGCTGCTGCACTTCCGGGATCCGCATGTGCAGGGGGCCTACGGGGTATGCCCGTTCTACGAACTGACCGGATACTGGTGCCCCGGCTGCGGAGGGTTGCGCGGGCTGCACAACCTCACCGATGGCCGGATCCTCGACGCCATCCACAGCAATGTGCTGCTGCTCCCGTTGACACTGGGCTTCATCGCCTGGTGGGGCGCCTGGGTGGTGCGCGGCTGGCGGGGCAATCCGGTGCCGCCGCGACTACCGCAGGTGCTGCCCCGGTACGCGGTGTGGGTGGCCCTGGCATTTCTCCTGGTCTTCACGGTTGTGCGGAACACACCGTGGGGTAGTTGGATCGCCCCCGTTTAGGCGGAGCATGCTCAGGGTATGAGCGATTCGCTGAAGGAACGTGTGCGGCAGAAGCTGATCCGGCAGCTCGAGGAGGATGGGCCGCCGGACCCCGATCAGGAGGACACCCGGCAGCTCTCCGTCCAGGACGACCTCGATGCGCTCGACGCGGTGGCCGAGGACGATCCACTCGTCGAAGTGCTCGCGGCCCGCTACATGGTGCCCTGACCGGTTCCCGGCCGGTTCAGAAACCGCAGGCAGCCCCGCCCTCGGCCGAACTGCCGAAGGGCCGGGTCTCGGGGACCGGGTTCCAATGTCCTTCGGTGCGAGCGTAATTCCAGGCCGGGCCGTGCGCCACCAGGGTCGCGATGGCGTCGACGAGGCGGTCGACGTCGGCGGCGGTGGTACCCAGGCCGATGCTGGCGCGCAGGGCGGCATCGACACCGAGACGGGACAGCAGCGGGTGGGCGCAGAAGCGGCCGTCGCGTACCCCGATGCCGTGCTCGGCGGAGAGGTAGGCGGCCACCTGGCCGGGCTCGAAGCCGTCGACGGTGAAGGCGACAATGCCGACCGCGTCGGTGCTGTCGCGCCAGATCCGCAGGAAGTTCACGCCCGGAACGGTTTTCAGGCCGTAGCGCAGGCGGTGGGTGAGGTACTGCTCATGCTCGATCACGGTGGTCTCGTCCAGCTCGGCGAGCGCGTCGCAGGCCGCGGCCAGCGCGGCCACACCCAGTACGTTCGGGGAGCCGGCCTCGTGGCGCTGCGGGGCGGGGGCCCATTCGACGCTGTCGGTGCTCACCGAGCGCACCGCGCCGCCGCCCGCCAGGTAGGGCGCGGCCGCGTCCAGCCAGTCCCGGCGGCCGACCAGCACGCCCGCGCCGAACGGGGCGTAGGTCTTGTGGCCGGAGAAGGCCAGGTAGTCGATGCCGGTGGTGCGCAGGTCGATTCGGCGATGCGGGGCGAGCTGGGCGGCGTCCACCAGGATGCGGGTGCCGCACTGGTGGGCGGTCCAGGCCAGCCGCTCCAGGGGCAGCAGTTCGCCGGTCACATTGGAGGCGCCCGTAACCGCCAGCAGCGCAGCGGGTTTCGAGCACAGCTCGGCGACCAGGCGCTGGATGGTCTCCTCGATGGTGTCCTCGACCGGAACCACCCGGCGGCCGCGCCGGGTCCAGGGCAGCAGGTTGGCGTGGTGCTCGACGTCCAGCACCACGGTGTCCCCGGGCACGCAGGCGGCGAGCAGGTTCAGTGAGTCCGTGGTGTTGCGGGTGAAGACCACCACCTGATCGTCGGCCGCGTTCAGGAAACGGGCGACCGAACTTCGGGCCGACTCGTAGCAGTCGGTGGAGACCCGGGAGGCGTAACCCGCGCCACGGTGCACGCTGGCGTAGTAGGGCAGCAGGTCCGTGACCCGGTCGGTGACCTGCCGCAATGCGGGTGCGCTGGCAGCGTAGTCGAAGTTGGCGTAGCCGGCCGTCCCGCCCTGGACCAGCGGAACCCGCAGGTCACAGCCGGAGACGGAGGCGAGGGCGGCACATGTCCGGTTGGCGAAAGCAGTCATCACGAAGTCCCGTCGGGTCCATGGACACGCGATCGGAAAACCGGAATCGATCGAGAGCCCGCGCTTGCCGCGCCCGGTCGGGCGTCGGCCCGGTCGTCACCCGGAGCACCCCACCGCGGCGGAGGGTTGCCGACCAGCAAGCCGGGGCTCCACGCTGGTACTCATGACCTGATTGCAGAGATTGGCAGACGCGTCGCGGGCTTGTCAACCTTGACCGGCTCGGCGTGGCGGGGTCGGACCTTCTCGGCCCAGACGCATCGTTCGAGGTCCGGAACCCGCTCGCCACCCCGGCCGACGGGCATGAGAAAGCGTTCGGTGTATTCCGCGCCGCCGACCTGTTCGAGCTCGCGCCAGCCGTATTCGGCGAGCAGTCCGGCCACCGCGCCGGGGTGCCGGCCGAAGCGCCAGATACCGTGCCCGGCAACGAATCTGCGGTAGGCGGACTCGCATCCGTCGAGGTTCGAACCGTCGAGAAAGTCCTGCCGGATGTAGCGGCCAGGCGGCAGGCGCGGGTGTCGAGGCCCGCGCCGAGCACGACCAGGGCTTCGGCGCCGTCGCGGAGGACGGCCGCGGTCCGCTCGTCGAAGTACCGCTTGCGGCAGGCCAGGCTGTTCCAGATGCCGGGATCCTGCCTGTTCATCGCCTCGCGCAGCCAGCGCCGGGTGCGTGGTCGGCGCACCGGCGGGCGCAGCCCGGCGGGCAGCATGCGGATGGCGAGATCGTCTGTGAGCAAACGATTTTCCGTGGGTTCG
Organism: Nocardia sp. NPDC101769; assembly: GCF_044766925.1. Lineage (NCBI taxonomy): Bacteria > Bacillati > Actinomycetota > Actinomycetes > Mycobacteriales > Nocardiaceae > Nocardia > Nocardia sp. NPDC101769. The sequence goes on along the minus strand of NZ_JBIWMX010000001.1, from coordinate 672,247 downwards.
GCGTTCTCGGTCGCGGCGATGAGGATGGGGGCCAGGGAGGTGCCGGCGGTTTTGTCGGCCATGATGGCGCTACTCTTTCTGCATCCGACAAGTATCTGAATAAGAACAGTAGTTGCATGGATGCAGATAAATATACGCCGCTGTCACAGGGCAGCGCCGCCTTTCGTGAGTACCTGACCGCGCAGGCCGTGGTCGCCCACGTCACCGCGCAGGCGCTCGGGCTCGGCCCGACCGACTTCTTCGGGCTGAACCTGATCGCGCTGGCCGGATCCATGACCGCGGGTGAGCTGGCCGATCGGACCGGGCTGTCCACCGGCGCGGTCACCCGGCTCGTGGACCGGCTCGAGCGCGCCGGATATGTCCGGCGGGTGCCCGATCCGGCCGATCGGCGGAAGGTGGTGATCGAACCCGCGCCGGATCCGGACGGCCGGATCGACGCCGTTCTAGCGCCGCAGCGGACGCGGATGGCGGAGATGTTCGCCGATTACGGGCCGCAGCAGCTCGAGGTGCTGTTCGACTACTTCGCCCGGGCCGCCACCGCACTGCGGGAGACCGCGCACCAGCTGCAACGGCCCTGAGCGCATGTGGCGAACGGCACACCTGTTTCGGAAAAATCGTCCGAAAGTTGGATCGGGTGGGCCGCAAAGTTCGAATCGCGCGATCGTTGCTGGGGCGTATGGTTCGGAGTCGAGGTTAGGGTAGCCAAAGTGGGGTGCCCCCGACTTGACCACGAGGAGCCCGACCATGTTGGAGACCAGCACCCCGTTCTCGACGCTCATTCGCACCGCGACCGAGCAGCAGCACAACGAGGCGGAGCACTCCACGTTCATGCGCGACATGCTCGGCGGGCAGCTCGGGGTTGAGGCCTTCTACCGGTACACCGCCCAGCTCTGGTTCGTCTACGCCGCCCTCGAAAAGCACTCCGCCGCACTGGCTTCCGATCCGGTTGCGGGTCCGTTCGTCAAGCCCGAACTGGCGCGGCTGGCCTCGCTGGAGGCCGATCTGGCCCACCTCGGCGGCGCGAACTGGCGCGATGAACTGACCGCACTGCCCGCCACCGCCTCCTACGCCGCCCGCATCGAGGAGTGCGCGGGTGATTGGCCGGCCGGGTACGTCGTCCACCACTACACTCGCTACCTGGGCGATCTCTCCGGCGGCCAGGTCATTCGCGGGACCGCCGAGAAGCTGTGGAACCTGCCCAAGAAGGGCGACGGCGTGCGGTTCTACGTCTTCGAGGACATCGCCAACCCGGCCGCGTTCAAGCGCGACTATCGCGCGGCCCTCGACCAGCTTCCCCTCGACGGCCCCGAGGTCGATCGCGTACTCGACGAGGCGCGACTGGCGTTCACGATGAACACCGATCTGTTCCGTGAGCTGGGTGCGGAATTCAGCGCGCGGAACTGAAACTCGCAACCCTGAAGGTCGCCGACCCCCGTTGATCGACAGGGGCGGCGACCTTCGTCATTCCCGCGCCGCGTCGCCGGCCCTGTTCGTCGGGGGGCAGGGTCAGCGATCTCACCCTTGCGCCCGCTGCGGTGATGGGTTGCCATGGAGGGCATGAGTTTTCCGCTGCTACTGAGTTTCGTGGGGTTGTGTGTGCTGCTCGCACTCACGCCGGGGCCGGATACCTTTCTGGTACTGCGATTCTCGATGACCGGATCGCGACCCGGAATCGCGGCCGCGGTGGGCTCGGCGTTCGGCGGGATCGTATGGGCCACCGTGGTCGCGGCCGGGGTCGCGGCACTGCTGGAGCAGTCGGCGACCGCATATCGCACGCTCAAGGTGATCGGCGGAATCTACCTGGTGTACCTGGGCGTCCGGGCGCTGCTGGCGCATCGGAGCGGGCCGGGCGCGGCGACCGGCGAGACGGATGTCGCGGTGGCGCAGGGTAGGCCGGCGTCCCTTCGCTCGGCGTTCGCTGCCGGATTGCTGTCGTGTGTCTTCAATCCGAAGGTGGGGTTGTTCTACCTCGCGGTGCTGCCGCAGTTCCTGACCCAGGTGACATTCCTCAACACGCTCACGCTCGGAGCCATCGAATCCAGTGTCGCGGCAATCGAAATGATCCTGCTGGCGGTGGCGGCCGCGCGGGCGGTGGAGTTGCTGCGGCGGCCGCGCGTCCGGGTTCGACTGGAGCAGGCGAGCGCGGCGATCCTGGCGGCGCTGGGCATCGGCACAGCGGCCTCGGCCGCGGCCTGAGTCAGTCGGCGATCTCGGCGCGGTGGTACGCGCCGTTGTAATACACCAGTGGGCCGACCGCGGGTGAGTTCTCGGTGTTGTCGTGCACCTGGGTGACCAGGCCGATGACCAGGGTGTGGTCACCGATCGGGAGGAGTTGATGGACCGTGGCGCGGACCCAGATGGGGGTGCCGTGCAGGACGGGTTCGCCGGTGCCGAGCGTCGTCCACAGGGACCGGTCGGTAAAACGCTCCTCGGCGGTCCGGCTGAATCGCTGGGCCAGGTGCTTCTGATGCTCGCCGAGGAAATGCACGACCAGTGATTCGGCCCGCAGTATGGCCTCGATGCTGGAGGAGGTCTCGGCGATATTGAACGAGATGAGCGGCGGCTGCGCGGAGAGCGAGGCGAACGAGGTGGCGGTGAAACCCACCGGACCCTGGCCGGACTCGAGCGTGACGATGGTGACCCCGGCCGGATAGTGCCGCATGGCCGCGCGGTACTGCTGCGCGGTAATGCCGCTGAGATCGTCGGGCACGTGTAGCTCGGTGCCGGGCGTCGGGGAATCGCTCACGTCACGAAACTACGTGGTCGAGCGCCCGGTTATTCCACCCTGTAAGAAATCGCTCAGTCCGCGCCGGTGGCGGTGCTCAGTCCACGTCGATGGCCAGGCCCGCGGTGATCCGGACCAATTCCCCGAAGGTGGTGCGGAACAGCGTGTTCGGATGCCCGCCCGCGGCCCACAGCTCCTGATACCGCGACAATGCCGTGTCGACGTAGGTCGGCAGATTGGTGGGATGCCCGAGCGGGGCGACACCCCCGATGGGCTGCCCGGTCACCTCGCGGACCATGGCCGCGGGCGCCCGGGAGAGCGTGCCCTCGAGGCGCTCCCCGGTGCGGCTCAGATGCACCTGGTGCGCACCGGACACCAGCAGCAGCACCGGATCGTCGTCGAGCAGGAAGACCAGCGATTTGGTGATCGCCCCGACGGTCACGCCGAGCGCGTCGGCGGCTTCCTGCGCGGTGTGGGTGGGACTGGGCTGGGTGATGATCACCCCGTGATGGCCGCGCGCGATCAAGGTGTCGGAGACCTTCGACGCGACCGGTGGCAGGGACCTGCGCATGGCAACCAGGGTAGAGCGATTGCAGTGGATGCGCCGGGGATCAATAGTCGGGATAGCCCTCCTCCGGGCCCAGCAGCTCGGTGAGGCGGTCGCGCACGATCGGGGCCAGCTCCTCGACGGTGCGCTGCGAAACCCGCTGGTGCGCACAGGAATCGAAGACCCTTTCCAGGTCGATCGCGGACAGGGCGTGCAGCTCCGCCGCGGCGGCCGTCTGGAGTGCGGCGTGGCCCGGGTACGGGCGGCCGTCGGCGATCTTCTGGGCCCAGGTGACATTGCAGCAGCATTCGTACAGGGCATGAATCGCGCGGCGGCGGGGGAGCGTATTGAAGCGGTCGAGGCCGATTCCGTGATGCATCAACATCCAGACCTCACACACGGGACGGGCGAGTTGTGCGGACCCGCTAATCGTCCGCCGGAAAGCGCTCCGAAGACACTGGGACGCAGCAGATTTAGCACAGGATTTACACCGGCCCGACACACCCCCGGCACCCCCGATACGCTGGACCGATGACCGAATGGATGGCTTTCGAGGTCGAAAGCAAGGACCACATCGCCCAGGTGACGCTCACCGGTCCCGGCAAGGGCAATGCCATGGGCCCCGACTTCTGGCGCGAGCTGCCGCTGATCTTCAGCGAACTCGACGCCGACCCGGACATCCGCGCCATCGTGCTCACCGGATCCGGCAAGCACTTCTCCTACGGCCTGGACCTGCCGGCCATGAGCCCGCTGTTCGGGCCGCTGCTGGCCGACAAGGCGCTCGCCGGGCCGCGCACCGACTTCCTCAAGCACGTGCGCAGCATGCAGGACTCGGTCACCGCGGTCGCCGACTGCGTCAAGCCGGTCATCGCGGCGATCTCCGGCTGGTGCATCGGCGGCGGACTGGACCTCATCGCCGCCGCGGATGTCCGCCTGGCCAGTGCCGACGCCAAGTTCAGCCTGCGCGAGGCCAAGGTGGCCATCGTCGCCGACATCGGCTCGCTGCACCGGCTGCCGGGCATCATCGGCGAGGGGCACGTGCGCGAGCTCGCCTACACCGGCAAGGACATCGACGCGGCCCGCGCCGAGAAGATCGGCCTGATCAACGACGTGTACGCCGACCAGCAGGCCGTGCTGGACGCCGCCCACGCCATGGCGCGCGAGATCGCCGCCAACCCGCCGCTGGTGGTGCAGGGCATCAAGGACGTGCTCGACCAGCCCAAGCGCGGCAAGATCGCCGACGGCCTCCGCTACGTGTCGGCCTGGAACTCGGCGTTCCTGCCGTCCGAGGACCTCACCGAGGCCATCCAGGCGGTCTTCGAGAAGCGCCCCCCGGAGTTCAAGGGGAAATAACAACTCTCGTAGCTACCAGGGGCCGCGCCCCTGAAACCCCGTATGGCTCGAGGGGTTCCGTCCCGGAAAAGGACTCCATGCCTCCGGTTCCCGGCCTATCGTTCTGGGCGGGGGACCGGAGGTTTGGCCATGGCTACATCCGAGGTGAGCGAGTCGACCGGTGAGGGCGGCTTCACTCATCGCGAAATACTGGTGATCCTCAGCGGCCTGCTGCTGGGCATCCTGCTCGCGGCGCTCGATCAGACCATCGTGTCCACCGCCATCCGCACCATCGCCGACGATCTGAACGGGTATTCGCTGCAGGCCTGGGCGACCACCGCGTATCTGATCACCGCCACCCTGGCCACCCCGCTGTACGGCAAGCTCTCGGACATGTACGGGCGCAAGCCCTTCTACCTCGCCTCGATCACCATCTTCGTGACCGGCTCACTGCTGTGCACCTTCGCGCAATCCATGTACGAGCTGGCCGCCTTCCGGGCGCTGCAGGGGCTGGGCGCGGGCGGGCTCATGTCGCTGGCGCTGACCATCGTGGGCGATATCGTGAGCCCGCGCGAAAGATCCAGGTACCAAGGGTATTTCCTGGCCGTGTTCGGTACCTCGAGTGTGATCGGGCCGGTGCTGGGCGGGCTGTTCGCGGGACAGCACAGCATTCTCGGAATCGCGGGCTGGCGCTGGGTGTTCCTGGTGAACGTGCCCATCGGCCTGTTCACCCTGGCCGTGGTGACCCGGGTGCTGCGCCTACCGCCACGCGAGAAATCCCGTGACCGCGTGGACTACTGGGGTGCGCTGGCCCTCATCATCGCCGTGAGCCCGCTGCTCATCGTGGCCCAGCAGGGGCGCGAATGGGGTTGGAACAGTGCACGATCCATCACCTGCTACCTGATCGGCGCGCTCGGGGTGATCGCCTTCATCCTGGTGGAAGCCACGCTGGGGGAGGCCGCGCTCGTCCCGCTGCGCATCTTCGCCAACCGCACCTTCGCGCTCGGCGTGGTCATCTCGTTCGTGGTGGGCGCGGGCATGTTCGGCGGAATCCTGCTGCTGCCACAGTATTTGCAGGCCGACCGGGGTGCGAGCCCGATGCTGGGCGGGCTGCAGATGATCCCCATGGTGCTGGGCATGATGATCGGCTCGGTGGTGTCGGGGCAATTGATCTCGCGCACCGGGCACTACCGCGTGTACACGCTGCTGGGCTCGGCCATGATCACCATCGGGTTGTTCCTGCTGCACTACCTGAAGGCCGATACGGCGTTCTGGATCGTGATGCTGTTCATGCTGTGCGTGGGCTTCGGGCTCGGCAATCTCATGCAGCCGCTCATCGTGGCGCTGCAGAATGCGTTGCCGCCCAAGGACATGGGTGTCTCCACGGCCGCCGCCACCTTCTTCCGGCAGATCGGCGGCACGCTCGGCGCCGCGGTGTTCCTGTCGATCCTGTTCGATCGACTCGGGCCCGATATCCGCGCACAGCTGATGGAAGCGGGCAGGGACCGCAAGTTCCAGGACGCCGTCGCCGCCGGCGCCCACGACGGGAATCCCGCGGATATGGCACTGTCGCAAGGGTTTCTGAACCACGACACCTCTGCCGCGCAGGGGGTACTGAACGACAGCTCGGTGATCCAGAAGCTCGATCCCGTACTCGCACACCCGTTCAAGGTCGGATTCGCGGAATCGCTGTCGACGGTCTTCCTGACCACGTCCGCCGTCACCTTGCTGGCGTTCGTGCTGGTGGTCTTCTGGAAGGAAGTCCCGCTGCGCACGACCGCCGGGCTCGCGGCCACTGCCGAGTAGGACGGGGATTCGGGAAAACGAAAGGGGCGGCGCGGAATCCGCGCCGCCCCTCGTCATCGGGAGCTCAGTGGCCGCCCTGCTCCTTCAGGCGAGCGTAGGCCTCGTCGACCAGCTTCTCGGCCTTCTCGCGGCCTTCCCAGCCCTCGACCTTGACCCACTTGCCGGGCTCCAGGTCCTTGTAGCGCTCGAAGAAGTGCGCGATCTCCTTGCGCTGGAACTCCGGGATGTCCTCGACATCCTGGATGTGGGCCCAGCGCTTGTCGCCGGCGGGCACCGCCACGAGCTTCTCGTCGGTGCCGGCCTCGTCGCTCATGATGAGCACGCCGACGGGGCGGGCCTCGACCAGCACACCCGGGAACACGGGCTCGGGCAGCAACACCATGCAATCCAGCGGATCGCCGTCGCCTCCGAGGGTGTTCTCGATGTAGCCGTAGTCGGCCGGGTACATCATCGGCGTGTACAGGTAGCGGTCCAGCCGAACGCGTCCGGTCTCGTGATCGACCTCGTACTTGTTGCGCTGACCCCGTGGGATCTCGATCGTGACGTCGAACTCCACGTCATCTCCTTTTTCGGTGGGCGGTATGGCTGCCGACTCGCCAGCTCGTTCAAGGGAACGACTGCGCAACGAGGATAGTGTGTGAATGCGGGGCAGTTCGCGGCCCGGCTCGGTTCTGGAGCGACGGAGCGCAGCGACTGAGCGGAGGAGTGCGGAACCGAGCCGGGCCGCGAACCTGCGACGCCGAGGGCGGCGCAATCAGATACAGGAGACAGCGGCAGGTGTTTGGTCGGAACAAGCAGAACATCGGTGGTCTGGAGGCCAAGCGGCGGCGCAGAACCTGGATCGTGGTGTCATTGCTGCTGGTCGTCGTCGTGGTGGCGGCCGGGGCGGTGGCCGTGATCCTGAAGCCGTGGACGGAGGAATTCCGGCACGGGGGGTTGACGATCGCCGATCCGCCTGCGCCGGTGAAGCCGATCCCGCAGGTCGCGCCCGCCCCGGTGACCGCGCCCGCCGCCTCCGCGAACGGGCTGGCCGCCGCGCTCGGACCGGTGGTCGGCAATCCGGATCTCGGGATCTTCGCCGCCTCGGTCTCCGACGGGGACACCGGCAAGGTGCTGTGGACCATGGACCCGGACAAGGGCATGATCCCCTCCTCCACCGCCAAGATCCTCACCACCGCGGCCGGACTGCTCGCCCTGCCCGATGATCACCGGATCACCACGAAGGTGGTGACCGGCTCGGCTCCCGGTGAGATCGTGCTGGTCGGCGGCGGCGACCCGACCATCACCGCGCAGCCGGACGGCAAGGGCTACTACCCGGATGCGCCCCGGCTGCAGGACCTGGTCGCGCAGATCAAGAGCGCCGGGCAGCGGGTGGACTCCATCGTGGTCGACACCTCCGCCTACGCGGGCCCGAACTTCGCGTCCGGCTGGGACAACGCCGATATCGCGGGCGGCTCCATCGCGCCGCTGGACCCGGTCATGATCGACGGCGGCCGCCTGGACCCGCTGGTCGAATATTCGCCCCGCACACCGACTCCCGCCCTCGACGCGGGCCGGAAGCTGGCCGCCGAACTGGGCGTCGATCCCGCCAAGGTGAAGCCGGGCACCGCCCCGGCCGGCGCGAACCAGCTGGCCGCCGTGCAGTCCGCGCCGCTGCGGGAACGCATGCTGCAGGCCATGGTGCACTCCGACAATGTGCTGGCCGAGGCCATCGGCCGCGAGATCGCGGTGGCGAGCGGGCAGGAAGCCTCGTTCACGGGCGCGGTGACCGCCATGACGACCGTGCTGCAGGCCGCCGGATTCGATCTGACCGGCCTGAAAATGGCCGACAACAGCGGACTTTCTACCGACGACCACATTCCCCCGCGCCTGCTCAACCGGGTGCTGACCGTGGCCGCGCTGCCCAACGGCGCTGGTCCGCAAGGCAATTCGACCGCCGACCCGGCCGCGGTCACCACCACCGGCTCCCCGCTCGCGCCGCTGCTGGACTTCCTGCCGGTGGCGGGAGGCACCGGCTCGCTGGCGACCCGCTATGTCGACCGGGATCGCGACGGAGCGGGGTGGATCCGGGCCAAAACCGGAACTCTGTCCGTCTCGAGTGCGTTGGTGGGTTATGTGCTGGACCGCGACGGACGGGTCCTGACGTTCGCCTTGATGTCGAACGATCGGCCGCCGGAGGCGAGCCGACCCGCGCTGGATGCCGTCGCCAACGCACTGCGCAACTGTGGCTGCTCCTGACGGGTGGATGAACATGACCGGATCGGAAAACCCTGCGGCCCCTGCTCGCACCCGGACCACCCTGACCGGTGTCGTGGACTGGAACGTGGCCGCCCGCACCGGCGCCGCGCTGGTGCCCGCCGGGCCGCGGACATCCCGCTACTCGGCCGAACACGCGGTCGCCGAACTCGCCGCCGCCTCGGTCCGTGCCGAGGGCCCGGTCCGCGAGGTCAGCGGCCTCGACGACGGGTCGGTGGTACCGGACGCGCTGATCGTGGACCGGCCCGGCTGGATCCACGCCGCCGCCGAATCCATGGCCCAGCTCACCGGCAGCGGCGTGGAACCCGGGGAGAAGGGCAAACTCGTCGGCAAACCGGCCGGACTGCAGGCCGGGGCCATGCTGGCGTTCCTGTCGACGGCCATCCTCGGCCAGTACGACCCGTTCACCGGGCCCGAGGGCACGCTGCTGCTGGTCGCGCCCAACATTATGGCGGTGGAACGAGCACTCGGCGTGCAGCCCAGCGACTTCCGGCTCTGGGTGTGCCTGCACGAGGTCACCCACCGTGTCCAATTCTCTTCCGCCCCTTGGATCGCCGGCTATATGCGCCGCAATGTCGAGGTGCTCGGTGAGGCGGGCGACGAGCCCCTCGCCGACATGCTGGCCCGGCTCGCCGACGCGGTGAAGGAGCGCCGCCGCGGCAGCGACGACCCGGCCGGCGGCGTCATCGGGCTGCTGCGCGCCACCCAGGCCGCACCGCAACGCGAAGCCCTCGACCGCCTGCTCATGCTCGGCACGCTGCTGGAGGGCCACGCGGACCACGTCATGGACGCCGTCGGACCCGCTGTGGTGCCCTCGGTCGCCCGCATCCGCGCTGCCTTCGATCAGCGCCGCAAGCGCCCCGCCAACCCCATCCAGCGGCTGCTGCGGGCACTGCTCGGCATGGACGCCAAGGTCGCCCAGTACGTGCGCGGCAAGGCCTTCGTCGACGAGGTCGTCGACACCGTCGGCATGGCGCGGTTCAACACCATCTGGACCGATCCCGAAACCCTGCCCCGCACAGACGAAATCGGCGAACCGCAGCGCTGGGTCGCCCGCGTCCTCGGCTGAGCCGTTGCCTCTGCACCGTGTCCACGGGCCCGCGTGCGACGATCAGGGCGTGAACGATCGGCCCCGGCTGCCCGAGACGCCCGCCGCACTGGAGATGCGGCGCGCCGTGCGGGAATGGCTGGGACGGTACGCACCCGACGGCGTGGTCGCCGTGGCCCTGTCCGGTGGGGCGGATTCGGTCGCGCTGACGGCCGCCGCCTGTGCGGAGGCGGATGTGGTGGACGCCCTGACGGTCGATCACGGTTTGCAGCCGGGGTCGGCGGAGGTGGCCGCGGCGGCGGCCGCGCTGGCGTCGCGGCTGGGCTGCCGGTCGGCGCGGGTACTGACCGTGGTGGTCGAGCGCGCCGGGACGGGTCTCGACACCGCCGATCGCAACTCGGACATCGGCCGCCCTGCGGGCCTCAGCGACCGCGCGTGCAAGGCCAGGTACCCGGGTGGTCCGGAAGCGGCGGCCCGGCGCGCCCGGTACGCGGCGCTGGACGAGGCGCGGCAGGGATTGCCGGTGCTGCTCGGGCACACGCTGGACGATCAGGCCGAGACGGTGCTGCTCGGGCTGGGGCGTGGGTCGGGGGCGCGGTCCATTCGGGGGATGCCGGAATTCGATGCGCCGTGGGGGCGGCCGCTCCTGGGGGTTCGGCGGAGTGTCGCTCGCGAACTGTGCGCGGATCTCGGGATCACGCCCTGGGAAGACCCGCACAACAGCGCGCCGGAATTCACCCGGGTACGCCTGCGACACGAAGTGCTGCCTCTGCTCGAGGACGTGCTCGGCGGCGGCGTGGCCGCCGCGCTCGCGCGCACGGCAGCGCACCTGCGGGAAGACGGGGAGGTGCTGGACGCGCTCGCCGGTGAGTTGCTGGCAGTCGCCCGGGACGGTGACGGGCTGCGAATCGAGATGCTCGCCACTGCCGCGCCCGCGGTCCGCCGTCGCGTCATCCGCGAATGGTTGCTCGAGCGTGGCGCAAAATCATTGACGGACAGCAATTTACGGGCGGTCGAAGCGCTGGTCACGCGGTGGCGGGGGCAGGGCGGGGTCGCGGTGGGCGGTTCGCCCAGTGGGACGAGGTTGGTTGCCGCGCGTGAACATGGCAGGCTCATACTCGGTTCGGAGTGAACCCGGATTCGGGTCGCCATCACTGAAGGGAAACCAGCGGACGTGTACGGGGACGACATCGCGTCGGTGCTGATCAGCGAGGAACAGATCGCCGACAAGGTCGAGGAACTGGCCGAACTGGTCGCCAAGCGCTATCCCGCCGATGCCCCCGAGGGCGACCTGCTGCTGGTGGGCGTACTCAAGGGCGCCATCTTCTTCATGACCGACCTGGCCAAGAAGCTCACCGTGCCGACGCAGATGGAGTTCATGGCCGTCTCGTCCTACGGATCCTCCACCTCGTCCTCGGGCGTGGTGCGCATCATGAAGGACCTGGACAAGGACATCGCCGGGCGCAATGTGCTGATCGTCGAGGACATCATCGACTCCGGGCTGACGCTGTCGTGGCTGCTGCGCAACCTGTCCAGCCGCAACCCGGCGTCGCTCGAGGTGGTGACGCTGCTGCGCAAGCCCGATGCGCTGCGCACCCAGGTGGATGTGATGGCCGTGGGCTTCGACATCCCGAACGAGTTCGTGGTGGGTTACGGCCTCGACTACGCCGAGCGCTATCGCGATCTGCCGTACATCGGCACCCTGGACCCGAAGGTCTACGGCGGGGAGTGACAACCCGCGTAGCTCTCAGGGGCTTCGCCCCGTAATCCTCGAGATTTCAGGGCTTCGCCCCGGACCCCCTTCGAGGATCGAAACCAAGGCCGCTACCGGTTACTGGGAGCGGCTTTCGGCATTGATGTGACGAAATTCACTCAGTCGGCTGGTTTGGGGCGCGGGCCGGGGAGGGTGTCCGTTGCTGGATGTCAGCGCTCGGCTCGGGCGGGAATCGGGCGTGAGGCCGATGTTATGTGTAACTGCTGGTCAAGTGTCCGCTCGGGGGCGGGCGGGGGAGTGCCGGTGAATGGCCAGGAATTCGCGGATCCGGTTAACAGAATGTTTCGCCGGGGTCCTATGCTGTCTGTAACAAACCTGACGGCTGTTTTCTGATCCAGTTGCAAACTTTTGGGTCAGATACGGCTGGAAAATCAAGACCGATTCTGATAGCAAGGGGCTATGGACCCGCATTTGCGCGACCTGCGGTATTTCGTCGCCGTCGCTGAGGAACTGCATTTCACCAACGCCGCTCAGCGGCTGCACATCGCACAACCCACCCTGTCACGACAGATCCGTCAGCTGGAGCGCCAGCTCGACGTCGTGCTGTTCGACCGCAACCAGCGCAGCGTGGCCCTGACCGTCGCCGGCAAGGAACTCCTCGAAGGCGCGCGGAAGATTCTGGAACTGTGGGAAGTCACCAATGTCGCCCTGCAGGAGGCCGGTGAGGTGCTGCGCGTGGGCATCCAGTCCTCCATCGGGCGCGGCCTGATCACCGACCTGGAGAGCGCCAGCGGCCACCGGCTCGCCCTGCACTCCGCGTCCTGGACTGACCCGTCCAGCGGGCTGGCCGGCCGCCAGGCCGACCTCGCGCTCATGTGGCTGCCGGTGCCCGACACCAGCCGCTACCGCTGGCAGGTGCTGCGCACCGAACCGCGCTGGGTGCTGCTGCCCGAGAACCACGCCCTGGCCGGCCAGGAGCATATCGACTTTGCCGACCTGATCGACGAACCCTTCATCGCCATGCCCGCCGAAGCCGGTGCGGCACGGGACTTCTGGCTCGGTGCGGACGCCCGCGGCGGCCGTCAGGCCAAGATCGGCGCGGAAGCGGCCACCGCCGAGGAGCGCCTCGAAGCGGTCAGCCTCGGCCTGGGCGTGTGCCTGCTGGCCGAGAACAATGTCCCCATGTACCGCTGGCCCGGCCTCACCGCCCGCCCGGTCACCGGCCTGGCCCCCTGCGAACTGGCGGTGGCCTGGCGCGCCGACGACGACCGCCCCACCATCCTCGAGTTCGCCGTCCGGGTGCTCGACGGCGGCTTCGCCGAGAAGGAACCGGTCGCGGCCCAGTAGGCCTCAGCCCCCCGGCCCGGTCGAAGCGGGCGGCGGCAGAGGGTCGGAGGTTGCCGCGGTCCTTCCGGGAGTACGGGATCGAGACAGAACACGAGACAGACGAACAGCGCCGCGTCACCCAGTGACGCGGCGCTGTGCTGTATCCGGGACCTGTGCCGGGACGTCCTCAGGGAGCGACCCGTTGCCACGGGTGGGTGGCCTCGATCTGCGCGGCCAGCCGGAGGATGGTCGACTCGCTGCCGGGCGGGCCGGCGATCTGCGCCGCGACCGGGGTGCCGGTGCGAGGGTGCAGGCCCATGGGCAGCGACAGCGCGGGCCAGCCGACCAGGTTCCACAGTGGCGTGAACGGCGAGAACTTCGTGTTCGCAAGGACATTCGCCAGCCAGGGGCGGGAATGCCAGCGGCGGGCGCGCGGGGCGGGGGTCGCCAGGGTGGGCGTGATGACCACGTCGTAGCGCTCGAAGTAGTCGAGCAGCCGGGCCTCCACGCGATCGACCTGAGAGGGGCGCAGCAGTCCGGACTTCAGCACCGCTCTGCCGAGGGCGATGTGTATGCGGGTGCGGCGCTGCAGACGATCCGGGTGCGGGACGGTCGCGGCCTCGCGGGCGGCATTGCCGAGCCAGCGCAGCAGCAGCGCGAAAGTCGAGCCCTGGTATGGGAGTTCGGCGACGCCGATGATGTGGCCCGCCCGGGAGGCGGCCGCGGCGGCCTTGTCGGCGGCGGCGGTCCAGGCCAGGTCGATACGGCCGTGTGGCGTCGGAACCCCGGTGGCCAGGCCGATGCGCAGGGTCGAGGGTGTCTCCAGATCGGCCAGGTCGGGGCGGTCCGCGAGCACCGAGAGCATGAGTGCGGTATCCGCGACCGTCGTTGCGAGGACCCCGTTCTCGGTCATCCCGCCCCACGAGTCCAGTCCTACCTCGGCGGGCACCAGGCCGCGGCCGGGCTTGAGGCCGACGACGCCGCAGCAGGCGGCCGGAATGCGGACCGAGCCGAGCCCGTCATTGCCGTGCGCGATCGGGACCAGGCCGGAGCCGACCGCCGCGCCGGAACCACCCGACGAGCCGCCTGCGGAGTAGCGGGTGTTCCACGGGTTGCGGGTGATGCTGCCCGGGCCGTCGGTGACACCCCAGAGCCCGAATTCGGGAACCGTGGTGAGGCCCACGACGATCGCGCCCGCGCCCCGCAGCCGTCGCACCACCGGGTGATCGCCGGTGGCGGGGGTGTCGGAACCGGCCAGCGAGCCGCCCCGGGTGACCTCGCCGGCGACGTCGATATTGTTCTTCACCGCGATCGGCACGCCGGCCAGCGGCAGCATGTCCAGGTCCGGTCGTTCGGCCACCGCCCGGGCCTCGGCGCGGGCCGCTTCCTCGCGAACGAGACTGAAGGCGTTCAATTTCCGATCGCGGGCGCGAATCCGGTCCAGCGCCGCGGCGACCGCGTCCTCGGGGGAGATCGAGCCGTTCTGGACGGCCCCGGCGATGCCGGTGGCCGTGGTCAGGTCCACGGGGGGTCGGTCGGATGGGGTGTCGGAATCGGCCGTGGCGCGTGCCACCGCTACCTCCTCGGTGGTGCCGGCTGTGGCGATTTCAGCCGGTAGGTCCATGCCCTCGTCGTACATGCTGGTCTTCCCCCGTCGCCTAGTGTCGAAATCGGGTGATCCGCTCGTGAGCCGCAAGTTATCATTCCGGCTAGCGGTCGGGGATGATGGTGTCGGGTGTGGCGGGTTCTTTGTCGCAATCCTAGAATCCACGACATCCTCGGATCGACAGTGCGGATCGACGACATCCGTGTCGAGCCAGAGGGGTGCGGACATGGCTTCTGGTTCCGACCACCGTTCCGGTGGTTACTCGGCAAAAACGGAATCGAGTGCGGTCGCCGCCTTCACGGCGGCGTGGGACTCCGCTGCGGCGCCGCCCCGAATCTCCGACTATCTGCCCGACGCCACCACGCTGCGACGGGGTGCGCTGATCGAGCTCATCCGGGTGGACATCCGCCACCGCTGGCTGCGCCGCCCCGCCGGGACCGAGGTCTCCCCGCCCAAACGGCTGCGCGAGTACTGCGCCGAATTCCCCGAACTCGCGGACCGGGATCTGCCCGCCGGGCTGGTGTACGAGGAGTTCGTCATCCGCCGGCACAGCGGCGAGCGTGTGGATCCGCGCGACTGCCTGCGCGAATATCCGTATCAGGCGGCCGAGCTGCGGGAACTGCTGAATGCCGACGATGAGGACCAGAGCACGCGGCGGGCCGGGCTGGACGAGTCCACGCGGGCTGACTTCGGGCTCGAACGCTCCGACCGGACGCAGCTCGAGGCGACCGCCCGGGCCGGGCTTCCCGCGGACGGCGACACCACCCGGGTGCCCGAACCGGGTGAGGTGACGTTGTACGAGGATCCCTCGCAGCTGGTCGGCGCACCGATCGAGCACACTCGGGACACCGCCGGGATCACCACGCCCGAGACCGGGGAACTGCTCGATCGCATCGAAATCGGCCAGCGCATCGATGATTTCGACCTGCTGACCAGTCTCGGTTCCGGGGCGTTCGCGCGGGTCTTCCTGGCCCGGCAGCGCTCCCTGCAGCGGCTGGTGGCGGTGAAGATCTCCGCCGACCACGGCACCGAACCTCAGACCCTGGCCCAGCTCGACCACGACTACATCGTGCGCGTCTTCGACCAGCGGCTGATGTCGGACCTGCGCACCGAATCCGGGCGGCGCCTGCGACTGCTGTACATGCAGTTCCTGCCCGGCGGCACCTTGCTCGGCGTGCTGCGCTGGGTGCGGGCCACCCCGCCCGAGCAACGCAGCGGGCAACTGCTGCTGGACGCGGTCGACGCGGCGATGGAGGAAAAGGGCGAGATCCGGCCCACCGACTCCAGTGTGCGCGCCGAGCTGGCCGGGCTGTCCTGGCCGGAAACCGTTGCATGGCTGGGCCGCCGACTGGCCGAGGCACTGGACTACGCGGACGGGCACGGGGTCCTGCACCGGGACGTGAAGCCCGCGAATGTGCTGCTCACCGCCGAGGCGGTACCGAAGCTGGCCGACTTCAACATCAGCTTCAGCCGGAATATCGACAGCGCCAGCCCGGTCGCGTACTTCGGCGGCTCGCTGTCCTACATGTCCCCGGAACAGCTGGACGCGTGCCATCCCGGCTCCGCCACCGGCGCCGGCGACCTGGACACCCGCGCTGACATCTTTTCCCTCGGCGTGGTGCTGTGGGAGCTGCTCACGGGGGCGAAGCCCTTCGACGACACCACCGCCGGGCCCGGCGACCACGGCGACCGCACCACCCTCGAGGGCATGCTGGCGCGGCGGCGCGGCGGCGTCGATGACGCCGCCATCGACCGGGTGCCGCCCGACTGCCCCGCCGCGCTGCGCCGGGTGCTGCTCACCTGTCTGGAGCCCGCTCGCGAACAGCGCTGGAGCAGCGGTGCGATCCTGGCCAAACAGCTCGACATGTGCCTGGACGAACGTGCCCGCGACCTGGTCGACCCGCCCCCGCACAGCTGGCGGATGCGGTTGCGGCCGTGGATGATTCCGCTGGTCACGCTGGCCATCGTGGTGCCGAACGCGCTGGCGTCGCTGTACAACATCGCGCACAACCGGGCCTTCATCATCAACCACCTCACCGAGTCGGCCATGCACACCTTCACGGTCACCACGACCACGGTGAACCTGGTGTTCTTCCCGCTCGGGACGGCCGTCATCGCCTATCTGTGCCGGTCCCTGATCTTTGTGCCGCGCGGGGTGCGCCTGGGCCGCGAATACGACCCGGAGACGCTCCGCAGAGCCCGCGCGGACGTGCTGCTGGCCGGGGAACGCATCTCCCTGGTGGTGTTCTCGCTGTGGGTGATCGCGGGCGTCACCTTCCCATTCGTGCTGCGCATGACGGCCACCGACCTACCGGCCCGCGGCATGGTGCACTTCATAGTGTCGCTGGTGGTGTGCGGGGCCATCGCCGTGGCGTATCCGTTCTTCCTGGTGGCCTTCTATCTGGTGCGGTGCATCTATCCGATGTTCCTGCGGCACGGCGACATCAGCGCCGAGGACGCGGTATGGCTGCACCGGCTGGGCCACCGCTGCACCACCTATCTGTCGGTCGCGGCGTCGGTCCCGTTGCTGGCGGTGGCGGGCGTGACGTTCCTCCCGCCGGACGACATTCCGCAGGTGATCGTCGCGGTGCGGGTGCTCAGCGTCGGCGGGATCGCGGCCTTCGTCCTGATCTACGCCATGTTCCGGGCGCTGGAGGCCGACCTGGCGGCGCTGGAGCGGGTGGTGTCGTCGACCCCTTCGTCGCGGGCGCCCGGAAACGGCGCGGGGACCGAACCGTGAGCGAACGCGCGGCGCAAGCTCTCGCGCGCTTCGCTGCCGACTGGGAATCCACCCTGCGCGGCGACCGCCACGAACCGCCGAGCCTGGCCGGCTACCTGCCCGACGGGCACGAGGTGCGGCTCGCGGTCCTCACCGATCTGGTGCGGGTGGATATGCGGCAGCGCTGGCGGCGCGCCGGAATGGAGAAGCGGCTCGCGGAGTACCGCAGGGAATTCCCGGAGGTGGGGACCAGCCCGGACTTCGCCGACCTGGTATGCCAGGAATACCTGGCCCGCAGCCGCTTCCGGCCGGTGGACGTGGACAGCTTCACCGCCGAGTACCCGGAGGCGGCCGCCGAGATCCGCCGCCGCTTCACCGGCGACGCCCTGCCGCCCCCGCCGCCCGTGCTGCCCGAGGGCATCGGAATCGGCCGCCGCCTCGAGGATTTCGACCTGCTCACCGATCTCGGCGGCCGCGAACACAGCCGTATGTTCCTGGCCCGGCAGCGATCCATGCAGCGGCTGGTCGCGGTGCGGGTGGAGGCGGGCGCGGACAGTGACAGCGACACCGTCGCGCAGCTCGACCACCAGCACATCGTCCGGGTCTTCGACCAGCGCCTGATCGCCGACGGCAGCACCGGTAAACCGTTGCGGCTGCTGTACATGCAGTATCTGCCCGGCGGTACCGTCGACGGCATCCTGGCCCGGCTGCGGCAGGAATCCGCGACGGCCGGACGCGACAGCGCCGATGGCGGACTGCTGCTGCGGGCCATCGACGCGGCGATGGAGGCCAAGGGTGAGAGCCGGCCGGCCGGGTCCCGGGTGCGGGCGGAGATCGCCGGGCTGAGCTGGCCGGAAACCGTGGCGTGGGTGGGGCGGCGGCTGGCGGAGGCGCTCGACTACGGGTTGCGGCAGGGGGTGCTGCATCGCGACATCCGGCCCGGCAATGTGCTCTTCACGGCGGAAGGGGTGCCCAAGCTCGCGGATTTCGCGCTGGGGCCGGTGTACTGGAGTGGGTCGTTCATCGGCGCGGGCGCGAATGATGCTGGGGCGCTGCGGTATCGGTCGCCCGAGGCGCTGGCCGCGCTGCTGGATCCGGCCGCGCCGCTGCCGGACACCCGCGGCGACATCTACTCGCTCGGACTTGTGCTGTGGGAAATGCTCACCGGCGCACTGCCATTCGACGATTCCGACGCCGGAACCGATGCCGCGGCGGTGCAGGCCATGCTGACCCGGCGGATGGCGGGCGTGCCCACGGCGGCCTTGGACGCCCTGCCTGCCGACACCCCGGCCGCGCTGCGGCGGGTGCTGCTGGAATGCCTGCGACCCGAGCCGGCGCGCCGCTGGCAGACCGGCGGCCAGCTGGCCGGGCAGCTGAACCTGTGCCTCGATCCGCGGGCGCGGGACCTGGTGGATCCGCCGCCGCACACGCTGTGGGCCCGGTTGCGCGGCTGGCCGGTACCGATCGCGATGCTGTGCGTGGGCCTGCCGAATGCCGTGGCCAGCTGGTACAACGTCCGGATCAACCAGAGTCTCATCGTGGATGAGCTGCCGCTGGTGGATCAGCAGCGGTTCGAGCAGGTGGCGCTGGTGAACAATCTGGTCGCCTTCCCGCTGGCCGCGCTGATGCTGTTGTGGCTGGCGCGGCGGCCGCTGACCGTCTCCTACCGATTGGCCCGCGGGCATCGGTACACCCCGGCCCAGCTGGCCCGCGCCCGCGCCGACACACTGCTGATGGGGGAGCGGGCGGTGTGGGTGCCGTTCGCCATGTGGCTGATCGCCGGGGTGGCGTGGCCGCTGGCCCTGTCCCGTACGGGGGCGCAGTTGCCGCACAATGCCTTCGCGCACTTCTTCACCGCGCAGGTGGTGTGCGCGACCATCGCGCTGGCCTATCCGTTCTTCCTGATCATGGTGTACGCGGTGCGGTCGCTGTATCCGCAGTTGCTGGCGCGTGGTTCGGTGGGGCCCGCCGATCGGCGGCAGCTGTCGACGCTGGCCCGGCGCAGCAATTTCTATCTCGCCGCGGCCGCGTCGGTGCCGCTGTTGGCGGTGGCCAGCGTGACCTTCGTCTCGACCGCCGATCTGTCGCTGGTGATCGTGCCGCTGCGGCTGATCAGCGTCGGCGGCGTGCTGGCGTTCGTGCTCACCTACCGGCTCTCGCGGATGTTGGAGGAGGACCTGCAGGCGCTGGTGCGTGCCATTCCCGAAGGCGGGCATCGATTCCCCGTAGGCTCGTAGGGGTGGCGATACGTGGCAGTGTCGAAACCTCGTTGGCGGAGTTGGCGGCTGGTGTTCGCCGCCGAGCCGACGGGCAGTCCGGTCGGTTTCTGCTCGGTATCACGGGTCCGCCCGGTGCAGGCAAATCCACCCTCGCCCGCGGCATTCGCGACGAACTGAATCTGGCCTCCGGCGCTACGATCGCCGAAGTCGCGCCCATGGACGGATTCCATCTCACCAACGCCCAGCTGCGCGCCGCCGGATTCCTCGATCGCAAGGGCGAACCCGATACCTTCGACACCGACGGCTATGTGGCTTTGCTGCGCACCATCCGTGACACCGCGCCGGGCATGCCGGTGTCCTGGCCCACCTACGATCGCGAGATCCACGAACCGGTCCCCGGCGGCGTCGTGTTCGACCGCCAATCCATCGTGGTGACCGAGGGCAACTACCTGTTGCTCGACGACCGCGCCCACCCGGCCTGGGCGGCCGTGCGCCCGCTGCTCGACGAGACCTGGTACCTGGACGTGCCGCGCCCGATCATCGAACAGCGCCTGCTGCGCCGCCACATTCGCGGCGGTCGCACCCCCGAGGCCGCGCGGACCAAGGTGGCGGACAGCGACCTCCGCAATGCCGCGCTCGTCGAATCCACCCGCACCCGTGCCGATCTGGTGCTGCGCAAGGCCGGACGCGGCTACGGCATCGACTGAACGCGCTATCCATTCATCCGAATATCGAAGTGCCGCATCCACTCCCGGGTGCCGGCGAAGCCACAGGAGGCCGTCGCCACCGCGGCCGCGCGCCGCAGCGCGACCGGGAAACCCGCGCCACGCTCGTGAAAGTGGCAGAACGCGCCGTGCAGGATGTCGCCCGCCCCGAGGGTGTCCACCGCTGACGTTGCGGGGACGGGGATCTCTCCGCGTCCGCCGGGCATCGAGTATCGGATCGGGCCACCGCCACCGGTGATCGCCACCAGCCGCGGTCCTGCCGCGTGCACGTAGTCGAACACCGCACCGGCCGAATCGGCCTGTACCCCAGGCGGAGTGAAGGCACTCGAGCAGATGGCGATATCGACGACCGGCAGCAGCGCGCCGTGCACCGGACGCCAGCGCCCGGCATCCAGCACCACCGGCACGCCCGCCGCCCGCGCCGCCGTCGCCAGCCGTAACGCGGGCTCGGGATAGTGGCCGTCCACCAGCAGTACCGTGGCCGTGTCGAGTGCCTCGGCCGCCGTCTCGTCGAGGGCCGGGTGGATCCGGGATCCGTCCAGCGACACGATGGTCCGGGTGGCCGCTTCGGTGGCGACGATGATCGAGGACACCGGCGGCTGCTGATCGCCGTCGGGCGTGAGGTCCACGGCGGTGACCCCGTGTCGCTGCAGATCGCCGCGAATCAGTTCCGCCAGTGGATGTTTGCCCAGCGCGGTCACCAGGGCCGGTGTCGCGCCGGACAGGAAGGCGTAGGTCACCGCCGCATTGGCGGCCGGTCCGCCCGCGCCGAGAAACAGGTCGGCGGCCTGGATCTTGGAGTCCTCGGCGGGGTACCGGTCGACGGCATAGGCGAGATCCAGTGTCGACAATCCGGCGAAAACCGCACTCCTGCTACCCATGCCGCCGACCCTACGGCGAACTACTCGCGCACTCGGTGCTCGTAGGCCTTGCGCGCGTCGGAGTCGACATCGTCCAGGAACGCGCTCTGCGCGCCCAGCGCGCGCCCGATGGCATCGCCCACCGACTGCGGCAGCAGACCCACCATCTGCGAGATGATGCCCGCCATCGCCGTGACCCGGACCTTGGAGCGCGGCTCCACGATCAGCTTGGTGATGGCGTCGGCGATCTCCTCCGGTTCGGCCGGGCGCAGCAGCTTGGGCGCCGTAACCCCGGATCCCAGTTCGGTTTTGGTGAGCGTCGGCAGCACTGAGGAGAAGCGCAGCCCGGTGCCCCGGTACTCCTCGCGGAGGGTGTCGGTGAAGCCCAGCACCGCGTGCTTGCTGGCGTTGTAGGTGGCCAGGCCCGGAATGTGGGTCTCGCCGGCGAGCGAGGCAATATTGATGACGTGCCCGCGCCCGC
Source organism: Nocardia sp. NPDC101769 (assembly GCF_044766925.1). NCBI lineage: Bacteria > Bacillati > Actinomycetota > Actinomycetes > Mycobacteriales > Nocardiaceae > Nocardia > Nocardia sp. NPDC101769. Next base: position 650,883 of record NZ_JBIWMX010000001.1, on the reverse strand, counting down.
GCGGCAGCATGCGCCCGATGGCCAGCTTGGAGCCGAGGATCACGCCGTACACATTGATGTCGAGAATGCGGCGGGTGATCTGATCCGGTTCGTCCACCACGCGGCCGGTGGGCATGATCCCGGCATTGTTGACGAGCACGTCGATCGGGCCGAGGCGGCGCTCCACCTCGTCGAGGAAGGCGTCGAAGGACTGGTGGTCGGTGACGTCCAGCCGGTCGTAGACGTCGAAACCCCGTGCGGCGCCGGACTCCTTGACTGTGGTCTCGTCGATATCGCCGATGGCGATCTTGGCGCCGAGGGCCTGCAGGGCGGTCGCGGTGGCCAGGCCGATGCCGCGCGCACCGCCGGTGATCACCACGACCTTGCCGGCGATCGTTCCGAAGTCGGTCATCACATCCCCCGTACGGTCTTGATGATGGCGGGCAGGTTGATCCGCCGCAGTCCGCGGGTGCCGGCGGCCCGCATGGCGCCCATGGCGACGGTCAGCTTGGCCGGCGAATACGGGAACCACAGCGGCTCTTTGGTCTGGGTGGGCAGGATCGGCTTGGTGATGGCCTGCTGACGGCAGTACTTGCGCACACCGTTGGCCCCGCCCCAGCGCGCGCCGGTGCCGGACAGGCCCCAGCCGCCCATGGGTAGCGCGAAGCTGAACATATTCGCGAATACGTCGTTGATGTTCACCGCGCCCGCGTTCAGCTGGCGCGCAACGCGTTCGGCGCGATCCTTGTCGCCGGACCACACCGAGGCGGACAGGCCGTAGATCGAATCATTGGCCATGCGAATCGCTTCGGCCTCGTCGGCCACCTTCATGACCGGCAGCGTCGGCCCGAAGGTCTCCTCGGTCATGCAGGTCATGGTGTGGTCCACGTCGGCGAGCACGGTCGGCTCGAAGAGGGTGCCGACGCCGGTCCGCTTGCCGCCGGTCGTGACGCGCGCACCCGCCTTGACGGCCTCCTCGACGTGCCGCTGCACGATCTGCGCCTGATTCTCGTTGGCGAGCGCGCCCATGTCGTACTCGGGCCGGCGGCCGTCCACGCCCTGGCGGACCTCCTTGACGGCGGCGGTCAGCTTCGCCAGGAACTCGTCGTAGACGGGCGCTTCCACGTACACGCGCTCGACCGAGATGCACACCTGCCCGGCGTTGAACAGCCCGCCGAAGGCGATGCCGTGCGCGGCGCGATCCAGGTCGGCGTCGGCCAGCACGATAGCCGGGTCCTTGCCGCCGAGTTCCAGGCTGTACGGGATCATCCGCTCGGTGCAGGCCGCGGCGATCTTGCGGCCGGTGGCGGTGGAACCGGTGAACTGGATGTAGTCGGCGGTGCCGACCACGGCCGCGCCCGTCTCGCCCGCGCCGGTGACCACCTCGAACACCGGCGGCGCGCCGATCTCGCGCCAGCCGCGCGCCAGCTCGACCGCCGAAAGCGGTGTCACCTCGGAGGGTTTCAGGATGACCGCAGCGCCCGCGGCCAGCGCCGGGATCACATCGATGACCGGCATGGCCAGCGGGAAATTCCACGGCGTGATCACACCGACCACCTGGTAGGGCCGGAACACGGTGGTCAGCTGCTTGACCCGGGCCAGCGGGCTGTGCGGCGAAGGGTGTTCGTCGGCAAGGAATTTCGCGGCGCGGCGGGCGTAGTAGCCGGTCAGGTCGACCGAGAACGCCGGGTCGATGAGCGAGTCCACGCGGGCCTTACCGGTCTCGGACTGCAGCACGTCGGCCAGGCGATCGGTGTTGTCCACCAGCCAGTCCTGCAGCCTGAGCAGCCATTCCTTGCGTCCGTCGGGGCCCAGGGCCTCCCAGGCGGGCTGATGCGCGCGCAGGGCGGCGACCTTGGTGGCGACCGTCTCGGCCGAATCGATCGGCACCGTGCCCGCGAGTACACCGGTCGCCGGATTGCGGACCTCGAGTTCGGTGGCGGGTGCCGGGGCCGCCTCCGGTTTCGAGGTGGCTCCCGGTTTCGGGGTGGCCTTGACGGCGGTCCCGGCCGGCTTGCGGGTCCCGGTCTTGCGAGCGGTGCCCGCGGCGGGTTCGGTATTGGTCACGATGTGCCTCTCCCCACGTGCGCTACGTTGCGACGGCGAGCTGTGCCCCAGCTCACTGGACTATGATCGTGACACAATTTCGTGAGCCCATGCTTGGCAAATCAGGTCAATTGTTCCGGCCGGGTTTGTGCTCTGAGTACAACCTCGGAGGAGTGCCTGTGGCGACGCCCGCGAACCCGGCGGAGATCCGGCTCTGGATCGCCGATTTCGTCGCGGAAACTCTCCCGGCCGAAACCCTGGAACAGGTCGTCACCCGGCTCGACGACGCCATCATCGCCCGCATCCCGGAGATGCGTGACCGCGATATGCGCCGCGACCTGGCCGCCAGCAGCCGGGCCCACGCGGTCGCCGTACTCAGCGGCCTCACCCAGGACCTGTTCGAATACCCGGTCCCGCAGGAGGCGCACGCCTTCGCCCGCACCGTCGCCCGCCGCGGCTACGACGTGCGGCTGCTGCTGCGCGTCTACCACCTCGGCCAGGAGGCGGTCATCGACTACATGACCGAGGTGCTCGAACAGCGGCAGCTGCCGCAGGACATCGAAAGATCGGTGCTGCTACGGCTTTTCGACCGCACCACGCGCTGGGTCAGCACCTCGGTCGAGGCCCTCACCGACACCTACATGGCCGAGCGGGAACGGGGTTTGCGCGCCGCGCTCACCCAGCGTGCCGAGATCGTGCGCGCTCTGCTGGACGGCGCCGAGGTGGATATCGAAACCGCTTCGGGCAGGCTCGGATACCGGCTGTCGCAGCGGCATCTGGCGCTGGTGCTGTGGACGGACGAGGATGCCGCGCCGCTGCCGCCGGACGGCACCGGCGAGGCCGTCGGCCGGCTCGACCGGATCGTGGCCCGCTACGCGGGCGCGCTCGGCAACGGCAGCCTGCTCACCGTGCCCTCGGGTGCGACCGCGCTGTGGGCGTGGATCGGCGTGGACGACGCGCTGCCCGAGCCCGGCGATCCGGTGTGGTCGGTGGACCCGCCCGTGCGGGTGGCGATCGGTGTGCCCGCCGCGCACGCCGCCGGCTTCCGGGCCGGCCACCGCGAGGCGGTCGCCGCCCGGCAGGTCGCCGAGCGCGCCCGCCCAGGCATGCCGGGGGCAGTGCACTACTCGGAGGTGGAGGTCGCCTATCTGGCGGGATCCGACGAGACCGCCATGCGGTCGCTCATCGACCGGGAGCTGGGCGCACTCGCAGGACCCGACGCGCAGTCGGCGCGACTGCGGCAAACCTTGCATGCCTACCTGCGAGCCCGCCGCAGCCCGGACGCGGCCGCGAAACTGCTCGGTGTGCACAAGAACACGGTGCGATACCGGATTCAGCGCATAGAAGAACTACTCGGTCACTCTCTCGACCAGCGTGGTACGCGACTGGAGGTCGCGCTCGACTGCGTGGCGGTCTACGGCGTATGAGTTCGCGAGCGTCAGCTCGCTTCCTCCGCGACGGTGTCCCGGGCGGCGCGTCGCCGGGTGGGCGGCTCGCCTTCGGAGGCCCGTCGCTCCGGTAATTCCGCCAGCAATTGCGTGGTGGCCGCGGCAATGGCGGCCACTGCCTTGTCCACCGCGGCCTTGGTGGCCGTCGTCAATCCCGACACCCCGCCGACTTTGCGCACGTATTCCTGTGCGGCGGCGTAGATTTCCTGCTCCGTGGCGGCCGGACTCAGCCCGCGGAGGAGGGTGATGTTCCCACTCATGCCCCCAGAGGTTAGCGCTCGATTACCCGCTGTGACAGGGCAAAATTCAGACAATTGCGTGAGTGCGTCGCGTGGCGCCGGCGGGAATGCCGCGCTGTGGCCGCCGGAATTCCAAACCGAATGGTTTGCCGATTATTCGCGCCCGACGCGGCCGGTGCGGCACACGTGATCGGCGAATAGTGGGCCACTCCAAGATCGATGGGGAACAATCGGGGTATGTCTGCCCGCGACGTGCCCACGCTGACGACTTTTCCATACCCGGAGCTCGACCAGCGCGAGGACGATCACTGGTCCGGTGCGCAGGTCTCCGACGACGAACTGCGCGCCCTCTCGCTCGGCGGCTTCTACTCCTCCCGCTGGGACGCCTTCCACGACGCCCTGCTGCTCGGCCCCGAACGCGACCATCCCCTCGGTGATCGCCGCGAACTTGCCATCGATACCCTCACCGGCGCCTGGGGCATCACCGACGGCACCGAGGCCATGGCCTCGATGGAACAACTGCTGGACGGCATGCACGGCCCGCTGTACGCGCTCGTGCATCCACTTGTCATGGCGGCAATCAACTCCCCTGAACGGGATCGCTTCGGCGAGCGCGCCGATCGGCACCGCGCGTTCCTGCGGCAGGTCGGCTCATTCCGCGGCATGGAGAATCCGGAGGCGCTGGTCCGCGATTACGACATCTGGTCGCAGGCCATCAAACTCGGGCTCACCGACCATCTGGTCCGCCCGCTGCCCACCGATATCCAGGCCTGGGATCTGGCCCGCGTCGTCGCCGTCGCCCGCATGGCCTACACCGCGGGCTACCTCGACGCCGATGTCGCCTGGGATTACCTCATGCGCGCGCTGCCCCCGGCCCAGCGGAAATACCGGAACTGGCGGCAATTCGGCGACGCCTACCTGGCCGGGTGGACCTACTGGCAGGCGTGCGAGGACCTCGCGGAACTGAAATCCGGTGGCGTGGACCGGCGGATGGAATTGCTGCGGCTGTGGATGCGTCCCACCAGCCCGTGGCGGCGCATCGCTCTGCAGCCGGACGAATAAGCCGGTCGGGTTCGGGGGCTCGACCCCAAACCTCCTCACTCGATCTGCCCGGCGCTCAATCGGGCAGGGACCGGAGAATTCCGCGTCCGTACCGCTGGAACTGCGCGTCATCGACCATGCCGAGCGAATGCCGCTCGACCAGCAATTCCCATTCGGAGTACAGCTTCGCCACACCGGGATCCGCGGGCCCGGCGGCGCCGTCGGTCACCTCGCGCTGGATGGCGAAATTCAAAGCGCCCGTTACCCGATCGGTGTCGGCCCGGTCGGTGCCGGTGAAATGCCAGGTCAGATTGCCGTCGCTGACCTCGACGCCGTACTCGACGGGAGCGACGCCCGGTCCCTCGGCGTCGTCGGTCGTGCGTGCCCACAGCAGGGTCGCCACCGGTAGCTCGTGGGCGAAACGCTTGCCCGAGCTCAGCGAGACGAAGATCATCCGGGTGGTGGTGATCGCGAGCAATCCGGTGGCCCGGGGCGCTGGCGCCTGCGCGGTGACGAGGGCGGTCTCCAGTACGTATTCACCGGGGGTGACATAGCGCTGCAGCGCGGCGACGGCCTGCTTGGCGTCGCGCTTGGGCGCCATCCGGCGCACCGCTCGATCCACATCCGCGCGGGCGGGCCCGCTGCGTCCCCAGGAGGGTGCGGGCGGGGTGAGATCGGGGGCGGCCACGTCCAGTCGCTGGGTGGCCAGGATCTGATTGTTGATGCGCTCGACGATGACGGTGGCGGCGGGCACATCGTGCTCGGCGATGAGCACCGGCAGCGGGGTCCGGTCGGCGGGGACGCCGGTCAGGACGGGGGTCGGGTAGCGCAAATATATTTCGATGACGACGGCGTCATCGGCGCGCCGGTTCAAACGCACCTTGAGCAGGTCGCTTACCGGCACGTCGAGCACGCGCTCGCCGTCGGTTCCGGGTCGCAGCACCGTCAAACGCCCGTTGCCATGACGCACAATCGCTGTGGGTGTCCGTAGCTCGACTATGTCCATACCCCCTGCGCTCTGTTGTGTCGTCACTCACGATGAGACGACCATGCCATGATTGTGACCACTCGGTCCGACACCAGGGGGTGATCGACCCAGTGTGTTGCCGCAGATGGTCGGGGAACCACCCGCGTTCTCCAGCCGTTTACCTGTTGAACTGCACTAGCTGCCGAACTGCGCGATGTAACGACTAGACCGTACGCGGTAACGTGGCATGTCCGCATCCGTTCGCCGGAACGGGCGTGCCACGCAAGCATCGCAGGCAAACCGGATACACCCCCCGGAAAGGACTGGCCGCCGGCCGACGCTCTATGAACCGCAAGACTGTGTTCCGCAACCTGGCCATAGTCGCGGGCTTCCTGCTCGTGATCTGGTTGGTCAGCTATTTCAGCAACGACACGCGCGGCTGGCATAGCGTCGATACCTCGGTGGCGCTTTCCCAGCTCCAGGACAAGTCGAATGTCGATTCGGTCCAGATCGACGACAAAGAACAGCAACTGCGCATCACGCTGAAGAACGGCAATGATGCCACCAAGGGCGAGACCAAGCTCATCGCCAAGTATCCGGGCGGCGGCGAGGTGTCCGCGCAGGTCTTCAAGGCCGCGCAGGATTCGGGCGCCAAGGTCAACACCACCGTCAAGCAGGATTCCTGGCTGAGCCAGATTCTGCTGTTCATGTTGCCCATGGTGATTCTGCTGGGCCTGTTCATCTTCGTGATGGCGCGCATGCAGGGCGGCGGTCGCGGCGGCATGATGGGCTTCGGCAAGTCGAAGGCCAAGCTGCTGTCGAAGGACATGCCCAAGACCACGTTCCAGGATGTGGCGGGCGCCGACGAGGCCATCGAAGAGCTCTACGAGATCAAGGACTTCCTGCAGAGCCCGGCGCGGTATCAGGCGCTGGGCGCGAAGATCCCGAAGGGCGTGCTGCTCTACGGCCCGCCGGGTACCGGTAAAACGTTGCTGGCCAAGGCCGTTGCCGGTGAGGCCGGGGTGCCGTTCTTCACCATCTCGGGTTCGGACTTCGTCGAGATGTTCGTCGGTGTCGGCGCCTCGCGGGTGCGCGACCTGTTCGATCAGGCCAAACAGAACAGCCCCTGCATCATCTTCGTGGACGAGATCGACGCGGTCGGCCGCCAGCGTGGCGCCGGCCTGGGCGGTGGCCACGACGAGCGCGAGCAGACCCTGAACCAGCTGCTGGTGGAGATGGACGGCTTCGGTGAGCGCACCGGCGTCATCATCATGGCCGCCACCAACCGGCCCGACATCCTGGATCCGGCGCTGCTGCGCCCGGGCCGTTTCGACCGGCAGATCCCGGTCGGCAACCCGGACCTGAACGGCCGTCGTGCGATTCTGCAGGTGCACTCCAAGGGCAAGCCGATCGCGACCGACGCCGACCTGGAGGGTCTGGCCAAGCGGACCGTCGGCATGTCGGGTGCGGATCTGGCCAATGTGATCAACGAGGCCGCGCTGCTCACCGCGCGTGAGCACGGCAACGTGATCACCGGTGCGGCCCTGGAGGAGTCGGTCGATCGTGTCATCGGCGGTCCCCGCCGCAAGTCGCGGGTGATCAGCGAGCACGAGAAGAAGATCACCGCCTACCACGAGGCCGGTCACACCCTGGCCGCCTGGGCGATGCCCGATATCGAGCCCGTCTACAAGGTCACCATCCTGGCTCGCGGCCGCACCGGCGGTCACGCCATGACGGTGCCCGAGGACGACAAGGGCCTGATGACCCGCTCGGAGATGATCGCCCGCCTGGTCATGGCCATGGGTGGTCGCGCGGCCGAGGAGCTGGTGTTCCACGAGCCGACCACGGGCGCCTCGTCCGATATCGACCAGGCCACCAAGATCGCGCGTGCCATGGTCACCGAGTACGGCATGAGCGCCCGCCTGGGCGCGGTCCGCTACGGCGAGGAGCAGGGCGACCCGTTCCTGGGCCGGTCCATGGGCATGGCCTCGAGCTACTCGCACGAGGTGGCCCGCGAGATCGACGAGGAGGTGCGCAACCTCATCGAGGCCGCGCACACCGAGGCGTGGGCGGTGCTCAACGAGTACCGCGACGAGCTGGACTCCCTGGCCACCGCGCTGCTGGAACGCGAGACCCTGCACCGCAAGGATCTCGAGGAAGTGCTGACGACGGTCGAAAAGCGGCCGCGCATCACGGCTTTCAACGATTTCGGTGACCGCACCCCGTCCGATCGCCCGCCGGTGAAGACCCCGCGCGAGCTGGCCGCCGAGCGCGGCGAGCCGTGGCCGGAGGAGAGCTCGCGGCCGTCGCATCCGGTGGTGCAGCCCGCCAACGGCTATCCGGAACCGGTCTACGGCACCGCGCAGCCGCAGTACGGCGGCTATCCGGCGCCCGCGCCGCAGGGCTATCCGCTGCCGCAGGCTCCGGCCTATCCGCGGCACGGTGCGCCGACGCACGGTTCGCGTCCGGACTACGGCGCTCCGGCCGGTTGGTCGGCGCCGGGCTGGCCGCCGCAGGAGGACGAGGCTCCGGCGGCGCAGCCGCGCGGCGCGTACGGCGGCTGGGCGCCCGCGGGCAACCAGCGGTATCAGCCGGGCGGCCAGTATCAGCCGGGCTACTCGCAGCCGGAGCATCCGGCCGCGCAGCCGGCGTCCGGGAATGACGAGGACGAGAAGAACGGTTGGGACGGACCGAACGGTCGCCGCTGACCGCGGTCCCGATAGGCTCAATGGGTTCGCGGCCCGCCTCGGGCGGGGTTCGGACGCTGGGGGAACGCCCCGCGGCCGGATCCGCCCGAGTGGTTCGGCGACCGCGTCCAGGCCGCGTGTGCATGTGCGGCAAGTCAACACAGGAGGTGTCGATTGTCGGCCACCAACAATCGTGTCGTGTCCGGCCTGATCGCGCTCGACACCGGTCGACCGTTCGATCAGGACCGTGCGGAGGCTGCCGTGCGGGAGTTGCTGATCGCGGTCGGCGAGGATCCGGATCGTCCCGGGCTCGCCGACACCCCGGCCCGGGTGGCGCGGGCCTATCGGGAGATGTTCGCCGGACTGTTCACCGATCCCTCCGAGGTGCTCAACACCACCTTCGAGGAGGGGCACCAGGAGCTGGTGCTGGTTCGCGACATCCCCATGTACTCGACTTGTGAGCACCACCTGGTGGCGTTCCACGGTGTCGCGCACGTCGGCTACATTCCGGGCCCGCACGGCCGGGTGACCGGGCTGTCCAAGTTGGCTCGCCTGGTCGATCTCTACGCCAAGCGCCCGCAGGTGCAGGAGCGGCTGACCAGCCAGATCGCCGACGCGGTGATGGAGAAGCTGGATCCGCGCGGCGCCATCGTGGTGATCGAGGCCGAGCATCTGTGCATGGCGATGCGCGGTATCCGTAAACCGGGCGCCTCCACCACCACCTCGGCGGTGCGCGGCTTGCTGCAGACAAACGCCTCTTCTCGCGCGGAGGCCCTGGATCTCATTCTGCGAAAGTGAGCGCACCGACCATGGCCGAGAGCGGTACACGGGGGGCCAACCTGGTTGTTCCTCGTGGGGGCCGCTCATGCGTGGTGATGGGCGTCGTGAACGTCACCAGCGACTCGTTCTCCGATGGCGGCCGCTACCTGGATCCGGGTCTGGCGGTGGCGCACGGTCTCGACCTGTACGAGATGGGCGCGGACATCATCGATGTGGGAGGTGAGTCCACCCGGCCCGGCGCGGTTCGTATCGACCCGGAAACCGAAGCGGCGCGGGTGGTTCCGGTGATCCGGCAGCTGGCCGCGGCCGGGGTGCCGACCAGCGTGGACACCATGCGGGCGAGCGTGGCCGAGGCCGCCATCGCGGCGGGTGTGTCCATGGTCAATGACGTCTCGGGCGGCCGCGCCGACTCGAACATGGTGAAAGTCGTTGCGGCGACCAAGATCCCGTGGATCCTCATGCACTGGCGGGCCGAGGCGGACTACCGTCACGCCGGTCCCGCCGAGCAGTACGACGATGTGGTGTCCAAGGTCTGGGAGGAGCTGAACGCGCAGGTCGACTTCGCCCTCGCCGGCGGTGTCGACTTCGGGCAGCTGGTGCTGGACCCGGGCCTGGGCTTCGCCAAGAACGCCGACCACAACTGGGAGTTGCTGGGCGGCCTGTTCTATCGCATGACCGAGATGATGGACGCGGGCCTGCCGATCCTGATCGGGGCCTCCCGCAAGCGTTTTCTGGGCGGTCTGCTGGCCGATGCCGAGGGCCCGCGCTCGCCGGACGGCCGCGAGGTCGCCACGGCCACGATTTCCGCCCTGGCCGCCGAGCACGGTGCCTGGGGTGTGCGAGTGCACGATGTCCGATCGTCGCTGGACGCCATCGCGGTGGTCGACGCGACCACCAATGCGGCCAGGCGCCTGCGGGATCGGTATGTGCGGGAACGGGAGACAGGGGAGCGGCTGTGAGCATCGATCGCGCCGGATCGCCGGGCGACCGGATCGAATTGCCCGGTGACCGTATCGAATTGCGCGGGTTGCGCGTGTTCGGTCATCACGGTGTCTTCGACTTCGAGAAGCGCGACGGCCAGGAGTTCGTCGTGGATCTGACGCTGTGGACGGATTTCACCGCCGCCGCGAAGTCGGACGACATCGCCGACACCGTGCACTATGGCGAGCTGGCCGAGCAGGTGGTGCAGATCGTGGCCGGGGAGCCGAAGGATCTGATCGAGACGGTGGTCTCGAACATCGCCGACGAGGTGATGGCCGATCCGCGTATCCAGGCCGTGGAAGTGGTGCTGCACAAGCCTTTCGCGCCGATTCCGCATACCTTCGAAGACGTCCGTGTAGTGACGTCCCGCCGTCGCGAACCGGAGGAGTAGAGCGGTGACCCGCGTTGTCCTGTCGATCGGATCCAATCTCGGTGACCGGCTGGCGCATCTGCGCAGTGTCGTGGAGGCGCTGGGCCCGCGCGTGGTGGCGGTCTCGTCGGTGTACTCGACCCCGCCGTGGGGCGGGGTGCCGCAGCAGGACTATCTGAATGCCGTGCTGGTGGCCGAGGATCCGGCCATGGAGCCCTCGGACTGGCTACGCCTGGGTCAGGAGCTGGAGCAGGCCGCGGGCCGGATTCGGGAAGTCCGCTGGGGCGCGCGCACTCTCGATGTGGACGTGGTGCAGGCCGAGTCGCGCCGCCGCGAGGGCCGGGTGGTGGTGCGCAGCCTGGATCCGGTGCTGACGCTGCCGCATCCGCAGGCCCACCATCGCGCGTTCGTGCTGGTGCCGTGGCTGGAGGTCGATCCCGACGCGGAGCTGGAGGCGACCGGCGCGCTGCGCACGCTGCGAGAGTGGTTGTCCGCCTTGGATTCTGCCGAGGTGAGCGGGGTGCGCCGCACCGAGCTGACACTGGGCTGGACGCCGTGACGCCGGAGCTGCTGCGGTGAAGCCGACCCGCATTCTGGATCTGTGTGCGAATGTCCTGCTGGCGGCGATCGTGGCCTGGGTCGCCACCAATATGGCGTATTCGAGCTTCCCGCCGATATCGGTGTTCTCGGGCGCCTCGCTGTTGCCGGTGGCGCTGCTGGAGGCGGTGCTGGCCTTCGTGATTCGGCAGCGTAAGGAGAATCACGGGATCGGTCCCGGTCCGGGGCAGCTGCATGCGATCACGGCGGCCCGGGCGGTGGCGCTGGCGAAGGCGTCGGCGCAGGTGGGGTCGCTGGTGGGCGGGATCTGGCTGGGTTTCCTGGTGTGGCTGCTCATGCAGCGCTCGGATCTGCGTGCGGCGGCGTCGGATACGCCGGGCGCGGTGGTGGGTCTGCTGGGCGGGGTGGCCCTGGTGGCCGCGGCCCTGTGGCTGGAGTATTGCTGCCGCGCTCCCATTGAGCCGCCTGACGAGGCAGCTACTTCATAGCTAACAGATTGGCACTGATCATCGCCAAGGTGGGGACCACACTCCCGAGATCAAGCTACGCTGGCGGACATGGTTTCACCCTCCCGTAGCAGTGCTTCCCGTCGCCGCCGGGAGGATGCGGGAAAGTTCTTCACCGGCTTTCTGCTTCTCCTCGGACTGGTTGCCAGCGTTTTCCTGGTCTTCAGTGACAACCTCCACCTGATCCGGGTGGGCCTGGTCGCGGCCCTCTGGGCGGCCGCCATCGGCGCGCTCGCGGCCACCCGTTATCGCAGGGAAGCGGCCGTCGACAAGGCGAAAGTGGGTGACCTCCAGAAGGTCTACCAACTCCAGCTGGAGCGCGAGGTTGCTGCCCGCCGCGAATACGAGCTCGGCGTCGAGACCAGGGTCCGCCACGAGGTCGGCGCCGACGCCGCGGAGATGGCCGCGCTGCGTGCCGAACTCACGGTCCTGCGCGAGAGCCTGCAGCGTCTGTTCGATGGCGATCTGCCCTCCGAGCGCCCGGCCCTGCGCGCGGATGCCGTTCGGGTCCAAGAACTTCCGAGCAGCGAGTCCCGCCCGGCCCCCGAGGCGGCGAACGATAACTGGGCGGACGCGGATCCCTGGGACCCGTGGTCGTCCCCCGACCAGGCCGAGGACGACGACGACCCCCGCGCCCGCATGGCCCCGAAGTTCGATCCCGCGCACCCCGAACCGCCGGCCTTCGCCACCCCCTTCGACGACCCGGTCACCGCCGAGACGTCGATCATCACCGACGCCATGCGTCAGGACTACGAGGCCGAACGTGCCGCCGCCGAACCGGATTCGCCCATCCCGCCCCCGAACCCGGAGGCCGCCAACGAATCCGCCGACGTCCCCTCGGTCAACGGCCATACCGGCGCCAACGGCAATGCGCCCACCAATAGCGGTACTGCCGCCGATACCCATGCCGCTGCCAATGGCACCGCCACCAACGGCCCTGTCCCCGTCCCGCGCCTGACCCCCGACCCCACCACCGCGGCCCCGGTTGGCCGCGCCACCGCCCGCCGTCGCCGCCGGTCCGAGGACGACACCGACGCCGAAGGCACCCACCGCCTCTCGGTGGCCGAAATCATGGCCAACCTGAAGTCCGAGAACAGCAACTGACCCTCACCCGCCAGAGTTGCCTATCCCACAGTGGGTAGCTCTGGCGAATCGGCGGCGATATCCTCGCACGAGTAACGTCCGGTACCCGCAAGGCGGGACTGGAACGACTTTCGAGAGGACAAAGTGACCTCGGACAAGGATGTCTGCGGGACCGATCCTGCGCCTGCACGCTTGACGGTGGGAATCGTCTCGGCGGGACGCGTCGGATCCGCGCTGGGTGTGGCACTGGAGCGTGCCGGTCATGTCGTATTCGGGGTGTCCGCGATTTCGGATGCCTCGGTGCGTCGTGCCGCCACGCGCCTGCCGGATTCCCGCATCCTGCCCGCCGAGGAGGTGGCCGCCCGCAGTGAGCTGCTGATTCTGGCGGTGCCGGACAGTGAATTGCCGGGTCTGGTCGCGGGTTTGGCGGTTGCGAACACGGTGCGCGCGGGCACCATCGTGGTGCACACGTCCGGCGCGAACGGGGTCGGCGTGCTGGCGCCGCTGACCGCGCTGGGCACGCTGCCGCTGGCGATTCATCCGGCCATGACGTTCACGGGACACGACGAGGATGTGGCCCGCCTGTCCAATGCCTGCTTCGGCGTGACCGCCGCCGACGACATCGGCTATGCCATCGGGCAGTCGCTGGTTATCGAGATGGGCGGCGAGCCGGTGCGGGTCGCGGAGGAGAATCGCACCCTCTATCACGCGGCTCTCGCCCACGGCAGCAACCATCTGGTGACCTTGATCGTGGATGCGGTCGAGGCGTTGCGCGCCGCGCTGTCCGGTCCGGGTCTGCTGGGTCAGCAGACGGTCGACGATCAGCCGAACGGCCTGGCCGAGCGCATGCTGGCGCCGCTGGCCTCGGCCGCCCTCGACAATGCCCTGCGCCGCGGCCCGGCCGCGTTGACCGGCCCGGTGGCGCGCGGCGATGTGGCCGCGGTGGCCGCGCATCTGGACGCTCTCCAAGCCCTGAATCCCCGGCTGGCCGCGGGCTATCGCGCCCTGTCGCTGCGTTCGGCCGAGCGCGCCGGGACCAATCCCGCCCTGATCGATCTGCTGGAAGGACCCCGGTCGGGCGGTCAGGCGCGGAGGCGGCAGCGAAGCGTAACCACGGAGGGCCCCGACCGGCCGGAGAAAGGACCCCGGTCGGGCGGTGAGGCCCGGGGGCGGCAGCGAAGCGTAACCACGGAGGGCCCCGACCGGCCGGAGAAAGGACACTGACGCCCATGGACCCCAAGCTGATTGGCACCTACAAGCGCGGCGAGCTGACCGTGCTGCACGATCCGGCCGTCATGACCAAGGTCGTGAAGGCGCTGCGGTCGGTGGGCCGCCGGGTCGCGCTGGTACCGACCATGGGCGCGCTGCACGAGGGCCACCTGGAGCTGGTGCGGCTGGCCAAGCTGACCAATACCACCGTCATCGTGTCGATCTTCGTGAACCCGCTGCAGTTCGGCGCGAACGAGGATCTCGACAAGTACCCGCGCACCCTGGACGCGGATGTGGAACTGCTGCGCGGCGAGGGCGTGGAGCTGGTGTTCGCACCGAGCGCCCAGGACATGTACCCGTTCGGCACCCGCACCACGGTGCAGGCCGGTCCCTACGGCGACATCCTGGAGGGCGCTACCCGCCCGGGCCACTTCTCCGGTGTGCTGACCGTGGTGTCGAAGCTCTTCAATATCTGCCAGCCGCACGAGGCGTTCTTCGGCGAGAAGGACTACCAGCAGATGGCGCTGATCCGCCAGATGGTCGTCGACCTGAACATGGACGTGAAGATCGTGCCGGCGGCGACCGTCCGCGAGGCGGACGGTCTGGCCAAGTCCTCCCGCAACCGCTACCTGAGCGCGGAGCAGCGCGAGCTGGCAACGACCCTGTCGGCGGCGCTGCTGGCCGGCCGGCACGCGGCGGGCCGGGGTCCGGAGGCCGTGCTGGAGACCGCGCAGTCCGTGCTGGATCTCGCACCGGACATCCAGGTGGACTATCTGGCCCTGCGGGGTGCGGACTTCTCCGAGCAATGGCCGACCGGCAATGCCCGGCTGCTGGTCGCGGCACGGGTCGGCACCACCCGCCTGATCGACAACATGCCCGTCTCCATCGGCAAGCCGCTCGATGGCCACCCCACTGCCCCCGATCAGCCTGCCCAGGCAGCTCTCTAGGAAGGCGACGACGATGTTGCGCACCATGATGACGTCGAAGATCCACCGCGCCACGGTGACTCACGCCGATCTGCACTACGTGGGTTCGGTGACCGTGGACCAGGACTTGCTCGATGCCGCCGACCTGCTCGAGGGCGAGAAGGTCAGCATCGTCGACATCACCAACGGGGCCCGCCTCGAGACCTATGTGATCGCCGGCGAGCGCGGTTCCGGCGTGATCGGAATCAACGGCGCCGCAGCGCATCTCGTACATCCCGGCGACCTGGTCATCCTGATCGCCTACGGCATGATGGACGAAGCCGAGCTGAAGAACTACGCCCCGCATGTGGTCTTCGTCGACGAGCGCAATCGCCCGGTCGAGCTGGGCACCGATCCGGCGCACGCCCCGGAGGGGTCCGACCTGATCTCGCCGCGTTCGCTCTCGCTGGCCTGAGCGGCGGGCCATGCTGCTGACCATCGATGTCCGCAACACCAGCATCGAGCTGGGCCTGTTCTCCGGCAGCGGAGATCACGCGAAGCTGGTGCGGCACTGGCGGATGCACACCAATCCGCTGCTGACCGCGGACGAATTCGCGCTGCAGGTGCGCGGCCTGATCGGCGCGGACGCCGATCAGGTGGTGGGCGTCGCGGCGCTGTCCACGGTGCCGCCTGTGCTGCGCGAGCTTCGCGAAATGCTGTCCCGCTATTGGGCTGATGTCCCGCACGTGCTCGTGGAACCCGGTGTGCGCACGGGTATTCCGCTGCTGGTCGACAATCCCAAGGAGGTCGGCGCGGACCGCATCGTGAATTGTCTTGCGGCATATCACCGTTTCCGCTCGCCGGCCATCGTGGTGGATTTCGGGACGGCCATCTGTGTGGATCTGGTGTCGGCCAAGGGGGAATTCCTCGGCGGCAGTATCGCGCCCGGTGTGGAGATTTCCACCGAGGCGCTGATCGCCCGCAGTGCGCTGCGCCGCGCGGAGCTGACCCGCCCGCGGTCCGTGGTGGGCAAGAACAGCATGGAGTGCCTGCAGTCGGGCGCCATTTTCGGTTTCGCGGGCCTGGTGGACGGCCTGATCGATCGCATTCGCGATATCGACGCCTTCTCCGGCGACGATGTGGCCGTGGTGGCCACTGGCGCGACCGCGCCGCTGATCGTGCCGGAGTCGGAGACCATCGAGCATCACGAGCCGCATCTGACGCTGGACGGCCTGCGCCTGGTCTACGAGCGCAATCAGCAGCGCCGGGCCCGGCCCGAGCCCAGCACCGCCCGGCCCTGAACAGACCGGCTGGAATAAAAGTGACGCAGTCGTCGCCGGGAGCCCCTGGTGGTTCTCGGCGAACCGCTGTTAGACTCGCCGACGTGTATTTCCGTGTGAGCACCCAGGAGTGTTGTCGAGGCTGATTCGCCTCGACGGTCGTCGAGGCTTCGTATAGCCCCCGACCACAAACACACTTCTTGGAGTTTCGCTCATGCGTTCCTCTGTTCTTTCCCTCCCTCTCGACACTCGTGCCGCCTCGCCGCTCCTGCCCGAGGTCACCGAGCGGGCCACCGCCTCCGCCCTGCCGACGCGGCTGCGTCCGGCCGATCTGCTGCGCCTGACCGATGAGGGCGCCCAGGACGTGCTGGAGGGCCGCTACGACCACCTGCTGCCCGACGACGGTCTCTGGCCCACCGAAAACCGCTGGGCCGCAAGGCTCGTCGCCGATGACGAGGTGGACATCTGGCTGATCAGCTGGGTCGAGGGCAAATACACCGAACTGCACGACCACGCCGGCTCGCTGGGAGCGCTGACCGTGCTCTCCGGCGCGCTGTCGGAATATCGCTGGAACGGACGGGATCTGCGCCGCCGCACTCTCACCGCGGGTGATCAAGCCTCTTTCCCGCTCGGCTGGGTGCACGACGTGGTGCGTGCCCCCGAGGCGGAGGCCGGCATCACCGGCCCGCTGAATCCGACTCTGAGCGTGCACGCCTATTCCCCGCCGCTGACGGCCATGTCCTATTACGAGGTCACCGGCCACGGCACCTTGCGGCGCACCCGTTCCGTCCTCACCGACCAGCCCGAAGGCGAACTCGAATGACCCACATGACGATCGACGGCATGCTCGCCCAGGCCCGCGGGCAGCTGCGCCGCCTGCTCCCGATCGAATTGCCGCAGGCCATCGCCCGGGGCGCGATCCTGGTGGATATTCGCCCGCAGGCGCAGCGGATGCGTGAGGGCACCCTGCCGGGTGCGCTGGTGATCGAGCGAAATGTCCTGGAATGGCGTTTGGATCCGTCGAGTTCCGCGCGTCTGGCGATGGCCGAGCACCACGACATGGAATGGATCATCGTCTGCTCGGAGGGATACACCTCGAGCCTGGCCGCCGCCTCCCTGCAACAGCTGGGCCTGCGCCGTGCCACCGATCTCGAGGGCGGATATCAGGCCTTGAAAGCGGCGGGCCTGCTGAGCGCCGCGGCCAGTGCCCCGCACTTCGAACGCGAGGTCGCGACCCTCGCCTGGCTGTAGCCGAACCGGCGGGGAGGCGGCGGAAAAAAGGAATTCCGCCGCAGGATAGTCTTGGGACCCGTGAGCACCTCCACTCCTTCTTCTCCTTCGAGCAACCCCGTTCCTGCTGTGCAAAAGCGTGCCGCGGTGGCCCCCGTGGAGCATGACGTTCCCGAGCAGATGCGGATTCGCCGCGAGAAGCGCGAGCGGTTGCTGGAGGAGGGTCGTGAGGCCTATCCGGTGGTGGTGAACCGCACCCACACCCTCGGTGAAATTCGCGCGGCGTACCCGGATCTGGTGGCCGATACCCAGACCGGTCAGACGGTCGGGATTGCGGGGCGCGTCATTTTCGTCCGAAATACCGGGAAACTGTGTTTCGCCACCCTGCAGGAGGGCGACGGCACCAAGCTGCAGGCGATGATCAGTCTCAATGGCGTCGGCGCGGAGTCGCTGGCGGCCTGGAAGTCCGATGTCGACCTGGGTGACTTCGTATACGTGCACGGCGAGGTGATTGCCTCGCGCACGGGCGAATTGAGTGTGATGGCCGATACGTGGGAGATGGCGGCCAAGTCGCTGCGCCCGCTGCCGGTGGCCCACAAGGAGATGGGCGAGGAGTCGCGCGTCCGCCAGCGCTATGTCGACCTGGTCGTGCGCCCGGAGGCCCGCGAGATGGCCCGCACCCGCGTCGCGGCCGTGCGCGCGCTGCGAAATGCGTTGGAGCGCAGGGGGTTTCTCGAGGTCGAGACCCCGATGCTGCAGACCATTCACGGCGGTGCCGCGGCCCGTCCGTTCGTCACGCACTCGAACGCGCTCGATATGGAGCTGTTCCTGCGCATCGCTCCGGAGCTGTTCCTGAAGCGTTGTGTGGTGGGCGGCATCGAGAAGGTCTTCGAGATCAACCGGAACTTCCGCAACGAGGGCGCGGACTCGACCCATTCGCCCGAGTTCGCAATGCTGGAAACCTACGAGGCGTACGGCACCTACGACGATTCCGCCAGGATGATGCGGGAATTGATCCAGGAAGTCGCGCAGGAAGTCTACGGCACGCAGGTCGTGACGCTCGCCGACGGCACCGAATACGATCTGTCCGGCGAGTGGGCGACGGTGGAGATGTACCCGTCACTGTCGGAGTCGATCGGTACCGAGGTCACCCCGGAAACGTCGGTCGAGGAATTGCTGGTGCTCGCGGATCGGGTCGGTCTGGAAATTCCGCAGGGCAAGGGCTACGGCCACGGCAAACTGGTCGAGGAACTGTGGGAGCACGTCTACGGCGACAAGCTCTACGCGCCGACTTTCGTGCGGGACTTCCCGGTTGAGACATCGCCGCTGACGCGCCAGCATCGGAGCAAGCCCGGGGTTACCGAGAAGTGGGACCTGTACGTGCGCGGCTTCGAACTGGCCACCGGCTATTCCGAACTGGTGGATCCGGTGATCCAGCGGGACCGTTTCATGGATCAGGCGCGTTTGGCCGCGGCCGGTGACGATGAGGCCATGCGCCTGGACGAGGACTTCCTCACCGCGATGGAGCACGGTATGCCTCCCACCACCGGAACGGGTATGGGTATCGATCGTTTGCTGATGGCCCTGACTGGCCTGGGAATCCGGGAAACGATACTCTTTCCAATTGTGCGTCCGGCAGCCCGATAGTTCTCCGGATTGCATTTCCGGGGCCTGTTCTGGGACTATCGGAATTAGCGGTATTCTGGCGTCGGGTAATCGGCCTGACTATGCGGGTCGCACGATTTCGAGAGGACGTTCATCTCATGGCAAAGAAGGTCACCGTTAGCTTGATCGACGATGTCGACGGTGAGTCCATCGCGGACGAGACCATCGAGTTCGCAATCGATGGCGTCTCGTACGAGATCGACTTGTCGACGGAGAATGCGGCCAAGCTGCGGGAGGGTCTGGACAGTTGGGTTTCGGCCGCTCGGCGCGTGAGTGGCCGGCGTCGTACCAAGGTGGCCGGTGCTCCGGCCGCGGGCCCGAAGAACCGGGTGTCGATCGATCGCGAACAAAGCGCGGCCATTCGCGAATGGGCGCGCCGGAATGGTCACAAGGTGTCCGCTCGTGGTCGTATCTCCGCTGACATCACCGAGGCTTACAACAAGGCCGCTGCTAAGAACTAGTTGTCCGACTAGTCGCCGATTCGACTGCCGTCCGGGTGTTTCGTGCGTGCCCGGGCGGCAGTGGTTTTTTCATACGCTTTGCGTATAACCGGCGGATCGACTGCGATCTTGCTAGCGCCGGGGAGGCCAGGCACCATTGAAACGTGAGGACGATGTCACTGGCTGGATGTAGAGAAGAGGTATCGGCGCAGTGACCGCTTTCCACGGTTCCTTCCTTCGGGTCAAGGATCAAGAGGGACGTCAGCATGAGCTGATGCTGTCCCCTGACCAGCCGCGAATCACCATTGGGCGATCGCCTCAGGCCGACCTGTCGCTTTTCTGGGACGTCGAGGTGTCGCGGCTGCACGCCACCGCCGAGTACCTGGGCGCGCACTGGACCATCGTCGACGACGGCCTTTCCCGCAACGGCACTTTCGTCAACGGGGATCGCCTGGTCGGCCGCCACCGCCTGCAGCCGGGGGACGTCATCCGGATGGGCACGTCGCGGGTCACCTTCCACGATTTCAGCGGCGCCGCAGGCGATGTCACGCAGACCTCCACCGGCGGGCTGCCGACGCTGCGCTCGCTCACCGAAACTCAGCGGTCGGTATTGATCGCGCTGTGCCGGCCGCTGCGGAGCAATGACGGGTTCGCCTCACCCGCCTCCAACCAGCAGATCGCGGCGGAACTCTTCCTCAGCGTCGACGCCATCAAGACCCATCTCCGCGCGCTGTTCGCGAAGTTCGGCGTCGAGGACCTCCCGCAGAACCAGAAGCGGGTTCGCCTCGCCAACCTGGCCATGCAGTCCGGCGTCATCTCCGAACGCGACCTCTGATTCGCCGATCCTGGTACTGCCCGTGCCTGTTGGACCCCTGCGCATGCGTGCGAGCTTCTGAGCCATGGGTTTCCGTGCCCGCCGGCGATTGACTGGAGGTAGTCGATCACCCGGGACGAACACGGGTGGCAGATCCAGTCAGGAGAGAACGATGTTCGCATTTCGCACCGCCGCGCTGGTGGCGGCGACGCTGACCACCGGACTGATCGCCGGGGTGTTCTATGCCTACGCGACCTCGGTGATGACGGCCCTGGGCCAGTCCGACGACCGCACCTTCGTCGACGTCATGCAGAAGATCAACGTGGTCATCATCAATCCGTGGTTCATGCTCGGATTCATGGGCACGGTCGGCTTCACCGTGCTGGCCGCCGCCCTGCACCTGGGCAAGGACAACCGGACCGCGCTTATCTGGATCGGCGTCGCGCTGGCCCTCAATGTGATCGCCTTCTGCGTCACCTCGGGCCTGAACGTGCCGCTCAACAACCAGCTGGCCAATGCCGGTGACGTCGGGCAGATCCAGGATCTGGCAGCGGTGCGCTCGCAGTTCGAAAGCTCTTGGGTGGCTTGGAATATCGTCCGCGCGGTGCTGCACACGCTGGCGTTCCTGGCGCTGACGGGCGCGCTGTTCGTGGCCGGCGTCCAGCATGCCAGGGCGAGCACGGCCGCCACGGTCGCCACCGTCACGCCCGCCGCGCAGCCGGGCTTCCCGCCGGCGCCGGGCGCGTACTCGGCTCCGGCGGCGTGGTCCGCTCCGGTTCAGCAGTTTTTCCCGGACCAGCCCGGATTCGTCTCCGGTCAGCAGTAGTTCGGTCCGATTCCGGCGGTGGCCGGGACCCCGGATGTGGCTTCGCAAGCCGCCTGCGGGTCCCGGTCGCCGCCGTTTTGCTGTACTGAAACGGGTTTCAGAACTTACCCGCCAGTAATCCATCCCGCGTGCTTGTTTCCTGATTAGGTTTGCGGAACGCGTTCTAATTTGGGAGGGAACATGAGAAGGATGCCCAAGCCTGGAACGCCGGGATCACTGCTGATCATGGCGGTTCTGGCGGTCTTGTGGATCGGTGCGAGCGGTACCGCCCGAGCGGAATACCCGGTCACTTTCAACTTCTTCGCAGGCATCCCCAACGAGCTCACGAATCCCGGTGGCTCGCTGCCCGGCGCCAATGACTGGTCCTGCAAACCCAGTGCGGCGCACCCGGATCCGGTGGTCCTCGTCCACGGCACCGCGGGCGGTGCGCAGACCAACTGGGGCGCCTACGCGCCACTGCTCGCCAACCAGGGATACTGCGTCTACGCGCTGACTTACGGCGCTCTCGACGTGCCGTGGCCGCTGTCCGCGCTGGGCGGTATGAAGCCGATCCCCGAGAGTGCCGCTCAGCTGGGCGCTTTCGTGAGCCGCGTGCTGTCCGCGACCGGTGCGGCTCAGGTCGACTTCGTCGCCCACTCGCAGGGCAATACGGTCGGTGAGTACTACATCAAGCGGCTCGGCGGCTCGGGCAAGGTCAATCGCTTCGTGGCCATCGCGCCCCCGTGGCTGGGTATCTTCGGCGACCAGATGAACGTCGTGCGCGCCTTCGGGCAGCAGCTCGGCGCGAGCGCCGACCAGGTGGACAACCTGGCCGCGATGGGTGTCGTCTGCCAGGCGTGCCCGGAGTTGCTCCGCGATTCCTCGTTCATCAACGCCCTGAACGCCGACGGCGTGTACGACCCGTCGGTCACCTACACCAACCTGGCCTCCAACTTCGACGAGGCGGTGTGGCCCTCCATCGCGCTGGTCCCGGCCCCGAACGTCACCAATGATCTGATGCAGGACGGTTGCCCTGTCGACTTCTCCGATCACATGGCCATCGCCGGCAGTCACCGCGCGGCCATGGTGGCCCTCAACGCGCTCGATCCGGAGCATGCCCAGCCGGTGCCGTGCGAGTTCGTCCCGCCCGTCACCGGGGACTGAGGAACCCCGAACGCGACTGTTCGCTGTGGGCGTAGCCGATTCGGAAACGGGCCGCGCAACTGCCCCGTTATGACTGAATGAGTCGTACTGTCGCCGGTTCGCAATAGGGTGGACGGACGACGTGCGTGACCCCCGGCAACTAGAGTGGAGTCGGGGGATGCAACCCCAGGGCTTCATGGCAGGCTGGCGACCAGAAGGGCAGCACAGGGTCTGAAGCGCCGGATGCCAGTGATGGCGGAGCAGGAGAGTGAGGGAGCGATGTTCGAGAGGTTCACCGACCGCGCGCGGCGGGTCGTTGTCCTGGCCCAGGAAGAGGCCCGGATGCTCAACCACAACTACATCGGCACCGAGCACATCCTGCTGGGCCTGATCCATGAGGGCGAGGGCGTCGCGGCGAAGTCGCTGGAGTCCCTTGGCATCTCGCTGGAGGGTGTGCGTTCGCAGGTCGAGGAGATCATCGGCCAGGGCCAGCAGGCCCCGTCCGGTCACATTCCGTTCACCCCGCGCGCCAAGAAGGTGCTGGAGCTGTCGCTACGCGAGGCGCTGCAGCTCGGCCACAACTACATCGGCACCGAGCACATTCTGCTCGGCCTGATCCGCGAAGGTGAGGGCGTCGCGGCGCAGGTGCTGGTCAAGCTGGGCGCGGACCTCAACCGGGTGCGTCAGCAGGTCATCCAGCTGCTGTCGGGTTATCAGGGCAAGGAGCCGGTCGAGGGTTCCGGTTCGCGCGGCGAGCAGGGCACCCCGTCCACCTCGCTGGTGCTGGACCAGTTCGGCCGCAACCTGACCCAGGCCGCCCTCGAGGGCAAGCTCGACCCGGTCATCGGCCGCTCGAAGGAAATCGAGCGCGTGATGCAGGTGCTGAGCCGCCGTACCAAGAACAACCCGGTCCTGATCGGTGAGCCCGGCGTCGGTAAAACCGCCGTCGTGGAGGGTCTCGCCCAGGCCATCGTCAACGGCGAGGTGCCGGAGACGCTCAAGGACAAGCAGCTGTACACCCTCGACCTGGGTTCCCTGGTCGCGGGCAGCCGCTACCGCGGTGATTTCGAGGAGCGCCTGAAGAAGGTGCTCAAGGAGATCAACACCCGCGGCGACATCATCCTGTTCATCGACGAGCTGCACACCCTGGTGGGTGCGGGCGCGGCCGAGGGCGCGATCGACGCGGCCTCGATCCTGAAGCCCAAGCTGGCTCGCGGTGAGCTGCAGACCATCGGCGCCACCACCCTCGACGAGTACCGCAAGTACATCGAGAAGGACGCAGCCCTGGAGCGCCGGTTCCAGCCGGTCCAGGTGGGCGAGCCGACAGTCGAGCACACCATCAACATCCTCAAGGGTCTGCGCGACCGCTACGAGGCGCACCACCGGGTTTCGATCACCGATGGCGCCCTCGTCGCCGCGGCCACGCTGGCCGACCGCTACATCAACGACCGCTTCCTGCCGGACAAGGCGATCGACCTCATCGACGAGGCGGGCGCGCGCATGCGCATCCGCCGGATGACCGCGCCGCCGGACCTGCGCGAGTTCGACGACAAGATCGCCGAGGCGCGCCGGGAGAAGGAGTCCGCGATCGACGCGCAGGACTTCGAGAAGGCCGCGCGCCTGCGCGACAAGGAGAAGCAGCTCGTCGCCAAGCGGGCCGAGCGCGAAAAGCAGTGGCGCTCCGGCGATCTGGATGTCGTGGCCGAGGTCGACGACGAGCAGATCGCAGAGGTGCTGGCCAACTGGACCGGTATCCCGGTGTTCAAGCTCACCGAGGAGGAGACCACCCGTCTGCTCCGCATGGAGGACGAGCTGCACAAGCGGATCATCGGCCAGGAGGACGCGGTCAAGGCCGTGTCCAAGGCCATCCGCCGCACCCGCGCCGGTCTGAAGGACCCGAAGCGTCCGTCGGGTTCGTTCATCTTCGCCGGTCCGTCCGGTGTCGGTAAGACCGAGCTGTCGAAGGCCCTCGCGAACTTCCTGTTCGGCGAGGACGACGCGCTCATCCAGATCGACATGGGCGAGTTCCACGACCGCTTCACCGCCTCGCGTCTGTTCGGTGCCCCTCCGGGCTACGTGGGTTACGAGGAGGGCGGCCAGCTCACCGAGAAGGTGCGCCGGAAGCCGTTCTCGGTGGTGCTGTTCGACGAGATCGAGAAGGCGCATCAGGAGATCTACAACACCCTGTTGCAGGTCCTCGAGGACGGCCGCCTGACCGATGGTCAGGGTCGCACGGTCGACTTCAAGAACACGGTGCTGATCTTCACCTCGAACCTCGGTACCTCGGACATCTCGAAGGCCGTGGGTCTGGGCTTCGCGCAGTCGAACAACGAGGGCTCGAACTACGAGCGGATGAAGCTCAAGGTCAACGACGAGCTGAAGAAGCACTTCCGGCCCGAGTTCCTCAACCGTATCGACGACGTGATCGTGTTCCACCAGCTCACCCAGGACCAGATCATCCAGATGGTCGACCTGATGATCGGCCGCGTCGCCAACCAGCTGAAGAACAAGGACATGGAGATCGACCTGACCGAACAGGCCAAGAGCCTGCTGGCCAAGCGCGGTTTCGACCCGGTCCTGGGCGCCCGCCCGCTGCGTCGCACCATTCAGCGCGAGATCGAGGACCAGCTGTCGGAGAAGATCCTCTTCGGCGAACTGGGCCCCGGCCAGGTCGTGGTGGTGGAGGTCGAGGGCTGGGACGGCGAAGGCCAGGGCGAGAACGCCAAGTTCACCTTCAGCCCGAAGGCCAAGCTGACCAAGAAGTCGGACGAGTCCGTCGAGGACAAGCCGGTTGCCGCCCTCGCGGGTGACGCCCCGTCCTCGGCCTCGGGCGAGTAACGCTCCGCCTCGGGCTGGAAAGCCTCAGCGACACAACGAAAGCCCCGTTCTCCTTCGGGAGAGCGGGGCTTTCCGGTTGTCCGGGACGGAAATTCGGTGGCGGCGCGATCCCGGTATCGCCGATGCTCGGATAGCCGACCAGAAGGGAACGCATGCTCACCGATGCTCAGCTCGCCGCCTTCACCACCGAAGGGTTCGTGAAGGTCGAGCGGGCCTTCTCTGTCGAGACCGCTGCCGCGGGCCGCGAGATCCTGTGGCGTGCAACCGGTTGCGATCCCGACGACCCGTCGACCTGGCACAGCCCGGTCGTCCGGCTCCGGGACCACGCCGAGGAGCCCTTCGCCCGTGCGGTCACCGCCCCGCCCCTGCTCGAAGCCTTCGATCAATTGGCAGGTCCCGGCCGCTGGCTGCCCCGGAAGACCCTGGGCAGCTGGCCTATTCGCTTCCCCAGTCCGGAGTCGCCGGGCGACGACGGCTGGCATGTCGATGTGAGCTTCCCGGGTGATGCCGCCCGCGACGACTACCTCAGCTGGCGGGTGAACATCCACTCCAAGGGCCGGGCCCTGCTCATGCTGTTCCTGTTCTCCGATATCGGCGCCGAGGACGCTCCGACCCGCATCCGTGTCGGCTCGCATCTGCGCCTGGCCCCGGTGCTGGAGCCGTTGGGTGAGGAGGGCGCCACCATGTTCGACCTCCAGGACTTCTATTCCGCCACGGACGATCTGCCCGAGGCGCTCGCGACCGGCGGGGCCGGCGACGTCTATCTCTGCCACCCGTTCCTGGTGCATGCCGCCCAGCCCAATCGCACCGGCCGCCCCAGATTCATGGCCCAGCCTCCGCTGCTGTTGCGCGAACCGTGCGTGCTGAACCGCCCGGACGGCGCGTACTCACCGGTGGAGCAGGCTATTCGGCGGGGTCTGGAGCTGGGCGCGGCACGGTGACCACGCACCGGGAGGTACGCCGGATGTGGTCATCGGACGGGTGGTGGGCATCGACGAACTGGAGCCCCTGCGGGTGCTGGGCCGCGAGGTGATCCCGGCGGTCGCCGAGTTCGGCGCTATTGCCAGCCCGGGCGGACCAGACCGGATTCGTAGGCCATGACGACGAGCTGGGTGCGGTCGCGCGCACCCAGTTTCACCAGAATTCTGCTGACGTGGGTGCGGGCGGTGGCGGGGCTCATGTAGAGGCGGTCGGCGATCTCGGCATTGGTGAGGCCCTCGGCGACCGCGGTCATGACCTCGCGTTCGCGGTCGGTGAGTTCGGAGAATGCGGCAGCGGGGGCGGGTTTGGCGTGCGAGGCGAATTCGGCGACCAGGCGTCTGGTGACGCTGGGGGAGAGCAGGGTGTCACCGCCCGCGACCACCCGCACGGCCTTGATGAGGTCGGCGGGCTCGGTGTGCTTGACGAGGAAGCCGGTGGCGCCCGAACGCATGGCCTCGAAGACGTATTCGTCGAGTTCGAAGGTGGTCAGCACCACGACCTTCACCGTGGCCAGGGCCGGATCGGCGGCAATGGCGCGGGTGGCGGCCAGGCCGTCCATTTCGGGCATGCGGATGTCCATCAGCACGACGTCGGGGAGGAGTTCGCGGGCCAGGCCGAGGGCCCGGGCGCCGGTGTCGGCCTCGCCCACCACCTCGATATCGTTCTGGGCGCCGAGCAGCGCGACGAAGCCCGCTCGCACCAGCGCCTGATCATCGGCGATCACCACCCGGATCGGCATCGCACCTCCTCGAATTCCGAACCTACGCAACCGGTTCGGGTCGCGCCAGGTGGGTGGGCAGCCGGGCCGCGACCCGGAAGCCGCCGTCGGCCTTGGGTTCCGCGGACAGCTGCCCGCCCAGGGCGTGGGCGCGCTCGGTCATACCGGTGATGCCGTGGCCACCGGCCGGCGACTGCGGGGCGGGCTGCCGGGTGGGCCGGGTGTTGTCGATGGTGAGCTGCAGCCGCTCGGTCGCGTAGTGCACGGTGACGAGCACGCTCGCGCCGGGCGCGTGCCGCACCACATTGGTGAGCGACTCCTGCACGATGCGGGCGGCGGCCACGTCGACCACGGCCGGCAGCCGCCGCGGCCCGCCGGTCACCATGGTGTGCACCACCAGTCCGGCGGCGCGGGCCGGCCCGGTGAGCTTGTCGAGGTCGGTGATGCCGATGGTGGGTGTGGTCGGCGCGGTCACGGTGGCGGTGCCGCCGCGAATGGAGCGCAGCAGCGCGTTCACCTCACCGAGCGCGTCCTTGCTGGCAGATTTGATGGCGGCCAGCGCGGTGGCTGCCTGCTCGGGCTTGCGGTCGAGCAGTTCCAGCGCGACAGAGGACTGCACATTGATCAGGGACAGGCTGTGCGCGAGCACGTCGTGCAGTTCGCGCGCGATGGCCAGACGCTCCTCGGTGACCCGCTGTTCCCGCTCGGCCGATTCCAGTGCGCGCTGGGCCTGTTCGCGTTCGCGCTCGGCCTGTTCCTCGCGGCGGGCCGCCTCGCCGCGCTGCCGCCGCGCGATGACGGCGGCACGCCGCTGCCGGATGCCCTCGGCCGCCGCGGCGAGTACGAAAAGCCAGGCGAGTAAACCGAATTCCTGCCAGGCGCCGGTGTGGTACCCGCGCCAGCCGGGCACCGGCCACACCATGAGCAGGTAGCCCGCGGCCACGAACGGGTAGGTGTACCAACGGGATCCGAGGACGGCGGCGGTCAGGAAGGCGACGATGAGCGAGACGAAGATCGGCCCGTAACCGTAACCGAGCAGTAGGTATGCGACTGCCACGGTCAGCGTCGCGTAGAACACTTCCAGCGGGCGGCGCCGGCGCAGTATCAGCAGTGCCGGACCGGCGATGAGCAGCGCGTATCCGTACACATCGAGCTGGCGCATCACCGTCTGGTGATGATTGGCCAAGGTCCCGAAGCCGAGTTGTAATGCCCCCACCACCAGTGCCGGGAGCACGTCGCGCCGCCCGAGCCTTCCCCCGC
Source organism: Nocardia sp. NPDC101769 (assembly GCF_044766925.1). Classification (NCBI taxonomy): domain Bacteria; kingdom Bacillati; phylum Actinomycetota; class Actinomycetes; order Mycobacteriales; family Nocardiaceae; genus Nocardia; species Nocardia sp. NPDC101769. The sequence goes on along the minus strand of NZ_JBIWMX010000001.1, from coordinate 622,910 downwards.
GTGTGTCCATAGCTGCACCGTAGCGCCGTATCCGGGCAGCGGCACTGTGTCGCGGCCAAATACGTCCAGATACGTACGCCGAATCGCGCGCTGCGACGGATTTTTTCCCGCCCGCAGCGGCGGATCGTTGAGCCCATGAACGAAGCGATCGTCGTCACCGATCGGCTGACCAAGCGCTACGGCTCCCACACCGCCGTGGACGCCGTGAGCATGAGCGTCCGCCGCGGTGAGATCTACGGTTTCCTGGGTCCCAATGGCGCGGGCAAGACCACCACATTGCGCATGCTGGTCGGTCTCATCCGTCCATCGTCGGGCGGCGCGACCGTGCTCGGACGGCAGCCCGGCGACCCCGAAACCTTGCGCCGCACGGGCGTTCTCATCGAGGGCCCCGGCTTCTACCCCCACCTGTCGGGCCAGGACAACCTGCGCGTCCTGGCCCGTTACCGGGGTGTCGGCGACGACGCGGTCGCCGACGCCCTGGACCGGGTGGCCCTCAGCGCCCGCGGCAAGGACCGGTTCCGCACCTATTCGCTCGGCATGAAGCAGCGCCTCGGTGTCGCGGCCGCCCTGCTCGGCCGCCCCGACCTGCTGATTCTCGACGAACCCACCAATGGCCTGGATCCGGCGGGCATGGCCGAGATGCGGGAGCTCATCACCGGACTCGCCGCCGACGGGCACACCGTCGTGCTGTCCAGCCACCTGCTGAGCGAGGTACAGGAGATCTGTGATCGCGTCGGCGTCATCTCCGGCGGGTGTCTGCTGGTCGAGTCGACCGTGCGCGAATTGCGTGGCACGGCCTCGCTTCTGGTGCGTGCGGAGCCGCTGGAGGTGGCCTTCCCGGCGGTGCGTGCCGTGGTGGGGGAGCGGTCGGCGCTGGTGACCGCCAACGGTATTCGCATCGACGCCGGGGCCGCGAACGCTTCCGCGGTGGCGCGCGCGGTCATCGAGGCGGGCGCGGAGCTGCTCGAGCTGCGCACCGACGAAAAGTCCTTGGAGGAAGTCTTTTTCGAGATGACGGAGACGTCGAAATGACCGACCTACTGGCCAGCACCCGGGCCGAACTGCTGCGGCTGCGCAAGTGGCCCACCTTCTGGATCGTGCTCGGCACCTGGATCCTGTTGAATCTCACCTTCGCCTACCTGTTCAACTATCTGGCCTACACCACCGGCAGCGCGACCCGCATGTCCAACGGGCTGCCGCGTGAGCTGCTCCTGCAGCAGATGCTGCCCGCGGCCGTGCCGGAGGTGTTCACGCAGGGCATGGCCATGTTCGGCGGGGCGCTCATGCTGGTGCTGGGCGCGCTCGCGGTGGGCAGCGGATACGGCTGGGGCAGCTGGAAGACCGCACTCACACAGGGACCTTCGCGGGTGCACGTGATCGGTGCGGTGGTGCTGAGCCTGGCGGTGACGGTGGTCGCGCTGGTGCTGGCCGCCTTCGTGATCGACACCGGCGTGGCGGCACTCATCGCCGGCACCCAGGGCCAGTCCCCGGCGTTGCCCTCGGCGGGCCGGATGCTGCTCGGAATCGGTTCCGGCGCCGCCATTCTGGGCATGTGGACGCTGGCGGGCGCGCTGATCGGGGCGGTTGCCCGGGGTCCTGCGCTGGCGGTGGGCCTGGGCCTGGTGTGGGTGCTGGTGGTGGAGAACCTGCTGCGCGGCGTTGCGGCGATCTTCTCGCCCATCCGGGCCGTCACCGACCACCTGCCCGGCACGGCGGCCGGCTCCCTGGCGGGTTCCCTGCGCACGGTGGGCGGCCCGGCCACCCCCGGCGTGCTGGATGTCCTGAGCCGTGGCGAGTCCCTGCTGGTGCTGGCCGCGTACGTCGTCGTCTTCGCGGCCGGAACGATCTGGCTGATTCGAGGCCGTGACATGGTGTGAGACAGGCGAATACCGCGCGATCGACCGTTCACCCGCCCGGTGAGCGGTCGCGTCGTCGCGTCAGCCCGCCGGATCCAGGACGCAGGGGTGGTTCGCCGCGCGGCAGCTGCTCGGGGGAAGTGGCGCAACCGGCCGGAATCCGGCGCTGAGCCCGACCAGGTCTCGAGACCGGTCGACCTGTTCGGCGAATTGCGAGCATTGTTGTGGCGCTGGTGGTTTCATGTTCCGCTGTGCGTTATGAGGGCAATGAACCACTGACCCCGTTCCCGCAGCGTCAGCTGGCATGGTGAAGGTGCACAGGGGAGGGCCTCGGCCGCCCCCGCAGAAAGTCGCCCGCACCATCCCCACCACCGACTACGCGGCCTGAACAACAGCCGTCCGCTCATGGTCGCGCATAAAGGGTGTCTCAGAAGCGTTTACCGACAACCGAGGCGTGGGTTCCCTACGCGGTGCGGGGCGCGTACATGATGATCGCGACCCCGACGAGGCAGACGCCCCGGCCGGTCTGAGCCTGATGACCCTTCGCTACCGGCCCGCTGAACGCTGGTCGCCGCGGCTAGGGCTCGACGGTGATCGGCAGCGCGGTCGGTTTGCCCGTCACCGGCTTCTTGGTGGCGGCATCGACGATCGTCACGTGAATGGCGGACTGGCCTTCGTGGACCGCGAAATTCTGCTTGGTGTCGAGCTGCATTTCCAGCTGATAGGTGGCGGTCTTGCCGTGCTCGAGGGCGAAAGGCGGGACCAGGGTCTGCGATTGGTAGTCGGTGCCGGTGCCTTCGTGCACGTAGCGCACCGACTGCCAGGTGTTGGTGGCGGTGTCCAGCATCTGCATGGTCCCGGAGGGCATGGGCGAGGCCATGCCCGAACTGCACGTGCAGTGACCCAGCGACACCACCATGGCCACCTGCGGAATATCGCCATCGGTGGAGTTGGTCAATGCCACCGTGAAACGCATGGGCGCACCGCCCACGTGGACCGTCGTCGGATCCTGTGCCGTGATGGTGACATTGATGCCCTCGGCCGAACCCGTGGCACTGCTGGCCGGGCTGGTGGCCTGCGCGGCCGAGGTGGTCGCGGCCGCCGACGCGCTAGCGGCGGGTGTGGACGACTGAGCGGTCGAGGTCGTATTGGAATTCGTGCACGCGGCGAGGGTCAGAATGACTGCCGCGCAGCCGAGTACGGCACCGAGTCGGGACGAGGTAGGGATGATGGCCTCCGATATTGTTCGCGGCCGCGACTCGGCCGTTCCGTACGAGGCGGCACCATCTATCGATACCTCGACGAGACGACCCCGTAGCCTCACTACACCACAGCTGACCAGGCGCTACGTGAACTTCGTTGGATTTTCGGCGATTACTACCGGAACCCCTGGTCGTGTCGGGCGGTTCGTTGTGTCCGCCAGTCAGCTTTCGTAGTGCTCTCGGATGTTGACGACCTTCCCGTCGGCGATGTGAATGGTGGCGATCGGGGCCCATGAGCTCCAGTGGTCGGATTGGGTTTTCATCGCTGTGAGGGTGCAGTTTGCCGAGTCGACGGGGAGGCCGCACATCGCGGATTGGGGTATGGAGGTGATGGTGACCTGGTCGGAGAGGGGCGCGGTGAGGTTCGGTCCGCATGCGGCTCGCCATTGCTTCGTGGATGTTCGGGCGTAGTGGACGAGGCTGTACGTCAGCTTGTTATCGGCAGACAGGTTGATCAGCTCGACGATTCGGTCGCTCGGGTCAGTGGCCTGCACGGCGTCTGTGCAGGGCGTGGTGGCCGCGGGTTCCGCGGTCGGGGGGACGGCCCAGCCGGTATCGGACTCACTCGCGCAGCTGCTGGCTGTCGGCAGTGCCAGTGCGAGGAGAGTCAGCGCGCAGAGGCTACTGCGGTGCCACCGCGTGGCTCGGTCGAACATCGGTCGTCCCCATTCTCTCTGCTTTTCCGGGGAACAGCTGCGGGTGTCTCCAGGGTGGGCCCTCCGACCCGCCGCCGGGCTTAGAGTAACCGTGAAAGATCGTGTGGGACAACATAACCCGCATTCGATCGCGCCCCGAAAACAGTGGTCTGGCGCGGGTCGAAATTCGTGTCCTCGGTCGGCTCGTCGTGACGATCGGACACCGTTGGCGCATCGGCCTCGATGAGGATTCCGGCCATGGCCCACCTGCGCGCCGAGTACGACGCCTCCTATGCCATGCAGTCGCTGCCGGTGGGCACCGCGTACGCCATCTTCACCGGCATCGGCGCGGTGGGCGCGATCGGGCTGGGCATCGTGGTGCAAAAGGACCCGCTGGGCGCGAGCCGGGTGCGGCCGCTGTCCATGATCATCGGCGGCATCGTGCCGGCTCGGGTCGTCAATCCCGAGTGAGCGCGGGCCGGGACGGTATCGTCGCGCCCCATGGACGTTGCGCCCCTGCGGCCACCCGACCTCGCCGCGCGACCGTTCTTCCTGGTCGCGGAACGCATCATGGTCGCCTCGCCCGCCGAGCTCTACCGCCAATGCACTCGGCAGTTCGGACTCTGGTTCGCCGATCCGGGTTCGATCCTCATGCGTCCGGCGGTGAACGAGCCGTTCTTCTTCACCGCGGGCGGCGGCCACCCGCACTACGGCAAATTCCTGCGCCTGGAACCCGACCGCCTGGTCGAGCTGACCTGGGTCACCGGCGGCACCGAGGGCGCGGAAACCGTGGTCACCCTGGAACTTTCGGCGCACGGCGCGGGCACCGCCCTGCTCCTCACCCACGCCGGCTTCCCGAACGCCGTGACCCGGGACCGGCATGAGGAGTCCTGGCCAAATGTGCTGCAGCAGTGGGACCAGCGGACCGCCGCCGCGGTATAGAGTCTGCATACGTCCGGCAGGTTCATCACCGGATCAACCTCACCCCAAAGGTTCGCGGCCCGTCTCGATTCTGGACTGAGTGGAGCGGGGGAACGAAGCGGAGGAGCGGAGGGCAAATCAAACACCGAAAGGATAGTGATGCCCACACGTAGCGCGCGCACCGCCTGGGTCGGCGGCCTGCAGGACGGTTCCGGTCAGGTCGAGCTGGTCAGCTCGGGCGTCGGCAAGTACGACGTCTCGTTCCCGAAGCGCACCGCCGACGAGGCCGACGGCACCACCAGCCCCGAAGAGCTCATCGCGGCCGCACACTCCTCCTGCTACGCCATGGCGCTGTCGGCTCAGATCGGCAATGCCGGTGGCACCGTGCAGGGCCTGGACATCACCGCCGACGTGACCCTGGGCCCGGACCCGGCCGGCGGCTTCCGCATCTCCAAGATCAAGCTGACCCTGGTGGGCAAGGCGTCGGGCATCGACGAGGCCGGCTTCCTGGCCGCCGCCGAGGCCGCCAAGGCGGGCTGCCCGGTGTCCAAGGCGCTGGCCGGCGTCGACACCATCGAGCTGGATGCCACCTTCGAGGCGTAGCTCGCGAGTTCCCGGCTGATGCTGTCGTCAGCCGGGAACCACCGGTTCGAAGAGTGACATTCCCGTTGGCACTGCGTCGATACGTGCCCACCCGCGTTGATCAGGCGTTCTTGCCCGCCACGTCCAGGACGACCTCGAACTCCAGCAGCGAAGCACCGGTGGAGACCGGCTTGCGCGCCTCGCCCGCGTGCGCCTCGCGTGCCGGGCCGTCCCGCCATGCCGCGAAGGACTCCTCCGAATCCCACTGCGTGACAACGAAATACCGGTTGTCACCGGAGACCGGGCGGAGCAGCTGGAAACCCAGGAAGCCCGGCGAGTTCTCCACTGCGTGCGCACGGTGCGCGAAGCGCTTCTCCAGCTCGGGGCCGGCGCCTTCGGGAACCTCGATTGCGTTGATCTTGACGACTGCCATGGGTGTGAATGTACTCCGCGTCGCGCACGTATCGTTCGAGGCAATAACCAACTCGGAACACATGGTCGAGGCGATGTTGTACGACGAAGGCGGCGCCGGCGCGCCGATCCTGCTGCTGCACGGATTGATGGGTAGCGCCCGGACCTGGCGGGCCCAGCTGCCCTGGCTGCGCGAATTCGGGCACGTGTACACGTTCGATGCCGCCGGGCACGGGCGTCCCGCGCCCGCCCGGCTCACCACCGAGGCGTTCGTGGCCGATCTGGCCGCGGCGACCTCGGACATCGCCGAACCCATGGTGGTGATCGGACATTCGATGGGCGGTCTGCACGGGTGGATGTTCACCGCGGCGCATCCGGAGCGGGTACGGGCGCTGGTGGTCGAGGACATGGCGCCGGACTTCCAGGGACGCACCGCGGAGAACTGGGCGGCCGTGATTTCGGCTTGGCCACAACCGTTTCCGGACGAGCGGGCCGTACTGGAATTCTTCGGCCCGGTCGCGGGACCCTACTTCCTCGACTCGTTCCGGCACGGCCCCGACGGCTATCGCCTGCACGGTGAGATCCCGACCTTCCGGGACATCTCCGAGGAATGGGGCACGCGCGATTTCTGGGCGCAGTGGAAATCCATCACCGTCCCGGTGCTGCTGATCGAGGGCGAGCACACCATCACCCCGCCGGGGCAGATGCGCGAGATGGCCGAGCTCCACCCCGATGCCCGCCACGTCGTCATCCCTGACGCCGGCCACCTCGTCCATGACGATCAACCCGCCGCCTACCGGGCCGAAGTCGAGGATTTCCTGCGCCGCGCACTCGTTTGATGGCGGGTGCCTTCAGTCGGGTGGGGTGGTCGTCGTATGCTCGGCTCGACCGCGACTCCCGACGGATGGTGACAAACGATGATCGACTTCTCGATTCCCGCCGACCTTGCTGCCGAACGCGATCGGGTTCGCCAGTTCGTCATCGACAAGATCGTCCCCTTCGAGCGTGATCCGCGCCTGACCGCACACGGTCCCGACGACGAGCTGCGGCAGGAACTGGTCGAGCTGGCGCGCGCGGAGAAGCTGCTCACCATCCAGGCACCGGTGGAGTTGGGCGGGCGCGGCCTAACCCACATCGAGCAGGCCGTGCTGTACGAGGCGGCCGGCTGGTCCACCCTCGGCCCCGTCGCCATGAACTGCGCCGCGCCCGACGAGGGCAATATGTTCCTGCTCTCCAAGATCGCGAATCCGGAACAGGCGCAACGCTTCCTGCAGCCGGTGATCGACGGCCACCAGCGCAGCGTCTTCGCCATGACCGAGCCGGGCGGCGCGGGATCCGACCCCAATCAGCTCGCCACCGAGGCCACCTTCGACGGCGAGAACTTCACCATCAACGGCCGCAAGTGGCTGATCACCGGCGCCGACGGCGCCAAGACCTGGATCATCATGGCGCGCTTGGCCGCCAACCCGCACCTGCCCGAGGGCCCCACCCTGTTCCTCTGCGAGGGCGACGCGCCCGGGATCGTAATCGAACGCGTCATGAACACCATGGACCGCAACTACGTCGGTGGCCACGCGGTGGTGCGCTTCGACAACCTGGTGCTGCCCAGGGAATCCGTGCTCGGCGAGACCGGCCAGGCGCTGCGCTACGCCCAGTTGCGGCTGGCCCCGGCCCGCCTCACCCACTGCATGCGCTGGCTGGGCGCGGCCGAGCGGACGCAGGCCATCGCGGTCGACTACGCCAAGACCCGCACCGCCTTCGGCAAGCCCATCGGCGAGCACCAGGGCGTGTCGTTCATGTTGGCGGACAACGAGATTGCACTGCACCAGTGCCGGCTCACCATCTGGCACGCCTGCTGGCTGATGGACCAGGGCCACAAGGCCCGCCACGAATCCTCCATCGCCAAGTCCTACGTTTCCGAGGAGCTGTTCAAGGTCACCGACCGCTGCGTCCAGGTGCTCGGGGGCATCGGCATCTCCGACGAGACGGTGGTCGAGATGATCTTCCGCGACATGCGAGCCTTCCGGCTCTACGACGGACCGACCGAGGTGCACAAGTACGCCATCGGGCGGCAGATCCTGCGCGCCTGAAAGCCGGTCTGCCTGGTAAGACCGGCTTTCATAGGGCGAAAACCAGTGGTTCGCGGCGCGTCTCGATTCTGGACCGAGCGGAGCGGGGGAGCGAAGCGGAGGAGCGGAGGGAGGGAAGAATCGAGACCTCCAGCGCCGCGAACCAGCCCGGAGCGAAGCGGAGGGCAAATTGAGCACAGAGGGCATAATCTTCCAGCATGAGTTCGGAATTGCACGTGGACGTCTCCGGCGGCGTCGCCGTGCTCACGCTCAATCGGCCCGCCCAGCAGAACGCACTGACCCCGGCCATGGCGTCGGAACTCGGTGCGTCGCTACGCCGCTGCGACAATGACGACGCCATCGGCGCGGTCGTCATCACCGGGACCCCGCCCGCGTTCTGCGCGGGTGCGGACCTGTCGCTGAAGGTCGGCGAGGTCAACGGCCTCATCGATCCGCCACCGTTCCGGATCCGGAAACCGGTCATCGCGGCGGTGAACGGGCACGCGGTGGGCATCGGCCTGGAGATCGCGCTGCAGTGCGACCTGCGCTATGTCGCCCGCGACGCGGTGTACGCGCTCAACCAGGTTCGCCGCGGCGCGCTCGCCGATGGGTTCGCGCACTGGACCCTGCCCCGGCTGATCGGCAGCGCCCGCGCCGCCGACCTGCTGCTCACCGGCCGCACCTTCGACGGCGACGAGGCGTACACCCTGGGCATCGCCAATTCCTGCCTGCATGCCGCCGAGGTGCTGCCCACCGCCCTCGAGGTGGCCCACGACATCGCCCACGGTTCGGCCCCGCTCCCGGTGGCGCTTTCCAAGCGCCTGCTGTGGGAGGCCCCCACCATGACCCCGGAAACCGTGGGCCGCTTGGAAACCGAGCTCAACGACTACGTCGCCAAGAGCACCGACGGCGGTGAGGGCGTCGCGGCCCTCAAGGACCGCCGCCCGCCCAAGTGGACCGGCAGCGTCAGCGGCGAATGGCCCGCCTGGGATGCCGTGACGGGTGGCGAGCGCCGGCCCGGTCTGGACTGACCGAGCCGTTCGGCCGGGCCTGATCGCGCCGTTCGGCTAGGCGCGCCCGCTGATGGCCATCAGCAGGAAGATGCAGGCGAAGACCACCATCAGGCAGGTCCCGACGACGCCGAGGACATAGCCCACCACGACCTGCACCCGGCCGCCGAAGCGGCCCCCGCCCTCCTCGATCTCGTTCAGCGCCCGCCGTCCGAGCGCCCAGGCGATCGGACCCAGCGCGCCGCAACAGAACACGCTGAGCGCACCCAGCAGTAAGACGGCCGTCGCATGCTCGTGCTCGACGGGGGACCCGATGGGCGGCTGATCGAATACCACCGCTCGAGTTTACGGGCGGAAGCCCCGCGGCGGCAGGCTGACGCGCGGTGTTCGCTTGCGCCACTTGGATATCGAGGCCCACCAGCCTCGATATGTGATGGTCGAGCGACCGAATCAGGCCCGGCGCTGCCGCGCCACCTCGGCCAGCACCACACCAGCCGCCACCGAGGCATTGAGCGACTCGACCGGACCCGCCATCGGAATGCTCAGGATGGCGTCGCAGGTCTCGCGCACCAGGCGCGACAAGCCCTTGCCCTCCGAGCCGACCACGATGACCGTCGGTGCGCTGCCGTCGAATTCGTCGAGGGTGGTGTCGCCGCCCGCGTCGAGGCCGACGATCTGGTAACCCTTGTTCGCCCAATCCTTCAGCGTGCGAGTCAGATTCGTGGCTCGGGCGACCGGAAGTCGCGCTGCCGCACCCGCACTGGTGCGCCACGCCACCGCGGTGACGCTGGCGCTGCGCCGCTGCGGGATCACCACACCCTGCCCGCCGAAGGCCGCCACCGAGCGGATGACCGCACCCAGATTGCGCGGATCGGAGATATTGTCCAGCGCCACCAGCAGCGCCGGCTCGCCCGAGTTGTGCACCCGGTCGACCAGATCGTCCGGGTGGGCGTACCGATACGGCGGCACCTGCAGCGCCATGCCCTGATGCATGCCGTTGTGGCTCATCTTGTCCAGATCGGTCCGCGGCACCTCCAGGATCGAGATACCGATCTCCGCGGCCGTCTTCACCGCCTCGCTGAGCCGGTCGTCGTTCTCGGCGCCATTGGCGACATAGAGCGCGGTGGCGGGAACACCCGCGCGCAGGCACTCCACCACCGGGTTACGGCCGAGCACCAGTTCCGGACCCTCGTTGTCCTTGCGGCCCGCGATCGGCCGGGCGGCATTGCGCGACCGGGTGGTGGCGGCCGTCGCCTGCGCCTTGGCCTTCGCCTTGGCGCGCTTCGCGGCCGGGTGGTAGGTGCGGTCCTCGGCCCTGGGGGTTGCGCCCTTGCCCTCGAGCCCGCGCCGGCGCTGCCCGCCGGAGCCGACGGTCTGCCCCTTCTTGGTGCCGGACTTGCGCGTCGCCCCGCGTCGCTGGGAATTGCCTGCCATCACTTCGCCTTCCGTATCACGCGGGTATCCCGCCTCGGCCCGGCCGCGGGACCAACCCGCTCACGGTCGATCGTGCGGGAAACCTGCCTCCGGTCGGCGCAGCGAACGGCTGCGCCCCTGTCTGAACTTTCGCGCTGCCCCAGAGCAGCGCCTCCGGATGGCCGCGAGCCGCGCGGCATTGCCGGAGGGACGCTACGAATTGTGCCCCACGCTGGGCCGCCACCCCGAATTCGGTGCGCTCCGCCACACCGCGCGGGCTAGCCCACGCGGTATTCGGGTGACCCGGGTTCCGCCTATGCGGAACCGCTCACTTCTTCTCCTTGGCCAGGGACCACTCCGCACCCTGCGGCGTGTCGGTGACCTCGACGCCCGCGGCCGCGAGCCGGTCGCGGACCGCGTCGGCGGTCGCCCAGTCCTTGTCGGCGCGCGCCTGCTGCCGCCGCTGCAATTCTGCGCCGATGAGCACATCGAGCGCGGCGATGGCGGCGGAATTGTCCTCGGGCGCAGCCCAGTGCTCGTCCAGCGGATCCACACCGAGAATGCCCAGCATGGTCCGGACCTGCCCGGCCAGCATCCGCGCGCCCGAGAAGTCACCCGCATCGAGTGCCTTGTTGCCCTCGGTCACCACGCCGTGAATCGCGGCCAGCGCCTGCGGAACTCCGAGATCGTCGTTCAGCGCGTCCGCGAAGGCCGGGGTCCAGGTGCCGACCGGAACCTCGCCCGTGCGCTCGGCCACCCGCAGCACGAAGGCCTCCAGCCGCTGGTATCCGGCGGCCGCCTCGGTCAGCGCCTGATCGGAATACTCGATCATGGACCGGTAGCTCACGCTGCCCAGGTAGTAGCGCAGCTCTACCGCGCGCACCCCGACCCGCTCCAGCACGTTCGGAATGGACAGCACATTGCCCAGCGACTTGGACATCTTCTCGCCGCCCATGGTCACCCAGCCGTTGTGCAGCCAGTAGCGGGCGAATCCGTCCCCGGCCGCGCGCGACTGCGCGATTTCGTTCTCGTGGTGCGGGAAAACCAGATCCATTCCGCCGCAATGAATATCGAATTCCGGTCCGAGATAGAACTCGGCCATGGCGGAGCATTCCAGATGCCAGCCCGGGCGACCCGGACCCCACGGCGACGGCCAGCTCGGCTCACCCGGCTTGGCGGCTTTCCACAGCGTGAAATCGCGCGGATCCTTCTTACCCTGGCCCGCGCTCTCGCCCTGGTGCACGTCATCGAGCTTGTGCCCGGACAGCTTTCCGTAGTCCGGGAAGCTCAGCACGTCGAAATAGACATTGCCCTCGGAGGCGTAGGCGTGGCCGCGCTCGATGAGCCGCTCCATCATCCGCACCATCTGGGTGATGTGCCCGGTGGCGCGCGGCTCGCCGGACGGCGGCAGCACGCCCAGCGTCTCGTAGGCGCGGTCGAAGGCGCGCTCGTGGGTCGCGGCCCACTCCCACCACGGGCGGCCGTGATCGGCGGCTTTGTTCAGAATCTTGTCGTCGATATCGGTGACATTGCGAATGAAGGCGACGTCGAAATCATTGGCGGCCAGCCACCGTCGCAGCACATCGAAGGCGACGCCGCTGCGCACGTGCCCGATGTGGGGTTCCCCCTGAACGGTCGCGCCGCACAGGTACACCGAGGCTTTGCCAGGGACCAGCGGCGTGAATTCACGCAGGGTCCGCGTCTCGGTGTCGAAAAGGCGCAGAGTCACGACAGAGCATCCTAGCTGTTGGGAAATGGGCGGATGACGGGTGCGTCAGGCGCGACAACACAGCAGCGCGGTGGCGACCGCCGCCACGCCCTCGCCGCGGCCGGTGAGGCCCAATCCGTCGGTCGTGGTGCCGGACACCGAGACCGGCGCACCCAGAATCTCGCCCAGCACCTGCTGAGCCTCGGCCCGTCGCGGGCCGATTTTCGGGCGGTTCCCGATTACCTGTACAGCCGCATTGACAATTGTGAATCCGGCCTCGTCGAGCAGACGCCGGACTTCTTTCAACATGGCCGCGCCGGACACGCCCGCCCATTCCGGGCGACCCGTGCCGAAAACCGCGCCCACATCGCCGAGCCCGGCGGCCGATAGCAGCGCGTCGCACAGCGCGTGGGCCGCGACATCACCGTCGGAATGTCCCGCGCACCCGCTGTCACCCTCGAACAGCAGGCCCGCCATCCAGCAGGGCCGGCCGGATTCGACGGGGTGCACATCGCTGCCGATGCCGGTGCGCAGCGCCATGGGATCCATCACGGGGCGATCACCGCTTCGCGTGTCGTGTCCAGCCCACCTGCGATGTCGGCCGTATCACGGCGGGCGGCAAGCATATTGGCGAGGACCAGGTCCAACGGCGTGGTGATCTTGAAGGCCAGGGCGTCACCGAGCACCGTATGAACGGTCGCACCGAGCATTTCCACCAGTCCCGCGTCGTCTGTCGCCTGTGTACCCACAGCGTAGGCGGCACGCAGCAGCGCGGCATCGAAGCCCTGCGGAGTCTGGATGGCGCGCAGCCCGGATCGATCCGGGGTACCCGTCACGGCACCGGTCTCGTCCACGGATTTGATGGTGTCGGTCACCGGCAGCGCGGGCACCACGGCCCGCGCGCCAGCGCGCAGCGCGTCGACCACCCGGGTGATGAGCGCCGGGGGAGTCATGGCCCGGGCGGCATCGTGCACCAGCACCAGGGTGGCATCGGGCGCGGCCGCGAGACCGGCCCGCACCGAATCGGTCCGCTCGGCCCCGCCCGCCACCACCTGCACGGGCACGGCGGAAACCGGCAGCAGGGCGCGGGTCTCGGCGACGAGTTCGGCGGGCACCATAACCACAACGTCGTCGACCGATCCGGAATCGATCAGCCCCTGGACCGCCCGAGTGAGCATGGGACTGCCGCCGACGTGGACGAACGCCTTCGGCTTGTTCTCACCGAGACGCACGCCCATGCCGGCGGCAGGAACCAAGGCGACGACACGACTGCCGTCGCCGGGTGTAGTTTTCACGGTCAGGAGGCCGCTGCGAGAACCTCGTCGAGCAGGGTCTCGGCCTTGACGTCGTCGGTACCTTCCGCGAGCGCGAGCTCACCGACGAGAATCTGCCGGGCCTTGGCCAGCATCCGCTTCTCACCAGCGGACAGGCCGCGGTCCTGCTCACGACGCCACAGGTCGCGGACGACCTCGGCCACCTTGTTCACATCGCCGGAGGCGAGCTTCTCGAGGTTGGCCTTGTAGCGGCGGGACCAGTTGGTCGGCTCCTCGGTGTGCGGAGCTCGCAGTACCTGGAAGACCTTGTCGAGGCCTTCCTGGCCGACGACGTCGCGGACGCCGACATACTCTGCGTTCTCTGCGGGAACCCGAACGGTCAGGTCGCCCTGTGCGACCTTCAGGACCAGATACTCCTTTTGTACACCCTTGATGGTGCGGGTTTCGATAGCTTCGATCAGCGCCGCTCCGTGGTGGGGGTAAACGACGGTGTCTCCGACCTTAAAAATCATGTGTCCCGTGCCCCTTTCGATGTTCACAGTTTAACATGCGACTCGGTAACGGCGCGATCAACGGCGCAGGTCAGGGCCACAACGGAGCGGCGGCGGGGGTTGACAGAACGCAAAACGTGTGCATCCCGTTGTGGCATAAGGGGATAGCGCATCGCGAAGTTCGCGTGCATATGCGAGTGCGTACTTCGCATACGCGACCGAGCGCCCTCTCATAAACATCAATGCATCACTCGAGAAGTCGTCTCCGAATCTCTGTCAGGGCCCCTGACACATCCCGCCCGGTCGTTCTGTGAGATGTCGCGCCCGCGCCGGGCCGCCGCGGCGGGCTCACGCCACGCGCATGCGACACCGCCCGCGTGTAGAGCGGGGGGAGGGACGCATTACTCTCATTGACTACTACTCTCCATAGTGGAGTTAGCCCGGTCGACATGGAGGACCCCGTGACTGCCCTGAAAGCCACCACTGCGTCGAAGTCGCGGCGGCGTGCCGTGACAGTTGCTGCACTCGCCGCGGGTGCGGTGCTCGCGCTGTCGGGTTGCGGCGCCGGTCAGGTCTCGCAGACCGCCACGCAGGTCGCCGCCGTCAACGGCAACGCCGCCAATGCCGGCTCCATCGCGCTGCGCGACGTGCGCTTCCTGCTCCCGCAGACCGAGGAGTACAACAACGCCAAGGGCGGCAAGGCCGTGCTGGCCTTCAGTGCCGTCAACCTCAGCGACAGCACGACCGACGAACTGGTCAGCATCAGCACCGACCTGGGCCAGGTCAAGATCGCCGACAAGATCGAGATCAAGCCGTCCACCACCGTCGTCGCCGACAAGCCGACCGCCAAGGACGCGGCCGCCGCGGCCGCCATGCATGAGCAGAACGCCGGCGAGCCGGCCTCCGACAAGGCCATCGACCCGAACGCCAAGCCCGTCCTGATCGAGGTCACCGGCCTCACCAAGGACGTCACCCCGGGCCTGACCTACCCGCTGACCTTCGTCTTCAAGGAGGGCGGCACGGTCGTCGTCAACGTCCCGGTCGACGCCGGCGCGAACAACCCGCGCCCGGAGCCTGCGAAGCAGGAGAGGAAGGGCGGCGAGTAGCCCTTCGCGCCGAAGCCGCACAGTGCCTGCCCCGAACACCGGGTGCGGGCACTGTTGTGTTTGGTAGGCAATGAGGTTCGCGGCCGTCTCGATTCTGCACCGCGGCTTGATAGACCTCCGCCTTGGAGCGGAGGAGGGAAGAATCGAGACCTCAGGGCCGCGAACCCCGCCCGGAGCGAAGCGGAGGGCAAATAAAGCACCCTGTCGGGGGCGCTGGCTAGGCTGCCCGGCGTGGCCAAGGTGAAATCGCTGTACCGGTGCGCGGACTGCTCGCACGAGGTCGCCAAATGGGTTGGGCGCTGCCCGGATTGCAACGCGTGGGGGACCATCGAGGAGATGGCGGCGTCCGCGTCGGTGGTCGCGGTGGGGCGGCGGGCGATGCTGCCGAGCACGGCGGCCGCTCCGATCTCGAGCATCGACTCCAAGAAGACCCAGGCTCGGTCGACGGGGGTGTCCGAGCTGGATCGGGTGCTGGGCGGCGGGATCATTCCCGGGTCGGTGGTGCTGCTGTCCGGGGAGCCCGGGGTGGGCAAGTCGACGCTGCTGCTCGAGGTGGCGCACCGGTGGGCGCGGGCGCGCGACGAGATCGCGCTGTACGTGACCGCGGAGGAGTCGGCGGGGCAGGTGCGGCTGCGGGCGGACCGCACGGGCGCGGTGCACGACAAGGTCTACCTGGCCGCGGAATCGGATCTGGCGACCATTCTCGGGCACGTGGAGCAGGTGAAACCCTCACTGCTGGTGGTGGACTCGGTGCAGACCATGCTGGCCGCCGACGCGGACGGCGTGATCGGCGGTGTCACCCAGGTGCGGTCGGTGACGGCGGCGCTCACCTCGCTGGCCAAGGCGAGCGGGATCGCGGTGCTGCTGGTCGGGCACGTCACCAAGGACGGCGCGGTGGCCGGTCCTCGCACGCTCGAGCACCTGGTGGACGTGGTGCTGCAGTTCGAGGGCGACAAGCACTCGTCGCTGCGCATGGTGCGCGGCATCAAGAACCGCTTCGGCAGCACCGACGAGGTGGGCTGCTTCGAGATGCGGGAGGCTGGAATCCATTGCGTGGACGACCCTTCGGGGCTGTTCCTGCACCATCGGGGCGACGCGGTGCCCGGAACCGCGGTGACGGTCGCCATGGACGGCAAGCGGCCCATGCTGGGCGAGGTGCAGGGGCTGACGGTGGACACCCAGGCGCCCGCGCCGCGGCGCGCGGTGAGCGGGCTGGACTACAACCGCGTTTCCATGGTCCTGGCTGTCCTGCAGAGCCGCGGCGGCGTCTTCGTGGGCAAGCAGGACGTCTACGCGGCCACCGTGGGCGGTATGCGGCTCACAGAGCCCGCCGCGGATCTGGCCGTCGCGCTCGCCATTGCGAGCGCCAGCCAGGATCTGGCGCTGCCCAGCGGCCTGGTGGTGCTGGGCGAGGTGGGGCTGGCGGGCGAGGTGCGCCAGGTGACCGGGCTGACCCGCCGGTTGGCGGAGGCGGAGCGGCTGGGCTTCACCGAGGCTCTGGTACCGCCGGGCGCGGAGCGCACCGGCCGCAGCATGACCCTGCGTGAGGTCGCCGATATCCGTGCCGCCCTTGCCGTTACCGGGTTGCGCCGGCGGCGCGGTGCGCAGGCCCCGGCGGAAATGGCGGAATGACAGCCGAAATCGAATGAGGCCGCGGAATCGAATTCGATCCGGACCTGAATTCGGTTCGCAATTACCGGAATTCTCGAAAAACGGCGGAGGCCGGGATCCGATCGATCGGATCCCGGCCTCCGCCGCAGTGTGCTGAATTCAGGCGAGATTGAAGGGCTCGGGGGCGCTGCGGACCGAACCGAGTTGCGCCACAACGGTGTAGGGGCCCGCCGGGACGGGAACGCGGTCGCCCGCGCAGTTGGGCTGAGAGGTGGCGCCGGACCAGGTGACGGTGAAGGCGGCCTGCTGGCCGGGTGCCAGGGTGCGTATTTCGGCGGTGCCGTCCGGGTAGCAGTCGGTGCTGGACCACAGCCTGCGCTGGCCGTCCAGGGACTGGACCTGGACCAGCTGCAGGCCCGACCCCATGTCGCGTTCGCAGGCGGCGCTGGAGATATTGGTGATGACGATGCCGAACTGCGGCTGCTCGCCGACCTTGTAGGTGGGCTGCCCGACGGTCACCTTCACGGCGAGCGACTGGTCGGGGCACTGACCCAGCGCGGCCGGGGCGGCGGCGCTCGGGAGGGCGCCGGAGGGCTTGGCCGAGCTCGGGTCCGGAGCGCTCGAGGAACTGCTCGGCTTGGCGGTGGCCGCGGCGCTCGAGGTGGTGGCCTTGGCGTCCGTCTTGTGGTCGCCGCCGCCCTTCAACAGCGCGAAGGCCACCCAGATCACCAGCGCGAGGCCGAGCACCATCGCGCCGATCGCGACCGCGCGACGGCGCCAGTAGATTTCGGGTGGCAGTGGTCCGTTCGGTTCCAGCACGGTGACAACGGTAAGGGCACCGTCCGGGTCATCCCGAGCAGGGTGTCGGCGTGTCGGACGTGAAAGCGCCTACGGGGGCGGTAAATTCCGCCGCCCGCCGGCGCGGAACGCGCATCCACCGCCGAAACGACGCCACCCCGGTCGAGCGGGCTAGACCACTTCGCCGATGTTGCCGATGACGCGGTGCAGCTTGATCTCGCCGTCGCCGAGGTTGTAGGTGACGCAGGCGATGGCGCACTCGCCGGTGGCCACCCGCTGGGAGATGATCATCGACCGCTGCATGAGCAGGCGGGCGGTCTCCTCGACGTGGCGGGCCTCGAGCTCGTCGACCGATTCCAGGCCCTCGCGGCGGCCGATGAGGATGGACGGGGTGACACGCTCGACGACCGAGCGGATGAACCCGCCGGGGACGTTGCCGTGATCGAGGGCGTCGATGGTGGCGCGGACCGCGCCGCAGCTGTCGTGGCCGAGCACGATGATCAGCGGCACCGACAGCACCTGCACGCCGTATTCGATGGAGCCCAGCACCGAGGCGTCGATGACGTGACCGGCGGTGCGGACCACGAACATGTCGCCGAGACCCTGATCGAAGATGATCTCGGCGGCGACGCGAGAATCGCCGCAGCCGAACAGAACTGCCGAGGGCTGTTGCCCGGCGACGAGCTTGGCCCGGTCGGCCGCGCCCTGGCTAGGGTGCTGCAACGCGCCGTTGACGAAGCGCTCGTTGCCTTCACGCAAGGCTTTCCAGGCACTGATCGGGTTGTTATGCGGCATGCGTCCCATTTTCCATAGCCCTCTGGTTACCGGCGAGTCCTCAGCGTTACGGTCCGGCAAAGACGCGCCGATCGGATCGCCGCGCGCTCGGTGAGCCGCCGGGTGGGCGGAAACCGGCCTCGCCGAAATGGATACCATCGCGCGTGGCGGCGTGCGGGATTTCCCGCCTCCGAAACGGCCGGGAGGAGGCGAAGGTGGACAGCGACGCGCTCATCGACTGGTACGGCGAGACCGCGCGGGACCTGCCGTGGCGACGGCCCGGCGTCACGGCGTGGCAGATCCTCATGAGTGAGATCATGCTGCAGCAGACGCCGGTGGTGCGGGTCGAACCCATCTGGCGCGAGTGGGTGGCCCGCTGGCCGGTGCCCTCCGCCATGGCCACCGCACCGCAGGGGGACGTGCTGCGCGCCTGGGGCAAACTCGGCTATCCGCGGCGCGCGCTGCGGTTGCACGAGTGCGCCCGGGTGCTGGCCGAGGAGCACGGCGACGAGGTGCCGGCCGACGTGGACGTGCTGCTGAGCCTGCCCGGGATCGGGGCGTACACCGCCCGTGCCGTGGCCTGTTTCGCGTACGGGCAGCGTGTTCCGGTGGTGGACACCAATGTTCGCCGCGTGGTGGCCCGCGCCGTGCACGGCCGCGCCGAGGCGGGCAATCCCGCGAACCGCGATCTCGCGGAAACCGAGGCCCTGCTGCCCGCGCGGGTCGACCGGGCCGCCGTCATGTCGGCCGCCCTGATGGAACTGGGCGCGCTGATCTGCACCGCGCGGACCCCGGATTGCGAGCGTTGTCCACTTCCCGCGTGCGCCTGGGTCACCGCGGGCCGCCCGGCCTCCGAGGTGGTGCGGCGCGTGCAGAAGTACGAGGGCACCGACCGGCAGGCACGGGGCCGCCTGCTCGACGTCCTGCGCGGGGCGTCGGGTCCGGTGGAGCGGGTTCGCCTGGACCTGGCCTGGACTCGCGATCCGGGCCAGCGGGATCGGGCGCTGGATTCGCTGCTGGTCGACGGTCTCATCGAGCAGACCCCCGACGGCCTGTTCGCGCTGGCGGGCGAGGGCAGCTGACCCGCGGACGCCCTCCCGGGCCGAGGAGTCGTTGTCCGGGAGAGGCGTGTGGGGGCGATCCGCCGCCCCCCTTGCGGTAGATCGCGGTGTCGCAGCCGGTTTCGCGGGATCCGGCCCGGAACTCAGGCGGCGACGAGGACTCTGCGGCGGTTGCGGGTACGGCTGCCGACCACCCGGCAGATCAGGTAGATCGTGAACGAGATGGTGGTGACGAAGGTCGAGATCGGGACACCGGGTGCCAGCGACAGCAGAATGCCTCCGACGGCGGCGATCTCGGCGAACACGATCGACAGGATCGCCACCCGGGCGGGGCTGGCGGTGAGCTGGGCGGCCGCGGCGGCGGGAGTGATCAGCAGCGAGAGCACCAGCAGCGCGCCGACGATCTGGACGCCGAAGGCCGCGGTCACGCCGAGCAGCACCGCGAACACGATGGACAGCGCCCGCACCGGAACACCCCGCGCCACCGCCACTTCCGGATCCGCGCTGGCGAACAGCAGCGGGCGGTAGACGGCGGCCAGCACCACCAGCACCGCGGCGGTGCAGGTGGCCAGCAGGCCGAGCCCGGAGTTCCCGACGCTGACCACCTGACCGGTCAGCAGCGAGAACTTGGAGCCCGCGCGTTCCGGGCCGAGCCACAGGAACAGCACCGACAGGCCGAGGCCGAAGGACAGCACCACGGCGATGACCGAATCACGTTCGCGGGCACGGGAACCCAGCACGCCGAACAGCACGGCCGCCACCACCGAACCGATGATGGCGCCCAGGCCGACGCCGATGCCGGCCAGCAGCGCGGCCGCCGCGCCGGTCAGCGAGAGCTCGCTGGTGCCGTGCACGGCGAAGGACATCTGGCGGCTGATGATGAGCGGGCCGATGGCCCCGGCCAGCAGGCCGAGCAGGGCGGCGGCGAGCACCGCCTGCTGCACGAAGTCGTAGGACAGCAGATGGGCGGTGGTGGAGACGTCGAACATCTGCGAGAACAGCTTGGACAGCTTGTCGATCATGCCCGGGCCTCCTGTGCCTGCTCACCGTGACCGTGGGCCGCACCGGATTCCCCGAGGACGTCCATGGCGTCGCCGGTGCCGACGACCACCAGGCGGCCGCGCACCCGCAGCACGTCCACCTCGGTGCCGTAGAGCTCGGACAGGGTCTCGGAGGTCATGACCTCGTCGGGCGTGCCGATCCGGAACTGCCCGTCGACCAGGTACAGCACCCGATCCACCAGCGGCAGAATGGGATTGATCTCGTGCGTCACGAACAGCACCGCGGTGTCGTGGGTGCGCCGCCGCCGGTCGATGAGCTCGGAGACCAGCCGCTGATTCGCCAGATCCAGCGACAGCAGCGGTTCGTCGCACAGCAGCACCCGCGGATCACCGGCCAGCGCCTGCGCCACCCGCAGCCGCTGTTGCTCGCCGCCCGACAGCGCGTCCAGCGGCGCGTAGGCGAACCTCTCCGCCCCCACGGCCGAGATCGCCGCCGCCACTTTCCGTTTGCGTTCCTTGCGCCCGCGCAGGCCGAGCCCCCACCTATGCCCGTCCACCCCGAGCCCGACGAGATCGACCCCGCGCAGCTGCGCCCCGCCCTCGATGGTCTTCTGCTGCGGCACATACCCGATATCCGGATTTCCCACCCGCACCGGCGATCCCGCGACCTCCGCGGTCCCCGCGGTCAGCCCCAGCTGTCCCAGCAGCATCCGCATCAACGAGGTCTTCCCGGACCCATTGGGCCCCAGCACCGCAATGAATTCCCCCGGCGCAACCTCGAGATCCAGCCCCTGCCACAACGTCCGCTCCCCGAACGAGAGCCGCGCATTCGAGAGCCGCACGGCCGGTGCGACCCGGCCGCCGCGCGTGTTGCCAGCGCCCGTGGCCGGCGCGCCGGTGGTAGCGTTCGCCGTCGTTTCGGCCTGCGCCGCAATGGTGTTCGTGTCGGCGACGGGAGCGGAGTCGGTCGACGGAGGAGGAGTCTCGGCGCAGGTCGAGCGGCCGGAGGGGGTGCGGGGGCGGGCTCCGGTGAGGGCGCAACCGCTTTTGGGTGTCGTCACGCCGGTGTCGGGTGCCTGCGCGAGGTTCGTGGTGGCCTGCGCGGGGTTCGCGGTCATGGTGGTACTCCCGGATGCGGCGGTGGTGGTGCTGGTGCGTACGGGGTCGGCGTCGAGGGTTGTGGCCGAACGGGTTTCGGGCACGGCCGAGTCGGCGGGCGCGGGGTGGGCGCTCGGCGACCGCGGTGTGCTCCGGTGGTTCAGCGGGCTGTCCTCTGCTCGGTGGGGCGGGTCAGGACAGCGCCTTGGCGAGGGACTGGGCGTTGTTCGTCATCCAGGTGACGTAGTCCAGGCCCCGGGGGAGGGTTTCGGTGACCTCGACGACGGGAACGCCGGACTTGTCGGCGGTGGCGCGCAGGTCCTTGGTGAGCTTGTCCTCGGTCTGGATGTTGTAGACGAGGGCGCGGACCTGCTTGGCGCTCAGCAGGTCTCGCACGGTGGCCACATCCTGGGGCGCGGGGTCGGTGCCCTGTTCGACGGCCTCCTGGAAGGCGTGCGGGGTCTTGTCGTCGGCCTTGGCGGCGGTGAGCAGGTAGGCGGCCAGCGGCTCGGTCTGCAGGACCGGCTGGTTCGGATGCTCGGCGGCGATCTTCGCGGTCACGGCCTCGATGGGGGCCAGTTGCGCGGCGAAGGCGGCGGCGCGGTCGGCGAAGGCCTGCTTGTGGCCGGGGTCGATCTCGCCGAGGGCGTCGGCGATGTGCTGGGCGATGTGGCCGACCTGGTGGAGGTCGTACCAGACGTGCTCATTGGCCTCGTGGTCGTGACCGGCGGCCTCGGTCTGCGCGGAAGTCGGTGCGGCCGAACCGCTCTCGTGTGCGTGGTCGCCCTCGGTGGCGATGTCGAAGGCGTTGACCGTCTTCGTGTTCCGGCCCGCTATGGCCTTGTCGATGAACTCGTCGTAGCGCCCGCCGTTGTAGACGACCAGCTTGGCATCGGTGATCTTGGCGGCGTCGGCGGGGGAGACCTCGAACGAGTGCGGGTCCACCGTGGGGTCGTTGATGATCGATTCGACGGTCACGTCCGGCCCGGCGACGGCCCGGGTGATATCGCCCCAGACATTGGTGGAGGCGACGACGGTCGGCTGATCGGAGCTCTTGGAACTGCCGCAGGCGGTCACGGTGGCGACCGTCGCAAGTCCGGCGGCGAACACGGCGAATCCTCGGGCGAAGCTGGTGGTCACGCGGGGTACTCCTGGCACAGCGGCGTACTAGAAACGAAAACGATTGCCATTTGAATGTAGCGCAAACGACCGTTGGGTCCCTAGCCCCAGGTTGGGAGATGTGGCCCGCAACACCCGCGGCCTGCCTCCGCCACGCAGAAACGCACCTCGGCCGCACAGAAAACGGCCCCCGCGAACGGATGCTCGCGGGGGCCGCTTCGGTCGTGCGGTGCGGTCCGGCCTAGGTCATCGCCGCGACCGGCAGGCTCAGCAGTTGCGCGCAGCGCAGCAGGCCGAGGTGGCTGTACGCCTGCGGGTGGTTGCCGAGCGAGCGTTCGGCGACCGGGTCGTACTCCTCGGAGAGCAGACCGGTCGGTCCCGCCACATCCACTAGCTGAGCGAACAACGCCTCGGCGTCCTCCCGCTTGCCGATGAGCAGATACGCCTCCACCAGCCAGGCGGCGCACAGGTGGAACCCGCCCTCGCCGCCGGGCAGCCCGTCGTCGTGGTGGTACCGGTACACCGTCGATCCGCTGCGCAGCTCGGCCTCGGTGGCCACCACGGTGGCCGCGAACCGCGGATCCGAGGGCTCGATCAGCCCGCTGAGGCCGATGTGCAGCGTGGCGGCGTCGAGGTCGGTGCCGTCGTAAGCCGCTGTGTAGGACTGGACTTCGTCGTTCCAGCCCTCGGTGCGGACCTCGTCGGCAATGGCGTCGCGCAGCGGCTCCCACTCGGGGTCCGCCGGCCGCCCGAACTGCCGGGACAGGGTGAGCGCCCGTTCCACGGTGAGCCAGCCCATGACCTTGGAGTACACGTGGTGGCGCGGATTGCCGCGGATCTCCCAGATGCCGTGGTCGGCCTCGCGCCAGCGGCGCTGCACCGCGGACACCATGGCGTGCACCAGTTCCCAGTCCGGGTCCGGCAGCGCCTTCGCGGGATCGTTGATGCCCTTGCGTTCCCGCGCGTGCGCGAGCTGGGAGATGAGATCCACGATGGGCCCGAACACGTCCAATTGAACCTGCATGTTCGCCGCGTTGCCGACGCGCACCGGCCGCGAACCGGCGTAGCCGGGCAGCTGGTCGATGACGGCCTCGGGGGGCAGCGTCTCGCCGTAGAGCGTGTACAGCGGGTGCAGTCGCTCGGGTCCGGGCAGGGTCTCGAGCACCCGATGCACCCAGGCCAGCAGATCCTCGGCCTCGCCGAGCGAGCCCAGCGAGACCAGCGCGGCCGCGGTGAGCGAGGCGTCGCGCAGCCAGCAGTAGCGGTAGTCCCAGTTGCGCACGCCGCCGATGTCCTCGGGCAGCGAGCTGGTGGCCGCGGCCAGGATGGATCCGGATGGCGCGTGCACCAGCCCGCGCAGGGTGAGCGCGGAGCGCTTCATCAGATCCGGCTTGAGCGGCGGCAGTTCGAGCGTGCCCACCCATTCGGCCCAGTAGCGCTCGGCCTCCCGGCGCCGGTCCGACTCGGCCCGCATAGCAGGTGCGAGATCGGAGGTGCCGCACCGCATTTCGAGCACGATCGGTCCCTGGCGCGGGTCGACCACGGCGCGGGCGGTGTGGTGGTTGCCGTCGTCGGTGATCTCCCATTCCACGCCGGGGGAGCGCAGCACGATCGGGTCGTTGGGGCCCTCCACCTTGAGCCCGCCGGTGGCGTGCAGCAGCCGCACCGGCACCTGCCCGAATTCGGGGCGCGGCGCGAAGGTGATGACCGCTTTGGCGTCACCGGTGATGACGCGGGTCAGGTCGGTGCGCTCGGGTACCACGTCGTGCGGCAGGTAGTCGACGACCTGCAAACTGGACCAACGGGTTTCGACGGTCATGGTGCCGTCGACATACCGCTGCGACAGCGGCAGGCTCGCGCGCTCGGGCTGAATGGTGAACTGGCCCGCGCCCGGTCCGCCCAGTAGATGGGCGAAGACGGCGGCGGAATCGGGTTCTGGGTGGCACAGCCAGGTGACGGTGCCGTCCGGTGTGACAAGGGCTTTGGAGCGCGGGCTGGCCAGCATGGTCAGCCGCTCGATTCGAGGGGCGGAGGCACCTGCCAACCACGTGCGGCGTTCCTCGAGCAGGAACGCCAGCGCCTTCGACACTTCCTCGGTGCTGGCGACCCGGTATTCGGCCAGGGAATCGCCGTCGCCGACCTTGATGCCGACGTCCGGTCCGGAGAGGCGTTTGAAGGCCTTCTCGTCGGTGACGTCGTCGCCGATGAACAGTGCGGCCGAGGCGCCTTGCTGATGCCGGACGATATCGAGTGCCGCGCCCTTGTCGGTCTCGACCACCGCCAGTTCGATGACCTCCTTGCCCTCGGTGGTCTGCACGCCGACCCAGCTGGCCGGGCCCTGGCGCACCGCAAAGACTGCGCGACGGCCGATTTCGGGGCTGGTATTGCGGACGTGCAGGGCCACGCTGGCCGGTTTGATCTCGACGGAAGCGCCCGGATTATCCTGAGCGATCTGTGTCAGGGTCGTGGTGACCTCCTGCAGCAGCTGTTTGGCGTCGTTGTCGATGGCATGCACGAAGCCGACATCGAATTCCGAACCGTGACTGCCGATCAGCTGCACCTCGACGGGCAGCCGGGACAGGGCCGCGAGATCGCGCAGGGCGCGACCGGATATCACGGCGGCGGTGGTTCCGGTGAGTCCGGCGAGAGCGCGCAAGGCGCTCACCGACTCCCGATGGGGATAGGCCTTCGTCGGGTCGGAGACGATGGGCGCGATCGTCCCGTCGTAGTCCGAAGCGACCAGCAACCGTGGCACGCGGGCGATGGCCGACAGGGCACGGCGAAGTTCCAGTGACAAATCCTGTGCGCTCACGCATCCAACCTAGTGATCGGAGGAGATTTTTCAGGGCGCGAGTGATGCTACTGGGTCTTGATTGCTCACTCGTGTGTGCGGTGATACATAGCGTTTACGAGACACTTCCGGGTCGTTCACGCCTTTTGTGAGACACGCGCGGGTTGCTCCGCGTTCACCCCCGCTGACCAGGAGGGTTCCAGCAAACACACAACGGGCTGCCCGGTTCTCCGGACCGGGCAGCCCGTTGTGCATCGAGCGAACGCAAGCGTGCGTTCGTGCTACTCGCTATTCGTTGCCGCTGCCGATGAGCAGATCGACGGTGAGCTCCAGGCGCTCGGTCACATCGGTGGCCGAGGCGCGGCGGGTCAGCCACGCAACCAGATTCGACAGCCACACATCGGAGATGACCCGGGCGATGGCGAGCTGGCGGTCGCTGGGAACCTCGTCGGAGAGGGCACGGGCGAAGAACCGGTCCATCACCTTGCCGACCCGATCGACCTCGGCGGCCGCGGAGGCGTCGGCGAACATGAAGGCGCGGGTCATGGCCTCGGTGAGCAGCGGGTCGCGCTGCATGGCCCGGGTGACCTGGGTGAGCAGCAGGTGCATGCGCTCCTGCGGGGTGGCCCCGGCGAGGGGCTTGCGCCGGCCCTCGAACTGCTCGAATTCCCGGGCCAGGGCGGATACCAGCAGGTGCACCTTGGACGGGAAGTACCGGTAGAGCGTGCCGACGGCGACATCCGCGCGTTCGGCGACCGCTCGCATCTGGACCGCGTCGTAGCCGCCCTTGGATGCCAGCGCG
Source organism: Nocardia sp. NPDC101769 (assembly GCF_044766925.1). Classification (NCBI taxonomy): domain Bacteria; kingdom Bacillati; phylum Actinomycetota; class Actinomycetes; order Mycobacteriales; family Nocardiaceae; genus Nocardia; species Nocardia sp. NPDC101769. The sequence continues at coordinate 597,117 of NZ_JBIWMX010000001.1, read as the reverse complement.
AGCGTGGCGTCGAGGATGCGCTTGCGTCGGTCGCGCTGCGCCGCCGAGCTCAGATCCTCCTCGCTGAGGGTGGTGACGGGCGCGGTGCGTCCACCGGGCACCCCGTCGGCGGCCTGCGATCGGGAGGGACTGGCCATCGGTTGAGAGTCCTTTCCTGCACGAATCGTTCGGTTCATCTCACCCAGCGTCGGCTGGGCACGAGTTCGTACCGCGACCGGGACGGCGCTTGACTTCCGCCCGGCTCGAACATTAGAACATGTTCTAGGAGCTGAAGTCACGCCGGAAAGGCGGTATGGAGTGTGACCATAGCCACCACTGACGAGCATAAAGCCGTCCAGGAGTCGATGCGCGGATGGGCAACCGCCGTGCGCCCAATTGCAACGATGCGTTCCAGAGCACAGGCGGAACTGCGTTCCGGCGCGCCCGATTTCTGGCGCGAGTACTGGCCGCGCCTGGCCGATCTCGGAATTTTCCGGGTCGCGGTGCCGGAGGAGGCCGGGGGCGCGGGCGGAACCGTCGGAGATCTGGCCGTGCTGGTGGAGCAGGCGGCACATGACCTGGTCGGCGGACCGGTGCTCTCGACGGCGCTGGCGGGGCTCGTCGCCGGCGAGGCGCTCGACGAGAGTACGCCATGCGGCGTCGCGCTCGCGGGCGAAATCGCGATATCCGTGGGCGAATCGGGCGCTACGGTGTCCGGTGAGTGGGACTCGGTTCCGGGTGCCGCACCGGGTACGGCGGTGCTGGTCCCGGTGCGCGACGGTGACCGTCGCCTGTGGGCGCTGATCGACGCCGACGCCGCCGGGCTGACTGTGGAGCCGCTCGCCGGCATCGACAAGACCGTGCCGCTGGCGCGCGTGGTGTGCGCGGACGTCGCGGTGGCCGTGGATCGCCTCTTCGAGCCCGGCTTCTCGGTGCTGGACCTGGCTGCCACCCTGGTCGCCGCCGAGGCCGCGGGCATCGCGGGCTGGTGCCTGGAGACCGCCACCGAATATGCGAAGGTGCGCGAACAATTCGGGCGCAAGATCGGCGAATTCCAAGCGGTCAAACACATTTGCGCGTGGATGCTGTGCCGGGCCGAACAGATTCGCGCCGTCGCAGCCGATGCGGCCGCCGCGGTGGACAGTGGTAGTGCGGAACTGCAATTGGCCGCCGCCGTCGCCCTGTCCATGTCGCTGGATGCCGCGGTGGAGAATGCCAAGGATTGCATTCAGGTTCTGGGTGGAATCGGTTTCACTTGGGAACATGACGCGCATCTGTATCTGCGCCGAGCCACCGCGCTGCGGCAGCTGCTGGGCGGCACCGCGCGCTGGCGGGCCCGGGTCGCCGAGCTGACCCTGGCCGGCATGCGCCGCACGGTCGGCGTCGACCTGGGCGCCGACGGCGAGCCCGGATCCGACTGGGAGACAGCCGGTCTGAATGTCGCCGAGGCGGCCGTGCTGGCGGCGGACCTGGCCAAGATCGCGGCGCTGCCGGAGCCCGAGCAGCGGGTCGCGCTGGCCGAGGCCGGACTGCTGGCCTCGCACTGGCCCGCGCCCTACGGTCGCGGCGCCGGACCCCTGCTGCGCACGCGCCTCGACGATCAGATCCGCCAGGCGGGTATCGCGCTGCCGGACATCGCGATTGCCAACTGGGCGATCCCGACGCTGCTGCAGTGGGGCACCCCCGAACAGATCGAGCGCTACGCCATGCCGACGTTGACCGGTGAGGTCATCTGGTGCCAGCTGTTCTCCGAGCCGGGCGCCGGGTCGGATCTGGCGGCGCTGCGCACGGTGGCCGAGCGGGTCGAGGGCGGCTGGAAGCTGCGCGGCCAGAAGGTATGGACCTCGCTGGCGGATCGCGCCACCTGGGGCATCTGCCTGGCGCGCACCGACGCGTCCGTGCCGAAGCACAAGGGCATCAGCTACTTCCTGGTCGATATGAAGAGCGCGGGGCTGGACATCCGGCCGCTGGTGGAGATCACCGGTGAGGCGCGCTTCAACGAGGTGTTCCTCGACGACGTCTTCGTTCCGGACGACTGCCTGGTCGGCGAACTCGGCAATGGCTGGAAGATCGCGCGTTCCACCCTGTCGGCCGAGCGGGTCGCCATGGGCGGCAAGGGAATCGGGGACGAGCTGGAGGCGCTGATCGCCGCCGCGCCGGCCTCGGGCCCGGGTGCGGAGCTGGTCGCGGACCGGCTCGGCGGGCTCGTTGCGGAATCGGTTGCCGGAACATTGTTGGAAGCTCGTGCGGCGCAGAAGCTGCTGTCCGGCGGGGACCCTGCCGCGCAGAGCAGCGTGCGCAAACTGGTCGGTGTGAGACACCGGCAGGCGGTTGCGGAATTCGCCGTCGAACTGTCTGGTGCGGCGGGTGCTCTGGAAACCGACGCGGTGAAAGAATTCCTGCTCACACGCTGTTTGTCGATTGCCGGCGGTACCGAGCAGATCCTGTTGACCGTCGCCGGTGAACGGATCCTCGGGTTGCCCCGCGAGTCGCACGGCTAGTCCACACCTGAACCGGGAGCATTGCATTGGACTTCACCAGGGACGAGAGCCAGGACGCTGTCGCCGAGGTTGTCGTAAGTTTGCTGGAACGCGACAGCGCGCGTGATATCGCGCTGTGGCCGATCATCGCGGACAGCGGCCTGCTGGCCGTGCCGCTGCCCGAACGCTTCGGCGGCGACGATATGGGCCTGCTCGAGGTCGGGGCCATGCTCACGGAGCTGGCCCGCGCCGCCGCGCAGGCGCCCGCACTGGTCACCCTCGGCTTCGGCGTGCTGCCGCTGAAGGCGATCGGCCTGCCGGATGCCCTGGCGGAAAAGGTGTTTCCGGCCGTGGCCGAGGGCGCGGTACTGACCGCCGCCCTGCACGAGACCGGCTCGCCGTTCACCGTGAAGCCGGAGACCACCGCGGTGACCGACGGCGCCACCGTGCGTGTCACCGGCCGCAAGGTGGCGGTGCCCTACGCCGACACCGCGCGCTGGATCCTGGTGCCCACCGACAACGGCATCGCCGTGGTGGACGGTGACGCCGCGGGCATCACCCGCACCGCGAGCCCGACTTCCGATGGCGTGCCGGAGTTTTCGCTCCAGTTCGACCAGGTCGTGATTCCGGCCGAGCAGTTGCTCCCCGGCGGGCTGACCGAACTGCACCGGTTCGCGCTGGCGAGCCTCGGCGCGGTGGCCGACGGCCTGCTCGCGGGCGTGGTGTCATTGACCGCCGAGCACGTGCGCACCCGTCAGCAGTTCGGCCGCCCGCTGGCCGAATTCCAGGCTGTCGCACAGCAGATCGCGGATGTCTACGTGGCCTCGCGGACGCTGCACGCGGCCGCCTGCTCGGCCATCTGGGCGCTGGCCCAGGACGAACAGGGCGCCGAGCACCTGGAGCGCATCGACGACGATCTCGACGTGCTGGCGTACACGGTGGCGGCGGAACTGCCCGCGGCCATGCAGAAGTGCCACCACCTGCACGGTGGTCTCGGGGTGGATATCACCCATCCGCTGCACCGCTACTACTCACAGGCCAAGGACATCGCCCGCTGGCTCGGCGGCGAATCGTTCCGGCTGGACCGTTTGGGAGCCAGATGTTCATCGAACTGACCGCGGAGCAGCGCAAGCTGCGCGACGAACTGCGCACGTACTTCACCGGTCTCGTGACTCCCGAAGAGGAGGCCGAGATGCTGGTGAACCGGCACGGTGACGCCTACCGCACGGTGGTCAAGCGCATGGGCCGCGACGGCAAGCTCGGCGTCGGCTGGCCCAAGGAGTACGGCGGGCAGGGCTTCGGTCCGCTGGAACAGCAGATCTTCTACAACGAGGCGGTCCGTGCCGACGTGCCGGTTCCCCTGGTCACGCTGCTGACCGTCGGCCCGGCGCTGCAGTCGTTCGGCACCGAGGAGCAGAAGCAGAAGTTCCTGCCCGGAATCCTCACCGGCGAAGTGCATTTCGCCATCGGCTACTCCGAGCCGGACGCCGGCACCGACCTGGCCGCCCTGCGCACCTCCGCGGTGCGCGACGCCAACGGCGACTGGATCGTCAACGGGCAGAAGATCTTCACCACCGGTGCACACGAGGCCGACTACGTCTGGCTGGCCTGCCGCACCGGTTCCGCGGAGTCCCGGCACAAGGGCATCACGATCCTGATCGTGGACACCAGGGACCCGGGCTACTCGTGGACGCCGATCATCACCGCCGACGGCGCGCACCACACCAACGCCACCTACTTCGACAATGTCCGCGTGCCCGCGGACATGATGGTCGGCGAGGAGAACGGCGGCTGGAAGCTGATCACCACGCAGCTCAATCACGAGCGGGTGAGCCTGGGCCCGTCCGGCAAGATCGAGCAGCTCTATCACCGGGTGCACGACTGGGCGCAGGCCCAGGGCGTGCTCGGCGAGGCCGACGTGCGGCGCTCGCTGGGCCGCCTGCACGCCATGACGCGGCTGAACGAGCTACTGAACTGGCAGGTGGCCTCCAATATGGAACGCCCCGACGCCGATCCGCGCGATGTCATCGCCGACGCCTCGGCGACCAAGGTGTTCTCCACCGAGGCGCTGCAGCAGGCGGGCCGCCTGGCCGAGGAGATCGTGGGCCGCTTCGGCGATCCCGCCGACCCGACCACCGCGGAACTGCTGGTCTGGCTGGACAAGCGGACCAAGCAGAACCTGGTGGTGACCTTCGGCGGCGGCGTCAACGAGGTCATGCGAGAGCTGATCGCTCAGATGGGCCTGCGCTTGCCGCGGGTTCCGCGCTAGATCGCAGAGGAGAGAGCGTGACGAAGAGTTTCACGGCCGACGAGATCCGCGAGGGCCTGGAGAAGATCAAGGCGGACGGTGAGTCCGCCGCGCGCACGGGGCGCGATCCGATCAACCAGCCCATGATCAACAACTGGGTCGAGGCCCTCGGCGACGCCAACCCGATCTACGTGGACGAGGCCGCCGCCAAGGTGGCCGGGCACCCCGGTATCGTGGCCCCGCCCGCCATGGCGCAGGTGTGGACCATGCTGGGACTGGGCGGCGTCCGGGCCGACGACGACCCGATGACCCGCACCAACGACCTGTTCGACGCGGCCGGCTTCACCTCGGTGGTCGCCACCAACTGCGAGCAGGTCTACCACCGCTACCTGCAGCTCGGCGAGCAGGTGACGGTCCGGTCCAGCATCGGCGACATCGTGGGCCCCAAGCGGACCGGGCTCGGCGAGGGCTGGTTCACCACCTACCTCACCAACTGGTACGTGGGTGACGAGCTGGTCACCGAGATGAAGTTCCGCATGCTGAAGTTCGCGCCCGGCACCGGAAAGACGGCCGCTCCCAAGGAGTCCGGCGAGGTATCCGCCGAAGACCTGGCCAAGCGCGTGCGGCCGACCGTCTCCAAGGACACCGAGTTCTTCTGGGACGGAATCAAACTCGGTGAGCTGCGGATCCAGCAGCGGCCCGACGGCTCGCTGCAGCACCCGCCGGTTCCGGCGCTGTGGAAGGACCACTCGGAGCAGACCGACTATGTGGTCGCCTCCGGTCGCGGCACCGTCTTCAGCTTCGTGGTGCACCACGCGCCCAAGGTGCCCGGACGGCAGCTGCCATACGTGATCGCCCTGGTCGAACTGGAGGAGGGCGTGCGCATGCTCGGTGAGCTGCGCGGCATCGAGCCGGGTGAGGTCGAGGTCGGCCTGCCGGTCGAGGTGGGCTTCCTGAAGCTCGACGACGACAACACCGTGCCCTACTGGGAGGCCGTGCAATGACTACAGCATCGCGGAGCGATTCCATCAGGGGTGGCGGTGGGGCGACGGGTGAGCCCGTGGAGCTCTCGGCCGTGCAGGTCGGAACCGTGTTGCCGGAGTTGGTGATTCACGCCGACACCACGTTCATCGTCTCGACGGCGCTGGCGACCCGGGACTTCCAGGACGTGCACCACGATCGTGACAAGGCGGTCGAGCGCGGGTCCAAGGACATCTTCGTCAACATCCTCACCGACACCGGTCTGGTGCAGCGGTTCGTGACGGACTGGGCGGGGCCGCGGGCCATCGTCAGGTCGATCGCGCTGCGGCTGGGCGTGCCGCTGTACGCGGGTGACACCCTCACTCTGAGCGGCACCGTGGCGGCGGTGGATGGCGCGGACATCACCATCGACGTGGTCGGCAAGGACTCGCTCGGCGACCACATCACGGCGAAAGCCGTCATTTCCCTGCAGGAGGCACAGTGAGTGGGCTGAGCCGTAGCGCCGCCATCGTCGGCATCGGCGCGACCGACTTCTCCAAGGACTCCGGCCGCAGCGAACTGCGCCTGGCCGCCGAGGCCGTCACCGCCGCGCTGGCCGACGCGGGGCTCACGCCCGCCGATGTGGACGGCCTGACGACCTTCACCATGGACACCAATACCCAGGCCGCCGTGGCGCGCGCCGCCGGTATCCCGTCCCTGAAGTTCTTCAGCAACATCCCCTTCGGCGGCGGCGCGGCCGCCGCGACCGTGCAGCAGGCCGCCATGGCGGTCGCGACCGGTGTGGCGGATGTCGTTGTGGCCTACCGGGCTTTCAACGAGCGTTCCGGAAACCGCTTCGGGCAGTTCGCGACTCACCTCGCGACCGGCAACCCGAGCTCCTCCGGTGTGGACAACGCGTTCTCCTACACCCACGGCCTGGGCACCCCGGCCGCGCAGGTGGCCATGGTGGCGCGCCGCTACATGCACGTATACGGCGCGCGCAGTGAGGATTTCGGCCGGGTGGCCGTCGCCGATCGCAAGCACGCGGCCGTGAATCCGGCGGCGCACTTCTACGGCAAGCCCATCACCCTCGAGGAGCACCAGGCCTCGCGCTGGATCGCGGAGCCGCTGCACCTGCTGGACTGCTGCCAGGAGACCGACGGCGGCGTGGCCATCGTGGTCACCAGCGCCGAGCGGGCCAAGGATCTGCCCAACAAGCCCGCGCTGATCGCCGGCGCCGCACAGGGTTCCGGGGCCGACCAGTACGTCATGACCAGCTACTACCGCGACGCCATGACCGGGCTGCCCGAGATGGGCCTGGTCGGCGACCAGCTGTGGGCGCAGAGCGGGCTGCGGCCGGAGGACATGCAGGCCGGCATCCTCTACGACCACTTCACCCCCTTCGTCCTCATGCAGCTGGAGGAGCTCGGTTTCTGCGGCCGCGGCGAGGCCAAGGACTTCATCGTCGACGGCGCCATCGAGATCGGCGGCCGCCTGCCGCTGAACACCCACGGCGGCCAGCTCGGCGAGGCCTACATCCACGGCATGAACGGCATCGCCGAGGGCGTCCGCCAGATCCGCGGCACCTCCGTGAATCAGGTCCAGGGCCTGGAGAACATCGTGGTCACCGCCGGCACCGGCGTCCCGACCTCCGGCCTGGTCCTCACGGCCAACTAGTTCCCCGCGTAGGCCCGGGCGATCACGGTGATCGTCCGGGCCTTCCGCATAGAATCGGCGCGGTGTCCGACAAGTCTGAAATGGGCGAGTTTCTCCGGTCGCGCCGGGCGCGATTGCGGCCCGAGGACATCGGCTTGCCGGTGTGGGGGCGGCGTCGGGTGCCCGGGTTGCGGCGCGAGGAGGTCGCGCATCTGGCCGAGGTGAGTGTCGAGTACTACGTGCGGCTGGAACAGGGCAGGGCCGAGGCGGTTTCGGAGGGGATCGTCGATGCCATCGCCACCGCCCTGCTCCTGAGCGAGGACGAGCGACGGCACCTGCGCAATCTGGCGCGTCCACCGCGTTCGCTCTCCCGGGCGGGCGAACCGCTGCGCCCCGGGCTGCAGCAATTGCTCGATTCCATGACCCACGCGCCCGCGTACATCGTCGGGCATCGCACCGACATCCTGGGTTGGAACGCCGCCGCGGTGGCGGTGTTCGGCATCGATTTCGCGGAACTGCCCGAATCCGAACGCACGTGGATGCACCTGGTCTTCTTCGACCCGCACATCCGGGCCATCACGGCCGATGTGGCGCTCGTCGCCGGGCACATCGCCGCGGATATGCGACTGCAGGCCAGCCACCGGCCCGACGACCCGGAACTGCGGGCCATGCTGCGCGATATGTCGGAACGCAGTCCCGAGTTCCGGGAGTACTGGGAGACGCACGAGGTCAGCGACTTTCAATACGGCCGCTACGTCGTGCACCACCCGGTCGTCGGCGACCTGCAGCTGGATTACGAACTGCTGGATATTCCGGCCGATCCCGGGGTACGGGCCCTCATCGCCTACACGGCGGCGCCGGGCACCGATACCGCGCGGGCACTGGACTCATTGCTGAACGCGAGCACCTCCGAGGCCGAACGGTGCAGCTGATCGTTCAGGCGATCGGGCGGGAAGAGCAACAGGCCAAGGGAATTCGTGCCCTCGAAGAGTGTGCCGAGCCGGGTGCGGAACTGGGCGGCGTTGCCGGCGATCGCGACTCCGTCGATCCAGGCGTCCTCGGCCACGATCAGTCGATGGTGCCCTTCGGCACGACCCACACATGGGGCTGCCGGGTGACCGCGGCGATGTGTTCGAAGTCCGCGTCGTAGTGGACGACGACCGCGTCGTGGAATTCGGCGACGGCAGCGGTCATGAGGTCGACAATTCCGGCTGAGCGATGCAGCCCTTGGCGAGCGAGCAACTGCTGAACCTCACGCGCACGGTCAGCGATCGCCTCGTTGACGGGCAGGTTCACGTAGAGGGCGCGGCGGCGTTGCGCGATTTTCTGCAGATCGGCCAGATTGCGGCCCGAGTATCCGGCTTCGAGATCAACGGTCACGCACGTGGCCGCGGCTCGGTTGGCGATCAGCCCGGTGATCACGGCGCGTACGGCATCGTCTCCGATCCGCGCGGCGGCCGAAGTATCGATGAGATGCAGCCGGAGCGGCGTGGGTTCGTTCAACGGCGGGCCTGGCGCATGACCTCGGGATCGCCGATATCCGGGCCGATCCCAATGCTGTACGGGTCGTCGAGGATCTGTTCGATGCGTTGCCTGCGCTCGGCCACGAACTTGAGCGCGGCGTTGACCGTGTCCTTCTTCGTGGTGGTTCCGAGTTCCTTGGCGGCCAGGGCGAGAGCTTCGTCATCGAGGTCGATCATCGTTTTCATATATCTCAGGATATGTCTCCGGCATTAGTGTCAGCAATATTCGGCAGGTATTCGGCATGGTCGCCGTGCTGGATGGCTGGTCGACAGAAGTCGGCGCCGGTGCTGTTACGGGGGTTGTCCCGAGATATCCGGACATGGCGTCGCGTTCCCCGAAAAGGGTGCGGCTAAGCGAGATTCGGTGGCGGTTACCGGCGGAGGCGTAGATTGGGGCGCAATTCGTCTGTGGGGAAGGGATCGCGATGACCTTGCGGGAACGGTTGAACGAGCTGCCGGCGATGGGGAGCGCGCCGGTGTACGGGGAACCGCACGAGACCTCCGACGGGACCACGATCATTACTGTCGCTGCCGTGAGTGGATGGCGCGGGTCGCGGCCGATCGGCATATTCGTCATCCGCAACGGTGAGGTCAAATGGGAGCCGGCCGTGGACGGCTCCCGAATCGCGACCCTCGGTGTCCTCACCGGCCTGATCGCCGCGACCCTCGGCACCTTGGCCGTGGTCAAGCAGCCGCCGTGGCCGAACATGCGCATCTGGGATATCCGCTACCGCGCTAGCTGATGACCCTGAACTGGGTGGCCAGTACGGCCGCCAGCTGATTCACGCTTTTCGCGGTGCCCGGCGCGAGACCGATGCGGGCCCCGGCGAAGCGGTCGAAGACCAGGCCCTCGAGGACGGCGATGAAATCGGCTGCGGCAGTGGCCGGATCGGATGCGCCGAGGGTTTCGAACAGGGCGGTTGCGTGCCGGTGCGAGAAGAGCGAGCTCGCGAGTTTGTCGTGCATTTCGGCATCGCCGAGCAGTTCGATGATGAGGGCGTGGCGGGCGATCAGGTGGTTGCGGCGTTGCCCCAGTAGGCGATCCAGCCAGCCCGCGATGCCGGCTGCCAGTCGGTCCCGGGCGCTGTCCGTGAGGGTTCCGGGTGCTCCCGTCGGCGCCGCCAGGTCCGCTTGCCCGGCCGCGAAGTCGGTGCGGGAGCGGGTGGCGATGCGGTCCACGATGGCCGCCACGAGGGCCCGTTTGGTGCGGAAGTAGTAGGACGTCGATCCCGCTGGGAGTTCCAGCGCGGTGTCCAGGGCGCGGTGGGTGAGGGCCCGGAGTCCTTGTGTGGCAATGAGATCGATGGCGCTGTCCACGATGAGGGTGCGCCGGTCGGGTGTGGAGGTGGTCACCTTTGCTCCTCTGCATCTCCGTGGTCCTCTACAACTATAGAGGAAGCTCTATAAGAGTAGAGGATGCAGGGAGGGTGTCATGGAAACGCCGGAGATCGTGCTCGATGCCGACCAGTGCTACGCCGCCGAGCGGCTGGACGCCATTGCCGAGCGGGTGGGCCGGAGGTGGCGGCGGCCGCGCGGGCTGTACCTGTACGGCGGTCCGGGGCGCGGCAAGACCATGCTCATGAACCGCTTCTTCGCATCGGCGTCATCGAATCGCAAGCGGCGCTACCACTTCCACGCCTTCTTCGCGCAGTTGAACGCCGGAATCCACGAGTACGGGAGTATCGACGCCTCGGTGGACGCGCTGCTCGGCGACGCGGATCTGATCTGCTTCGACGAATTCCATGTGCACGACTCGGGCGATGCCCGGCTGGTCGCGCGACTGCTGGACACGCTGTTCGCCCGGCGCGTCACCCTCGTGGTGACCTCGAACTATCCGCCGCAGGATCTGCTGCCCAACCCCCTCATGCACGGCATGTTCGTGCCGACCATCGAGCGCATCCTCGAGCACCTGGACGTGGTGGCGGTGGACGGGCCGCGGGACTACCGCACGCTCGGGGGTCGGCACACCGGCTTCGCCGCCGGGCACTACGCGGTCGGGGCGTGCCCGGTGAGCGGCGCGGTCGACCTGCCCGTCGCGCATCGGCGGTTGCATGCCCGAGCGCTGGAAAACGGGGAGCTCACCGTCGATTTCGCGGAGCTGTGCGGGATCCCGGTGTCGGCGGCCGATTTCCTGGGGCTCACCCGCGAGGTCCGCCGCTGGGTGGTGTGCGCGGTGCCGCCCATGGTGACGGTGCCGCCGGACTGGGTGATGCGTTTCGTGACTCTGGTCGACGTGCTCTACGACGCCGACCTGGAACTGTCGATCTTCGCCGACGTGCCGCTGGCGGAGCTGGGCGGTGTGATCGAGCGGGTCCCCGATCTCTATCGCACCCTCAGCCGGCTCGCGGAGCTGCGCGAACCGGCAAACCTCGAGTCTCGATAGCCGTTCGGCGAAGCCCCGGTGAACTGGCCGACTTGATCGACGCGCACGGTTCACGTGCCGTCAACGCGGAGGGGGTCTGGCGTTGCGGGCCGCTTCCTACCGTGGCGTCAGGAGCAGCACCGAACCGGAGGGGAACGATGCGAATCCGCGAGCAGGCAAGGGATTCCGCGCCGCGGAACCCGAGCATACCGAGTAGTCCCCATATCCGGAAAAGCGCCCGCCTGCGGGTGCTGGTCGTCGCCGAGTCCTTTCTTCCCCAGGTCAACGGCGTCACCAACTCCGTGCGGCGGGTGCTGGATCACCTGGCCGCCAAGGGTCACGAGGCCACGCTGGTGGCCCCGACCGGTCCCGGCAAGTACGCCGGGTTCCACGTGCACGTGGTGCGCGGGGCTCGGCTGCCCTTCTACCGGGATTTCCGGATCGGGCTGGAGACCCGCCGCCGGCTGCGCAAGATCATGCGCGAATTCCGGCCCGACGTCGTGCATATCGCCTCGCCGGCGACGCTCGGCTATCAGGCGGCCAAGGTCGCGAACGAGCTCGGGATTCCGACCGTCGCCATCTATCAGACCGATCTGGTGGGTTTCGCGCTGCGCTACGACCTGCCCGGCGGCGTCCGCGCCATGACCGCGCTGACCCGGCGCATCCACCTGCGGGTGGACCGCACCCTCGCGCCCTCCAACGCCAGCCTGCGCCAGCTGGAGCTGATGGGCGTTCCGGGACTGGGCCGCTGGCCGCGCGGGGTCGACCTGCAGCAGTTCGGCCCGTTCCGGCGGTCGGCGGAACTGCGAAAGCGCCTGGCCCCCAATGGCGAAGCGCTGGTCGGCTATATCGGGCGCCTCGCGCCGGAGAAGGAGCTCGAGCTGCTCGCCGCGTTGCGGCCGCTGCCAGGCGTCCGGCTGGTCGTGGTGGGCGGCGGCCCCGAGGAGAAGCGGCTGCGGAAACTGTTGCCGGACGCGGAATTCCTCGGCGTGCTGCACGGTGATGAACTCGCGGCGGCCTACGCCTCGCTGGATGTCTTCGTGCACACCGGACGCCACGAAACCTATTGCCAGGCAGCGCAGGAGGCGCTGGCCTCCGGTGTGCCGGTGGTCGCGCCCAAGTCGGGCGGCCCGATCGATGTGGTCACGCCCGGCACGGGTTTCCTCTATCCGCCCGGCGACGCCGAGGCGATGACCGAACTGGTGCGCCGCCTGGCCGAGGACCCGCGCCTGCGCGAGCAGACCGCGCAGAACGCGGTGCGCAGCGTGCGCGACCGGTCCTGGACGGCCGTCAACGATCTGCTCATCCGTCACTACCGCGAGGTGATCGCGGAACGCCTGCAGTCGGATTCGACTCTGCAGTCCGATTCGACGCGGGGCGAGTTCCCGGCCACCAAGGAGGCATCCTGATGCTCCGCATCTCCGTCATCGGCACCGGATACCTGGGCGCCACCCATGCCGCGGGCATGGCCGAACTCGGCTTCGACGTGCTCGGGGTGGACAGCAATCCGGCCAAGGCCGCGGCGCTGTCCGCCGGGCGGGTGCCATTCCACGAGCCCGGGCTGCCGGAACTGCTGGCCGGGCACGTGGCGGGCGGGCGGCTGCGCTTCGGCACCTCGCTGATCGAGGCCGCCGAGTTCGCCGACGTCCACTTCCTCTGTGTCGGAACGCCGCCCGGGGTGAACGGGGCCGCCGACCTGTCGCAGCTCTACGCCGCGCTGGACGGGCTGGTGCCGCACCTGACCCGCAACTGCCTGATCGTCGGCAAGTCCACGGTGCCGGTGGGCACCGCCGAGGCGCTCACCATGCGCATCGCCGAGCTTGCGCCGGAAGGGATTTCGGTCGATCTGGCCTGGAACCCGGAATTCCTGCGCGAGGGGCACGCGGTCTACGACACGCTGCACCCGAACCGCCTGGTCTTCGGTGTCACCACGCCGGACGCGGAATGGGCGCTGCGGCAGGTGTACGCCACGCCCATCGCCGCGGGCTCGCCGGTGGTGATCACCAACCTGCCGACCGCAGAGCTGATCAAGGTCTCCGCGAATGCCTTTCTGGCGACCAAGATCTCGTTCATCAATGCCATGGCCGAGCTGTGCGACCTCACCGGCGCGGACGTGACCCTGCTGGCCGACGCCCTGGGCCATGACGATCGGATCGGCCGCAGGTTCCTGGGCGCGGGCCTCGGCTACGGCGGCGGCTGCCTGCCGAAGGACGTGCGCGCCCTGATCGCCCGTGCCACCGAGCTCGGTGCGGGGGAGTCGGTCGACTTCCTGCGCGACATCGACGCGGTCAACCTGCGCCGCCGCGAGCGCGTGGTGCGGGATACCTTGGAGCTGCTGGGCGGCCACCGGCCGCAGGGCCGGGTCGGGGTGCTGGGTGCGGCGTTCAAGCCGCTCTCCGACGACGTCCGCGATTCACCCGCCCTCGATGTCGCGCAGCGGCTGCACGCGGCCGGGGTCGAGGTGACCGTATTCGACCCCGCGGCAACGGGTCCGGCGCGCGCCGTCGCCCCGCAGCTGGTGTTCGCCGCCACCCCGGCGGCCGCCCTGCACGAGGCGGATGTGGTCCTGCACCTGACCGAGTGGCGTGAATTCCGGGAACTGGATCCGGGTTTCCTGCGCACGGTCGCCCGCGGCCGGGTCATCATCGACGCTCGCAATACCCTCGACCCCGAGCCCTGGCTGGCGGCGGGCTGGGACTTCCGCGCTCTCGGCCGCCTGGTCGAGCCGCGCACCGTGGCCGGCCGCGTCGGCGCTCCGGCGGGAACCGCCTATCCGGCACCGGCGGTCCGGGAGCCGGTCGCCGAACCCGCTCGCGCCCTGGCCCAGCCCTCACCGCTGACCCGTCTGCGCGCCCGCGTCCGCCGCACCGCCTGATCGAGACGGTCGCGGACCGTCGACCGCCTTGCCCGGCGCGCGGTGTCGCCGGGCTGCCACGCCACCGGGGGTGCGTGCTTCCGGCCTCGAATGCGCCGAAGGGCCGGGCGGCCCGCCCGCCTCGCGAGACCGGCCTGCCCCCGTTGTTGCCGCGATCTTGATCTATGCCCCGGATCGTGCACGGATGGTGATAAGTGGGGTTGCGGCGGCGGCGTCGGCTTCGACCACGATGACCTGGGTTTTCGGGTCTGGTGCGGGATGCCGTGCAGGTTGGGGATTTATGCGCGGCGGGTATGTGATTCCAGCTTCTCGATTTTGGTCCTGACGGACCACTCGGCATGTAACTATGTGCCTGATTTCTGCTGGACTCTGGTTAGGAGTGCTCGTGACTGGGGTGGGGATGGTGGCAGCGCGCGCGATCGCATTGATCGGGCTCGTGATGCTGGCTGTCGTCGCACTGCGCGGGCACATTCCGGGAACCGGAGGACCCGCCGCGCCACATCCGTCGTCCGCGGTGTCGCTGGCCTTGATGCCGGTGCTGCTGCTGGTCTCGATGGTGATCCTGGTGGCGGGTGTGATCAACAGCCAGCATCGCCTTCCGCTCGCCATGCCAGAACCCGATCGCGAATCCGCGGTGCGCGTGCCGGGCCTGCGGCGGCTCGGGCTTCTGCTGCTGGTCGGGATCGCGGCCATCGCGCTGATCGTGACCGCGGTGCTGTCGGTGTACCTGGTGACGCCGGCGCGGCAGACCCAGGTGGTGACGCCGCCGACCGTCTCCACCACCGGAACCGCCCCGCAGCCCCAGGAGACCGTGGCACCGCCGGAGGAATCGGTCCCCGAGCCCACCCTCACCGGAACCGCGCTGCTGCTGGTCGGAATCACCGCCGGGGTGCTGGTGCTGATCGCCATGACCGGCCTGGTCGTGGTGGCGGTGAGCTCGAACCGGCGGCCCTCGCTGGAGCGCACGCCATTACCGCAGCCCACGGACACCGAGGCGGTCTCACTGGCCAAGGTCGCCGAGATGGGGTTGGCGGCCATGATCGCGCCGGGCCAGGATCCGCGCACCGCCATCATCGCCTGCTACGTCGCCATGGAACGCGGTCTGGCGCAGGCGCGGGAGGTTGCCCCGCTGGCCTCGGACACCCCGTCCGAGGTGCTGGCGCGGGCCTTCGACCGCGGCTTCTTGCACGACGCGTCGGCCCGCGAACTGGTGGCCCTGTTCGAGGAGGCGCGGTTCAGCCCGCACTCCATGCTGGAGTGGCAGCGGATGCGCGCCGAGCAACTGCTCCGCATCGTGCTGGCCGATCTACAGGGGCAGGCGGCATGAAAGACGCTGTGGCAGTGTGGATCTCGCGAGGTCGAACGGGGGTCCGGCCATGAATCGGAGCGCGATCGTGGTGGGCGCGGTGGCGCTGGTCCTCCTGTTCGAGCTGCTCGCCCTCGGTGATCAGCGCGAGCATCTGGTCGCCCTCACCGCCGTTCCGGTGGCCGCGGCGCTGGGACTGCTGCTGTGGTCGATGGTGGAGCGGTCGCGCCGGCTCGCCCCGCCCGAACCGGACGACAACGACATCGACAACGGCCCCGTCGAGATGCTGCGCCGCTGGCAGGCGCGCGCCCAGATGCTGGCCGACCGCTCCGAGGGTTCGCGCGCCGACTGGGATCGGCACCTGCGGCCGCTGCTGGCCAAGGAATTCGAACTGACCAGCGGGCACCGGATGGCCAAGAACCGGCGTGCGCTGGAAGTGGCGGGACAGCTGCAGTTCGGGCCCGAGCTGTGGCGCTGGGTGGACCCGGCGAACTCGGCGCCACGTGATCAGGTCAATCGAGCACCCGGCCGCGAGGCCCTGGACGAAATCCTGCGCCGACTGCAGAACATGTGAGATGAGATGCGAGACATGCGATGACATCACCGATGGACGTGACCATCAAGCGCACCGATGCGGTGCTGCGTGAAGTATCCCGGGTCGTGGTCGGCAAGCGGGACGAACTGCAGCTGATCATGATCGCGGTGCTGTCCGGGGGCCACATCCTGATCGAGGACCTGCCCGGACTGGGCAAGACCCTCATCGCGCGATCCTTCGCGACCGCGCTCGGGCTGAACTTCACCCGTGTGCAGTTCACCCCGGACCTGTTGCCCGCAGACCTCATCGGGTCGACGATCTACGACATGCATTCGGGTCGTTTCAGTTTCCGGCGCGGCCCGGTCTTCACCAATATGCTGCTGGCCGACGAGGTCAACCGCACCCCGCCCAAGACCCAGGCCGCGCTGCTGGAGGCCATGGCCGAGGGGCAGGTCTCCATCGACGGCGAAACCTTCCCGCTGCCACAGCCTTTCATCGTCTTCGCCACCGACAACCCGATCGAGTACGAGGGCACCTACCCGCTGCCCGAGGCCCAGCTCGACCGCTTCGCCATGCAACTGCGGCTGGGCTACCTGTCGGAGACCGACGAGATGAACATGATCCGCCGCCGCCTGGAACGCGGGTCACAACCCGCCCAGATCGGGCAGGTGGTGGATGCCGACGGCCTGCTGGAGATGCGGCAGTCGGTGGAATTCGTGACGGTGCACCCGGATGTGGTGGGGTACGTCGTCTCGCTCGCCTCGGCCACCCGCGGGCATCCCCAGGTGGAGGTCGGCGCGAGCCCCCGCGCTGAACTCGACCTGGTGCAGATGGCCCGCGCCCGGGCCCTGCTGCACGGCCGCGACTACGTGGTCCCCGAGGACGTGAAGGCGCTCGCGGTGCCGGCCATGGCCCATCGCATCACGCTGCGCCCCGAGATGTGGGTCCGCCGCATCCGTGGCGAGGACGTGATCTCCGAACTGCTGCGCCGCCTGCCGGTCCCACGCGCCACCCAGGCCTGAGGCGCGTATGAAGCATCGCGACACCAGTACGGCGGTCGAGGCCGAATTGCGCTGGCGGCCCGCACCGTTGGTGTTCATGCTCGCCGCGGTGTCCGTGCCCGCCCTGGTGCTGGCGCTGGTACTGGGAAAGTGGCAACTGGTGGTGTTCGCCGCGCCCATGCTCGGGGTTCTGGCCACCGCGCCGCTGCAGCAGTCCCGCACCCGTATCCAGGTGGACGGGGCGGGGGTGCTGCGCTGCTTCGAGACCGAAGAGGTGGTGCTGACCGCCGCGGCGTTCGTGGAACGCGGGCACGCGCTGCTGCGGCTGCATCCGGAACCCTTGCAGAGCATGGAGATCCACGTCGAGGAGACGGTGGACTCCGGGACCGCGCCCGCCGGGCTGCGGCTGGCGCTGTCGGCTCCGCGGTGGGGCCGATATCCGGTGCCGATGCGGGTGACCGCGCTGAGCCCGGCCGGGCTGGCGGTGGCCTCGGTGCGCTTGCGTGCGGGCGAGGTGTACGTCTATCCGATCACCGATCCGCAGCGGATGCGCCTGCCGCGCACCGAACTTCCCGAACGGATGGGTACCCATCTCACCCGGCGGGCCGGGCCGGGCGTGGAGTACGCGGATATCCGCGTGTATACGCCGGGGGATCAGCTGCGCACAGTGAACTGGCCGGTGAGTGCGCGGCGCGGCCAGCTGTTCGTGACCGAGCGCTTCACCAACCGGGCCGCGGATGTGGTTGTGCTGGTGGACACGTCGATGCAGGCGCCCGGGCCCGCGTCGGACTCGCTGGAGTTGTCGGTGCGCGGTGCCGCCCAGGTGGCCCAGTCCGCGCTGCAGGCGGGCGACCGCACGGCCGTGGTGTGCCTGGGCCGTACCCCGCGCTGGCTGCGACCGGATATCGGCCGCCGCCAGTTCTATCGCATAGTGGACGCCGTGCTGGATGTCGGTGACGAGCACATCCTCACCGAGGGCACGCTGGCGCCGCACGCCGCGGTGCCCATCGGGGCGGTCATCGTCGCCTTCTCGACGCTGCTCGACACCCAATTCGCCCTGGCCCTCATCGATCTGCGCAAGCGCGGCCACGTCGTGGTGGTGGTCGACGTGCTGCGCGGAACGCCGTTCGGCGACGGCCTGGATCCCACCCTCGCGCGCATGTGGCAGCTGGAACGCACCTCCATGTATCGCGATATGGGCACCGTCGGCGTCGACATCGTGCCCTGGCCCGAGGACACCCGCCTCGATCAGGTCATGCGCCTGCTGCCCGAACACCGCCGCACCGTGAGGGTCCGCCGATGACCAAGTTCCTCGCCGTGTTGTCCGGGCTGCTGCTGGCGGGTGCGGTGGCCATCGTGCTGCCGTGGGCCGCGATATCGGTGATCATCCTGGCGGTGGCCGGCTGGCGCTGGCGGGTGTGCGCGGTACTGGCGGTGCTCGCGGCCATGGCGGCGCTGGCCTGGGTCGGGACCGGGGCCCTGGTGGCGGGCGGCATCGGGCTGGTCGCGACCACCTACCTGCTGAACACGGCTACGGTGTCGGCTCCGGTGGGCGTGGTGCCGACGACGATTCCGTCGGTGGCGGGCGCACTGGTGTTCACGGTGGCGGCGGGGGCCGCGACCGTGCTGCCCACCGGACTCACCTGGGTGCCGATCCTCGCGCCGTTCACCGTGATCGCGTTGTACGCCTTGCTGGTTCGCGGACTGACGGACGACCGGACCGGCGGCCGAGCCGAGCACACACCCGGCGGCTGAGGCGAAAATCGCTTCGAATCCGGCTGTGGGGCTGGTTCACTCGCGCCATGGACGAACAACAGATGATCAAG
The DNA here is from genome assembly GCF_044766925.1 of Nocardia sp. NPDC101769. Classification (NCBI taxonomy): domain Bacteria; kingdom Bacillati; phylum Actinomycetota; class Actinomycetes; order Mycobacteriales; family Nocardiaceae; genus Nocardia; species Nocardia sp. NPDC101769. The sequence continues at coordinate 578,366 of NZ_JBIWMX010000001.1, read as the reverse complement.
GCCTCGAAACGGCTGTCGAGGCATCTACGGCACGCCCCCGAGGCCATCGGCATCGAGCTGGACCCGGCCGGGTGGGTGGACGTCGCTACGCTGCTGCCGGCGCTGGGCCGGCACGGGCGAGCGCTCTCGCGTCCCGAACTGGACGAGGTGGTGGCGCGGAACAACAAGCGCCGCTTCGAATTCGATGCGACGGGGACCCGGATTCGCGCGAGTCAGGGGCACAGTGTCGACGTTGACCTGGAGTATCGGGCGACCGTACCGCCCGCGGTTCTCTACCACGGCACCGTTGCCGCGGCCCTGCCCGGAATTCGCGCCGAGGGGCTGAAGCCCATGCGCCGCCACGACGTTCATCTGTCGGCGGATACGGAGACCGCCGTCAAGGTCGGGGCACGACGTGGCAGACCCGTGGTACTGACCGTGGCTGCCGGCGCGATGCACCGCGACGGGCACGAATTCCGGGTCAGCACCAATGGGGTCTGGCTGGTGGCCGCCGTCCCGCCCGGATACCTGTCCGGACTATGAGCGGGGCGGCCGCCGCGGCGACTACTGGAGGGCGGGGGGCATGCGGGTCGGCTTGATGCGGCCGGCGTCGATGAGCGCCCGGAATGCCGCGGCTTTGCGCGCGCACTCCGCAACCGGGCAGCGACGGTGCTGCTGCATGGTGCGATGGGCTTCCTGGACGCTCAGCGGGTGATCCGGGGCCAGGTGCGACCAGGCGGAGGCGTCAGGGGTTGCCAGCGCTGATACGCTGCGTTCCTTGTTGATTCGATCGCGGATCCGTTCTACGGAGAGTCTGTTCGGATCCTGATGGGGGTGGTGCAGGCTCGTGATGGTGACGGCCATGATCACGAGCGTTGCTAGAGTGGCCGTGAACACTTGCCAGGCGGCCATTTGTTCACCTTCTCTGTGTCTTTCAGTCGTAGTCAGCTAGATATTCGATTGGTTAGCCAGATATTCACCGTATTCCTGAAGACGTTACGCCTCCAGCGCGTCCTGGGTCAGGATCAATCGAATTTCGGCCGCTTTGAGCAACTCGGCCGTCACCGATCCCGCTGTCGCGCTGAAGGTTTGCGGCCATCCCGATATCCGGTATGCGGCATATGGCCGGATTGCGGTGTCACCCACCGGGTCTCGGCCCGCGAATCAGCGCGCATTCCCCGCACACCCTGCCCAACAAGATCAGGGAGCTCCCACCGGGGGAAATCTGTCCGATTTCCCGCAGTGAGAGCTCCCTGATCTTGAAGCCCTGTTCGGGTTACGAGTGGGTGAGGACCACGTCCGCGAGGACGGGGGCGTCGTCGCGCTCGACGACGGTGACCGCGATGACGAGTTCGCCGTCCTGCTGCCAGATTCGGGAACGCAGGGTCTCACCGGGATACATGACGCCGGCGAAGCGGGCGCGGAAACCCTTGACGCGGGACACATCCGAGGACAGGACGGTGTCGGTCGCGGTCTTCAGGACCAGGCCGTAGGTGCACAGGCCGTGCAGGATCGGGTTGGGGAAGCCGGCATTGCGGGCGAATTCGGGATCCGAGTGCAGCGGGTTGCGGTCGCCGCACATGCGGTAGAGCAGCGCCTGCTGCGGCAGGGTGGGGGTCAGGACCTCGAAATCCGGTGCCCGGTCCGGAAGTTCGGTCTTCGCACTGGGGCCGCGGTCGCCGCCGAAACCGCCCTCGCCTTTGGCGAAGATGGAGGAGCGCGACGTCCAGAGAGGTTCGCCGTCGGAGCCGACGGCGGTGTCCTCGCGCCAGATGACGGCGTTGGAGCCCTTGTCCCAGATCTCGCTGATCCGGCCGGCGATGCTGCCCTTGCCGGAGGCCGGGATCGGGCGGTGCACGATGATCTCCTGGCTGCCGTGCACGACCTTCGCCAGATCGATGTCGATGCCGTCGAACTTCACCTTGGGCGGCTCGGTCTCGTGGAAGGATGGCGCGACGGTCGCGAAGGACGGCAGCACCTGCGGCTCGCGGTCGTCGACGTAGCGCAGCTCGGCGGCGTCGGTCCAGCGGTTGCCCGCGCCGAGCGCCAGGTTGTAGGTCTGCACATCACTGGCGGACCAGCTGAATTCGCGCGCGGGAATCTGCGCGCCGAGCGCGACACTCAAATCGATGGGCATGAAAGGTTCTCCTCGTCACTCGCGTCCGATGGTCCGGCGCGGCTCGTCTCCCCGCAAGCCGCCGCCCCGCTGACCGGGTCGCGCTCGAAAGTCTGGTTCCCGGCCCGCCGCCGGAAAGAGCGTTCGCGGCGGCGGGCACGGGCTGTTCAGTTGTCCGCGCCCCGCCTGGATAGAGCGGTACGACGGGGCATACGGGGGTGGGTTGGGCGCGGACTCGACGTGACCCGACTCGCGCCCAACCCGATCCTGAACCGGGTTGGGACGGTTCAGGACGCTTCTTGGGACGGCACCGTCTCGGCCACCGGCGCGCCGTTCTTCGCCTTGGCGGCGATATCGAGGGCGGCCAGGTAGCCGAAGGTGATGGCGGGGCCGATGGTCGCGCCGGGACCGGCGTAGGTGTGGCCCATGACCGGGGACGAGGTGTTGCCGGCGGCGTACAGGCCCTCGATGACGGTCCCGTCCTCGCGCAGTACGCGGGCATCGTTGTCGGTGACCAGACCGCCCTTGGTGCCCAGGTCGCCGGGGACCATCTTCACCGCGTAGAACGGGCCGACCTCCAGCTTGTTCAGGCACGGGTTCGGCTTGATGGTCTGGTCGCCGTAGTAGCGGTCGTAGGCGCTGTCGCCGCGGTTGTAGTCGAGGTCCTTGCCGGTCGCGGCGAAGCCGTTGAAGCGCTCGATGGTGGCGGCCAGCTTGTCGGCGGGAACGCCGATCTTCTCGGCCAGTTCGGCCACCGTGGGCGCGACGACGATCAGGTCGTTTTCCATCCAGCGGGACGGAATCCGCTGGCCAGGCTGCAATCCGGCGAAGATGTAGCGGGATCGGTAGCGCTGATCGAACACCAGCCAGCACGGCACGTTCTCGCCCGGACCCTCACCCTGCCCGTATTCGCCGCCGTACATGGTGTGCACAGCCTCGACGTAAGGAGCGGACTCATTACCGAATCGCTGACCTTGCGTATTGATCATGATGCTGCCGGGCAGATTCCGCTCCGCGAGGCAGAACCAGGGCTTTCCTTCACCGCGGAAGGTGGTCGGACCCCACCAGGCGTCGTCCATGAAGTCGATGTCCGCGCCCGCCGCGATACCCGCCCGGATGCCGTCGCCGGTGTTGGCGGCCGCGCCCGTGGTCCACTCGGTGGTGATGGGCTCGCGCTGGTACTTGTGCCGCATGTCGGCGTTGTGCTCGAAACCTCCGCTGGCCAGGATGACGCCGTACTTGGCGTTGAACCGGACGGCCTGCCCGTTCTCCTCGGCGTCGACGCCGGTGACCACGCCGTTGTCGATCACCAGTCCGGTGAGCGGGGTGTTCAGCAGCACCGGCACATTCGCGTCCAGCAGGCCCTTGCGCAGGCCGGCGATGATGGCCTGGCCCATGCCGACCAGCGCCTTGCCGGTGACCTTGCCCCACGCCCAGCGGGTGCCGACGCGCAGCACGCGCGCGATGCCGACCGGGTGGCGGCGAATCAGGTTGAGCTTCTTGTAGTCCGCCTGCATGACGACGACATTCAGCGGCGCCTTGCTGTAGGCCGGCTCCAGCTTGAAGCGCTCCTCGCCCAAGACTTTGAGGTTGAACGGCTTGGGCTCGCAGCTGCGGCCGTCCGCCTTGCCGCCCGGTGCCTCCGGGTAGTAGTCGGAGTAGCCGGGTACCCAGGTCATCTTCAGGGCGGAGTGGTCGAGCACGTAGTCGAAGGCTTCGGCACCGCGATCGATGTAGGTGTCGATCTTCTCCTTCGGCACCACGTCGCCGATGATGCTGTACAGGTAGGTGCGCGCCTCGTCGAGGTCGTTCCCACGGCCCGCGGCCTTCAGCACCTTGTTTCCGGGAATCCAGACGCCACCGCCCGATCGCGCGGTAGAACCGCCGTAATGAGCGGCCTTTTCGATGAGCACCGTGCGCAGACCGTGGTGCGCAGCGGTGAGGGCGGCGGACATACCGGCGGCACCGCTGCCGACCACCACCACGTCGTAATCCCGATCAGTCATGTAGAACACGTTATAGAATCGATCCTGGTTTGGTCTATGTTGGTCTGGCAGATGGGACTGCTGAAGCGACGTTATTCACAAAAACTCGTTTCAGTTTCTAGTCTCGTTACTGGATGGCCACCGGCCGGTACCCCCGATGGAAGGAACACAGCGTGCTGACCGACGCGCTACGTAAGGAACTGGCCGACGAGCTCGCGGCGGCCGAGCGGACCCGGGTTCCGATCGATCCGCTGGCTGTGCGGCATCCCGAGATCGACGTGGTCGATGCCTACGAGATCCAGCTCATCAATATGCGGCAGCGCTTCGACGGCGGCGCCAAGGTCGTGGGCCACAAGGTGGGCCTGTCCTCCAAGGCCATGCAGCAGATGATGGGCGTGGACGAACCCGACTACGGGCACCTGCTCGCGGAAATGGAAGTCTTCGAGAACGTTCCGGTCGACACCTCCAAGTACCTGTATCCGCGCGTCGAGGTCGAGGTCGGCTTCATCCTGGGCGCCGATCTGCCCGGCGAAGACTGCACCGAGGAGGACGTGCGCAAGGCCACCGTCGCCTACGCGCCCTCCATCGAGCTCATCGACACCCGCATCAAGGACTGGAAGATCGCGCTCTGCGACACCATCGCCGACAATGCGTCCTCCGCCGGATTCGTACTGGGCAAGCAGCGGGTCTCGCCGGACCAGCTGGATATCAAGAACATCGACGCCGTGCTGACCCGCAATGGCGAGGTCATCGCCGAGGGCCGCTCGGACGCCGTGCTGGGTGACCCGACCATCGCGGTGGCGTGGCTGGCACGCAAGGTCGCCTCCTTCGGGGTGCGTCTCAAGGCCGGTGACATCGTGCTGCCCGGCTCCTGCACCCGCGCCATCGACGCCCGCCCGGGCGACGAGTTCATCGCCGAGTTCGCCGGACTCGGTTCCGTCCACCTGGGTTTCGCGTAGACCTGAGCCAATCAGGCGGCGTCGCACAGACACTGACCTCACCGAGTAGGAGAAAGCCGTGACTGCAAGCAAAGTCACCGCCGCGATCGTCGGGTCCGGCAATATCAGCACCGATCTGCTGTACAAGCTGCTGCGTTCGGAGAAGATCGAGCCGCGCTGGATGATCGGCATCGACCCGGAGTCCGAGGGCCTCAAGCGCGCCCGCGGGCTGGGCCTGGAGACCTCCGCCGAGGGCGCGGACTGGCTGCTGGCGCTGCCGGAGAAGCCGGACCTGCTGTTCGAGGCGACTTCCGCGTACGTGCACCGGGCGTATGCGCCCAAGTACGCCGAGGCCGGGATTCGCGCCGTCGACCTCACGCCCGCCGCGGTCGGCCCGGCCGTGATTCCGCCGGTCAACCTGGACTCGCTGCGTGACGAGCTGAACGTCAACATGATCACCTGCGGTGGTCAGGCGACGATTCCGATGGTGCACGCGGTCTCCCGCGTCGTGCCGGTCGAGTACGCCGAGATCGTGGCGTCGGTGTCGTCCGTGTCGGCCGGTCCGGGTACTCGCGCGAACATCGACGAGTTCACCAAGACCACCTCCGCCGGTGTCGAGACCATCGGTGGCGCCAAGCGCGGCAAGGCGATCATCATCCTGAACCCGGCCGAGCCGCCGATGATCATGCGCGACACCATCTTCTGTGCCATCCCCGAGGATGCGGATCGCGACGCCATCACCGAGTCGATCCACCGGATGGAGAAGTCCATCCAGGAGTACGTCCCCGGTTACCGGCTGCTCAACGAGCCGCAGTTCGACGAGCCGTCGCTGGTTTCCGGTGGCATGGCGAAGGTTTCGATCTTCGTCGAGGTCGAGGGCGCGGGCGACTTCCTGCCGCCGTACTCGGGCAACCTCGACATCATGACCGCCGCCGCCACCCGCGTGGGTGACGTGCTGGCCGACCAGATCATCTCGGCTCGGGTGTAAGGAGTTCCGACAGTGAGCAATTCGACCGCGGCGAGCCGCGCAAACAACTCTGTTCTCAAGCCGTTCTCCGCTGATCTGGACATCCGGGTCACGGACACCAGCCTGCGCGACGGCTCGCACCACAAGCGGCACCAGTTCACCGTGACCGAGGTCCGCGACATCGTCGCCGCCCTCGACGCGGCGGGCGTGCCGGTCCTCGAGGTCACCCACGGTGACGGCCTGGGCGGTTCCTCGTTCAACTACGGTTTCTCGAAAACCCCTGAGCAGGAACTGATCAAGGCCGCCGCGGAGACCGCCAAGCGGGCCAAGATCGCCTTCCTCATGCTGCCGGGCGTCGGCGTCAAGGAAGACATCAAGATCTCGCAGGACAATGGCGCGAGCATCTGCCGCATCGCCACCCACTGCACCGAGGCCGACGTCTCGATCCAGCACTTCAACATGGCCCGCGATCTCGGCCTCGAGACCGTCGGCTTCCTGATGATGGCGCACTCCACCACCCCGGAGAACCTCGCCAAGCAGGCTCGCATCATGGCCGACGCGGGCTGCCAGTGCGTGTACGTCGTCGACTCCGCCGGTGCGCTGGTGCTGGAGCAGGTCACCGACCGCGTCTCCGCCCTGGTCGCCGAGCTCGGCAATGACGCGCAGGTCGGCTTCCACGGCCACGAGAACCTGGGCCTGGCGGTCGCCAACTCGGTCTACGCCGTGCGCGCCGGCGCCACCCAGATCGACGGCAGCGCACGCCGTTTCGGCGCGGGCGCGGGCAACCTCCCCGTCGAGGCGTTCATCGGCGTCTGCGACAAGCTCGGCATCAAGACCGGCGTCGACTTCTTCGCCGTCACCGATGCCGCGGAAGACGTTGTCCGCCCGGCCATGCCGAGCGAATGCCTTCTCGACCGCCAGGCCCTGATGATGGGCTACGCGGGCGTCTACTCCTCCTTCCTCCGCCACGCCGAGCGCCAGGCCGAACGCTACGGCGTCTCGGCTGCTGAAATGCTCGTCCGCGCCGGCCAGCGCAAGCTGGTGGGCGGTCAGGAAGACCAGCTCATCGACATCGCCCTGGAACTCCAGCGTGAAAAGGAAAAGTCAGCCGCCAACGCCTGACCTTCGACCCCACTGGGCCGCGACCGAACACGGTTGCGGCCCAGTGCTTTTCGGAACCCGTCTAATGATCGATCGGCGACATGACCAGCGCTTTTCGTTGATCCACTTATCCTTGATGTATCTGGCTTGATATCATCGATTCAGGTTCGTATATCTGGAGGTGGCTCATGGCTCGGACTGTGATCGACCTTGACGATCAACTGGTGGCCGACGCGTCGAAGGCGCTCGGTACAGCGACGAAGAAGGACACCGTGAATGCGGCCCTTCGAGAAGTTCTCGAGATCCGCCGCCGCGCGGTAGCGCTGACGCGACTACAGGAAGCGGTCGCCGATGGGGCGATCGATGTGGAGATGTTCGAGGACAAGCGGAACTATCGCCGGTGAACGGGGCCCAGTTCCTCATCGACACGAGCGCCTTGGTTCCGCTGTTGCGTCAAGAGCCGGACGGGGTGGTTTGGCAGCGCGTCGCCGCCGCAGGGCTGATCGCGATCTGCCCGATCACCGAACTCGAGTTCTTCTACAGCGCGCGTTCGACCGCCGATCGTGAGTTCCTGATCGAGCAGATTCGAATCCTCTTCGGCTGGGAGCCGGTTGACGATCGTGCCTACCAGCGGGCGTGGGAGGTGCAGGGCGAGTTGACCAGTCGAGGGCAGCACCGTGGCGCGGGGCCGGTCGACCTCGTCGTCGCGGCAACCGCCGAACTCAGGGGGCTGACGCTGCTGCACCGTGATCTCGACTTCGAATGCATCGCAGCAATCACTGGCCAACCTCATCGTCGATTGGGAACACCCTGATCGAGGGGTTGCTCTCGCCGCCACAGATGCAAAGTGCCCCTGTGGATGAATTCCACAGGGGCACTTTTCTATCGCCTGGGTTCTGGAGGAACCCGACTCACAGCCACGTATCGAGAGTGGTGGTCGTGAGGAAGTGTTCGAGGTCCGCGCGCCAGGGCGCGGGCGTCGTCTTCTCCGGTTCGATGGCCGTGTACTGGCCCCGGTAGAAGAGCAGCGGCCTGCCGGAGTCGGTGGACTCCGACAGGGCCTGGACCCGGCCGATCACGATGTAGTGATCGCCGCCGTCGAGCACGTTGTCCACAGTGCACTGGATCGTGGCCAACGCGCCGTCCAGCACCGGGAGGTCCAGTTCCGAGGTGTGCCAGTCGATTCCGGCGAACTTGTCGGGTTCGCGGGAGCCGAAGCGGGCGCACACCGGCTGTTGCTCCTCGGCGAGCATGTTCACGGCGAAGCTGCCGTTGCGTTCGATCGCCGCCCAGGAGCGGGACTCCTTGGTGGGGCAGAAGAGCACCAGCGGCGGATCGAGGGACAGGGCGGCGAACGACTGGCACGCGAAGCCGATGGGGGCCCGCGCGCCGTCGACGCCGTCGAAGGTGGTGATGACGGTGATGCCGGTGCAGAACTGCCCCAGCACATTCCGGAACTGGCGCCCGTCGATGACGGGATCCGCGTCGGTGGTCATGTCCTCAGTCAATGTTCGGCCGCCCCTGTTCGTTCTCGCTACTTGAATCCGACGCTGAAGTCGTGGCCCCACAGGCTGACCGCGGTGGATTCCCGCGCGATCCACGAGTGGTCGTCGACTTCCAGTCCCTCACAGCCGAATTCGATATCGAACCCGCCCGGCGTCTTCATGTAGAAGGAGAGCATCTTGTCGTTGATGTGCCGCCCGAGGGTGGCCGACATCTTCACCTTCTTGCGGTTGGCGCGGTCCAGGCAGAGGCCGACGTCGTCGGAGTTCTCCACCTCGACCATGAGGTGCACGATGCCCGTCGGGTTCGGCAGCGGCAGGAACGCCAGCGCGTGGTGGCGCGGGTTGCAGCCGTAGAAGCGCAGCCAGGCCGGGTCGCCGTCGGCGGGACGGCCCACCAGCTGCGGAGGCAGCCGCATGGAGTCGCGCAGCCGGAAGCCCAGCACGTCCTGGTAGAACGCCTGTGCCGCAGCGTCGTCCGTGCAGGTGAGGACCACGTGGCCCAGGCCCTGCTCGGCGGTGACGAACTTGTGGCCGTAGGGGCTGACGAAGCGGCGGCCCAGGTACTGCGCGCCGTAGAACGCCTCGAGGGTGTTGCCGGCCGGATCCTGGAACCGGATCATGCCCTCGACCCGGCGCTCGCCGAGCTCCTCCTTGGTGCCCTCGGTGAAGGCGACCCCGGCCTTGGACAGGGTCTCGCGCAGCTGCTGCAGCCCGCGGGCGTCGGTGACCTCCCAGCCCGAGACCAGCAGCCGGTCCTGCTCACCGGGGACGATCACCAGTCGCGCGGCGAAATCGTCCATGCGCAGGTAGAGCGCGTCGGGGTTGAGCCCGTCGCCCTCCATCATGCCGAGCACCTTGAGGCCGTACTCGCGCCAGGCCGCCATATCGGTGGCCTCGATGCGCATGTAGCCGAGCGCCTTGATAGTCATGCTCACTTCTCCTTGACGCCGAGCAGGAAGTCGGTTGCCAGGCGGTTGAATTCGTCGAACTTCTCCAGCTGTGCCCAGTGTCCACAACCGCCGAAGACATGCAACTGCACGCGGGGCACCATCTTCAAGGCGACCAGGGCGCCGTCGATCGGGTTGACCCGATCCTCACGGCCCCAGATCATGAGCACCGGCTGCCGCAGCTTGAACGCGTCGCGCCAGATCATGCCCTTGGCGAAATCCGGTCCGGCGAAGGACTTGCCCATGGCGCGGGTGGCGGCCAGCGACTCCGGCTGCGAGGCCGAGGCGAAGCGCTCCTCGACGAGTTCCGGCGTGATCAGCTTCTGGTCGAAGACCATGATCCGCAGGAACGCCTCCAGGTTCTCCTTCGTGGGTTCGAAGTTGAACTTGGACAGCAGCTTCACGCCCTCGGTGGGGTCCGGCGCGAACAGGTTGGTGGACAGGCCGCCCGGGCCCATCAGCACCAGCTTGCCGGCGCGGTCCGGGTAGTCCAGCGCGAAGCGGGTGGCCGCGCCGCCGCCGAGCGAATTGCCCAGCAGGTGTACGCGTTCGGTGATGCCGAGGGTGTCGAGCAGGTCCTTCAGCGCCGAGGCCGAGTGCACGAAATACTGCGGGTGCTCGGTCGGCTTGTCGGACCGGCCGAAGCCGGGCTGGTCGACCGCGAGGACGTGAAAGTCCTCGGCCAGCACCGGAATGTTCTTGGCGAAGTTGGACCACGAGGACGCGCCCGGACCGCCGCCGTGCAGCAGCACGATGGTGGGGCCGTTGCCGACCCCGGCCTCGTGGTAGTGCAGCTTCAGGTCCGGCCGCACCTGCGCGAAGCGCGAGGTGGACTCGTAGGTGATTGCCGCGGCGGGCCGCGAAGTGTCTTCAGTCACTGCGGTCATGGATTACACCATCGTGTCGGTGATCGGGAGACCGAAGGCGTGCGTGCCGAACATGGCGTAGGCGCGCTCCGGATCCTGTGAGGCGTGCACGCGTCCGGCGTGCGCGTCACGCCAGAACCGCTGCAGCGGAGTGCCTTCCACGAGCGCGGTGGCGCCGGAGGCCTCGAACAGGCGGTCGATGGAGGCGATCACGCGGCCGGTGGCGCGCACCTGGTCGCGGCGAGCGGCCACCCGCAGGTCGAACGGAACTTCCTTGTCCGCCAGGATGTACGCGTATTCCTCGGCGATATTGCCGGACAGCTGACGCCAGGCGGCGTCGATGTCACTGGCGGCCTCGGCGATGCGCACCTTGCCGAACGGGTCGTCCTTGGCCTTCTCGCCCGCGTAGGCGGCCCGGACACGCTTGCCCTGGTGCTCGACGTGGGCCTCGTAGGCGCCGTAGCCCATGCCGATGATCGGCGTGGTGATGGTCGCGGGGTGGATGCTGCCCCAGGGCATCTTGTACAGCGGGTCGGTATTCTGCTCCAGGCCAGGCGATTTCAGGTCGCCCATGGTCTTCATGCTGAGGAAACGGTGCCGGGGCACGTACACATTCTCGACCACGACGGTGTTGGAGCCGGTGCCGCGCAGGCCGACCACGTGCCACACGTCGTTGATCTTGTACTCGCTCCGCGGGATCAGGAACGAGCCGAAGTCGACCGGCTTGCCGTTCTTGATGACCGGGCCGCCGACGAACACCCAGTCGGCGTGGTCGGAGCCGGAGGACCAGGCCCACGAACCGTTGACGATGTAGCCCTCGCCGTCCTCGGTCACCACGCCCGCGCCCATCGGGGCGTAGGAGGAGGAGATCCGGACCTCGGTGTCGTTGCCCCACACCTCTTCCTGTGCGCGCTGGTCGAACAGCGCCAGGTGCCAGTTGTGGATGCCGAGGATGCCGGCGCACCAGCCGGTGGAGCCGCACGCGCTGGCGATCTTGCGGACGGTGTCGTAGAAGATCACCGGGTCGCAGGCGTAGCCGCCCCACTGCTTGGGCTGCACGAGCTTGAAGAAGCCGGTCGCCTGCAGATCCTTGACGGTCTGGTCGGGAAGGCGGCGCAGATCCTCGGTCTCCTGGGCGCGCTCACGCAGGGTCGGCAGCAGCGCCTCGACCCGCTCAACTACTTCTTGCGTCATCTCGCCAGTTGCTCCTGCCTGGTGCTGGTACGGGAAGCGGTCTTCGTTTGCCCCTGAGAGTAGAACACGTTCTTATTCCTGTCGAGAACGCAATACAAGCGCAGCTCAGAGCGCCCCCATCCTGGTAGTTGGATGTATCGCTGGCCAACCGCGAGCCAATTTTGTAACGTGTTCTAGTACATCCATAGGAGGATCAACGATGGCGACAAGCGCCCAAGGGCCCCGCGGGAAGGTCCGCGAGATCGACGTGGGCTCGACGCCCACCCGCTACGCCCGGGGTTGGCACTGCCTCGGCCTTGCCAAGGACTTCCGTGACGGCAAGCCGCATGCGGTCAACGTATTCGGTACCAAGCTGGTCGTCTTCATGAACAGCCAGAACGAACTGAAGGTACTGGACTCCTACTGTCGTCACCTGGGCGGCGACCTCTCCATGGGTGAGGTCAAGGGCGACTCCATCGCGTGCCCGTTCCACGACTGGCGCTGGGGCGGCGACGGCAAGTGCACCGGCATTCCCTACGCGCGGCGCGTGCCCCCGCTGGCCCGCACCCGCGCGTGGATCACGCTCGAGCGCAACGGTCAGCTGTTCGTCTGGCACGACCACGAGGGCAACCCGCCGCCGGACGAGGTGACCATCCCGTACATCGAGGGTCCCTACACCAATGCCGACGGCAGCTCGTCGGAGACGCTCAACGAGGGCTGGACCGACTGGACCTGGCACTCGCTGCTGATCGAGGGCTCCAACTGCCGCGAGATCATCGACAACATCGTGGATATGGCGCACTTCTTCTATATCCACTACGCCTTCCCCACGTTCTTCAAGAACGTGCTCGAGGGTCACGTCGCCACCCAGTACCTGGAGACCAAGGCCCGCCCGGACATCGGCAACGCGGCCAAGGCCGGCATCGATGTGCTGCTCAAGTCCGAGGCGTCGTACTTCGGGCCGTCGTACATGATCAACCCGCTGCTCAACATCTACAGTGGCTTCGAGGTCAAGACGGTCCTCATCAACTGCCACTACCCGGTCACGCAGAACTCCTTCATGCTGCAGTGGGGCGTCTCGCTGGGGAAGCCGAAGGGGCTGCCCGAGGAGCAGGCGCAGATGTTCGCGGCCAAGATGACCGAGGGCGTCAGCGAGGGCTTCCTGCAGGACGTCGAGATCTGGAAGCACAAGTCCAAGATCGACAACCCGCTGCTGACCGAGGAGGACGGCCCGGTCTACCAGCTGCGCCGCTGGTACGACCAGTTCTACGTCGATGTCGCCGACGTCGACCCGAAGTCGGTGCAGCGCTTCGAATTCGAGATCGACACCTCCAAGGCCAACGAGGCCTGGGGTCTCGAGGTCGAGGAGAACCTGCGGAAGAAGCGGGAGGCCGACGAGGCCGCCGCGCAGGAGGCGAACGTCTGATGACCAGCTGGGCGAAGGCACCCGATTTCGCGGACCGTCCGGAACAGCGAGCACAGGTGCGCGCCCAGACGGTCCTCGACAAAGAGCACTACATGGAGTCGGGGCTGACGCCGATCGCGTGTCAGACCTGCGGCACCGAGGTGCTCGTGCGTAAGCACAGCCACAATCAGAAGACGGTGCAGTGGACGGTCGATCCGGCCGTGCACTGCCCGGTCTTCCGCAAGCTGGCCGAGTCCGGGCCGACCACCGGTAAACCGGACTCCTGCCCGAACCTCGAGAAGACCATCGACCATGCGGTCGCGGAGGGTCTGCTCGGGATCGACGACTGAAGATTCGGGATCGACGACCGACGGCTCGGCTCCGAAAGTAGCTCAGTCGAGCCGGAAGTCGGCGAAATCGAAACCGGGGGAGACGACACAACTCACCAGCACGTAGTCGTCACCCGCGGGACGGGCGGCCTGGCTGATTCCGCCGGGAACCACCGCCTGGGGGCGTTGCCCCTGCTCGACATCGGGTCCGAGGACGATCTCCTCACCCCCGATGTTCAGCAGCAGGGGACCACCCCGGTGCCAGAACCAGATCTCGTCCGACGTCACGGTGTGTGGCGCGGACTTCTCGCCCGGTAGCAGCAGGAAATAGATGGCCGTGCCGGTCGCGCGCGGGCCCGGGTAGCCCTCCGGCTCGAATTCCACTGCGCTGCGCCAGGTTTCCCGATACCAGCCGCCCTCGGGATGCGGCACCATATCCAGTTCAGCGGCCAGCTTCGGACGGTCGTCGCTCATGGTCCCCACTGTATTGCGGGGCTCGACCGAATTCCCCGCACTGCGAGCGCTTTCGGCCAGGCGCATTCCGTGGCCGTCTCATGCCCCGGTGATCGTCCAGGTGATGCCGTGGGGCGCGAGCGAATCCAGGAAGTCCGCGGCGGCGAAGGCCTCCGCGGGCGCGAGCGCACCCGCCTGCCCAGCGCCGCCGGCGAGCCGCACGGCCGCTTCGACTGCCATCAGGCCCGAATCCCGGTAGGAATCGGCCCCGCTGACCACGCCGCGCCACGTCCGGCCATCCGCAGCGGTGGCGTCCACGATCATGTCGTAGCGCATATCCGAAGCGGCACTCGGCTTTTCCGGCAGGCCGGCGACCAGCTCGGCGGTCAGGCCGGTGATGTTCGCCCGGAACACGCTGTCGACGGCGCCGGTGACGGCGGCGGCATCGGTGTGACGTGGGATGGTGAGCACGGCGGGGAAGGCGAACTTGGCCACCTCGGTCGGCTCGGCGTCGCCGGGGTACAGCATGGCCGCCGGATCCGCCGGGCCGGTGCGGAACTCGCCGTCGGCGTAGTGCCAGCCGCCCGCGCGGAACCAATCCAGGCCGGCCAGTACGGTTTTCGCGCTGCCGCGGGAGCCATCCCCGCCGCTGCGGCTGCGGTGGCTGATCACGAAGCCGACCGGTCCGGCGAGACGCGCGCCGAGCAGATCCGCGAGCAGATCGGCGGGGAGATTGCTGTCGGTCACCGAGGAGAGCACCGTCACCCCGGCACGCTCGGCGCGCGGGCCGTACTCGTCGAGGACCCGGCGGAGGAACAGCTGCTCGCCCGAGATGTCGACGTAATGCGTGCCCGCTTCGAGGGCGGCGGCCAGGATGGGCTCGCCGAGGTCCACATAGCCGGGCAGGCTGCTGATCACCACATCCGCACCGGTGAACGCCCTGACCAGAGTGGCGTGATCGTCCGCCGCCGCGATCCGGATCTCGGCCTGCGGCAGCCGGGCCGCGTCGGCGGCGGCACGAAGCCGATCGGCATTGCGGCCCACCAGGATCGGGGCCAGGCCGCGGCGATGCAGCTCGGACAGGATGTAGCCGCCGGTGTGGCCGTTCGCGCCGTACACGGCGATGGTAGGGGTCTGCGATTCGTGCGTCGTCATGTGAATGAAGTTATTCACGTGCGGTGAGCATATGAATGGCTCAATTACTCAGTTCAATGCTCGAAACGCTCATCACGTGAGCAGTATGGTGTCGATGTGGACATCCTCAGCGAGACGGTCGCCGCCATCCGCACCGGCAACCCGGCCTCGGGACTCTTCATCCGGCACGCGCCGTGGGGGCGTCGCTATCCGAAGGTGCCAGGCGCGGGATTCCATGTGGTTCTCCAGGGTTCGTGCTGGCTGCTGCCGCCCGACGGAGAGCCGGTCGCGCTGGGAGCCGGCGATGTGCTGTTCATGCCGCGCGGCGACAACCATGATCTGGTCGATGCGCTGGGGGCGCCGATCACCGAGGTCGCCCTGCCGGGGGAGCCGCGCGAGATCGCGGGTCCGGGCGCGCGGACCGCGCTGGTGTGCGGCGCGTACGAGCTCGGGCGGCATCGCAGCCACCCGTTGCTCGACGACCTGCCGGAGTTCATCCACCTCCCGGCCCGCCCCGGCCGGCACCCGGCCCTGCGGTCCGCGGTCGATCTGCTCGCCGCCGAGATCGCCGAACCTGGACCGGGTACCGATGCCGCCGTCCCCGCGCTGCTCGACACCCTGCTGCTGTTCATGCTGCGCGCCTGGTTCGACGAACAGTCCACTACGCCGACCGGCTGGGCCGGCGCCTTCGGCGACCCGGCCGTATCCGATGCGCTGCGCGCGATTCACGCTGCGCCGGAACGGGCTTGGACGGTCCCGGAGCTGAGTGCCGTCGCCGGGGTGAGTCGCGCTACCCTCGCTCGCCGCTTCCTCGCCACGGTCGGCGAGCCGCCGCTGTCCTACCTGACCCGCTGGCGCATGCTCACCGCCGCGCGGCTGCTGCGCGAGACCGGCACCCCGCTGGCCGGGGTGGCGAGGAAGGTCGGCTATCGGAGCGAGTTCGCGTTCGCCAAGGCATTCAAACGCCAGTACGGCTCGGCCCCCGGCCGGTACCGCCGCGCCGCGGACGAACCCGCCGTCCTGGCGGTCTGAGCGGGGGCCGCGGCTCGGCACTCGGCCGCCGAACGAACACGGCTGCCCCGCAATCGAGTCCGGGGCTCTTGCCCGTGGCGTGGGTCGCGCCGAATCCACCACGACGGCGCCTCCGTGGCGGGCAGCGGGCGGGGCGGGGTTCGGCCTAGGCTGGGTCATGTGACGGACTGGCGCGCACGCAGGGGACCGATCGGCGTCTTGACCGGCGCGGGGATCTCGACGGACTCCGGGATACCGGATTTCCGTGGGCCGCGCGGAGTTTGGACCGAGGACCCCATCGCCGAACTGCTCTCCACCTATCAGCATTACGTGACCGATGCGGAGCTACGGACCCGGGCTTGGCTGGCGCGGCGGGACAATCCGGCCTGGCGGGCGACGCCGAATGCGGCGCATCAGGCCTTGGTGCGGCTGGCGGCGGGCGGGCGGCAGGTCGGGATCATCACCCAGAACATCGATAGGCTGCACCAGCGGGCCGGGTCGGACAGTGTGGTGGAGATCCACGGCAATATGTTCGAAGTCGTCTGCATCGACTGTGATTTCACCGATTCCATGGCCGCCACCCTGGAACGGGTGGCTGCGGGCGAGGCGGATCCGGCGTGCCCGGACTGCGGCGGCATCCTGAAGGCGGCCACCATCATGTTCGGCCAGCAGCTCGACACCGCCGCCATTCGCGCGGCGGTGCAGATCGCCGAGAACGCCGAAATCTTTCTGGCCGTGGGCAGTTCACTCCAGGTCGAGCCCGCCGCGTCCATGTGCGCGGTGGCGGTGGACGCGGGGGCCGACCTGGTCATCGTGAACAACGAGCCGACCCCCTACGACGACTACGCCGCCGAGATCGTGCGCGACCCGATCGGGGCGGCGCTGCCCCGGTTGGTGTCGGAGATCCTGGGGGACTGAGGGTTTCAGCTGAACGGCGTCTTGGGGCGTGGCATCATCTCGCCGTCGACCCAGATGTCGACCTTCTCGTTGTAGAACGACGCCAGCCCGGCGATCTTCTGGCTCTCCGGCAGCGGGGTGCGGTAGATCCACACCAGGTCCGGGTGGCTGGTCTCGCCCAGCTGGATGTTCCAGTATTCGGCGTGGCCCTTGTACGGGCACGACGTCCTGGTCGCCGACGGCCGCAGCAGGTCCATGCGGATATCGGTGAGGGGTAGGTAGTAGCGGGCGGGCAGCCCGGTCTCGAACAGGATGCGCGGGGAGTGCGAATCGGCCAGGGTCTCGCCGTCCAGTTCGACCCTGATGTGGCGGGAGCTGGCCAGGATGTCCACCCGGGTGTAGGGGTCGCGGGGGTGGACGTAGATGGGCTCGTCCTCCTCGAACCACTCGTCCATGGCCTGGAAGTCCAGCTTGACCAGGTCGCGCAGTTCCGGAATCGGGGAGTCCAGGTGCCGGACGGCCGCGCCCGTGGCGGTCACGCCGTCGGCGACCACATCGAATTCGGTGCCGTCGCCGCGGCTGGGGGAGTGGCGGGTCTTGCCATTGGGTTCCAGCTTCACCCGCAGGTCGGCGACCGGCAGGTAGTAGGTGGGGTAGTGGGGTCCCTCCCACACCAGCGTCGGATTGACGGTGTCGGCGGCCAGGTGACCGCCCAGGTAGGCGCGAACCCGCTTGGCGCTCGGTTCGACGCGTACCCGGCCACGCTGTGTCTCGGTCATACCTTCCGACGGTACGCCCGTGGGTAAACCGCTGTCCGGGAGCGGGATTCGCGTATCGGCGGCAGCCCGGGAAACCGGGGCCCGACCGGCGATTTTCCCTGCCTGACCAGGCCCGATATGGTGTTCGGGCAACACTCGGGCAACACAAGAAGGTGGCGGTCAGATGTCGGAACCCGGCAGTGTCCAGAAGTCGGAACCCGGCAGTGTCCAGAAGCCGGAACCCGGCAGTGTCCAGAAGCCGGGACCCGGCAGTGTCCAGAAGCCGGAACCCGGCAGTGTCCAGCTGACGGAACCGAGCGGCGACGGACAGCCGGGACTGCGTGCCGGACTCCGGCGCCGGCACATGACGATGATCGCCATAGGCGGCGCGATCGGCGCGGGCCTGTTCGTGGGCAGCGGCTCGGTCATCGAGACCGCCGGACCCGCCGCCATCCTGTCCTACGCGGGCGCCGGACTCGTCGTGCTGTGCGTACTGCGGGCGCTCGGCGAAATGGTGGTGGCCCGCCCGGTCGCCGGATCCATGGGCGAGTACGCGCGGATGGCCATGGGACCGTTCGCCGGATTCACCGTCGGCTGGCTGTACTGGTACCTCTACGTCATCCTGGTCGGGGCCGAGGCGGTGGCCGGCGCGGCCATTCTCGGCAACTGGATCGATCTCGACCAGTGGATCCTGTCCGCCGGGCTGCTGGTCGTCATGACCGCGGTCAACCTGGTGTCGGTCAAGTCGTTCGGCGAGTTCGAGTTCTGGTTCGCCTCCATCAAGGTGGTGGCGATCGTGGCCTTCCTGGCCATCGGACTGGCCTGGGTGTTCGGGCTGTGGCCGGGTTCGGACGCGGGCTTCGCCAACCTGACCCGGCACGGCGGATTCGCGCCCAACGGGATCGGCGGCGTCTTCTCCGCCATCGTGGTGGTGATGTTCGCGTTCGGCGGTACCGAGATCGTGACGGTGGCGGCCGCGGAATCCAAGGAACCGGGCCCGGCGGTGGCCCGCGCCACCAACAATGTGCTGTGGCGGGTCGGCCTGTTCTACGTGGCCTCGATCTTCCTGGTGGTGACCATCCTGCCGTGGAACGACGCCAAGGTGCTGACGAGCCCGTTCGTGAGCGCGCTCGAGCACATCGGGATTCCGGCCGCCGGCACCATCATGCAGGTCGTCATCCTGACCGCGGTGCTGTCGGTGCTGAACTCGGCCATCTACGTCTCCTCCCGGATGCTCTACGTCCTCACCCGCGACGGCGACGCCCCCGCCTCCCTGGTGAAGCTCAACAAGCGCGGCGTCCCCGCCCGGGCCGTCCTGCTCGGCACTGTCGCCGCCTGGGGCGCGGTCATCGCCTCCTACGTCTCACCCGACAAGGTCTTCACCTTCCTGGTGAACTCCATCGGCGTCGTCCTGGCCTTCGTCTATGTGGCGATCATGTTCTCCCAGTTGCGACTTCGCGCCCGCCTCCGCCGCGAAGACCCCTCCGCCCTCACCTACCGCATGTGGGGCTACCCCTACATCAGCTGGGCCGTCATCATCGCCCTCTTCGCCGTCTTCGTAGCCATGGCCCGCAACCCCGACCAGCGCAACCAGCTCTTCGCCTCGACCATCAGCCTCCTGGCAGTCATGGCCATCTACCCCCTGCGCGCCAAATTCGGCCGCAAGAAGCCGGTCCGTGATGTCGAGGTCCTCCACCACTGACCCGAATCCAGTGCGCCGCACCGATTCTCGCTACGAATCGGGCGATTCCGGTCGAGATAGCCGGTTCTCGAACATGTATTCGGGAACCGGCTTTACCGTCCTACTCATGGTCAGCTCGAAACACGAAGCGATGCACAGGCTTTTCCGCAGCCACCCAGAGGTCTTCGGCCGTGCTTTCGAAACGCTCGGCCTACCGTTCCCTGGCCCACGCGAGGTCGCCTTGTTACCGAACGATCTCACCGAGATCGATCCGATCGAACGTCGAGTCGATACTCTGCTCCGCCTCGACACAGACGAGGGGCCGTTTCTGCTGCTGGTAGAGGCGCAGGGTAAGGATGACCGGAAGAAGCCCAGCTCCTGGGCGTACTACCTGTCCCATGTCCATGCGAAATACCAACTGCCTCCGGTACTTCTGGTTGTCTGCCAGGACACCGCGACCGCCAGATGGGCGGAAGGTCCGCTGACTATAGGCCCCCGCCAGTGGACGAGCCTCCTCGTTCGTCCACTGGTTCTCGGCCCTCACAATGTTCCCGCCGTGTCGGATCCGTGCATCGCGGCCGGTGATATCCCGCTCGCGACCCTGTCCGCCATCACTCACGCCAACGACGCCAGTATCGGTGCGATACTGAAAGCGCTGGCCACCGCGTTACAGAGCATCGATGAAGATGACGCCCTGATCTTCGCCGAACTCACCGAACTCGGGTTGGGCAAGAGCCCGGCCGCACAGACATGGAGGCAGTTGATGACCGTGGATCTCTCGTTCTTCCGCTCCGAGACTTCCCAGCGGCTCCGTGCCGAGGGCCGGGTCGAAGGCCGGGTCGAAGGCCGGGTCGAGGGCCGGGTCCAGACCCTCATCGACGCGATTCTCCGCAGCCTGCGTGCGCGCGGCATCGAGGTGTCGCAGGAGGCTCGGCAGCGCATCGAATCGTGCCGTGAGCTTGATACTCTCGATGCCTGGTTCGATCGCTCGCTCACCGCGAGCTCGATAACCGAGATTCTCGGCAAGGAGGG
This sequence comes from Nocardia sp. NPDC101769, assembly GCF_044766925.1. Lineage (NCBI taxonomy): Bacteria > Bacillati > Actinomycetota > Actinomycetes > Mycobacteriales > Nocardiaceae > Nocardia > Nocardia sp. NPDC101769. The sequence goes on along the minus strand of NZ_JBIWMX010000001.1, from coordinate 558,089 downwards.
ATAGCCCCCGAGCCCGGTGCCTACTGCGTGGGTTTGACGACGACGGCGGTGCCGTAGGCGGCGACCTCGCTCATGGTGTTGGCGATCTCGTTGCAGTCGAAGCGCATGGCGATCACCGCGTTCGCGCCATAGGCCATGGCATGTTGGCACATTCGCATGATGGCCTCGTGCCGCGACTGGTACAGCAGCTGTGTGTACTCATGGATCTCGCCGCCGCCCAGGGCTCGGAATCCGGCCGCGAAGTTGGCGCCCAGGCCGCGGCTGCGGACGGTCAGGCCTGCGACCTCGCCGATCACCTTGACGATTTCCTGGCCCGGGACATCGTTCATGGTGGAGACCAGGATCGGGAACTGCGGGCCCGGCTGCTGCTGCGGTTGCGGCTGGCCCTGCTGCGGGTAGGGAGCCTGGCCCTGCGGGGGATACGGCTGTTGGCCTTGCTGCGGGTACTGCTGCTGGTACGGCTGTTGCGGCGGCATCGGTTGGTTCATGAGCGGGATCGTACGGGTGACACCGAACGCGGACCGAACCGGAATGGCACGGCCCGCATCGGGTTTGCCCGGGATCAGGCGGTGAATGCCGGGGCGTTGCGGCGGGCGAATTCGGCGAAGGTGGTTGGGGTGACGCCGAAGCGTTCGTGGGTGGACACGTCGACGTGGGCTTCGGGGGATCCGGCGCGACCGGCGTAGAGCTCGTCGAGCAGGTCGATGACCGGGCCGGGTAGACCCTGCTCGGCGTGCAGCTCGCGTTTGCGCCGGCGAGTCACGAGCTCGTAGGTGAACGTGGTTCCCGTTGCGGCGGAAAGCTGTTCGACGATCTCGGTGGAGGTGAGCGCCTCGGGGCCGGTCATGTCGAACGCCTGGCCTTCGATGCCCTCGGCGCGCATCATGGCGACGCAGACTTCGGCGATGTCCTGGATGTCGACCGGGGCCAGTCTGCTCGCACCGATCGGCATGACCAGCGCGTGGCGGGCGCTGTCGACTCCGGTCAGCGCCTCCGGCAGGTACATCTGCATGAACTGGCTGGGGCGCAGATGCGTCCATTCGAGGCCGGAAGCCTCCAGATAGGCCTCGATCTCCAAATGCCAGCGGGTGCCGCGAAAAGCCGTGAGATCGAAGGTGGTTCCGGATTCCTTGCCGCCGAATTTCACGATGTGCCGCACCCCGAATTGTTTGGCGGCGTCGATGAATCGGCACTGGGTTTCCAGCATGCGGTCGCGCGGGGAGGAGATCATCAGCGCCCGGTCGACGTCCTCCATGGCGGGTCCGAGAGTGTCGGCGTGCAGCATATTGCCGACCACGACCTCTATCGTCGGTTCCGCCGCGGCGAGCTGCACGGCCTTGGCGGGGTCGCGCACCAGTACGCGAACCGGGACCTGCTGTTTCACGAACTCGCGCAGGACGATGGAACCGGCCGCGCCGGTGACTCCGGTGAGCAGGAACATGGGTCTACCTCACTTCTGAATGAATGCGGATGCGAAGGTGCGCAGGGTGTTCGGGTCGAGGGCATTGCCGAAGCCGACGACGAGTTCGTCCACCCCGGCCTTCTCGTAGGCGGTGAGCCGTTCGGCGATGGTGTCGAGGGTGCCGATCAGGCCGTAGTCGGCGAGGTCGCCGGGAAATACCAGCGGCGCCCACGGCGGCACGGCCGCTCGCGCCTGCTCGTCGGTGTCGGCGATGATGCAGTACGACGTCGAAGTCTTTGTGATGGAAGAGAATTCGCGACCGACAGCCGCGCAGTGCCGGGCCAGGATCTCGAATTTGCGGGCTACCACATCCGGCGGCTCCTGCACGTTGCACAGGTCGGCATAACGGGCGACCAGCCGCAGGGTCACCTTCTCGCCGCCGCCCGCGACCATCAGCGGAATGTGCGGATATTGCACTCCCGCAGGCTGATTCACGACACCGTCGGCGCGGTAATAGTCGCCGTCGAAGGTGGTGGAGGGTTCGGTCCACATCGAGGCGATGATCCGCAGCGCCTCCTCCAACCGCCGCAACCGTTCGGGAGCGGCCGGATAGTCGTAGCCGAAGGCCTGATACTCCTGCTCGTACCAGCCCGCGCCGATGCCGAAGGTGGAGCGGCCGCCGGAGATGACGTCCAGGGTCGAGGCCATCTTCGCGAGCAGCGCCGGATTGCGGTAGCCGTTGCCGGTCACCATTTGCCCGAGCCGGATGGTCCGGGTCTCGCGGGCCAGCGCGGACAGTGTCGTCCAGACCTCGAAGACATAGGCCCCGGGTGGTCCGAAGGGTATGAAGTGGTCCGGGGCCCACAGGGTGTGGAACCCGCAGTCGTCGGCGGCGACCGCCAGTTCACGCATGGCTTCGAAGGCGGCGGTCGGGTCGCTGTAACCGGCGAATTCCTGGGTGGTGCCGGTCGGTAGATACAGGCTGAGTTTCACGACGAGGATTCCTTTCGTGCGGTGGTCGGGATAGAGACCACGCCGGCCCGCGAAAGGAATCGCCGCCCTCAGCGCCCCGGATCGACCTCGGGAAACCCGAAGTGGCGCACCATGCCCGGGTCGATGAAGGCGGTCACGTGGGTGACGTGCCGGTCGTCGACGGCCAGCACCACCACGCCGAACGCGGTGAGCGCCGGGTCCGCGTGCTCGCCCCGGTAGGCGACCATTGCGGGCTGCCCGTTCGCGATCACCGGATACAGCCGGTACTCCCCGGAGCGAGCCCAGATCAGCAGCCGATCGAGGCAGTGCGTCTTGCCCGCCAGCCAGCGGCCCGTCGCGGTGGATTCGAGAATGGCGTCGTCGCGCAGCAGCTCGGTGAGCCCGGCCACGTCCGCGTTCTCGAACGCGGTGATATAGCGCTCCAGCAGGGCCCGCGCGTGCGGGGAATCCGGTTCGATCACCGCGTCCGCTCGCGGGGACACCTCGTCGAGTTTGGCGCGGGCCCGCTGTAGTGCGCTCTTGGTCGCCGCGAGACTCATGCCGAGTATGTCGGCGACCTCCGCGGCCGGGTAGGCCAGCACCTCCCGCAGGATGAACACGGCCCGCTGCCGTGGCGGCAGATTCTGCAGGCTCGCCACCAGCGCCAGCCGCAGACTCGACCGACCGGCGACGATCTCGGCCGGGTCCGTATCCGGCCAGCGCTCGGGGAACGGTTCCAGCCACAGCTGTTCCAGTCTGGGCCCGGATCCCGCCGCGGCGGGCCCCAATCCGGATGGCAGTACCCGGCGCTGCTTGTTCGTGACCGCGGTCAGGCACAGGTTGGTGGCAATCCGATACAGCCAGTTCCGCGTCGACGCCCGCCCCTCGAATGCCTCCCAACCCCGCCAGGCTCGCAGATACGTTTCCTGCACCAGGTCCTCGGCCTCGTGCACCGAGCCGACCATCCGATAGCAGTGCGCGATCAGCTCACCGCGATACGCCTCGGCGGCGCGCAGGAATTCTTCGCGATCGAGATCACCGGACACGGTCGACGGCATGGCAGCTCCCCGGGACGTAGCGATGTCGATATTCAGACGACCCGGACGGTCGAAAGTAATCGCCAGGGGTGGCGACGTGCGGATATACGAACGGACCGCACCCGGTGGGTGCGGTCCGCGAACGCCGGGCGAATCAGTCGTCGCCGGGGCGCGTTGGCCTTGGCCGTAACGTCTCTGGCGTGAGAACGAGTCCCGTTCGTTGGCGCAACAACCTGCGGCACACCGCAATTCATACCGAATCGGGCGATTCCCGACGAGTATCAACTGATTTCGAACGGATATTCGATCTGCTGGTTAGCGTTATGTTCCATGACCGACCGCAGCACGATGCGTACGTATCGGCTTCCGACCACAGCGAATCGCGGAAAGCTTGATGCAGTGGCGGCTGTGCTGCCCTGGTGGCAGCGAGGGTTGGTACATGTGCAGTACATCCAGGTTCGCAAACTGAAGGCAGGGCAGACCGAGCTCGGATGGCTCCAATCGGGGGAAAAGAAGTCGTTGCCGTCGTATCTATCTCAACGGCAATGGAATTCGGTAACGAGCCAAGTCAATGCAGTGCTGGCAGCTTGGCAAACGGCAGCAAAAGTCGGTCTACGAGCCGTGATTCGTGCCCTCCGCTTCGAGGACGAGGAACTTCGCCGGCAGCTATACCGCATCAACGCCCGCAAGGCGTGGTGGGCAGTCGACTGTGTGCTCGACGCAAGGCATGGAGTCATGGTCTCCGAGGAGGCGCTTCGTATGTCAACCGTGCTGGCCAACGAGTGGCTGCGAAAGCATCCGTTTCCCAACCTCTCCGAGGTCCGCACTATGGCGATGGACGGGACAGTTGCGAGAGTCTCGGTATCGGACAAGCCGCATGCGGACTACTGGGTGAAAGTATCTACCCTCGAGAAGCGCAACCCAGTGAGCATCCCTCTCCGGGGATACGACTACTTCAACGATGCCCCTGGCGAGGTACGCAACTTCTGTCAGATCAGCGTGAGCACGACCGGTGATGTCTGCTTCACCCTGGTGAAGAAGTCCCAACCTACCCAGTTGCGCATCGAAGGCGAATCCGTCGGCCTGGATTGGGGATTGAGGAACATCTTCGCTACCAGTGGCGGCAAGCTTCTCGGGCAGACACCCTACCGTTGGCTCTGCGAGCGGGACACCGAACTCAACGACCTGGCAGTGTCGTTGCAGCGTCAGGGAATTCGTTTACGTGACTCCAAGCGATACGCAAGACTGAACCGTCGTATCCGCGAGTATGTCCGTAACGAGGTCGGCCGGATCCTCAACCGGTTGGCGGGCGAAGACATCAGAGAGATGGTGGTGGAGGAGCTGGACTTTCGGATGGGCGGTCTCTCGAGACGGCTCAACCGGATCATGAGCCGAGCAGGCAGAGCGACCGTTGGCGCTAAGCTCGCGTCACTTGTCGAGACCCGTGGGATCACCGTCACCAAGGTCAATTCGGCTCACACGTCGCGTTGCTGTTCCGGGTGCGGCTACGTGGACAAGAAGAACAGGATCTCCCAGGAGCGGTTCTCGTGCCGCTTCTGCGGTAAGAAGCTCCATGCTGATATCAATGCTGCCCGTAATATCCTCGGACGTTCCCAGGGTCAGGGCGGTCTGTGTGATTTCTCCAAGGAGCAAGTCCTTGCTGAGATGGATTGGTCGTTCCGCGCTCGGTGGCGGATCGAGCCGACCCTTCTTCGCGAGCGATCCCACGCGGGCGCAGTACCGCTACGTCGTTCGAACAACGACGTCAATCGAAGATGTGGGGTGACCGCCCCATAGCTCCGGATACTGCAGAAGCCGTAGTTGTACGCCTCCGGAATGAGCACAACCGGGGCGCTGGCAACGGCAGTCGTCAGGCTATCGATACCGAATAACTTTGTGCGCCAGCGGAAGTGATCGAGACAGCCTTCGATGCAAAGCCACGATGAAGGCGGCCAGGCCGAAAGGACAACTCAGGCCGGAACCGGGGCTACTGCTCCGATCCCGGCCTGGGCAACGTCAGGAGCCCGCGAGCGGGTAGTCCATGAGCTGGCCCGGAACTACGCCGGACGGGCCAGCGGACGAGCGGGAGTGCCGAAGAGCTGGGCGTCGGCGTGGGCGCGCTTGAAGAACAGGTGCGCGTCGTGCTCCCAGGTGATGGCGATACCGCCGTGCATCTGGACGGTCTCGGACACCACCGAGTTGAAGGTGTCGATGGCATGCAGGCGGGCGGACTGCACGTCGACGGCCTCGACCGTGCCCTCGGCCAGGCCCGCGATGGCCAGGTACGCGATGGAGCGGGTCGACTCGACCAGTACGTACATGTCGGCCATGCGGTGCTTGAGCGCCTGGAAGCTGCCGATCGGACGACCGAACTGCACCCGGGACTTGGAGTACTCGACGGTCATGTCGAGGCACTGCTCGGCCGCGCCGAGCTGCTCGGCAACCACTGCCGCCCAGGCGATTTCACGCAAGCGGGCGACATTCGGCTCGCCGAGCGGACGGGCCTCGACCGAGTCGAAGTCGATGCGCGCCAGCTTGCGGGTCGGATCCTGGGTGACGACCGCGGTGCGGGTGACGCCCGCGGCCTTGCCGTCCACCTCGAACAGGCCCGCGGCGGTCAGCACCAGCAGCGTGTCCGCGTGCACGCCGTCCAGCACGTAATGCGCCGAGCCCGAGAGCTTTTCGCCCTCGGCGGTGACCCCGAACGAGTCCCAGCCGCGCGGCCCGGCCCAGCACAGCGCCAGCGTGCGGACACCCTCGGCGACCTCCGGCAGCAGCCGCTCACCGGCCTCGGCGTTCCCGGCCAGCAGTAGCGCCTGTACACCCAGCACGGCCGAGCCGAGCATGGGCGGCGCGGACAGCGTGCGCCCGAGCTCCTCGACCACCAGCAGGGACTCGACCAGACCGACCCCGATGCCGCCGAACTCCTCCGGAATCGCCAGTGCGGCGACACCGACCTGCTCGCACAGCAGCTTCCACAGCTGCTCGTCGTAGCCGCGCTCGCTCTCCAGCCCGCGCCGCATGGCCGCGCTGTCCCCGTGCTTGGCCAATACCGCGCGCACGGTCGTGGCGAGTTCCTGTTGCTCGGCCGTCAGGCTCATGCCTTCGCTCCCAACGTGTAGAAGTGGCGCGCGGCGCGTCGGCCCGGTGCGCTGATCAATGTGGTGCTACCCGGGGTGTTCGCCACCCTGGCAATGGATTTCGCCTCGACCTGCCGACGGTCCGCACGCGTTGTCATCGGTCTGCCCGCTCGATCTCGGCACGGGTGAATTCCCGGTGGCCGGGCGCGTACTCGCCCGTGGTCGAGGCCAGGAGCGATCGGACGCACCGGGCGACGAGCGGGGTGTGTGCCCCGCCCGCGCACGATGTGTCGAGCGTTGCCGCGTCGGCCACCGGGGCGCTCATGCGACGTTTCCGGCGCGCAGTGCGGCGGCGATGCGGGCGCGGTGTTCGGCCGGGGTGCCCCAGGCCGAGCGCAGCGCGGTGACCTTGGTCAGCCACAGCGACAGATCGCATTCGGCGGTGTAGCCGATGGCGCCGTGCACCTGCAGCGCGATGCGGGCGGCCTGGTAGGCGGCCTCGCCGCAGGCCAGCTTGGCCGCGGAGATGTCGCGTCCGCGGGTCTGCGCGTCCGCGCCGGACTCCAGGGTCAGGGCCGCCCGGTAGAGCAGCGGCTGCGCCATGTCCAGCCCGATGTGGGCATTGGCCACGTGGTGCTTGATGGCCTGGTAGCGCCCGATCGGGGTGCCGAACTGCTGCCGCTGCTTGACGTACTCGACGCTGGTGTCCAGCAGCGCCCGGCCCGCACCGAGCAGCTGCGCGGCGGCCGCCAGGGCGGCGGTGTCGAAGGCGAGATCGATGGCGGCGCCGACGCCTTCGCCCTCGGCCAGGGTCTCGCCGGCGGTCACGGTGAACAGGCGGCGAGCGGCGTCAACCGACGCCACCGGGCCACCGGCGGTGGCCAGCGCGATGCGGTCGCCCTCGGCGATCAGCACCAGGTCGGCGATGTCGGCGTCCAGCGCGGTGGCCGCGCCCCCGGCCCGGCCCGCATTCGCGCCGGCCGTGGCGGTCACCGCGAGGGTGCCCAGCTTCGCGCCCTCGGCCAGCTCGGGCAGCCGCTCGGCGGCGAGTGCCGAGTCCGGAAGCGCCTGCAGCAGTGCGGGAATCGCGGCGGCGGTCTCCACCAGCGGGCCCGGCACCGCGGCCCGGCCGATCTCGGTGAAGGCCACGATCATCTCGACCGGGCCCGCGCCGAAGCCGCCGTTCTCCTCGGTGACGGTCAGGCCCAGCGCGCCCGCCTCGGCCAGCTGGCCGAGGAGTGCGCGCCCGGCGGCGGAATCGCCCGCGCCCCACGCCCGGACGACGCCGGGAGTCTTGGCGGCCTCGCCCATCTTGCGCAGGCTGGCGGCGAAATCGTTCTGTTCTGCGGTCAATGCGAATCGCATGTCGTCGTCCTCCGGGTGGCTATCGCGGCAGGCCGAGCAGGCGTTCGGCGATGATATTGCGCTGGATCTCGTTGGTACCGGCGTAGATCGGGCCCGCCAGCGAGAACAGGTAGCCGTCGGTCCAGGCCGATTCCTGTTCCGCGGCCGCGCCGTGCAGGTCGAGCGCGGTCTCGTGCATGGCGATGTCCAGATCCGACCAGAACACCTTGTTCACCGAGGATTCCGCGCCGAGCTGACCGCCCTCGGCCAGCCGGGTCACGGTGGCCCAGGTGTTGAGGCGGTACGCCTCCGCACCCACCCAGGCGTCGACCACGCGGTCGGCGAGGGCGGTGTCGGACTCGGCGGCCGCGCCGCGCCACAGCTCGATGAGCTTGTTGGCGGTGGCATTGAACCGGCCCGGCGAACGCAGCGACAGGCCGCGCTCATTGCTGGAGGTCGCCATGGCGACCTTCCAGCCGTTGTTCGGCTCGCCAATCACGTCCGCATCCGGCACGAACACGTTGTCAAGGAAGATCTCCGCGAAGCCCGGCTCGCCGTCCAGCTGCGGAATCGGCCGCACCGTAATGCCTTCCGCGGTGAGCGGGAACATCAGGTAGGTCAGGCCGCGGTGGCGCTCGGCCTCCGGGTCGCTGCGGAACAGGCCGAAACCCCAGTCCGCGAACGAGGCTCGCGAACTCCAGGTCTTCTGGCCGTTGAGCAGCCAGCCGCCCTCGGTGCGCTTGGCGGTGGAGCGGATGCCCGCCAGGTCGGAGCCGGCCTCCGGCTCGGACCAGGCCTGGGCCCAGATGTCGTCGGCGCGTGCCATTCTCGGCAGGATGCGGGCCAGCTGCTCCGGCGAGCCGTGCTCGAACAGGGTCGGCGCGAGCAGGAAGATGCCATTCTGCGAGACGCGGCCCGGCGCACCCGCGGCGTAGTACTCCTCCTCGAAGATGACCCACTCGGTCAGCGAGGCGTCGCGGCCGCCGTACTCGGCGGGCCAGGCCACACACGACAGGCGGGCCTCGGCGAGTTTGGCCTCCCACGCGCGGTGCGCCTCGAAGCCCTCCTCGGTGTCCATGGAGGGCAGGGGAGTGGCGGGCACATGGGCCGCCAGGAACTCGCGCACCTCGGCGCGGAACTCCTCTGTCTTGGCGTCGAATTCGAGATCCACTTATTTCGCCCCGTCGTTGTTGGCGGATTCTGTTTCGCGGCCGACAGCGGCGTCGGTCGCGGCGGCCTTCATGGACTTGGCGTTCATCCCGCCCAGCGAGTCCGCGCCGACCTCGGCATTGTGGGCGTGCGCGAAGTGGTGCAGCCCGAACACCGAGTCCATGCCGGCCCGCATGCCCATGAGGTCCTCACACTGATTGACGGCCTTCTTGGTCAGCGCCAGCCCGAACTGCGGCATCTCCGCGATCTTGTCGGCCAGCGCGAAGGTCTCGGTCTCCAGATCCGAGCGCGGGACGACACGATTGACCATGCCCCACTCGTAAGCCTGTGCGGCGGTGAAACGCTCACCGGTGAACAGGATCTCCTTGGCGCGGCGCGGCCCCAGCACCCACGGGTGCGCGAAGTACTCGACGCCCGGAATGCCCATGCGGACAACCGGATCGGAGAAGAACGCGTCCTCGGAGGCCACGATCATGTCGCAGGACCAGGCCAGCATGAGCGCACCCGCGATGCACGCGCCCTGCACCATGGCGATGGTCGGCTTGGGGATCTCCCGCCAGCGGCGGCACATGCCCAGGTAGACCTCGGACTCACGGGCGAAGCGCTGATCGCCACCCGGGCGATCGGTGTGGTCCCACCACAGCGCGGCCTTGTTCTCGTACTTGATGTGGTGGTCGCGGCCCGGCGTGCCGATGTCGTGGCCCGCGCTGAAATGCTTTCCGGCGCCGCCCAGCACGATCACCTTGACCTCCGGATCCTCGACGGCCCGCACGAAGGCGGCGTCGAGCGCGTAGGTCATGACCGAGTTCTGCGCATTGCGGTAGTCCGGCCGGTTCAGCGTGACGACCGCGATCGGCCCGCGCTTCTCGTAGAGGACGACCTCGCCCTCGTCCGGGATGGGTCCCAGTTCCTGGCTCACACTGTCTCCTTTACGCGCGTGATCGAGAGCCCTACGTGGTTGCGCTCCGCAAGCGCTGAGTGGAGGAGCGACGCCTCCGGGCTCGACTCGCTCACGCGGTCTCCTCACGTAGTTGCCGCTTGAGAACTTTTCCGGCGGCGTTGTAGGGCAGCTCGTCGCGGAATTCCACGTACTTGGGCACCTTGAAGTTGGCCAGCTGTGCCTTGGCGTAGGCGTTCACGTCGTCGGCGGTCAGCTCCGAGCCGGACCGGCGCACCACGAACACCTTGCCGACCTCGCCCATGCGCTCGTCCGGCACGCCGATGACCGCGGTCTCGGCGACACCCGCGAGCCGGGCCATGGTCTGTTCCACCTCGGCGGGATACACATTGAAGCCGCCGGAGATGTACATGTCCTTGAGCCGGTCGGTGACCTTCATGTAGCCGCGGTCGTCGATGACGGCGACGTCACCGGTGTGCAGCCAGCCGTCGGCGTCGATGGTCGCGGCCGTGGCCTGCGGATCGTCGAGGTAGCCGCGCATCACCTGGTCGCTGCGCAGCAGCAGTTCACCATTGTCGGCGAGCTTCATCTCGAAGCCGTCGATGGTGCGCCCGCAGGTATTGGCGATGGTCTCGCTGGAGTCCTCGGGCCGGCACATGGTGCCGAACCCGCCGGATTCGGTCTGCCCGTACGCGGTCAGCACAACCTCGAAATCGAGCTCGCTGCGCATTCTTTCGATGAGCACGACCGGCACCGTGGCCGCGCCGGTGACCGCGACGCGCAGGCTGGACAGGTCCGCCCCGTCGCGCTGCGGGTGGTCGAGGATGGTCTGGTGGATGGTCGGCGGACCGGTCAGCACGGTGATGCGCTCGTCGTGGATGAGCCGCATGGTCTCCCGCACGTCGAAGACGGCCTGCGGAATCATGGTCGCCCCGGTGACCAGGCTGGCGATGATGCCCGCCTTGTACCCGAAGCTGTGGAAGAACGGCGGCACGATCAGATAGCGGTCGGTGTTGTTCAGCGTCGCGCAGTCGGCCCAGGCCCGGGCGCTGCCCAGCACCTGGTGGTGCGCGATCAGCACGCCCTTGCTGCGCCCGGTGGTGCCGGAGGTGAACAGGATGTCCGAAAGATCGTCCGGCGACACCGATTCCGCGCGGGCGATGACCTCCTCGAGGCTCACCGCCTCGGCCACCTTGCCCAGTTCCGACCATACGATGGCGTCCTCGACGGGGGCCTCGCCCTCGACGGGGATCACGATGGTGGTCTCGATGCCCAGTTCCGGTGCGGCGGTCCGCAGTTCGGTCAGCCGGTCGCGCCCCAGGAATTCGCCCGTGATGAACAGCGCCTTGGCATGAACCCGGGACAGCACATCCGCCGCCTCGGCGGCCACGTACCGGGTATTGAGCGGAACGATCGCCGCACCCACGTAGTGGCTCGCCAGCAGCGCGGTCACCCAGTGATGCGTGTTGGGCGCCCAGATGCCGATGCGGTCGCCGCGCTGAATGCCGCGCGCCATCAGCGCACGCGCGGTCTCACGCACCGAGTCCAGCAGTTGCGACCAGCTCAGTCGCACGGCACCGTCGCCGACAGCGGGCGCGTCGCCGTAGGCGTGCGCGGCCGCGTGCAGGGCGAGCGGTGTGGTCTGCGGAGGAGATGTCACAGGGCTTCCTCGCTGTCCGGGAATGGGTCTAACAAAGCAAGTGCTTGGTAGGTTACTCTACCGACGTGAGCATGATCCAGACCCCCGAACCGGCCAGCGGGACTGAGCCCCCCGAGGACGCCCAATTCCGTGCTGAGGTGCGCGAATGGCTGGCCGAGAACCTGAACGGCCAGTTCCGCGAGCTGCGCGGTCTGGGTGGTCCCGGGCGCGAGCACGAGGCCTTCGAGGAGCGGCTCGAATGGGATCGCGCCCTCGCCGCCGCCGGCCTGACCTGCCTGGGCTGGCCCAAGGAGTGGGGTGGCCGCGACGCCACCCTGCGCCAGCAGGTCATCTTCCACGAGGAATACGCCAAAGCCGATGCCCCGAGCCGGGTTTCGCACCTCGGCGAGGAACTGCTCGGACCCACGGTCATCGCCTTCGGCACCGAGGAGCAGAAGAAGCGCTTCCTGCCGGGCATTCGCAATGTCACCGAGCTGTGGTGCCAGGGCTATTCGGAGCCGGGCGCGGGTTCGGACCTGGCTGCCGTCACCACCTCCGCCCAGCTCGAGGGCGACGAATGGGTGATCAACGGCCAGAAGATCTGGACTTCGCTGGCGCATCTGTCCGACTGGTGCTTCGTGGTCGCCCGCACCGAGAAGGGCTCGACCCGCCACCACGGCCTGTCCTACCTGCTCGTTCCCATGAAGCAGCCGGGCGTCGAGGTGCGGCCCATCATCCAGCTCACCGGGACCGCGGAATTCAACGAGGTCTTCTTCGACAATGCCCGCACCGCCGCCGATCTGGTGGTCGGGCAGCCCGGCGACGGCTGGAAGGTCGCCATGGGCACGCTCACCTTCGAGCGCGGCATCTCCACCGTCGGCCAGCAGATCCGCTACGCGCGCGAACTCGCCGACCTCGAGGCCGTGGCCCGGGAGAACGGGGCGATCGAGAACCCGGTCCTCGCGGACCGTTTCGACAAGGCGTGGGTCGGCCTGCGGGTGTTGCGCGCGCACGTGCTGCGCACCCTGGAGTCCGGACACGACGGAGCCTCCGTGGATGCCCGCACCGCCGCCGGGCAGGCGTCGGTGACCAAGCTGCTGTGGGCCAATTGGCATCGCGGCCTGGGTGAATTGGCCATGGACGTGCTCGGCGCGCCCGGCCTGATCGCCGACGGCCCGGGTGATGACCTCAACGCCTGGCAGCGCATGTTCCTCTTCACCCGTGCGGACACCATCTACGGCGGTTCGAACGAAGTGCAGCGCAATATCATCTCCGAGCGCGTGCTCGGACTTCCCCGAGAGGCTCGACCGTGAGTGAGCGAAGCGAACGTCAATTGAATACCGTCGACCTGTCCACCGCCCCCGAAATCACCCCCGGCCACAACCTGCTCGCGGGCAAGATCGCGGTGGTGACCGCCGCCGCGGGCACCGGCATCGGTTCGGCCACCGCGCGCCGCCTGCTCTCCGAGGGCGCGGACGTGGTGATCTCCGACTGGCACGAGCGCCGCCTGAAGGAGACCGAGCAGGCGCTGCAGGCCGAATTCCCGGACCGCCGAATCGCTTCCGTGCCCTGCGACGTCAGCTCGACCGAGCAGGTGGACGCGCTGGTCGCCGGTGCCGTCGCGGCGCTGGGCCGGATCGACATCATGGTCAACAACGCGGGCCTCGGTGGCGAGGTGCCGGTCGTGGACATGACCGACGAGCAGTGGGACAAGGTCCTCGACATCACGCTGAACGGGACTTTCCGTGCAACTCGGGCGGTGCTCAAGTACTTCCGCGAGGCCGGCCACGGCGGCGTCATCGTCAACAATGCCTCGGTCCTGGGCTGGCGCGCCCAGCACGGCCAGGCCCACTACGCCGCCGCCAAAGCCGGCGTCATGGCGCTGACCCGCTGCAGCGCGGTCGAGGCCGCCGAGTTCGGCGTGCGCATCAATGCGGTGGCCCCCTCCATCGCCCGCCACGCCTTCCTGGACAAGGTCACCTCGGCCGACCTGCTCGACCGGCTGGCCGCGGGCGAGGCCTTCGGCCGTGCCGCCGAGCCGTGGGAGGTGGCCGCCACCATCGCCATGCTCGCCAGCGACTACACCACCTATCTGACCGGTGAGGTGGTCTCCATTTCCAGCCAGCGCGCGTAATTCGTAATAACCGCCTGCGCGGCCGAATTCGTGCGTTCGGCCGACGCGAAATGCTGTGCCGTGCGGTCGCAGCTTTTCTCACTGCCGCGTCCCCCAGGGGGCCGCGGCAGTGCCGTTTCATAGGGGCCGAGAAAATGGCTGGCGCGTCGAGGGTGCGGTTGTGCAATCCTGGTTTAGGCCGGTACCGCTAGTCGAAGGGCACGACCCATGGGTCCGGATCGCCGACAACAAGCAGCCCCAGAACAGGCCCACGAGGAATTGGAACTCGAGCTGGTGCGTGAGGTCGTTCTGGCGCGCCGAAGACTCGACAATGTCGTTCTGGCCGCACTGACTTTGGGTGCGGAATTACTGGATCACGACTCCGAGTGCGCCACCGCCATGCGGGCGGCGCAGATCCTGGAACAACACGCTGTGGACGAAACCGACGTGACACGCGACCCGCGTGGCGCATTGCGGCGCGACATGGTGCGCGATCGCGAGCGTGCCCGCCGGATCGGCCTGTCCCGGATCGGGTATTCGGACACCGAGGCCGATCGGCGTCGCCGCAAGAGAACGGCCCTGCTCTGCGAGGTCCGGGCCGATCTGCTGGAGGTGGTGCGCAACTGCCGCCGCCTGCGCTACGACCATGTCGCCTTCGCCGACGGTATCGCGCAGGGATTATGTGCTGCCACAGACAAATTGGTGGTGGGCGCCGATATGGAGACCTATCGGGCCTGGCAGCGGGGGATGGTCCTCAAGCTCATCGAGGAACCCGGTCGCGATGGCATACCCCCGCGGGTCATGGCCACCGTGGACGCCGGGCCGGGCCGGGAGCCGCTGACCGTCGAATGGGACAGTCCGGAACGGCGATTGGCGCTGGTGGCGCGGATGGCGCGGGCGGGGGTCTCACCCGTGGTCATCTGTGATCGCCTGCTGGCCGACCTATCGGTCTCGTCGCCGCTGCGGTATTCGATGCGCTGATCCTCCCCTGGGTGTCGCAATCCCCACAGGCCGTGGCCCGCGTCGGTCTGGACTGCGGCTTGATAGACCTCCGCCTTGGAGCGGGGGAGCGGAGCGGAGGAGGGAAGACCGAGGTAACAGGGCCGCGGCTCGCGACGCCGAAGGCGCCGCAACTGGACACCGTGGTGGACCAAGCAAATGCTTGGTTGTATATTGACGGGGTGACCCAACCTGACCCCTCCAAATCAGCACGTCGCACCGAGCTGCTCGGCCTGGCCGCGAACCTGTTCGCGGAACGGGGCCTGCGCGCCACCACGGTTCGTGACATTGCGGACGCGGCGGGGATTCTATCCGGGAGTCTCTACCACCACTTCGATTCCAAAGAAGCCATGGTGGACGAAATCCTGCGCGGGTTCCTCGACGACCTCTTCGGTCGCTACCGCGAAATCGTGGCGGCCGGCGTCCCCGCCCGCGACACGCTGGAAGCACTGGTCACCGCTTCCTACGAATCCTTCGATCGGTTCCACGCGGCCGTCGCCATCTACCAGGCCGAGGCCAAACGACTCAGCGGCACACCGCGATTCGACTACATCGCGGAATACAACAGCGAGTTCCGTGAGCTCTGGCACCAGGTGCTGGCCAACGGCGTCGCCGACGGCAGCTTCCGGCCCGAGATGGACATCGAACTGGCCTACCGGTTCCTGCGCGACACCGTCTGGGTATCGGTGCGCTGGTACCAGCCCGGCGGCCGGATCACCGTCGACAACCTCGCCAAGCAGTACCTGACCATCGTGCTCGACGGGCTCACCAGCCCCGAAGAACGCACATAACCAACGCTCAGCGACAACTTCACCGCAGCAGCAGCCAGTAGGAGTTCCCCATGTCAGCACCGTCCCGCCGCCAGTATTCGCCGATGCGTGAGGCGTATGTGATCGACGCCGTGCGCACCCCGGTCGGCAAGCGGGGCGGCTCGCTGGCCGCCGTGCACCCGGCCGATCTGGGCGCCGCCGCCATCAAGGGGCTCATCGAGCGCACCAACCTGGCCCCGGCCGCGGTGGACGACGTGGTGTTCGGCTGCTGCGACACCATCGGCCCGCAGGCCGGAAACATCGCGCGCACCTCGTGGCTGGCCGCGGGCTATCCCGAGTCGGTGCCGGGCGTGACCGTGGACCGGCAGTGCGGGTCCTCGCAGCAGGCCATCACCTTCGGCGCCCAGGCCATCATGTCCGGCACCGCCGAGGTGATCGTGGCCGGCGGCGTGCAGAACATGAGCGCCATCCCGATCTCCGCGGCCATGCTGGCCGGGCAGGCCTACGGCTTCGACTCGCCGTTCGTCGGCGCGCAGGGCTGGGACCACCGCTACGGCACCGGTGAAGTGTCGCAGTTCAATTCGGCCACCATGATCGCCGAGAAGTGGGACGTCTCCCGCCGCGACATGGAGGAGTGGGCGCTGCGCAGCAACGAGCGCGCCCGCAAGGCCATCGTGGACGGCAAGTTCGACCGCGAGATCGTGCCGGTCGGCGACTTCTGGATCGACGAGTGCCCGCGCGAGACCACCCTGGAGAAGATGGCCGGGCTGCAGCCGCTCGCCGAGGGCAGCCGCATCACCGCGGCCCTGGCCAGCCAGATCTCCGACGGCTCCAGCGCCACCCTGCTGGCCTCGGACTGGGCGGTCCAGGAGTACGGGCTCACCCCGCGGGCGCGCATCCACCACGTGAGCGCGCGCGGCGCGGACCCGATCTACATGCTGACCGCGCCCATCCCGGCCACCAAGTGGGCCCTGGAGAAGACCGGTCTGACCATCGACGACATGGACGTCATCGAGATCAACGAGGCCTTCGCCTCGGTGGTGCTGGCCTGGATCAAGGAGACCGGCGCCAACCCCGACAGGGTCAATGTCAACGGCGGCGCCATCGCGCTGGGCCACCCGCTGGGCGCGACCGGTGCCAAGCTGTTCGCCTCCCTGCTCAACGAGCTGGAGCGGGTGAACGGTCGCTACGGTCTGCTCACCATCTGTGAGGGCGGCGGCACCGCCAACGTCACCATCATCGAGCGCCTGGGCTAGTCCCGGTACGGCGTTTCGGAAGCGGCACACCGAGTTTCGCGGCGCGGAGAGTCGGAGCCGCGCCGCTTTCGCGTCTGGGGCCCGGCAACGTCCGCTATCGTCGGACGACGGGCCGGTTGACGGCGAAGTTATCCGGGGTGGGGACTGTGATGGACGAGTACCTGCCGAGAAGAGGTTTCCTCCTGGGGGCCTTCGGCTTAGCGGGCATGGGCTACACGGCTTCTGCGGCCGCCGATCCGGTCCCCCTGCCCCCGCCGCCCGTGCCGCTGCCACCGCTGCCCCCGCCGACGTTCACACCGTTCAACTACCATTCGCCCGCGCTGCAGCCATTCGTCGACGATCTGCCCATCCCCGAAACCCGGCGGGCTGCAGGGGAATTGGCAGCCACCTCGGGAACCCACCGCTATCACCGGGAACTGCCGGAGACCCGCAGCTGGGGCTTCGGGCAGCCGGTGCTCGGGCCGAACCTGGAGGCACATCGGGATCAGGTGGCGCGCATCGGTTTTCGTAACGAGCTGGGCACCCATGTGCTGGCCGAACATGTGGACCTGACCATGCACGGCGTCACCGAGCTGGATCGCACCGATCCCCGCTTCACCGTGCACCTGCACGGCGGCGCTAATTCCCCCGACTCCGACGGACACCCGCTCATCGGGTGGCGCAATGGCGGTGGGCCCAGCTTCGAGTACGGCAACCGGCAGGAGGCCGCGACCCTCTGGTATCACGACCACGCCATGGGGATCACCAGGTTGAACATCCAGGCCGGGCTGGCCGGAATGTATTACCTGCGCGACGAATTCGATACCGGCCGCGACGACAACCCGATCGGCCTGCCCAGCGGCGAGTTCGAGATCCCGCTCATCGTGCAGGACCGGACCTTCAATGCCGACGGCAGTCTGCAACCCATGGTGGCCACCTACATTCCACAGGGCTACAACCAATCCGGGCAGATGGGGGACGTGTGCTGCGTGAACGGGGTGGTGTGGCCGCGGCTCGAGGTGCGGCGCACCGTCTACCGGTTCCGGCTGCTCAACGGCTCCAACTCGCGGCCCTACATCTTCGGGTTCTCCAACGGCATGCTGTTCTTCGCGATCGGCGGGGATCTGGGCCTGCTGGACCGGCCGGTGCCGACACCGTCGATCCGGGTGAGCCCCGGTGAACGGGTGGACCTGCTCGTCGATTTCAGCGGCCTGAAGGACGGCGAGACCGTCGACCTGATCAATTCCGCCGAAAACGATTTCGGCAATGCCGTGTTCATGGCTCCCGAGCTGCGGCCAATCATGCGGTTCACGGGCGCCGGCGACGGACCGGCCCACGACATCCCGCGACTGCTGCGGGGCGGCCCCGGCCTACCGGACCCGCTGGAACCCACCTACCGGCCGGGCTCGGTGCGCACGGTGACGCTACTCGGCCTCAATGACGATTCCCGGGCCGCGGCGGTCTTCCCGACCATGATGTCGCTGAACAACCTGCCCTTCCTGAGCTCGGACATCGACATCGCGCGGACCGGGACCGTGGAACAGTGGGACATCGTCAACACCACCCCGTTCGACCACCCCATCCACCTGCACCTGGCCCGGATGCGGGTGATCGGCCGCCAGCCCATGCTCACCTCGGCCTACTTCTTCGCCAACTACCCGCCGGCGTTCGGCACCCGCTGGGCGCCCTCGGCCGACGGGTTCGCCATCGGGCCCCAGCAGGGGCCGCCGCCCTGGGAAGCCGGGTGGAAGGACACCATCGAGTGCCCGACCGACACCATCACCCGAATCCTGGTGAAGTGGCCGTCGGTCTCGGAGCTCGGCTTCGATCCCGATGCGGTGGTCCCCGTGCCGCCCGGCGCGGAGGCCATGGCGCCCACCGGTACCGGTATGGCGGGCGGTATGGCGGACACCCCGGCGATCCACGGCTATGTGTGGCACTGCCACAACCTCGACCATGCCGACCACGACATGATGCAGCAGATCCGCGTCCAGCCCTGACCTCCGCGGGGCGCGCGAAGTTGCCGGGATGCCACGGCATTTCGGCCGGGATTCCTACACTGCGTTGCATGTCGAGATCGGTGGAGGGCCGGTTCGAGGAGATAGCCCGCAAGGCCCGGCGGGTACAGGACGCCATCGACGGCGTGCGGGTTCGCGCCGACGTGGACGGGGTGCGGATCGTGGTCGCCACGGACGGCCGGATCGCCGCCCTGGAACTACCGGATTCGCGGATGGCACAGGCGATTTCGCGCGCGCACGAGCAGGCGCTCGCACGCGCAGTCGAATGCGCCGATCGCCTGCGAGGTGAACTCACCGCCGATCCCGCGGTGGCGACCGCCTGGCGTCTCTTGATGCGACCGGTCCCGGAGTCGTCGAAAACTACTGCGCCACACGATGACTTGGCACCGCCGCGAGGGGATGCCCCGAACCCGTACGCCCTGCCCGCCGCCGTCCGGCACCGCTACGGTCTGCCCTGAGCCGGGCGGCTGCCCGCACGGCGGGCGGGGTTGCGGGACATTGCCCAGGGGTGTGAAGACGGCCCGCCGGTCCGGCCCGGTGTACTCGCATCGCATCGGCCGGGCTCGGCGGGCAGGGTGGGGAGCGCGGCGGGAGCTGGGCGTTTGCTCTGATTAGGATGGCCGCGGACGTGTTTCGGGCCTTCGGGAGAAAGCGGGCGGTTCATGGATCTGGGTGTCCGCTGGAAGGTGCACGGCGACGGGCGCACCCCCGCGCCGGGGGCGGTGGTGCGGCCGGACGAGCGGCTGTCGTGGCCGCGCACCTTCGGGCTGGGCGCGCAACACGTGGTGGCCATGTTCGGCGCGAGTTTCGTTGCGCCCGTGCTGATGGGGCTCGATCCCAATCTCGCCATCATGATGTCGGGCGTCGCGACCGTGTTGTTCCTGCTCGCCACCCGCGGCCGGGTGCCCAGCTATCTGGGCTGCTCACTGTCGTTCGTGGGTGTGGCCGCGGTGATCCGGGCGCAGGGCGGCACTAGCGCGACGGTTACCGGCGCCTGCCTGGTGGTGGGCGCCGCGCTGTTCCTGATCGGCCTGGCCGTACAGCGGTTCGGCGCGCGCATCATTCACGCCGCCATGCCGCCGGTGGTGACCGGCGCGGTGGTCATGCTCATCGGTTTCAACCTGGCCCCGGTCACCGCCGCGACCTACTGGCCGCAGGATCAGTGGACCGCGCTGCTGGTCATGCTGTTCACCGGTCTCGCCGTGGTGGGCCTGCGCGGATTCTTCGCGCGTATCGCGATCTTCCTGGGCCTGGTGTTCGGGTACGGGCTCTCGTGGGTGCTGGACCGGGTGTTCGGGCAGATCCATTCGGCGGACGGCAGCGGCAAGGTCACCGCTCACTGGCGGCTGGATCTGTCCGGTGTGGCCAAGGCGGATTGGCTCGGCCTGCCCAGCTTCCATGCCCCGTCCTTCCAGTGGTCGGCGGTGCTGGTGGCGCTGCCGGTGGTGATCGCGCTGGTCGCAGAGAACGCCGGGCACGTGAAGGCGGTCGGCGAGATGACCGGCGCCGATCTGGACGACAAGCTCGGCACCGCCATCGCCGCAGACGGCGCGGCCTCCATGCTGTCCACCGCGGTCGGCGGCCCGCCCAACACCACCTACTCGGAGAACATCGGTGTCATGGCCGCCACCCGGGTGTACTCCACGGCCGCCTACTGGGCCGCCGCGTTCTTCGCGCTGCTGTTCGGCCTGTGCCCCAAGTTCGGGGCCATCGTCGCGGCCATTCCGGGCGGGGTGCTGGGCGGGATCACCGTCATCCTGTACGGCATGATCGGCCTGCTGGGCGCGCAGATCTGGACCAATGCCAGGGTCGATCTCCGCAATCCGCTGAACCTGGTGCCCGCGGCCGCGGGGCTGATCATCGGTATCGGCAATGTGAGCATGAAGTTCACCAGCAACTTCACCCTGAGCGGCATCGCCCTGGGCACCCTGGTCGTCATCACCGGCTACCACGTGCTGCGTGTCTTCGCGCCCGCGCACTTCAAAGTGGAAGAGCCGCTCCTGGACGAAGGCACCTCCTCCTATGACGAATCAGGCGGGTAGCGAACGGGGTTCGGCCTCGGCCGGCCCGTCGGCCTGCTCCCCGGCGTAGGGCAGCTGCAGCACGTACCAGGAGTGTTCGGACGAGTACTCCAGATACTGCGAGGCTTCCGGGTCGCAGGCCAGCCCCTCGATCCGGGTCCACTGCCCGTCACCGGAGGCGATGGTGTCGGTGTAGCGGACGTGCAGGTGGCCGTGGAACAGCACGCTGGGCCGCAGGGCCCGCACCACCCGCTGGATGCGGTCCTGGTTGGGATAGCACTCGTCCTTGTCCTTGCGATTCCACTTCGGCTGCGAGGCGCGCGGTTTGTCGTGGGTGAGCAGCACGTCCACCGGTGAGCTGTCGGCCTCGAGCTGGTCGGTCAGTTCGGCGTCGGTCATCTCCTCCTCCGGAAACCACAGCATGCCCGCGGTCTCCGGCCGTTTGGAGGAGCCGTAGCTTCGTCGCTTGGCGACCTGCTCGGCCTTGCGGGCCTCCCGGGCCAGCCGCCAGCCCTTGTCGGTGGAGCGCGCGCCGCCGAAGGCGGCGAAGCTGGTGCCCTCCCAGGTCCAGCGGTGCCCGCGCGGGGCATACCGGAGGTGCTTGCGGCACACCAGGAATCCCTCGTCGTCGGGATGCTCGTCGTAGAGCTCGTGCAGCAGCGAGCTCTTGTCGTGGTTCCCGTCCAGGAAGTACACGGTGACCCCGGCGCGCTTGGCCGCCTTGTTCACCACGTCGAAATACCGCCGCCCCGAGTGCATGTGCTCCCACGCCCCGAAGTCCCCCACCGCGAACATCCGCGCGCAGTCGTTACGCGCCGCGACCCGCACCAATGCCAGCGCATGCGCGGTGTTCCCGTGCAGGTCTCCGACAACCAGGACGTTCCCCATCGCCACATGGTGACACCCCCGTCCCCGGACGGCATCCGCAATTCCCGCACGCCGCCTTCGGCCAGCCCGAATTAGGCTGACCTCCATGAACTCTGTGTTGGTTACCGGCGCGGCACGAGGCATCGGCAAGGCCGTCTGCCTGCGTCTGGCGCAGCAGAACTGGCAGGTCTACGCCGGCGTCCGCAAGCTCTCCGACGGTGAGGCGCTGGTCGCGGCGGACTCCCGTATCACTCCGGTCGTCCTCGATGTCACGAATCCGGACCACATCGCCGCCCTCGACGAGGTGCTGCCCGCCGACCTGACGGCCGTGGTCAACAATGCCGGCATCGTCGTCGACGGTCCGGTCGAGCTCCTCGATCTGAACACCCTCCGAAACCAGTTCGAGGTCAATGTCTTCGGTGCGGTCGCGGTCACCCAGGCCGTCCTCCCGCGGCTGCGCGCCACTCGCGGCCGCGTGGTCTTCATCTCCTCGCTGTCCGGCCGTATCTCCATCCCCGGGACCGGCGCCTACAACTCCTCGAAGTTCGCCCTCGAGGGCCTGGTCGACGCCCTCCGGGTGGAGCTGCGCCCCTGGGGAATCCACACGTCCCTCATCGAGCCGGGGCCGATCGCCACCGACCTCTGGTTCGGAGCGACCGACATGGTCGACACCACCACCGCCCACCTCACCGACGCCCAGCGCGAGCTCTACAGCACCCACCTCGCGGGCCTGCGCAAGATGTCCCAGCAGGTCCCGAAGATCGCGGCCCCGGTCGACTCGGTCGTCAAGGAGGTCGAAAAGGCCCTCACCGCAAAGCACCCCAGAGCCCGCTACATCCCGGGCCTAGCCGGAAAGATCCAGGTCATCGCCACTACCCTGACCCCAACCCCGGTCCTGGACACCCTGTTCGCCCTGGTTTCCGGCATCCGCAAGAAGTAGCGGGCACGGCGCGGCGTTGTGCCGGAGCAGATCAGTAATCGGGTACGGAACGACCGGTTTCGCGAGATCGGGGTAACGCAGCTGGTACGTCCGGAACTGTCGAGGGCATCCGACCGCCGGCGCGGAATGCCGACGATCGGGGCTCTCTGCCGCCCGCTGATGGCCCGAAGAGGCGGGGGAGGTTACGCGCCGTAGACCGGCTCCGGGGTGGTGGCCTTGGACAGCAGGTCGCGCACGACCGGGCCCAGCTCGGCCGGCTCCCAGCGGGCGCCGCGGTCGATGGAGACGCCGTGGCGCCAGCCGTCGGCGACGGTCACCTTGCCGCCCTCGACCTCGAACATGCGGCCCGTGACACCGGCGGAGTCGGCGCTGCCCAGCCAGACAACCAGCGGCGAGACGTTTTCGGGGGCCATGGCGTCGAAGCCGTCCTCGGGGGCGGCCATCATGTCGGCGAAGACCGTCTCGGTCATGCGGGTGCGGGCCGCCGGGGCGATGGCGTTGACGGTGATGCCGTAGCGCGCGAATTCGGCCGAGGCGGTGAGGGTCAGGCCCGCGATGCCGGACTTGGCCGCGGAGTAGTTGCCCTGGCCGACCGAGCCGAGCAGGCCGGCGCCGGAGCTGGTGTTGATGATGCGGGCCTCGGGGGTGCGACCGGCCTTGGCCTCGTTGCGCCAGTACTCGGCGGCGTGCCGCATGGGCGCGAAGTGGCCCTTGAGGTGCACCTTGATGACCGCGTCCCACTCGTCCTCGGCGAGGTTGACCAGCATGCGGTCGCGGACGATGCCGGCATTGTTGACCAGTACGTCCAGGCGGCCGAAGGTGTCGACGGCGGTCTGGATCAGGCGGCGCGCGCCCTCCCAGTCGGAGATGTCGTCGCCGTTCACGATGGCCTCGCCGCCGAGGGCCTTGATCTCCTCGACGACCTGCGCGGCCGGGGAGTCGGGGCTCGGGGCGCCGTCGAGTTCGGCGCCGAGGTCGTTCACGACCACCTTCGCGCCGGCGGCGGCGAAGGCGAGGGCGTGGGCACGGCCGATGCCACGACCGGCGCCGGTCACGATGACGACGCGGCCGTCGCAGATCTTGTTGTCGGTCATATCGATTACCTCTTCGTGTTCGATCGGTCTAGTGACCCGAGACGGCGGGGACGTCTGCGGTGGATGCTTCGAGGAAGGCGGGCTTCTCGCCGCCGCCGTGCACGAGTAGCGCGCTGCCGGTGACATACGCGGCCAGGGGCGAGGCCAGGAACGCGGCGGTGCGACCGATGTCCTCGGGCGTCGCCATGCGCTGCATGGGAACCGTTCGGCTCACCGAGGCGATGCCCTCCTCGTCGCCGTAGTGCAGGTGCGAGGACTCGGTGTTGACCAGGCCGCAGATGACGGAGTTCATCCGGACCTTCGGAGCCCACTCCACCGCGAGCGACGAAACCAGGCTGTCCACACCGGCTTTGGCCGCGCCGTAGGCCGCGGTGCCCGGCGAGGGCCGATGCCCGGAGACGCTGGAGATCATCACGATCGATCCGCCCGTCTCCTGCTTCTGCATCACCTCGTTGGCCACCTGCGAAACCAGTAGTGGCGCCAGCAGATTCAGCTGCACGATCTTGGCGTGGAAGTTGGCACTGGCGTCGGCGGCCAGGGCGAAGGGCGCGCCACCGGCATTGTTCACCACGGTGTCGAGCCGCCCGTACTTCGCGACGATGGCCTCGATCAGCCCGCGCACCGAGTCGGGGTCGCGCACATCGCAGGGCAGGAAGTCGATGCCGCGGCCATTGCTCTCGACGGGGGTGTCGCCGGGCCGTCGCGCACAGGCCACCACGGTCGCGCCCGCGTCCAGGAAGACCCGGCTGATGCCGGCGCCGACACCGCGCACGCCGCCGGTGACCAAGACGACCGAGCCGGACAGGTTTACTTCGATTCCCACCGTGATAACCTACCAAGCACTTGCTTGTTTTGCCAACGATGGGACATTCGATGGGGATCAACCGTCACACCGAAACCGAGGGCGTCGAAGTCGTCACTGTCGACTACCCGCCGGTCAACGCGCTGCCTTCCGACGGCTGGTTCGCCCTGGCCGACGCCGTCACCCAGGCCGGCCGCAACCCGGAGACCCGGGTCGTCGTGCTGCGCGCCGAGGGCCGCGGCTTCAACGCGGGCGTGGATATCAAGGAGATGAACGCGGATACCGGGCACACCGCCCTGATCCGGGCCAACCACGGCTGCTTCGCCGCCTTCGCCGCGATCTACGACTGCGAGGTTCCGGTCGTCACCGCCGTCAACGGCTTCTGCCTCGGCGGCGGCATCGGCCTGGTCGGCAACTCCGATGTCATCGTCGCCTCCGACGACGCGACCTTCGGCCTCCCCGAGGTCGACCGCGGCGCGCTCGGTGCGGCCACCCACCTGGCGCGACTGGTCCCCCAGCACCTGATGCGGACCATGTTCTACACCGCGGGCACCCTCACCGCGCAGCAGCTGCACCACTACGGCTCGGTCTTCAAGGTGGTGCCGCGCGCCGAACTCGACGCCGCCGCCATGGAGGTCGCCAAGAACATCGCCAACAAGGACGGCCGCGTCATCCGTGCCGCCAAGAAGGCGCTCAACGGCATCGACGTGCAGGACGTGCATCGCTCCTACCGCTTCGAGCAGGGCTTCACCATGGAGCTCAACCTCGCGGGCGTGGCCGACGAGATCCGGGCGCGCTTCGACGACGATCTGGCCGCTCAGAAAAAAGCAAAGTAGAAGGGGCGAAATAATATGCGCGACAAGCGAATGAGCCTCGACGAGGTCGTCGGCGAGCTCCGCAGCGGCATGACCATCGGCATCGGCGGCTGGGGTTCCCGGCGCAAGCCGATGGCCTTCGTGCGCGCCCTGCTGCGTTCGGATGTCACCGATCTGACGGTCGTCACCTACGGCGGCCCGGATCTGGGCCTGCTGTGCTCGGCGGGCAAGGTGCGCAAGGCCTACTACGGCTTCGTGTCCCTGGACTCCGCGCCGTTCTACGACCCGTGGTTCGCCAAGGCCCGCACCGAGGGCGCGATCACCGTGCGCGAGATGGACGAGGGCATGGTTAAGTGCGGGCTGCAGGCCGCGGCGGCCCGCCTGCCGTTCCTGCCCATCCGCGCCGGATTGGGTTCTGCCGTCATCGATTTCTGGGAGGGTGAGCTCGAGACCATCCAGTCCCCGTACGCCGATGCCGACGGCCGCCGCGAAACCCTCGTCGCCATGCCCGCTTTGAACCTGGATGCCGCCTTCGTGCACCTGGACCTGGGTGACAAGCACGGCAATGCCGCCTACACCGGCGTCGACCCGTACATGGACGACCTGTACATGCTCTCCGCCGAGAAGCGCTACCTGTCGGTGGACCGCCTCGTCGAGACCGAGGAACTGGTGAAAGCCGTTCCGACGCAGGCCCTCATCCTCAACCGCATGATGGTCGACGGGGTGGTCGAGGCCCCCGGCGGCGCGCACTTCACCTTCTCCGGCAGCTACGGCCGCGACGAGAAGTTCCAGCGCCACTACGTCGAGGCCGCCAAGACGCCCGAGTCGTGGGCCGAGTTCAAGGCTCGCTACCTGGACGTGTCCGAGGCCGAATACCAGGCCGCCGTCAAGGCTTTCGCCGAGGAGCAGAAGTAATGACCGAAAACAACACTGCATCGCGTAGCGATTCCCACAGGGATGGCGGCGGGGCGACGGGTGGGCCCATTACTCGGGCCGAGATCTGCGTTGTCGCCGCCGCCGAGATCTTCCGGGGTGCGGGCGAGATCATGGCCTCGCCCATGTCCACCGTCACCACCATCGGCGCGCGGCTGGCGCGGCTCACCTTCGAGCCGGACCTGCTGCTGTCCGACGGTGAGGCGCTGTTCTTCGCCGAGGTCCCGCCGATCGGCGGCAAGGCGCCCATCGAGGGCTGGATTCCGTTCTCGAAGGTCTTCGATGTGGTGAATTCCGGTCGGCGCCATGTGGTCATGGGCGCCAACCAGATCGACAAGTACGGCAACCAGAACCTGTCCGCGTTCGGTCCGCTGCAGCAGCCGACCCGGCAGATGTTCGGTGTGCGCGGCGCGCCGGGCAACACCATCAACCACGCCACCAGCTACTTCGTGCCCAAGCACAACAAGCGGGTGTTCACCGAGTCGGTCGACATCGTCTCCGGAATCGGTTACGACAAGATCGATTCCGAGAACCCGGCCTACCGGTTCCACCACCTGCACCGGGTGGTGTCGAACTTGGGCGTGTTCGACTTCAACGGACCGGACCACACCTTGCGCGCGCTGTCGCTGCACCCGGGTGTGACCGCCGACGAGGTCGCGGAGAACACTTCGTTCGAGATCGCGGGGCTGGCCGAGGCGGGCGCTGGGACATTGCAAGAGACCCGTTTGCCCACCGAGGAAGAGCTCACCATCATCCGGACCGTGCTGGACCCCAAGGGCTTCCGCGAGAAGGAAGTGACGGCATGACCGCGCAACGGCTCAAGACGCCGCTGACCGAACTGGTCGGCATCGAGCACCCGATCGTGCAGACCGGCATGGGCTGGGTCGCCGGTCCGGGCCTGGTCGCGGCCACCGCGAATGCGGGCGGCCTCGGCATCCTCGCCTCGGCGACCATGACCCTCGACGAGCTCGAGGTGGCCATCGCCAAGACGAAGGCCAAGACCGACAAGCCCTTCGGCGTGAACATCCGCGCCGACCTGTCCGACGCGCCCGACCGCATCGACATGATGATCCGCGACGGCGTGAAGGTGGCCTCCTTCGCGCTGGCTCCCAAGAAGGAGCTCATCGCCAAGCTCAAGGACAACGGCGTGGTCGTCATGCCGTCCATCGGCGCGGCCAAGCACGCGGTCAAGGTCGCCTCCTGGGGCGCGGACGCGGTGATCGTGCAGGGCGGTGAGGGCGGTGGCCACACCGGTTCCGTCGCGACCACGCTGCTGCTGCCGTCCGTCCTCGACGCCGTCGACATCCCGGTGGTCGCCGGTGGCGGTTTCTTCGACGGGCGCGGCCTGGCCGCCGCGCTGTCCTACGGCGCGGCCGGCGTCGCCATGGGCACCCGCTTCCTGCTCACCCAGGACTCGAGCGTCCCGGACTCGGTCAAGCAGGAGTACCTCAAGCGCGGACTGCAGGACACCGTCGTCTCCAAGAAGGTCGACGGCATGCCGCACCGCGTGCTGAACACCGAGCTGGTGGACAAGCTGGAGCACTCCAGCGGCCTGCGCGGACTGACCGCCGCCGTCTCGAACGCCGTCAAGTTCAAGAGCATGACCGGCATGAAGTGGTCGACCATGATCAAGGACGGCATCGGCATGCGCAAGCAGAAGGGCCTCACCTGGTCCCAGGTCATCATGGCCGCCAATACCCCGATGCTGCTGAAAGCCGGTCTGGTGGAGGGCAATACCCACGCGGGCGTGCTCGCCTCCGGTCAGGCCGCGGGCATCATCGAGGACCTGCCCACGGTGCAGGACCTCATCGACCGCATCATCACCGAGGCCATCGAGCGCATCGACAGCCTCAACACCTACCGCGTCACCACCACCGCCTGACGCGTCCCCGAACGTGCGCGGCCACCACAGCCCGACCGCGCACCTGGATCCGGCCAACCCTCGGATCCTTGCGCGCGCCCATCCGGCGCGCGCCGAGCCGTCCCCGGAACCTCTCGCCCGGGGGCGGCTTCGCGCGTTTGTCGACCGGTAACGCAACGTTGCGGTCCCTCCGTGCGGATCCGTGTCGTGCCGGCTCGGGCGCCTGTGGGTTAGCTGATTTTTGCCTGATTTGTCAGCTTTCACGCGAGCCGCGAAGGCTCACAGCCATCCGGATTCGGCGGTGAGGTCTGCCTCGGAATGCCTGGCCCGGGCCAATTGGCCTGGGCCGCTGGTGATATTGGCCAGATAGGGTGTCGCGCAGGCGTACGGTTTGCGGCCGCCCCTAATGCAATCGGGGACTTGCGCGGATTGCTGTGATGACCGGTACGATGGCCGCGTTCCGCAACGGTCCGGCAATCGGGGCGACAGTGTGAGCTCGATACCTGTCCCGATCTGCCTGGTGCGGATCGGGATTCCGTACCCCGGGTGCGGAGGAAGCCAAGTGCGCGGTATCGATGAGGGGATGGCTGTCGCATGATCGTCGATCGTGCAATGCGCCTGGTGGCAGTGATCGCAGCTGTCACCGGTTCGGCGCTGCTCGGGCCCGCGGTTGCCGATGCGCAGCCGGGTGGCATCCCGCTCGATCCCGTACCCGCGGGCCAGAATCCGGCCATGCCCGAGCCCGGCCGTTCGCAACCGCAGGCGCCCGCTGTCACGCAACCCCGGGCAATTGATGCCTCTCGGCCGCAGCCCGTCACCCCGGTGGCCGGGCCGCAGGATCTGCTGTCCATGCTGCTCGCGCTCGGAACCGGCTCGGCCGGTGTCGGTTCCGCCGGTGTCGGCTCGGCCGCGGTCGGTTCGGCCGGACTGGGCGCCGTGCTGGGCGGTACCGGTTCTGCGGCCCTGGCCACCGGCTCCGCCGTAACCGGTTCCGCCGGTGCTGGATTGGGTTCGGCTATCGCCGGTACCGGCTCGGCCGGGTCGGCCACCGGTTCCGCCGCGCTCGGAAGCGGTTCCGCCGCAGTCGGTTACGCCGGACTCGCTACCGCGGGCGTGCTCGGCCTGGGTTCGGCGGGCGTCGGTTCCGCGGGCGTGGGCACCGGTTCCGCGCTGCTCGGCCTGCTGCTCGGCACCGGTTCGGCCGCGACGGGTTCGGCCGGGCTGGCAGCGCTGTGCACCGGTTCCGCCGGAATCGGTTCCGCCGGTGTGGGGTCCGCGCTCGGTGCGCTCACCGGCCTGGGCTCGGCCGGCACCGGCGCGGGTTCGGCCGCGACGGGCTCGGGTGTCGGTTCGGCCGGGGCGGGTTCCGCCGCCGGTTCGGCCGATCTCGGTTCGGCCGCGGTGGGTTCCGCGGCCGCCGGTTCGGCGGGGCTCGGTTCCGCCGCCGTCTGCGCCTCGCCCTTGCTGCTGTTGCTGATCCCGCCGCCCGCCGCACCCGCGGTGCCGCCGGTGCCGCTGGATATTCCGCAGCCCCCGGCCGTGCCGCAGCTGCCCGCCGTGGTGGCCCCGGCGGCCGCGCTGCCCGAGCCGGAGGTCGCGCCCGCGGCGCCACCGCCTCCGCCGCCCCCCGCGTCGGCGCCCGCTCCCGTTCTGGCCCAGCCGAATCCGGATGTGAAGCCGACCTCGAACAACGCCCCGCTGCCGCCCTGGAAGCCACTGTCGGTGATCGGCGGGCTGATCGCCATGGCGCTGGTGGGCACCGGCTCGGGCGCGGTGAGCTTCCAGAGCGCGTCCGCGGCCCAGGCGCGCGTCGATGCCGCGCGCGCTGATTTCTTCGGACCGAGGGTATGAGAGGACCACGATGACCGGGAGCAAGGCTCATAGCATCGGGTCCTACCGCCGGGTGGCCGCCGCGGTGGACGCGGTGTGCGCGGTGGCCGCCGATTTCGACGCCACCGACCTGGACGAGGTGGTGCTCGCCATCTCGGCGGAGCGGCGGCGGATCATCGAGATCGCCAGTGCCCAACTGGGTCCGGGCGTGTGCGGCCAGCGCCGCAGCTATCCGGACCGGGATGTGATCGTGCTGGCGCAGTCGCTGCCCAGCCGTGAGCACACCCTCGCGCACGAGTTGGGGCACATCGTCTTCGACCATCCGGGCGAGGCGGCGACCGAGGTGGTGCTGGAGGCCAGCGACGATCTCATCGCCTACATGCTCAGCCAGCGCGCGCATCAGAAAGCCATCGATCTGGGCGACGACGAGCAATGCGAGTGGGAGGCGGAGACTTTCGCGAGCATGCTCATGACCCGCCTGCGCGTGTTCAACAGCCGAGGCGCGGGCGTCTCGGTCCTTCGATTCGATGAGGCGCTGGGATGACCGGGTCAGGCCTCGGAGGAGGCAGCGTGCGTAACCACGGAGAGGCCCTCGGTCATCCTCGAAAGGATGCGGCATGACCGGGTCAGGCCTCGGAGGAGGCAGCGTGCGTAACCACGGAGAGGCCCTCGGTCATTCCCGAAAGGATGCGGCATGACCGGGTCAGGCCTCGGAGGAGGCAGCGTGCGTAACCACGGAGAGGCCCTCGGTCATCCTCGAAAGGATCCGGCATGACCTTCTGGGTGACGGCCATGCTGGTGTGGATGGCCTCGGGTGCACGTGTCGGGCGCGTGCTGGTGAAACCGGCGACCACCGCGCGGGTCGCGGTCGTGATCGCGGTGGCCACGGTGGCGCTGGCGGTGACCGTCGGCGTGCCGGAAATCGCTCTGGCCGTTGACCATGTGGCGCCGGGTGGCATGCACGGCCAGTGGCTGGGCGACCGGGTGGTCACCGCGGCGTGGATCATGTTCGCCACCGCCACCTCGGTGGTGGCGGCCGCGGCGTGGCCGGTGGTGTCGCGCCGCAATCTGCGTCAGATCGGCATGATGATCTACGCCGGCGGTGCGATCGCCATGATTCTCACGCTGCTCTGGTCGCTCACCTTCGGCTGGGTGATCGTGCTGCTGGAGTGTGTGTTCATCGTGATTACCGGTGTGCGCAACCTGGATTGGACCACCCTGGGCCGCGGCATCGCGCTCTACATCACCGGGACCGCGGTGGTCGGTGTGCTGGCGGCGATGTCGATTCGCCGCCAGCTGCGCGACGAGCCGATGCCGAAGCCGGGCGACGAGGGCTGGTTCTGGCCGATGTGGCAGATCGCGGCCATGTTCATCGCCATCGGCGCGGTGTGGATCGTGATCGAGCTGTGGTGGCGAGCCCGGGTGCTGCTCAAGCAGATTCGCACCCTGCACCGGGTACTGATCGCGCGCTTCCCGGAGGTGGTGGCGCATGAGCAGACCGGATCGGGCACTCAGCTCAAGGCCTCCGATCAGGTCGCGCAGATCATGGACGCGCTCTACCTGCAGTCCGGTGGCGGTGTGGAGTTGGCCGGGGCGGGTACGCCACCGGTCTCGGTGGCCGAGCGCGCGCAACGAGTGGCCGAGTGGGCGCGAAATCCGTTCGGCGAGGCGGTGATCGACGGTCGCTGGATCTCGCCGCCGGCCGGAGTCGGTCCGCGCGGCTGGGTGCAGGCCATCGCCCGCGCCTACGACGCGATGGCGGCCGCGTCGCCGAGCACGATTCAGAGCTCCGCGCAACGGTAGTCATTACTTTTCCATTACTATTCGGCGGATCTGCGCATTACCCCTTCGGCAGGCTCTGAACTTGATCACGCGGAGATCACCGACTCAATTGCGATGTTGTCTCAAATGCGCAAGACCCGTACTGCGCGCGATTGCCAAGGGTGTGGCATTCCGGTGGGCCCTGCACGATGAGACTTCGTATCCGAGGTTTCGTCTCATCGAACCCGTCGTGCGTAGTACGGGACTTTGCTTGTCAGTAGATGTTGTCACTCTTGCTTGTCGCGGATGGTGCATTGGGGGCCGAAACACTCACAGTGCACACAACGACATAGTGCACAAAACAACTCATTAGACCGACCGGACTCGCCCAGTCGGCGTTATGCCAGGTTTGTGCATACTGCACCAGCGCAGGAGTCTACGCCACATGGCCTCAGCGCGCTGAGACCGGTGCAACATCCTTCACTTGGACCGAATGGCCCGGCAGGACACCGGCACTGCCCTGCAAGCAGTGCCGGTGACCCGCTTATGTCGAGTCCGGAGCAAGCCCTGTAACAAGCCAACACAGTGCGGCCTCCGAGCTAGCCGCACTGTGTTGCTCTGTGGCAGTGCCTATTCCGTGCCGTCCGGAGGAATTTCGGGCAGTCCTTCGCTGGCCCGCAACTTCTCCGCCATGGAGGTGAGGAGGTTCTGAGACTCTTCGGACAGGTCGAACGCCCTACTCGACAGACGACGGAGTCCATAGCCCTGCAGCTGGGACAGCAGCTCGAGATCGTGATCGATCTTCGCTGCGTAGATGTCGTTGAAGAAGTAGTCCGGCTTGACCTTGAAGAACTTTGCCAACGCTGCCACCGTCTCATCCGACGGGTTCGTGCGCTGTCCCGACCGCAACTGTGACAGATACGGTTTCGAGATCGGATGGCCGGATGCCGTCAAGGCAGCCGCCACCTCCGCGTTCGTGTGCGGCTTACGCCCCGGGGGATGCACGGTTTCGAACAGCTTGTTCAGCCGCGCCGCGAAATCAGCCATTGTGAGCCGCCCAATTCCCTTCGCTGTACTAACAGTCGTTATCTCGGATACGTATCATTGATATTAGCGGCTCAGTAACTGAAAACCTGCGCCTGATTCGCGATTTCCTTGAAGCTTCTAGGCGGTGATCCGCTTCACCCACTGCGGCTTGGGCGTTTGCGGGCCAACCCCACGGTTCTTGCCGAGCGCTTAAGAGCCCCGGTTCTGGCCCGTCGCGAGGCTCTTCCCGGACGGGCCATGGGTAGCCATAAGATAGCTGACGTCTCATCGTCTCATCTGTACCGGTGATTGTGTGGCGTACGCCACGTTTCACGGCCAGCAGGATGAACGTTCAACCTGGCCGAAAATCATTGAGGGACTAGATCCGTTCGATGATCGTGCCCGTCGCGAGGGCGCCGCCGCAGCACATCAGGACCATGGCGGTGCTCTTGTCCGAGCGCTCCAGCTCGTGCAAAGCCGTTGTGATCAAGCGGGATCCGGTGCTGCCCACCGGGTGGCCGAGCGCGATGGCGCCGCCATTGACGTTGACGCGATCGAAATCCGGCTTGTGCACCGAGGCCCACGACAGCACCACGGACGCGAAAGCCTCGTTGATCTCGAACAAGTCGATGTCGGAGATGCTCATGCCACTGCGCTCGAGCAGTCGCTCGCACGCTTGAACGGGACCGTCCAGGTGGAATTCGGGCTCGCCGCCGACCAGGCACTGCGCCACGATGCGGGCGCGCGGGCGCAATCCCTCACGCTGCGCGGCCTTTTCGTCCATGAGCAGTACCGCGGCCGCGCCGTCGGAGATCTGCGAGGAGGTGCCGGCGGTGTGAATTCCGCCCTCCAGCACCGGCTTCAGCTTCGCCAGGCCCTCGCGGGTGGTCTCGCGCAGCCCCTGGTCGCGGCTGACGTCGGCGAACTCGCCGGTGAGGTTGCCCTCCTTGTCCACCTGCGGCGCGTTCTTGATGGTCAGCACCTCGCGGTCGTAACGGCCCTCCGCCCACGCCTGCGCGGCCAGCCGCTGCGAGCGCTCGCCCAGCTCCTCGACATCGTCGCGAGTGATGCCGCGCCGCTTGGCGATTCGCTCGGCGGCCTCGAACTGGTTGGGCATGTCGATGTTCCAGGACGCGGGCCGGCGCGGGCCGGCGTGCGTTCCGACATTGGCGCCCAACGGAACATGGCTCATGGACTCGATGCCGCAGGCCATGCCGACCTCGATGGCGCCGGTGGAGATGAGGCCGGCCACCAGGCCCGCGGCCTGCTGCGCCGAACCGCACTGGTTGTCGATGGTGACCGCACCGGTCTGCCACGGCAGCCCGGCGTGCAGCCAGGCGGTGCGGGTGACGTTGTTGCCCTGCTCGCCGACCTGCATGACGCAGCCGCCGACGACCTGTTCGACCAGCGCCGGATTCAGTTCCGCGCGCTCGAGCACGCCCTGCTGTGCCGCGCCCAGCAGCTCGGCGGCGTGCAGGCCGGCCAGCCAGCCATTGCGCTTGCCGATGGGCGTGCGGGCGGCCTCGACGATGACGGGAGTACCCATGTCTTTCCTTCCGGATTAGAACTGCAACGAGTTCACAACCAGTAACGTAAGCCTGTTCCGGACCAATACCTAGTCCCTTCTCTTGTTTTACCTCCTGTGCTTCAATAGCGGTAGAACGTGTTTCAGTTGGTCAAAGGAGACTGCTGGTGGTCGACACTGCAGCCCGGCCCAATGTGCCGGATGGATTCGATGTCACCGACCCGGAAATGTGGGCGCACCGGGTCCCGGTCGAAGAACTCGCCGAACTGCGCCGCAGCGCCCCCATCTGGTGGAACCCCAAGTCGCCGGAGGTCGGTGGCTTCACCGACGACGGCTTCTGGGTGCTCAGCAAGCACGCCGACGTCAAGACCGTCTCGCGGCGCGACGACGTGTTCTCCACCTATGAGAACACCGCCATCCCGCGGTTCCAGGACGACATCACGCGCGAGCAGATCGATCTGCAGCGCTTCGTCCTGCTGAACAAGGACGCTCCGGAGCACACCAAGCTCCGCAAGATCATCTCCAAGGGCTTCACCCCGCGCGTCATCAACGGCCTGCGCGCCGAGCTGACCGCCCGGGCCGAGGCTATCGTGAAGGCCGCCGCGGACTCCGGCACCGGTGACTTCGTGGAGCAGGTGGCCGCCGAGCTGCCGCTGCAGGCCATCGCCGAACTGATCGGCGTGCCGCAGGAAGACCGCATGAAGCTGTTCAAGTGGTCCAATGACATGACCAGCTACGACGATCCGGACAGCGACGCCGACCCGGTGATCGCCTCCACCGAGATCCTCGGCTACTCGTACCAAATGGCCGAGGCCCGCCGGGCCTGCCCGGCCGACGACATCGTCACCCAGCTCATCAATGCCGACATGGACGGCGAGGCGCTGCTGCCGGAGGAATTCGGCTTCTTCGTCATGATGCTGGCCGTCGCGGGCAACGAGACCACCCGCAATGCCACCACGCACGGCATGATCGCGTTCATGGAGAACCCGGACCAGTGGGAGCTCTTCAAGAAGGAACGGCCCAAGACCGCCGCCGACGAGATCATCCGCTGGGCCACCCCGGTCAGCTCGTTCCAGCGCACCGCGCTCGAGGACGTGGAAGTCGGTGGCGTGCAGATCAAGAAGGGTCAGCGGGTGGTGCTGTCCTACCGCTCGGCCAACTTCGACGAGGAGGTGTTCGAGGATCCGTACACCTTCAATATCCTGCGTGATCCGAACCCGCACCTGTCCTTCGGCGGCACCGGCGCGCACTTCTGCATCGGCGCGAACCTGGCCCGGCTCGAGATCGAGATCATCTTCAATGCCATCGCCGACCACATGCCCGACATCTCCAAGCTCGGAGATCCGCGACGGCTGCAGTCCGGTTGGCTCAACGGCATCAAGGAATTCCAGGTCGACTACAAGACCTGCCCCGTGAAGCACTGAGCCGCAAATGATTTGATCCGCCCCGTTCTCCCTCTCACTCCTCGGGGCGGAGAAAAGGAAGCGGGCGACTGGATGAATCCAGTCGCCCGCTTCGTCTTTCGTATGCCGACCGAAGGCCTAGGCCTTCTTCATCGTCGACATCGCTCGCTCGGTCTCCCAAAAGGCGCGCAGGGCCAGGATTTTCCCATCCTCGTCGACCTTGTAGGTGAAAACGCCTTCCGCGTCGACGATGTGGCCGCCCATGGTGGTGCGGATGCGGCCTGTGTAGGCCACCTCACGACCGCAGGCGAAGGAGTCGTCGAAGAGGAACTCGATGGACTCGGTGGGGGCAATCGCCTTGTCCCAGAAGGCCGCGATGGCCTCCGCGCCGCGGTGCCCGACACCCTCGGGATCGAAGAAGGACGGCCCGACGGGGTCCTCCACGATCCCGTCGGCGGCGAACAGCGCCACCCAGGCCTCCTTGTTCTTCGCCCGCACCGCGGCCTGCGACGCCGTGCCCGCTACCCGGGCCGGGTGTTCGGTCGTGGCGGTCACGGCTGCTCACTCCCGACGACCCACATCGAGAAGTACTGCGAGCCACCGCCGTACGCGTGGCCGTAGGCCTTACGGGCGTTCTCCACCTGGTAGTCGCCGGCCCGGCCCATGACCTGCTTGGCGGCCTCGGCGAAGCGGATCATGCCGGAGGCGCCGATCGGGTTGGAGGAGAGCACCCCGCCGGACGGGTTGACCGGCAGCTTCCCGCCGATGGCGGTCTCTCCGGCGTCGGTGAGCTTCCAGCCCTCGCCCTCGGGCATGAAGCCCAGGTTCTCCAGCCACATGGGCTCGAACCACGAGAAGGGGACATAGATCTCGGCCGCGTCGATCTCCTCGAGCGGGTTGGTGATCCCGGCCTGCTTCCACAGCGCCTTGGCGGCTTCCTGACCGGCCTTGGGGTTGACCTGGTCGCGGCCGGCGTAGGCGAGCGGCTCGGTGCGCATGGCGGTGCCGTGCACCCAGGCCACCTTCCTGCCCTGCGCCTCCACGGCCTTGCCGGACGCCTCGTCACCGATCACGATGGCGCAGGCGCCGTCCGAGGACGGGCAGGTCTCGTCGAAACGGATGGGGTCCCAGAGCATTTGGGAGGACATCACGGATTCCAGGGTGATGTCGGGCTGGTGCAGGTGCGCGAACGGGTTGCGCGCTCCGTTGCGGCGGTCCTTCACCGCGACCATGGCGCCCACGTGCAGCGGGGCGTTGGAGCGGCGGATGTAGGCGCGCACGTGCGGGGCGAAGTAGCCGCCCGCGCCCGCGCCGACCGGCATGGTGAACGGCACCGGATTCGACAGCGCCCACATGGCGTTGGACTCCGACTGCTTCTCCCACGCGACGGCCAGCACCTTGCCGTACACGCCGGCCTGTACCTGGTTCGCCGCGACGATCGCCGTCGAGCCGCCCACCGAACCGGCGGTGTGTACCCGGAGCAGCGGTTTTCCGGTGGCGCCCAGGGCATCCGCGAGGAACAGCTCCGGCATCATGGAGCCCTCGAAGAAGTCGGGGGCCTTGCCGACCACCACGGCGTCGATATCGGCCATGGTCAGGCCGGAGTCCACGAGAGCGCGGTCGATGGCCTCGCGGACCATGCCCGCCATGGATACATCCGACCGTTTGGTCACGTGATGGGTCTGTCCGGTCCCGAGCACCGCGGCGGGGAGTGGCCCACCCGTCGCCCCGCCGCCACCCCTAACCGAATCGCTACGCGATGCCATACTCATTTCGCCTCCAGGGTGGCAACCAGGTTCTGCTGCAGCGCGGGGCCCGAACTGGCGTGGGCCAGTGCGCGATTCGCGGTGCCGTTGATGATTTCGGTGGCGGCGAAGCCGATGCGCTCGAGGCCCGCGGCGAACATCGGATTGCCCGACAGCGGACCGCCGGACGGATTGATCCGGGTGGTGCCGTTGAGGCCGATGGCCTGCTTCAGGATCAGCTCCTCGTGGCTGTACTGCGCGTGCAGCTCGGCGATGTCGAAGCCGCTCGCGTCGCCGCCGGTGAGGGCGTCGGCCGCCTTCTTGGCCGAGGCCGAGACCGTCAGGTCGCGCGCAGCCAGCACCGGGGTGTCGATGTAGTGGGCCATCCCGGTCAGCCAGGCCGGACGCTCGCACAGCTCGCGGGCCCGATCGCCCACGGCCAGCACGATGGCGGCCGCGCCGTCGGTGATGGGCGCGATGTCATGGGCGCGGAAGGGATCGGCGACCTTCGGTGCGGCCAGCAGCGTGTCGGCGTCGGAGCCGGTGCTGCGCGCGGCCACCGCGGCCATGTCCGCCTCGGTCCAGCGGCCCGCGTCCAGGCCCGCGCGGGCCTGCAGGCCGGCGATGGACACCGAGTCCGGCCACAGCGGCGCGACCAGGTACGGGTCGGTCTGCAGGGTGAGGATCTGGCGCAGGGTACCGGCCGAGGCCTTGCCGAAGCCGTACACCAGCGCCGTCTCGGCCTGTCCGGAGCGCAGTTTCACCCACGCCTCGTACAGCGCCCAGGCCGCGTCCATCTCGACGTGCGACTCGTTGATCGGCGGCACCGCGCCGATGGAGTCGATGGCGGAGATGAACGAGAAGGCACGTCCGGCAAGATAATCCGAGGAGCCGGAGCACCAGAAGCCGATATCGGAGACCCCGATGCCGAGCTTGGCGTAGAGCTCCTGGAAGCAGGGCGCGAGCATCTCGACGCCATTGGTGGTGCCGAAGGTCTCCGGCACGTGCGGGGCGTGCGCGAAGCCCACGACCGCGATGTCAGTTGCCTTGTGGTTCAAGGTGGTTCAGCGCCTCTCTACAGGTGGTGCGCGAAGCTGTCGTAGTCGGCGTCGGGTTCGCCGGTCGGCCGGAAGTGGTCGATATTGGCCATGGACAGGCCCCACTCCTCGCGCGGCTTCCAGA
The DNA here is from genome assembly GCF_044766925.1 of Nocardia sp. NPDC101769. NCBI lineage: Bacteria > Bacillati > Actinomycetota > Actinomycetes > Mycobacteriales > Nocardiaceae > Nocardia > Nocardia sp. NPDC101769. The sequence continues at coordinate 519,607 of NZ_JBIWMX010000001.1, read as the reverse complement.
CCGCCTCCACCCGCATGCCCATCCGGACCTCACTCGCTTCGATACCGAGCACCAGGTGCAGGAAGGGGATGTCGGCGCCATCGAGCAGCACGTAGGCCGCCACGTACGGGGGCTTGAGGCGCTGGCCCATGAACGGCACGTTCACGATGCAGAAGGTGGTCACGATGCCCTTGTCGGACACCTCGACGTAGTCGTCGGTCGGCGAGCCGTCGCGCGGGTCGGCGCCGCGCGGCGGGAAGTACACCTTGCCGTCCATCCGGGCGCGGGCGCCCAGCAGGCGGCCCTCCATGAGTGCCTTCAGGAAGACGGCCTCCTGCGGCGCGGCGGTGTGCTTGATGGAGAAGTCGACCGGGGTCACGATGCCGGTCACCGGTTCCAGGTCACTCGCGGAATCGGCCGGGGCGGTGGAGGTCTCACCCGGTTCGAAGGCCGCGATGTCGTGGATGTCGCCGGTGCGCTCGGCGGCCCAGCGCGCCCGCACCCGCATCCCGGTGGCGATGTCGGACGGGGAGGCCACATCCACCGCGTGCAGGATGGCGGTGTCCGCGCCGTCCAGCTTGATCAGCGCGTAGGCGAAGGGCCGGTCGAAGGGCTGGCCGGGCAGCGGCTCGGCCACCCACGACCAGGTCTGCACGGTGCCGACGTCGGACACGCCGACGAACTCCGACAGCGCCTCGCCGGTGGCCGGATCGAATTCCGCGGGCGGCACGATCACGCGCCCATCGGAACCCCGCACCCCGACGACCTTCGCGGATCGCAGTTCCGTGAGGAAGCGACCGATGATCGGACCGGTGGAGCGGGTGTAGTCGAATTGCATCCGCAGCGGTGCGGACAGTATTTCGGTGTTCCCCAGAGTCACGAGATCGAGTAGAACAGGTTCTAGTGACGGTGGCAAGAGTACGGGCTGCGGCCCTGACGACCAGCCCCGGATGTTCTAGGAAGGACATGGAAATGCGCTTTGGTTTGCAACTGGGATATTGGGGGGCGCAGCCCCCTGCCAATCACCGGGAACTGGTGCTGGCCGCGGAGGAGACCGGCTTCGACGCGATCTTCACCGCGGAGTCCTGGGGATCGGACGCCTTCACGCCCCTGGCGTGGTACGGCTCGGACACCAGCCGGGTCCGGCTGGGCACCTCCGTCGTGCAGATGTCGGCCCGCACGCCGACCGCCACCGCCATGGCCGCGCTGACCCTCGACCACCTCAGCGGCGGCCGGCACATCCTCGGGCTCGGCGTCTCCGGGCCGCAGGTGGTGGAGGGCTGGTACGGGCAGCCGTTCGCCAAGCCGCTGGCCCGCACCCGCGAGTACGTCTCGATCGTGCGGCAGGTGCTGGCCCGCGAGGGCAGGGTGACCAGTGCGGGCCCGCACTACCCGCTGCCCTACTCCGGCTCGGGCGCAACGGGATTCGGCAAGCCGCTCAAGCCCATCACTCACCCGCTGCGTGCGGACCTGCCGATCTGGCTCGGTGCGGAGGGCCCCAAGAACGTCGCGCTGACCGCGGAGATCGCGGACGGCTGGCTGGCCATCTACTACACACCGCGACTGGCCGACATGTACAACGAGTGGCTCGATGAGGGCTTCTCGCGCCCGGGCGCGCGGCGCTCGCGCGAGGACTTCGAGATCGCCGCCACCGCGCAGGTGATCCTGACCGACGACCCCAAGGCCGAACTGGATCGGCTGCGCCCGTTCATGGCGCTCTACATCGGCGGCATGGGTGCGGAGGAACTCAACTTCCACGCCGAGGTGTACCGGCGCATGGGCTACGGCGAACAGGTGGACGAGATCACCCGGCTGTTCCGCACCGGCCGCAAGGATGAGGCCGCGGCGGTCGTGCCCGACGAGCTGATCCTCGACACCACCATCATCGGCAATGAGGCGCAGGTGCGTGAGCAGCTGAAGGTGTGGGAGCAGGCCGGCGTCACCATGATGCTCGTGGGTGTCCGCGACGTAGCGCAGTTCGAGGCGCTGCGCCCGCTGATCGAGTCGCACGGGCACTGATTCGGTCGTAGAACTAGTTCCAGAAATCTGGCCTCGAAGAAGCGCTTCGCGACCGGTTGGAAAGGGCGCGCCCCGGTGAGTGGGTCGCGCCCTTTCGCATCTGTTCCAATTCAGCGTAAGTCGCCGTAGGGTGTGACAGGGGGCACATCCGATCGCAGGACCAAAGCCGAATCTGTGGCTTGTCACACACAAGAACACGTTCTATTTTGAAGCGGTGAGCTACAACATTGCGGACCTTGTCGAGCACACCATCGACCTCATGCCGGAACGTGTCGCGCTGGTTGACGACGCTCGTTCGGTGACCTACGCCGAGCTCGAGGACCGAGCCAACCGGCTGGCGCACTACCTGCAGGATCAGGGTGTGCAGCCGGGTGACAAGGTCGGCGTGTACTCGCGCAACACCATCGAGGCCGTCGAGGCCATGGTGGCCATCTTCAAGGCGCGGGCAGTCATGATCAACGTGAACTACCGCTACGTCGAGAACGAGTTGCAGTACATCTTCGAGAACTCGGATATGGTCGCGCTCATTCACGAGCGGCGGTACAGCGACAAGGTGGCCAATGTGCTGCCGAACGTGCCGAAGATCAAGGCGGTCGTCACCGTCGAGGACGGCACCGACCTGCCGCTGCCCCCGACCGCGGTGGAATACGAAGCGGCGCTGGCCGGCTCGCGCGGCGAACGCGATTTCGGCGAGCGTTCCTCCGACGACATCATGATGATCTACACCGGCGGCACCACCGGCATGCCCAAGGGCGTCATGTGGCGGCAGGAGGACTGGTGGCGCGTCCTCGGCGGCGGCATCAACTTCTACACCGGTGAATTCATCCAGGACGAGTGGGAGCAGTCCAAGGGCGGCGCGAGCGGCAACTCGCCGATGGTGCGCTACCCGATTCCGCCGCTGATCCACGGCGGCGCGTTCACCGCGACCCTGCACAGCCTGTTCGACGGCGGCAAGGCCGTCATGCTGCCGGAGTTCAGCGGACACGGTGTGTGGCAGGCGATTCAGCGGCACGCCGTCAACATGATCTTCATTACCGGCGATGCCATGGCCCGTCCGATGCTGGACGCGCTGGCCGAGGGCAATGCGGAAAACGGTGAGGCGTACCAGCATTCGAGCCTGTGGGTGCTGGCCAGCAGCGCGGCGCTGTTCTCGCCCGCGCTGAAGGACCAGTTCATCGAGAACTTCCCCAACGCGCTCATCACCGACTCCATCGGCTCCTCGGAGACCGGCTTCGGTGGTCTGGCCGTGGCGGCCAAGGGTGCCACGCACACTGGCGGCCCGCGCGTGAAGATCGACGGCTCCACCAAGGTGATCGACGAAGAGGGCAACGAGGTCGCGCCCGGCTCCGGCCAGGTCGGCCTGCTGGCGCGGACCGGCAACATCCCGCTCGGCTACTACAACGACCCGGTCAAGACCGCCGAAACCTTCAAGGTGTTCAACGGCGTTCGCTACTCCATCCCCGGCGACTTCGCCCGCGTGGAGGCGGACGGCACCGTCACCATGCTGGGCCGCGGCTCGGTGTCCATCAACTCCGGTGGCGAGAAGATCTACCCCGAAGAGGTCGAGGGCGCGCTCAAGGCGCACCCGGAGATCTTCGACGCGCTCGTGGTCGGTGTGCCGGACGAGCGCTGGGGCCAGCGGGTGGTCGCGGTCGTGCAGTGCCGCGGCGGCGCCCGCCCGACGCTGGAGGAGCTGCGGCCGACCCTGGTCAAGGAGATCTCCTCCTACAAGATGCCGCGCAGCCTGTGGTTCGTGGACGAGATCAAGCGCTCGCCCGCGGGCAAGCCGGACTACAAGTGGGCCAAGGCGCAGACCGAGGCCCGGGAGGCCGACAACCACGCCCAGGCCTCGAACACCAAGTAACGCGGCTCGGTTCGCGGTGTGTGTCGGTGCCCGTCTGCGATCGCAGGCGGGCACCAACCTTTTCGCGGGTGTTTCTTGTCGGTGGGCTGTGCGACGCTGTCTGGCATGAGCGAGAAGGTGGGCGGCACCGTTTCCGACGATGTGCTGCGGTCTTTCGAGGGGCATCGGCGGGAACTGTGCGCCTACGCGTATCGAATGCTCGGGTCCTCGTTCGAAGCCGAGGACGCGGTGCAGGAGTCCTTCACGCGGGCGTGGAAGTCCTACGACTCCTTCGAGGGCCGGTCCAGCCTGCGGTCCTGGCTGTACAAAATCACCACCAATGTCTGTCTCGACATGCTGGACGGTCCGCAGCGCCGTGCCAGACCCATGGACCTCAACGGTCCCTCGACCCCAGATTCGGACCTGCCCGCGCCGGAGCCGGATTACGTGTGGGTGGAACCGATTCCGAACGCCCTCGCCTTCGGCGCCGATCCGGCCGAGGCCGCCAGCGCGAAGGACACGCTGCGCCTGGCCTTCGTCGCGGCCGTGCAGCATCTGCCGGCCAGTCAGCGCGCCATCCTGATCATGCGCGAGGTGCTGCGTTTCTCGGCGGGCGAGACCGCCGACATGCTCAACGTCTCCCCGGCCTCGGTGAACAGCGCTCTGCAGCGGGCCCGCGCCACCATGTCGAAGGTGCAGGAGAGGGCCACGGTGTCGGACCCCTTCGACGAGAACAACGAGCAGCAGCGCAAACTGGTCGACGATTTCGTCAAGGCCTTCGAGGCCTACGACATGGACGCCCTCACCGACCTCCTGAAAGCCGATGTGGCCCTGTCCATGCCGCCGTTCTCGCTGTGGATCTCCGGTCCCGAGAACGTGGCCGCCTTCATGCTCGGCACCGGCCACGCCTGCCGCGACTCCCGCATGATCCCGCTGGCCGGCGCCAACGGGCTACCCGCCTTCGGCCACTACAAGCCGAGTGACGAGCCCGGCCGCTGGACCCCGTGGTCCATCACCACTCTCGAACTGGACGGTGACCGCATCTCCGGTCTCACCTTCTTCCTCGACACCGAGAAGCTCTTCCCGCTGTTCGGCCTGCCCATGGAGCTGGGCTCGAACTAGGGCGGGCGCGTCACCGTCTGTCGCCGCACGCCGTTGGCGTTCCGCGGGCCGGTCCCCCTCCGTCCACACCTCGGATGGTGGGCTCCGGCCCGCGGACCGGCTTGGCGCGCAACCCCCGTCGAAGGACGGAGGACATCGGTGGCCGTCGCTGATCGCCGTTGATCGGAGGCTCCGCACGAACTAGCCGGTTCCCCTACCCTCACGGTCGGCGCCGCCACCGGTCAAGATCGGCGACTCACCCGTTTTGTGTGACACCAAGGCTGGGCGGCACCAGATTTCGTGTCCGGCTCGCGGTTCACCGGCTGCTCGCGCTGGCTGGTAATCGAAATATGCTCTCCCACAGGTGCTCACGAGAGGTGCGTGATGACGGTAGAGCTGCACGCGGATGAACTGTGGGCGGAGAATCTGCGCCGCATGTTGGTGGGGGTGCGGCGCGAGGCCGTCATGGCCATCGCCCGCCCCGTCCGGCCGGAGACCGAATACGGTTCCGAGGACACGGTTTTCCGGCAGCTGCACGCCGCCGGTAAGCAGGTTCGGCTGCTGCTGTCGGCCGCCTATGTGGGCACGCGCGGACGGCAGTCGGTGCTGCGGCAGTTCGCGGTCGGCTCGCAGATCCGGGTCACCGACACCGACTTCTGCAATGTGCTGATCGTCGATCGCGAGCGGGCGGCGCTGTGGTCGGCCGCGCCCGGGCAGCAACCGCGCGGCCTGCTGGTGGCCGAACCGGCGCTGCTCGGCGTGGTGCACCAATTCGCCGTCCGCACCTGGCATTCCGCGCGTCAGCTCCGCGATCACCTGGAGCTGGGGGAGCGCGGGCTGGACGCGGTGGTGCTCGCGGTGGTCGAGCAGCTGCATGCCGGGGCGAAGGACGAGACGGCGGCGCGGGCGCTGGGGGTGTCGCTGCGCACCTACCGCCGCTATGTCGCGCAGCTGATGGCCCGTTTCGAGGTCAGCACCCGATTCCAGCTCGGGGTGCGGGTGCGTGACCTCGGACTGCTGAGCTGACCGCACACTCGGTCAGCGGGGAGCGCGCATCCCCCCGGCGTGCTCGGCCACATATCGTTTGGCGGCGGGGTAGTCCGCCTTCCCGCTGGGCTGCCGCATGACCTGGTCGACCAGCCAATACCCCCGGGGCGCTTTGTATCCCGCGATCTTGGTGCGCAGGTGCGCGTCCAGCTCACCGAGCGTGAGCGCGGCTCCCGGCCGCGGCTGCACCACCGCTGCCACGGCCTGTCCGAAGCGGTCGTGCGGAATGCCGATCACCAGGGCGTCGAAGACCTCCGGATGGGATTTGAGGGCGGTCTCGATCTCCTCCGGGAACACCTTCTCGCCGCCGGTATTGATGCACTCCGAGCCGCGCCCGAGCAGGGTGACGGTGCCGTCGGCCTCGTAGCGCGCGTAATCGCCCGGCGCCACATAGCGTTTGCCGTCCAGCTCGGCGAAGATCGACCGCGTCTTCTCGGGATCCTTGTAATACCCGAGCGGTACGTGCCCGGTCCGCGCCATCCGGCCTACCGCGCCGGGCCGGGGTTCGACCAGGTTGCCGTCGTCGTCGAGGAGCGCGGCCTGCGCTCCGAACTTCACCCGCGGGCCCTGTGTGTGGTCGGAATCCTTGGTGACCACGGACAATCCGGTGCTGCCACTCTCCGAGGAGCCGATCACGTCGGTGATGAACAGGTTCGGGAAGGTGTGGAGGTACTGCTGTTTGAGCGAGTGCGAGAACAGCGCGGCGTGGCTGCTGAACGCCCACAGGGACGAAACGTCGTAGTGCCCTTCGTGATACGCCTCCAGCAACGGTTTGGCCATGGCGTCACCGATCACCGTGAGCACATTGACCCCGTGCCGCTCCACCTCACGCCATACCTCGTGCGCGTCGAACTGCGGTACGAAAACCAAGGTGCCACCGGAGTTCAGGGCGAGGAATGCCGCCCACTGCGCGGCGCCGTGGATGAGGGGCGAGAGCGGGGCCATGACGATTCCGGTCGGCGCGGACTTCGCAGCGGCGGCCAATTCCCATTCGTCCGAGACATACTCGCCGGTCACGTGATTGATGCCGCCGCCGAGCGCCCGCCAGACGTCCTCGTGCCGCCACATCACGCCCTTGGGCATGCCGGTGGTGCCGCCGGTGTAGAGGATGTACAGGTCCTCGCCGCTGCGCGGACCGAAATCGCGCTCCGGGGACTGCGCGGCCAGCGCCGCGTCGTAGTCGGGCCCGATCGCGAGCACCTCGGTCACGAACGGCACCGCAGCCTGGACCTCGGCGACGATGTCACCGTACTGCGCCTCGTGGACAAGGGCTTTCAGATCCGCGTTCTCGACGATGTAGCGCACCTCGCCGGCCACATAGCGATAGTTGACGCACACCGACACCGCCCGCAGTTTGTAGGTCGCGAGCATCGTTTCCAGCGCCTCGGCCGAATTGCGTGAATACACGCCGACGTGATCGCCCGCGCCGATGCCGCGGGCGGCCAGGTGATGGGCGAGCCGGTTGGCCCGCTCGTCCAGTTCGCGATAGGTGAATTGCCGGTCGGCGCAGATCAGGGCGATCCGCTCCGGAACCGCGTCGACGGCGTGCTCGAAGAGGTCTGCAACATTGAAAGCCATGAGTTCACCCTGGTTCGCCCCCGGGTGAACCGACACTTCATCGGATGGCAGGAAGCTGCCGATCGGTGGTCAGGCGGGATAGGCCATGTGGAACGGCTCCCACTGGTGGCCGTCGAGGTCGAGGAAGGTGCGGCTGTACATGCCCACCTCGGCTTCCTGGGCGCGACGGTCGGGATTGAGTTCTTCGGTGCCGCCGGCTCGGAGGGCCGCGTCGACGAGGGCGTCCACTTCGTGGGGGCTGGACAGGGCCAGCGCGTAGACGCCGTTGACGGTGCCGTGGGTGTCGCCGAGGGGGCGGGTGCTGAAGGTGGTGAAGAAGTCGTGGGTCAGCAGCATGACGCAGATGTTGTCGTCGACCACGATGCAGGCGGCATTGCCGTCGGTGAAGTCCTGGTTGACCTTCCAGCCCACGGCCTCGTAGAAGCGCTTCGACCGGTCCAGGTCGGCGACGGGCAGATTGATGAAGATCATCTTGCTCGGCATGGTGGTTCGACCCCTCTCATTCGATGTACTGATGGGGACGAAGCGGGTGCGGAAAACTCATCGGTCGTGCAAGAGTGATTGGGGAGGTGCCCGATGACTCACAGCTACCTGGTCGCCCTCACCGGCAGCGGCGGAACGGTTCCGCCGGAGCTGGGTGTGGTGCGGCGTCTGGTGCGGCGTGGCCATCGGGTGACCGTGCTCGCGGAGGAATCCCTGGCCGGTCCGGTGACGGCCGCGGGCGCGCGGCTGCGCCCGCGCGCGGGGGCCGGATTCGCCCGCGACACCGCCGAGGAAATCGATGCCGAGCGACCCGATCTGGTGCTGGCCTCCTTCTTCGCCTTCGGGGCAATGGTCGCGGCCCAGGCCTGTGAGGTGCCCTTCTCGGTGCTCATCCCCGGCATCTACCCGCTGCCGGTGGAGGGCGGCCCGCCGCCGGGTTCCGGCTTCGGCAAGGCGCACGGGCCACTGGGCCGGTTGCGCGACCGGGTGGTGGGCTCGCTGGTGCAGCGGCGCTGGGACGAGGAACTGCTACCCAAGCTCAATGTTCTGCGCGCGGATTTCGGGCTGGAGCGGCTGGCCCACTATCAGGACCAGGCGCAGCTGGCGCGCCGGCAGCTGGTGCTGTCCAGTGCGGCGTTCGACTTCCCGGGGCAGGGACCCGATGGGGTGCGCTGGGTCGGCCCGATCCTCGACGAGCCTGATTGGGGCGAGGGCGCCACGTGGACGCAGACCGACGGCGGCGATCCGCTCGTCCTGGTCGCGCTGTCCACCACCTTTCAACGCCAAACCGATTGCCTGCAGCGCATTTCCGACGCCCTGGGCCAGCTCCCCGTGCGCGGTGTCGTCACCACCGGCCCCGCCGTCGACCCGGACGAGCTGCACGCCCCGCCGAATGTGACGGTCCTGCGCGCGGCCGGGCACCGCGAAATCATGCGGCATGCCAGCCTGGTCGTCACCCATGGCGGCCACGGCACCCTGATGAAGTCCTTCGCCGCCGACCTCCCGGTCGTGGTCCTGCCGCACGGCCGCGACAATGCCGACAATGCCGCGCGCGTCCGCGCCCACAATGCCGGAATCACGTTGCCGCGCACCGCGACCCCGCAGCGCATCGCCCGCGCGATCCGCCACGTCCTGCGTACCCCGGCCCACTACCGGGCCGCGGCCGAACTGGGCCGCGCCATCCGCCACGACGCACGCGGCGAGGCCCTGCTGTACGAACTGGAACCGTCGCCGGATCACCACGACCCGGTGGGTGAGCGCATCTCCGTCCGTGAATTCGAATCCTGATATTTGGCCGGATTTCGCGTTTTACCGGCCGCATATGGCTGGCAGGCCGAGTTTTCGCTGGTTAGCGTGGGCCGCATGGATTTCGTGGCCATTTTGCGCGAGAAATTGAGCGAGTTCGGAGAGCTGATCACGCCGGGGGTCGATCTGGACGCACCGGTCCCCAGCTGCGGGGATTGGACCTTCTACGACCTGGCCGACCATGTCGGCCAGGGCAATCTGTGGGTGGTCACCGGCATCAGGGAGGGCCGCGGCGACTACCAGGGCGAACCCGCTCCGAAGGATCCCGTCGATCTGCGGGCCTGGTACGACGAGACCGCGCAGGCCCTGCTCGAGGCGGTGTCGGTCGCCCCCGAGACCCCGGCCTGGACCTTCACCAAGGCGCTGCCGCGCACGGTCGGGTTCTGGCAGCGCCGCCGCGCCCAGGAGACCCTCATGCACGTCTGGGACGGCAAGAATGCGCTCGGCATCGCGGAAGAATTCGATCCGGCGCAGGCCGCCGACGGCATCGCGGAAGTCTTCGAACTGTTCGCGCCGCGCATGATTCAGCGTGGGCTGGCGAGCGAGCCCGAGGTGGCCGTCAGGGTCCGCGCCACCGACACCGGTGAGAGCTGGACCTACGGCCCGGGCACCCCGGTCGCCGAAATCTCCGGCACCGCTTCGGATCTGCTGCTGGCGCTGTGGCAGCGCAAGCCCGCCAAGGACGCGGCCCTGACCTGGCAGGGCAACCGGTCGGCGGGGGAGCGGGTGCTCGCCGGTCCGCTGGTGCCGTAAACCGTTCCCGGACAAAGAAAAACGGCGAGGTGGTGGCCGGTATGGGAGCCACCGCCCCGCCGTCGGCCGCAGTGCAGGGTTCGGCCGAGTCTCCGGGAGTTGGTACCGAGTCTCCGAGAGTTGTTACTGCGCAGCGTCGGACAGCAGCGACCCGAGCGCGCGCAGGTGGTCGGTCGCGCCGCCGAGGGCGAACTCGTTGTGCTTGGCGGCGGTGAAGTACTGGTTCACGATGTGGTCGCGGTCGATACCGACACCGCCGTGCACGTGCACCACGGTGTGGGCGACGCGGTGACCCGCCTCGGCGGCCCAGAACTTGGCGGTGTGCACCTCGGCCGCGGCGGGCAGGCCCTCGGCCAGTCGCCAGGCCGCCTGCTGCACGGCCAGCCGCACGCCCTGCACGTCGATGTAGGCGTCGGCCAGGCGCTGGGCCACGGCCTGGAAGCTGCCGATCTTGCGATTGAACTGCTCACGCTCGCGGGCGTAGTCGGCGACCAGTTCCAGGCCCTTCTCGACCACGCCGAGCTGGGTGGCGGCCAGGCCGAGCCAGGCGCGCTCCAGCAGCCAGGTCAGGATCTCGGCGCCCTGGTCGACGGTGCCCACCAATTCGGCGGGGGTGCCGGCGAATTCGACCTCGGCCTCGGGGGAGCGGTCGGTGACGATCTGGTCCGCGACGCGCACCGAGGCGTGCGACGGGTCGACCAGGAAGACGGCGGGGGAGCCGTCGACGCTGGCGGACACCAGGATGCGCGCCGCCTGGCGGGCGAAGGGCACCGTGGTCTTGAGACCGGTCAGCTGCCAGCCGTCGCCCGCCATCGCGGTGGTGACCGGGCTGGCGAGCTCCCAGTTGCGCTCCTCGCTCAGCGCCGCGGTGAGGATGACCTCGCCACGCGCGGCCTGTGCGGCCAGCTCACGCTGGGCTGTGGAGCCGAACTGCGCGAGCGCGCCCGCGCCGAGCACGATCGACCACAGGTACGGCACGGGCGCGACGGACTTGCCGATCTCGCGCAGGATGGCGGTCTGCTCCAACACGCCGAAGTCGCTGCCGCCCACCGTCTCCGGCAGGGCCGCGGCCAGCACGCCGGTCTCGGCGAGCGAGTTCCACAGCGATTCGTCGAAGCGCACGGTCGGGTTGCCCGATGCGTCGGTGTTGCGGTCGAGCTCACGCAGCCGGTCGGCGGTGACGAGCTTGCCGGTGACCTCGGCGGTGAGGCGGGCCAGATCCTGCTGCGCCTCGGTGAGGGTGAAATCCATGATGGTTACCTTGGTTTCGCGCGATGTGAGCGTCAGGCCCGGAGGGGGCAGCTTGCGTAACCACGGAGGGCCCGCTCACATCGCTATCGGACACAGCTAGCGCGCGGCGGCGGGCTGCTTGAGGGCGGTCATGGCGATGATGTCGCGCTGCACCTCGTTGGTGCCGCCGCCGAAGGTGAGGATCAGGCAGGCGCGGTGCATGCGCTCGAGACGACCCCGCAGCTGCGAGCCCGCCGAGTCCTGGCGCAGGTAGGCCTGCGGGCCGAGGATCTCCATCAGCGCGCGGTATGCCTCGGTCGCCAGTTCGGTGCCGTACACCTTGGTGGCGGAGGCGTCCCACGGGCGCGGAGCGCCCTCGCCGGTACCGGTCGCGGGGTCCTTTTGCGCGTCGGCGCGCGAGGCGATCTCCCAGTTGGTCAGCTTCAGGTACTCGACCTTGGCGTGGATGCGGGCCAGGCTGATCTGCACCCATTCCTGGTCGATGACCCGGGAGCCGTTGGCGGTTTTGGTGTTGCGCGCCCACTCGGTCACCTGCGCGACGGCCAGGGCCAGCGGCGCGGACGAGGTCAGCGCGACGCGCTCGTGGTTGAGCTGGTTGGTGACCAGCGCCCAGCCGCCGTTCTCGGGGCCCACCATGTCGGAGTGCTTGACCCGCACGTCCTGGTAGTAGGTGGCGCTGGTGTCGGGCCCGGCCATGGTGTGCACCGGCGTCCAGGAGAAGCCCTCTGCCGTGGTCGGCATGATGAACATCGAGATGCCCTTGTGCTTCTTGGCGTTCGGGTCGGTGCGGGCGGCGAGCCACACGTAGTCGGCGTAGGCGATGAGGGAGGTCCACATCTTCTGGCCGTTGATGATCCAGTCGTCGCCGTCGCGGACCGCGGAGGTGCGCAGCGAGGCCAGGTCGGTGCCGGCGCCCGGCTCCGAGTAGCCGATGGCGAAGTGCAGCTGACCGGCGGCGATCTTGGGCAGGAAGAACTTCTTCTGCTCCTCGGTGCCGTAGTGCATGATCGTCGGCGCCACCGAGTTGATGGTCAGGAACGGCACCGGGGCGCCGGCGATGGCGGCCTCGTCGGTGAAGATCAGCTGATCCATGGTGGAGCGGTCCTGGCCGCCGTACTCCTTGGGCCAGCCGAGGGCGAGCCACCCGTCGCGGCCCATCTCCTCGACCACCTCACGGTAGACATTGCCCTCGCCGTACTCTCCGGTCTGCGCCGAAAGCGCTTGCCGCCGTTCGGGAGTGATGAGGCGGGTGAAATAGTCACGCAGCTCGGCACGCAGCTGTTCCTGTTGCGGCGTGTAGGCGATACGCATAGCAGTCCGTATCCTTTCTGCCGCGCCTGCGGCGCGGCGGGTTCGCGGCCCAGGAGGTCTCGTTCTTCCTCCCTCCGCTCCTCCGCTTCGCTCCCCCGCTCCGCTCAGTCCAGAACGAAACGGGCCGCGAACCTTCGGGTATGGCCCGATCATGGCACATGAACTGGAACTTGTTCCAGTATGGCTGCTTTTTCGGTCTTTGATCGCTATCGAATGGGTGGTCCGCTTGTTAGGCTCGGGAAGAACCTGTGGTTAAGGAGAGAACTATGAAGGTGATCGTCGATTTCGATCAGTGCGAAGCGAACGGAATCTGTGTCGGAATCGCCCCTGACGTCTTCGATCTCGATGACGACGACAACCTGCACGTCAACGAGGCCGAGGTCACCGAGGCCAACCGTCGGGATATCGAGTCCGCCGTGGCCCAGTGCCCCAAGGCGGCATTGAAGCTGGTCTGAGCGCACGCTTGCCCGTCGGGTGGAACACGTTCTAGAGTCGGCCGGTGAGCGATTCTGATGTAAGTCTTTCGGGCCGGGTTGCCATCGTCACCGGCGCGGGCGCCGGGCTGGGCCGGGCCGAAGCCCTCGAGCTGGCCCGGGCCGGCGCGTCGGTCATCGTCAACGACCTTGCCGAGAACGACGCGGTGAGCGCAACCCTCGCCGACATCCGGGCGCTGGGCGTCAAGGCGGAGTTCGTGGGCGGCAGTATCGCCGAGCGCGCGACCGCCGACGCATTGATCCGCACCGCCGAGGAGACCTTCGGTGGGCTGGACATCGTGGTGAACAATGCCGGGATCACCCGGGACAAGATGTTGTTCAACATGTCCGACGAGGATTTCGACGCGGTCGTCGCGGTCCACCTGCGCGGGCATTTCCTTTTGACCCGCAATGCGGCCGCCTTCTGGCGCGGTAGGTACAAGGAGACGGGTGCTCCCGTTTATGGGCGCATCGTCAACACCTCCTCGGAGGCCGGTCTGCTCGGCCCGGCCGGGCAGGCGAATTACGGTGCGGCCAAGGCCGGTATCACCGCACTGACCCTGTCGGCGGCCCGCGCGCTCGAGAGCGTCGGGGTGCGTGCCAACGCCATCGCGCCGCGCGCCCGCACCGCCATGACCGAGCAGGTCTTCTCCGCGGCCCCCGAGGAGGGCCCGGACCCGCTCTCGCCCGATCACGTGGCCCGGCTGGTGGCCTACCTGGCTTCCCCGGCGGCCGAATCGATTTCCGGCCAGCTGTTCGTCGTCTACGGCCCGATGGTGGCCCTGATGGCCGCCCCGGTGGTGGAGCAGCGCTTCGACGCCGTCGGCGAGTGGACTCGCGAGGGCCTGGCCGACGCGCTGGGCGGCTACTTCGCCGAACGTGGTTCCGACGCTACGTTTTCCGCTTCCTCGTTGAAGGATCTGGGCTGAGGCTCGCCTTCGTATCCCTGCCCGGGGGCTGTGAGTTTCTATAGACACGGTCCGGCCCCCGGGGTCTGCGGTTGATCGTGAGATCGATCGTTGGTAAGAAAGGGATCAACTATGTGTGTCGCCTCACAATGCGGCATACCTCTGACGGTCAGGCTGGGGTGAACATGTTCTCGAAACTGGACGCCAGTTCAGAAAGAACGCCAGTTCAAACAGTCGAAACCTTCCCGAACCGTATGAGAACGTGTTCTAATCTTCGAGCGGGATCGAGATCACATCCATATCTCGATTGCTATAGCTAGGCAGGGGCAGGAGGAATAGCGAGAATGAATGAAGTCCTTGCCGTACCGCTGCGGGCGGTCGGAGGGTTCTTCGAACTCGCCGGTGCGGTCGCCCGCGCCGTGGTACGGCCCCCGTTTCAGCGGCGGGAATTCATCGATCAGTCCTGGTTCATAGCCCGGGTATCCATCTTCCCCACCCTGATGGTGGCAATTCCGTTCACCGTGCTGGTGAGCTTCACTCTCAACATCCTGTTGCGCGAGATCGGCGCGGCCGACCTCTCCGGCGCGGGCGCCGCCTTCGGCACCATTACCCAGATCGGCCCGATGGTCACGGTGCTCATCGTGGCCGGCGCGGGCGCGACCGCCATCTGCGCGGACCTGGGCGCGCGCACCATTCGCGAAGAGATCGACGCCATGAAGGTGCTCGGCATCGATCCGATTCAGCGCCTGGTGGTTCCGCGCGTGCTCGCCTCGATGTTCGTGGCCTTCCTGCTCAACGGCCTGGTGTCCACCATCGGCATCCTGGGCGGGTTCCTGTTCTCGGTCTACCTGCAGGGTGTGAACCCCGGCGCCTTCGTCAACGGCCTCACCCTGCTGACCCACCTGCCGGAGCTTGTCATCTCCGAGGTGAAGGCCATGCTGTTCGGACTCGTCGCCGGCCTGGTCGCCTGCTATCTGGGCCTGAACGTGAAGGGCGGTCCCAAGAGCGTCGGCGACGCCGTCAACCAGACCGTCGTCTTCGCCTTCATGGCGCTGTTCGTCATCAACGTCGTGGTAACCGCCGTTGGCATCAAGTTCACGGCGCGGTGATCAGATGGCGTTCGTGATCCAGTCTCGTTTTCCCAAGGTGACCAAGCGTTTTCAGCGCTTCACCGAGGCCCTCGATTCGGTCGGCAAGCACGCGGTCTTCTACGCGCGGTCGATCGGCTCGGTGCCCAAGGCCCTGGTGCACTACCGCACCGAGACCATCCGGCTGATCGCCGAGATCTCGATGGGCACAGGCGCTTTGGCGGTCATCGGCGGCACCGTCGTGATCGTAGGGTTCCTGACCCTGGCCGCCGGTGGCACCATCGCCGTGCAGGGTTACAGCTCCCTCGGCAATATCGGTGTCGAAGCCCTGACCGGCTTCTTCGCCGCGTTCATCAACGTTCGCATTGCGGCCCCGGTCATTTCGGGTATCGGCCTGGCGGCGACGCTGGGCGCCGGTACCACGGCACAATTGGGCGCCATGCGGGTCTCCGAAGAGATCGACGCCCTCGAGGTGATGGCCATCCGGCCTGTCCCCTTCCTGGTGGGCACCCGCATGCTGGCGGGCATCATCGCCATCATCCCGTTGTACTCACTGGCGGTCATCGCCTCGTTCATCGCCTCGCGCTTCGCGACCGTGGTGATCTACGGCCAGTCGGCCGGTGTGTACGACCACTACTTCTCGACGTTCCTGATCCCCAGCGACATCCTCTGGTCCTTCGCGCAGGCGATCTTCATGGCCATGGCGGTCATGCTGATCCATACCTACTACGGCTACCACGCCGCGGGCGGACCGGTCGGCGTCGGCGTGGCGGTAGGTAATGCGGTGCGGGCCTCGCTGATCGCGGTCGTCATGGTGACGCTGCTGATGTCGCTGGCCATCTACGGCACCTCCGGCAATTTCCATCTCTCCGGGTAGGGGCGGGACGACACACATGGTCCAACAACAGCGCGGAATGGAGAGCCCGATCGGCTCGCCGTTCGTCGAGAAACCCAAGCCGAAACGCTATCTCGAACAGGGGTGGGTCATTCGGCTGGCCGGCGTGGGTATGGTGCTCGGCCTGGCCGCTGCCGTCGCGGTCTGCCTGGTGATGTTCGCGGGCGGGTTCGAAGACAAGGTCAAGGTCACGGTCGCCGCGCCGCGGGCCGGCCTGGTCATGGACAAGGACGCCAAGGTCAAGATCCGCGGGGTCGAGATCGGGCGGGTCACCAACATCACCGACAGCGCCGACGGGGCGCGCATCGAACTGGCGATGGACCCGGACAAGCTGAAGATGGTGCCCGCCAACGCCACTGTCGACATCAACTCGACCACGGTGTTCGGCGCGAAGTACATCAACTTCATCGAACCGCAGCACCCCTCCTCCGACTCGCTGAAGGCGGGCTCGGTGGTGCAGGCGGGCGCGGTGACGGTCGAATTCAACACGCTCTTCCAGCATTTGAACGATCTACTGGCGAAGGTGCAGCCGGAGAAGCTCAATGCGACGCTGACCGCGCTGGGCACCGCCCTGCAGGGTCGCGGCGACAAGCTGGGCCAGCTCATGGTGGACAGCGATCAGTTGCTGAAGGACATCAACCCGAGCCTGCCGGACCTGCAGCGTGATCTCCAGACCTCGGTCGGTGTGACCAACCTGTACGCCGACACCGCGCCGGATCTGTTGCGCACCACCGGCAATATGACGGTTACGGGCGGCACCATCGTCGATCAGAAGGACAATTTCGACAAGGTGCTGCTGAACCTGGTCGGCCTGGCCAACGACACCGGCGGCGTGCTCTCGGACAACCAGAAGGCGCTGGTGGACACCCTGGGCGTGCTGCGTCCGACCACCGAATTGCTCAACGAGTACAACCCGGCCCTGTACTGCCTGGTCGTCGGTGCGGCGAACGCGCTGCCGGACGGCAACCGTATCTTCGGTGGCGACGGGCCGTGGGTCACCCTGAACGCCGGCTTCATGGGCGGCGGCACTCCCTACTCGTACCCGAAGGATCTGCCGAAGGTGAATGCCACCGGTGGCCCGCACTGCGAGAACATCCTCGACCGGGTGCCGGGCAGCCACTCCAACTACCTCGTCACCGACACTTCCGAGGGCGAGGTGTGGACGCCGGCGATGGATACCCACCTCAACGGCCCCAAGATGTTCCAGATTCTGTTCGCCGGACTTCCGGGGGTGCCGAACCCATGAGGCTCAAAGTGCATTCGAGCTCCGTAAAACTGGGGATCTTCACCCTGATCATGGTGCTGGTCCTGGCCGCGCTGGGCATCGTCTTCAGTCAGATGCGCTTCGCCCGCTCGACCGGCTACCACGCGATCTTCACCAGTGCGGCCGGGATGCTGCCCGGCTCGAAGGTCCGTATCGCGGGTGTGCCGGTGGGCTCGGTGAGCCGGGTCTATGTCGGCAAGGACCACCTGGCCCACGTCGACTTCGACATCGACAACGAGTACCACGTGTATTCCGGCACTCAGGCGGCCGTTCGTTATGAAAACCTCGTCGGCGACCGCTATCTGGAGCTGATGGACGGTCCGGGCACGGCGCAGCCGTTGCGCAAGGGCGCCACCATCGGCACTGACAAGACCAAGCCCGCGCTCGATCTCGACCTGCTGCTCGGCGGATTCAAGCCGCTGCTGCGCGGCCTGAATCCGGAGCAGGTCAACGATCTGACCGGTGCGCTACTGCAGGTGTTTCAGGGACAGGGCGGCACGCTGGTTTCGCTGCTGAACAGCGGCGGATCGTTCAGCAAGACCCTGGCCGATCGGGATGCCCTGATCGGCAGCGTGATCGAGAACCTGAAGACGGTGCTGGGCACCATCGACCAGCGCAACGCGGACTTCGGGACCACCCTGAACGAATTGCAGCGCCTGGTCAGCGGTCTGGCGGCCGACAAGGATCCGATCGGCGACGCACTGCCCCGATTGGCCGGGGCCACCGGCGATCTCACCAGTCTGCTGCAGCAGGTCCGCCCGGATCTGAAGGCGAACGTCGAACAGCTCGGCAAGCTGTCGCAGAACCTGGACGACCGCAAGGACGACGTCCAGTACGTGCTGGGCCTGCTGCCCGACACCTACAAGAAGCTGATCCGCATCGGCTCCTACGGCTCGTTCATGAACATGTACGTCTGCGGTACGGCCGTCATCGTCGACGGTCCTGACGGCCAGCATCAGACGCGCATCGTCGCGCCCGGCGGTCAGTCCACCGGAAGGTGCTCGGACAAATGAATCAACAACGCTCACCCTTGATCGATATCGGGGTCACGGGCATCGTGCTGGCGGTGACGATCTGCCTCACCGCCCTGCAGTTCGACCGGTTGCCCTTCATACGCTCGGGTGCGGAGTTCACGGCCTACTTCGCCGACGCCGGCGGGCTGCTGCCCGGCGACCAGGTGCAGGTGGCCGGCGTGAAGTCCGGCCGGGTGGAGAATGTCGCGCTGGACGGCGCCAAGGTCAAGGTGCGGTTCACCCTCGACGAGGCGATCGTGCTGGGCACCAAGACCACCGCGGCCATCAAGACCAATACGGTGCTGGGCCGCAAGTCGCTCGAGGTGGTGCCGACCGGTGACGGCGCGCTGCGTCAGGATCAGCCGATCCCGTTGGAGCGCACCACGTCTCCGTACTCGCTCACCGACGCGCTCGGTGATCTGGCGACCACGGTGAAGGGCCTCGACACCGACCAGGTCAACAAGACCCTGGACACCCTATCGGACGCGTTCACCGATACGCCGGGACCGCTGCGGTCGGCGCTCGACGGCGTCACCCAGCTCTCGCGCAGCCTGAACAACCGCGACAAGGCGCTCACCGAGCTGCTCTCGCACGCCCAGAACGTCACCAAGGTGCTGGGTGATCGTGCGACACAGATCAATTCGCTGCTGGTCGACGGTAACAGCCTGCTCGGCGAACTGGATGCCCGCCGGGCGGCGCTGAGCCAGCTGATCGTGTACATCAACGGGCTCGCCCAGCAGCTCACGGGCTTCGTCAACGACAACGAGGCGCAGCTGAAACCGACGCTGGACAAGCTGAATTCGGTGCTGAAGCTGCTGCAGGACAACCGGGACAACCTCGGTAAGGCGGTCGACGAACTCGGACCGTTCGAGGCCGCGCTCGGCGAGCAGGTCGGCAGTGGGCCGTACTTCCAGGCGTATCTGTCCAATGGCTCGAGTCCGGCCCTGCAGGTTCTGGTCGACGCCATGGTCTGGCCGCAGCACCTGCCCGACTCGCTCCAGCACGAACTCACCGACAACGGGGCTCTCACGACCCAGACGATTCCGAAGGAGCCGGAGCGTTGAACGCAATTCGCAAGCTGCCCCGGTGGACCCGGATCGCGGCCGCGGCCCTGGTGGTCGCGCTGGCCGGCTGGCTGGTCTACGGACTGGTCTCCGATATCGGCAAGAAGCACATCACCGCCTACTTCCCCTCGACCAACGGTCTGTACGCCGGTGACGAGATCCGTGTGCTCGGTGTGAAGGTCGGCAAGATCGACTCCATCGATCCGGGCAAGGATCGGGTGACGGTGAAGATGACCGTCGACCGCGGCGTCGATCTGCCGGCCGACGCCAAGGCCGTGATCATCTCGCCGTCGCTGGTGTCGGCGCGCTTCATCCAGCTTGCTCCCGCATACACCAGCGGGGCGAAAATGGCCGACGGCGCCTCGATTCCGATCGAGCACACCGCCGTTCCGGTGGAATGGGATGACATCAAGGCTGAACTGACCAAGCTGTCCACCGCCCTCGGCCCGATCGGCGAGGACAAGCAGGGCTCCTTCGGCCGGGTCATCAACACCGCCGCCGACAACCTCGGCAATGGCAATGCCCAGGCCTTCCGCGACACCCTCAAAGAGCTGTCCAGCACGCTGAATACGCTCTCCGACGGCCGCACCGACCTGTTCGGCACCATCCGCAATCTGCAGCAGTTCGTGGATGTGCTGTCCAAGTCCAACGATCAGATCGTGCAGTTCGGTGGCCGGCTGGCCTCGGTTTCCTCGGTACTCGCCGGGGTTTCCACCGATCTCGGCTCGGGGCTGGACAATCTCGATTCCGCTGTCGGCGATGTGAAGCGGTTCCTCGACGAACGCAGCGGGGCGCTGACCGAGAGCATGCAGCGGCTGGCCGACGCCACCCAGGTGCTCGCCGACAAGAAGCCCGAACTGGAGCGGATCATGCACTCCGCGCCGACCGCGCTGGTGAACTTCTACCAGCTCTACAAGCCGGCCCAGGGCACGATCGCCGGCGCCCTCGCCGCACCGAACTTCGCCAATCCGTTCGCCTTCCTGTGCGGTGCGGTCGAAGCCAGTGCGACCAATGATTCCCAGCACAGCGCGGATCTGTGCAAGCAGTACCTGGCGCCCATCGTCCAGTCGCTGATGATGAACTACCCGCCGGTGATCCTGAATCCGGTGACCCAGCAGAACGTGTTCCCCAACCAACTCACCTACAGCACGCCCGATCTGGCCAACCAGGTACCCGCGCCCGATGCCGCACCGGTGGCGTCGCCCAAGTCCCTGACCGATCTGCTCATTCCCGGAGGTGGACGATGATGAGCCGCCGCAGGATTCGCCTCGCGGGCGCGGCGATCAGCCTGGTCGCGGTGCTCGGTGTGAGCGGCTGCGAATGGGATGGCCTGAACTCGGTGTCCATGCCCGGTGCGGTCGGCACCGGGGAGGGCGCCTGGCAGATCGACATCCAGATGCCGAATGTGACCACCCTGACCCGTAATTCGCCGGTCATGGTGAACGACGTGCCGGTGGGCACGGTCACCGGTATCAAGGTCGAGAACTGGCATGCGCTGGTCACCGTTTCCCTGGAGAAGGGACTCGCGTTGCCCGCCAATGCCATTGCGCGCATCGGGCAGACCAGTCTGCTGGGCAGCAACCACGTGGAGCTGGCGGCGCCGACGACCGAGCCCGCGCAGGGACGGTTGAAGCCAGGAGACGTGATCCCACTCGAGCGGGCCGGGGCCTACCCGACCACCGAGCAGACGCTGTCCTCGCTGTCGGTGGTGCTCAACGGTGGTGGCATCTCCCAGGTGGAGACCATCACCAAGGAACTCGACGCGACCTTCAAGGGCCGCACCGACGCCATCCGCGACCTGCTGCCGCAGCTGAATCAGCTGACCGGAACGCTGGACAAGCAGACCAGCGACATCATCGCGGCCATGAGCGGACTGGACCGGTTCGCCGGGGTGCTATCGCAGCAGAAGGACGATGTCGCCGATGCGGTGACCAAGATCCACCCGGCGCTGACGGTGCTGGCCGATCGCCGCGAGAACATCACCAAAACCCTGACGGCACTGGGCGGTCTGAGCGATACCGTGCAGCGCATCATCGACCAGGGCGGTGACAACCTCAAGGCAGATCTGGCCAACCTCGAGCCGGCGCTGCAGTCGCTGGCCGCCACCGGCGGCAAGCTCGCCGACTCGCTGCAGTGGCTGCTGACCTTCCCGTTCCCGATCAAGAACATCGACAAGGTCATCAAGGGCGACTACATGAACCTGTTCATGACGGTCGATCTCACTGCCGCCCGGCTGGATTCGAACTTCCTGACCGGTACCCCGCTGGGCGGTGCCTTCGGCGGCGCTCAGGCCACTCTCGGCGAGGGGGCGCATCCGGCTCCGCCGCAGGGTAAGGGCGATCCGCTGTCGGATCCGCTGAAGCCGTCGGCCCAGCCCGCGACACCAGCTCCGACGCCGAGTATCGCTGGGCTGCCGCCGATTCCGGGCCTGCCCGCCATTCCGGGACTCACCGTGCCCGCGCAGCAAGGGGCTGACGGAAAGTGAAACTCACCAAGTTCGTCAAGGTTCAGCTGGCCATCTTCACGGTGCTGACCGTGATCGGCCTGACCATCATGGGCGGCAACTATGTGAAGCTGCCAGCCATGTTCGGCATCGGACGTTACGGCGTGACAGTGCAATTGGCCGCCACCGGCGGTCTGTACCAGACCGCCAATGTGGCCTACCGCGGCACCAATGTCGGCAAGGTGGAGGAGGTGCGGCTCACCCCGTCCGGGGTCGATGCCAAGCTGTCCATCGACAGCGACTACAAGATCCCCGCCGATGTGCGGGCCTACGTGAAGAGCGTCTCGGCGGTCGGTGAGCAGTACGTCGACCTGGTTCCGCCGGACGCCCCCACCGGCGGCAACCTGCGCGACGGTTCGGTGATCCCGGTGGATCGCACGCAGCTGCCGCAGGACGTCGGCGCCATGCTCGACCAGGCCGACCGGCTGCTGTCCACGGTCGCGGACACCAAACTGCAAGAGGTCATCAACGACGCCTTCGTCGCCTTCAATGGCGCCGGGCCGGATCTGCAGCGGTTCATCGACTCGGCGTCCCTGCTGGTGCAGGAGGCGAAGAACAACACCGATCAGACCAAGGATCTGCTGGACAAGATCGGTCCGCTGCTCGACACCCAGAACCAGTCCGCCGACTCCATCCGCGGCTGGACCAAGGACCTCGCCACGGTCACCGACCAACTGCGCCAGCATGATCCGTCGCTGCGCGCGGTGCTGCAGCAGACGCCGTCCACGGTGCAGCGGGTGAACAAGACCTTCCAGGACCTGAAGCCGACCCTGCCGATCATGCTCGCCAACCTGCTCAGCGTCGGACAGGTCTCGCTCAAGTACCACGCCGGGCTCGAGCAGATCCTGGTCATCTACCCGCCGCTGCTCGGATCGCTGCTCACCGCCATCCGCGGGCCGGTCCAGAACGGCGCCATGGTGGACTTCATGCTCGGCTTAGAGGACCCGCCGGGCTGCACTACCGGCTTCCTGCCGCCCAGTCAGCGGCGTTCGCCGGCCGATCTCAGCCAGATCGATACTCCTGACAACCTGTACTGCAAGGTGCCGCAGGGTGCGAAGGAAGCCGTGCGCGGCATCCGTAACACGCCCTGCGTTGATGTGCCGGGCAAGCGGGCTCCGACTCCGGATCTGTGCCACGACCCGAACGGCTATGTGCCCGAAGGTGACAACGAGCCGTTCGGCGATCCCAAGCCGGTGGATAATAACGGCCAGCCGCTGGATAAGCTGCTCGGTAACCAGAACGCGCCATTCATCGGGCATGCTGACCCGAAGACCGGCACCTTCGTCGGACCTGACGGCCACGTGTACCGTCAGGGGGACGTCAATGCAGATGGTTCCACTAAAGTCCCGTCGAGTTGGCAACAGCTGCTTCAGGAGCCACCGCGATGAGCGATAACCCAGCAAATCGAAACCGCACTCGGCGGCGTGTCGTCCGGCAGGCGGGCCCACCCGTCGAGGATGACGGCGCCGGCATCGAGGTCCAGGAGACCATCGTCGAGGCCGTGAGCCCGGAAGCGACCGCTGCCGAAGCTGCCGCGCCGAGCACGGCCGCCGACGCCGCGACATCGGAAGCCTCCGAGCCGAAGTCGGCCGAGGGCGTGGAAGCGAAGCTGGTCGAGGGCGCGGAAGCGAAGCCGGTCGAGGACGAATCCTCCGATCCGGAACCGAAAATCGTGATCGTGCCCCCGTCGACCGGGGACGCGGCGGACGAATCCGCCGGGGACGCGGACGAATCCGGAAACGCCGTGCAGCCCTCGCGGTTGCGCCGGATCACCGCTTCGCTCGGTCGGCTGGGTACCGTGGCCGCGGTGGTCGCCCTGGTCTCCGCGCTCGTGCTGATCGGCTCGGGGGGCCTGTTCTTCTACCACCAGCATCGGGCCGACGCGCTGCGCGACCGGCGCGCGGAATACGTGCAGGTCGCCAAGCAGGCGTATCTGGACATGGTCACCGTCAAAAGCGAGACCGCCGATCAGGACATCGATCGGCTGCTCCAGGTGGCCGGCGGCAATATCAAGGACGAGTTCGCTACCAATAGGGACGAGTACAAGAAGCTCTTCGAGCAGTTGAAGGTGCAGTCCTCCGGCAAGGTCATCTCCGCGGCGATCGAGCGCGACGACTCCGACTCGGCCACCGTGCTGTTGCTGGCGCAGCAGACGGTGTCGAATGTCGCCTCCAACGGACCCATGCAGAAGGATTACCGATTCCGGGTGACGGTGACCCGCAAGGGCGACACTGTGGCCGCTTCGTCGATGGAGCTGGTGCCGTGAAAATCAGCGCGCGTTCGATCGTCATCGCCGTGGCCGGTGTCCTGCTCGTCGCGGCCGTCGTGGTCGGCTCGATCGTCGGCGACCGGTTCTGGTCCGAGCGTGAGGCCGAGCAGAATCGTTCCTCCGCAGCCACTTTCGCGTCGGACACGGTCGAGTCGCTGTTCAGCTACAACTTCGATTCCGCCGAGAAGGACCTGCCGGCCGTGGCCGACAGACTCACCAGCGACTACAAGGACTCCTACCTGAAGGTGATCCACGAGCAGGCCATCCCGGCGGCCAAGGAGAAGAAGCTCTCCGTCCAGACCACGGTTCAGGCGACCGGCGTCATCGCGACCACCCGTGACCGCGCCACCGTGCTCGTCATCGCGGATCAGCGGTTCTCGAGCGCCGATACGCCGCAGGACACGCTCATGAGCGACCGGCTGCAGGTGGAACTCACCAAGCAGAGCGGTCATTGGCTCGTCTCCGACGTCAAGCCGATCTGAGTCGCCGGCTCGAACGGATACCGAGTCTCCTCTCGATCCACACCAGGCGCGCAGCCCCGGGCACTGTCCGGGGCTGCGCGTTTTTCAGCAGCATGTGCGGGCCGAATGTCGAAGTACATCGAGTGACACCAACTTTCGGAATTGTTCGCCTTGACACCTTCTGGAACCGGTTCTAGATTTGGAGGTGCGTCCCACACGAGCGGGGCACAGCGCTGATGCGCAATGGGGCATGGGGGATTTTTCACGACGGGAATCGCGGAAGACGTTTCTTTCGTGTGCTTTTCGTCGCGGCTTCCTTCGAGAAGCCCGCACGCATGGGCGGGATTTGTTACGCAACCGAATTTCGACGGTTGACCGAGGGGGGATTTCGCGACCCTTCGTCGGCCGGAAAGGCCGCGGTGTGACTACTTCTTATCTACTTGGTGGACATATCCCACTGACCGATTCATCGGTCCGGGAGTTCTATGACCGGTATCCCGAAATTCGCCGCTCGTACGAGGAGACCTCCGAGTGGACCGGGGTTCCCGTGGCGGAACTGCTGGAGGGCGGTCGGCACACCGAGCGCGAATTACTGCACGCCTTTGATGGATTGCGCCAGGCCGCCCTGGTGCTGGGCCTGCACGATGTGCTGGCAGCGCGCGGTGTCCACCCGGACGCGGTCGGCGGGATCAGCCTGGGCGGACTGCTCAGCGCCTGCCTGGCGGGCGCCGTCGACCGGCGTGAGCTTTTCGAGATGCTGCACTATCACCGGCTGGTCCCGCCGCAGCCGGCCGGCACCCGGGCACAGGGAATGGCCGTGGCCGCCTTGCGATTCGGCGATGACCCCGAGGACTACTACGGCGAGCGGCGGCAGGGGGTGTACCTGGCCGCGGATTACGACGCCGCCTACGGCGGTGATGTGCATGTCATCGTGCTGTCGGGGTATGTCGACGCGCTTGAGGAGCTAGTGGCCCAGCACCCGCGCCGGATGCAGATGCTGGACGAGTATCCCGGCGCCTTCCACAGTCCGCTCGCGCAGTACGCGACCGACTTCATGGCGCCGCACATCGACGGGATGACCTTCCGGGATCCGAAGATCACCCTGTTCTCGCCGCACGTCGCCGGCGCGGTGACCACGGCCGACGAGGTTCGAGACTTCTTCCTGTACAACCATGTCCGGCCGGTGGGCGTCAAACCGCTGATGGCCGAGGTCGAGCGGATCGGCACCACCGCGGTGGTCGGGCTGGGCCCGGGGCTGCCGCAGAGTCTCGTGGTGGAGCCGCTGACGATGACACTGATTCTCACGCCCGGCGAACTGGATGAGGCCGCGGAAGCGTTGAGGTGACCGGTGAAGAAGTCGCTGTACGAGCTCGGCGAGCTACCACCCGTCGGGTACGTCCCGCCGAAGATGCTGGCCTCGGTCATCCGCCCCGATCGCTACGGCGAACCGATCGACGCGTTTCGCGAGGAAATCGTCGACGTCCCGGGGATCGGGCCGAACGAGGTGCTCGTCTACGTCATGGCCGCCGGGATCAATTTCAACAATGTCTGGGCGGCCCGGGGTAAACCGCTCGATGTCATCGCGGCACGCCGGAAGTGCGGTGCGGCCGAGGATTTCCACATCGGCGGATCGGAAGGCTCCGGAATCGTCTGGGCGGTCGGCGACCGTGTGGACAATGTCTCCGTCGGCGATTCGGTCGTCCTGTCCTCGTGCCTCTGGGACGAATCGGCGCACGATATCCGGATGGGTGCTGACCCGATGACATCGTCGAGTCAAAGTGTGTGGGGATACGAGGAGAATTTCGGTTCCTTCGCCCAATTCACGGTCGTGCAGGACTATCAGTGCCATCCCAAACCGCCGCGGCTGTCCTGGGCCGAAGCCGCGGCGTTCATATTGACGGGTGCTACCGCGTATCGCCAGTTATTGGGCTGGCATCCGAATGTGGTGCGGCCCGGCGATCCGGTCCTGATCTGGGGCGGCGCGGGCGGTCTCGGGTCCATGGCCATCCAGATCGCCCGCGCCTACGGTGGGCGGCCGGTCGCGGTGGTCTCCAGTGCGGAGCGTGCGAGGTACTGCGCGAAACTGGGGGCCGTCGGTGCGGTCGACCGGCGCGAATTCTCCCACTGGGGAAGGCTTCCCGACATCGGCAACGAGCCCGAGATGGCGGCCTGGTTCGCGGAGGTGCGGCGCTTCGGCGCTCAGTATTGGGAAGCGCTCGGTGCGAGGCGCGCGCCGCGGATAGTCCTCGAACACTCGGGGCAGGACACCATCCCGACGTCGATCTACCTGTGCGACAACGCGGGCATGGTCGTCATCTGCGGCGGTACCACCGGGTACCACGCGGATATCGACCTGCGGTACCTGTGGATGCGCCAGAAACGCCTGCAGGGATCGCATTTCGCGAACCTGCAGCAGTGCCGGGCCATCACCGAGCTGGTGTCGACCGGCGATATCGATCCGTGTCTGTCGCAGGTCGGCACGTTCGCCGACATCGGAAAGATGCATCAGTTGATGTGTGACAACGAGCAGCCGCCCGGAAACATGGCGGTGCTGGTCAACGGGGGGCCGTCGTGACAGATCATGTTCTAGCAGATGACTCGATCGCGGTGGTCGGGATGGCGTGCCGACTTCCCGGTGGCTACGATTCGCCGGAATCGTTGTGGCGCAGCCTGATCGAAGACAGGGATGCCGCCGAAGAGGTTGCCAGTGTATCGGGCGGATTCGACCCGGAGTTCTTCGGGATCAGTCCGCCCGATGCCGAAGCCATGGACCCGCGCCTGCGACTGGTGCTCGAAACGGGCTGGCAGGCATTGGAGTACGCCGGAATCGACCCGGCGACGCTGCGGGACAGCGACACCGGCGTATACGTCGGTGCCCCGGGCGGCGACTACGGCCGCGTCTCCACCGTCCTGGGCTTCCAGGGTCCCGCGATGAGCATCGACACCGCGGGCTCTGCCGCGCTGGTCTCGATGCATCTCGCGGCGCGGGCGATCGCGGTGGGCGACTGTTCGCTCGCCCTGGTCGGCGGGGCGGGCGCTCCGCACGAGGGTGTGGCGGTCTTGGTCCTGGCTCGGTTGTCCGACGCTCACCGCCGTGGGTACCAGGTGCTCGCCGTGCTGCGCGGCTCCGCGGTCACTCAGGAGGGCGCCGCCGCGCCCGGCGCGCAGCTGGGGTTGATCCGAGCCGCCCTGACCGATGCCGGACTCACGGCCGCTGATGTCGATGTCATCCATGCGCACGAAACCGATGCTGCGGCAGCTGGACTCGTGGGTGTGCTCACCACGATTCAGGCTATCCGGCACGGGCTCGTACCACCCATCGTGGCTGCCCTCCCGGCCGTCCCGTGGCCGGAACACGACCGCCCGCGCCGGGCAGCGGTGTCGGCGTTCGGGGCGAGCGGGACCCATGCCCGTGTCATCCTCGAGCAGGCCCCGCCCGCGCCCCCGCCCGCGCCGGTCGATCCCGCCCGGCGGGTGCCCGTGACCGTGTGGCCGATCTCCGCCCGGACTCCGGAGGCGCTGGCCGAGCAGGCTGCCCGTCTGGCCGACCACGTCCGGACGCATCCGGAATTCACTGCCCGCGAAGTGGGCTACGCCCTGACCACGACCCGCACCCTGTTCGACCATCGCGCGGTGGTGCTGGGCCGCAACCGCATCGACCTGCTGGCCGGGTTGGCGGCCGTCGCGGACGCCAAGCCGGTCGGACCGATTCGCGGGCAGTCCGCCGACCGCCGTGTGGTCTTCGTCTTCCCCGGCCAGGGCCAGCAGTATCAGGGCATGGCGGCCCAATTGCTGGCCGAGTCCCCGGTTTTCGCCGCCGAGATCGCCGCGTGCGAGGCGGCGCTGTCGGAGTTCGTCGACTGGTCGCTGACCGATGTGCTCACCGAGGTCGAGGGCGCGCCGTCGCTCGAGCACGTCGACGTCGTGCAGCCCGCGCTGTTTGCGACGATGGTTTCGCTTGCGGCACTGTGGCGTTCGTTCGGCATCGAGCCCGCCGCGGTACTCGGGCACTCGCAGGGCGAGGTGGCGGCCGCGTATGTGGCGGGCGCGCTGTCGCTGTCCGACGCCACCAGGATCGTGGCCCTGCGCAGCAGACTGCTGCGCGAACTGGACGGCACCGGCGGCATGGCCTCGATCAATGCCCCGGTGGCGCGGGTGCGCGAACTCATGACAGGGATCGGCGATCTGCACATCGCCGCCGTCAACTCCCCGACCGCCACCGTTGTCGCGGGCGGGGTGGACGGTGTGGCCCGCATGGTCGAGGTGTGCGAACGAGCGGCCGTGCGGGCGCGGCGGATTCCGGCCGACTGCGCCGGGCACACCGCCCACGTCGATGTCCTGCGCGAGCGGCTCGACGCCGCCGTGGCCCCGATCACCGTGCGGGCCACCGGCACCACCTTCTTCTCCACCGTCACCGGCGGGGTGCTGGGCGGCGAACAGCTGGGCCCGGACTACTGGTTCCGCAACCTGCGCGGGGCGGTGAGCTTCGAGAAGGGCTTCCGGGCCGCGGCCGAGTCGGGCTACAACGCCTTCCTCGAGATGAGCGCGAACCCGGTGCTGACCGCCGCCATGCACGAATCCCTGGGCGCAGCAGCCGATTCCTGTCTCATCACCGGCTCGCTCCGCCGCGACGACGCCGGCATCCGGCGTCTGCTGGCCTCCGTCTCCGAGGCCCATGTCGGGGGCGTGTCCCCGCAGTGGTCGACCATCTATCCGGTCGGCTCCGCACGACCGATCCAGTTGCCCACCTACGCCTTCCAGCACCGGATGTACTCGACGGCGAGTGCGTCGGAGGCGGGAAGCGGGGAGCCCGGCGATCTCGGTCTAGCTGCGGCCGGGCACCCACTGCTCGGCGCGGTGGCCGAAGTTCCCGGGGCGGACCGCTTCCAATTCGTCACCCGCATCTCCCGGGCGACCCGGGGTTGGATCACCGATCACGCTCTGCGCGGCACCGCGGCGCTACCCGCTGCGGCGCTGGTGGAGCTGGCTTTTCACGTGGGTGACCAGCTCGGCGTTCCGCGGATCCGCAAGCTGACCGTGCACGAACCGGTCACGCTGCCAACCGTGGGCGCAGTGGATCTGCAGGTCGCGGTCGGCGAACTGGGGGAATCCGGTCAGCGCACGGTGGCCGTCTTCTCCAGCCCCGAGGATGCGGATACCGCACTCGGACAGCGCCATTGGACCCGGCACGCCGACGGCGTGCTTGCTTCGGCCTCCAGGACCGCGGATACCGACACCCGCGGGCTGACCGTCTGGCCCCCGGCCGGCGCGACGCCGGGGTTGGAACCCGGTCCGGCGTACGAGACCCTCACCGCGCTCGGTCATCAGTACGGCCCGGCTTTTCGAGGTGTGCGGCGGATCTGGCACCGCGGCGACGATATCTTCGCCGAGGTCGCCCTGCCCGGCTCCGTGGCGGACGCGGACAGCTATGGACTGCATCCGGCGCTGCTGGACGCCGCCCTGCAGCCGGTATTCGCGGCCGCTACGCCCTTGCAGGCCGACGCGATCCGGCTCCCGGTGGTGTGGGAAGACGTCGACCTGCATGCGGTGGGCGCGAAGACACTCCGGGTGCGGCTGACCTCCGCGGGAATGGACCGGTTCCGCTGGGCGCTCGGCGACGGCACCGGCCGGATCATTGCCGAGGGCACCGTGGGAATAGGCACCGTCGCGCTGACCGAGCGCGCCGCCGGCGGATCTGCGCGGCAGAATGCGCTCTACAGTGTCGACTGGCTGACCATCCCGGTGTGGCGGGGGCGTTACGCCACCCGCCAGGGCGAGTGGGCCATCGTCGGAGGGGAGCCGCTCGGGGTGCGCGGCGAGGCCGGCCCGGTCGGCTATCCCGATCTCGAATCCCTGTACGAGGCAGTGGATTCCGGGACCGAGGTGCCGTCGGTGGTGGTGTTGTCCCGGGTGTCCTCCGTCACCGCGGTCGAGCCCGGCGCGCGTCCGCCCCAGGTCCTGCGCGACGAACTCGCGCTGACGCTGCGGCAGCTTCAAATCTGGCTGACCGCACCGCGATTCGCCGACACCGAGCTCGTCATCCTCACCCGGGGCGTGCAGGCGGCCGAGGCCGTGGAGGACGTCACGGATCTGGTGGGCGCGAGCGTGTGGGCGCTGGTGCGTACCGCGCAGTGGGAGCATCCGGGCCGCATCGTGCAGGTCGATCTCGACGAGGCGGGCATCAGTCTGGATCAGATCGCGACCGTCCTGCGCCTCGACGAGCCCGAACTGGCCCTGCGGCACGGCGAATTCCTCGCCCGGCGACTGCGTTCCGGCTTCGACACCGTGGCCACTTCTGATCCCGGGCTCGCCGGGTCCGGGCCGTTCGCATTCGATCCCGACCGCACCGTGCTGATCACCGGTGGCACCGGCAAGATCGGCGGCATCCTCGCCCGGCATCTGGTCTCCGCCTATGGCGCCCGGCACCTGCTGCTCACCAGTCGCAGCGGCGGCAATGCGGACGGAATCGCGGAACTGACAGCGGAATTGGGCGAGAGGGGCGCCGAGGTGACGGTCGCGGTCTGCGACGCGGGCGATCGTGACGCGCTGGCCGAGGCGATCGACGGCGTCCCGGCCGCGCATCCGGTGGGAGCGGTCGTCCATCTGGCGGCCACGCTGGCCGACGCGACCTTCGCCGCCCTCACCGAGGAACAGCTCGACGCCGTGCTGCCAGCCAAGGCCAATGGCGCCTGGCACCTGCACGAGCTCACCCAGCATCTGGATCTGTCGATGTTCGTGCTGTTCTCCTCCTCGGCGGGCGCTTTCGGCTGGGCCGGCCAGGCCAACTACACCGCGGCCAATGTCTTCCTCGACAGCCTCGCCCGGTATCGGCATCACCGCGGGCTGCCCGCCACCGCCATGGCCTGGGGCTGGTGGGCCGAGGACACCTCCAATACCGGTGGGCTCGACGACAAGGGCCGAGCGCGCCTCGGCCGCATGGGTCTCACCCCGATGCCAACGTCCGCGGCCATGGACCTGTTCGATGCCGCCCTGCGTACCGGACAGCCGTATGTGCTGCCGATCGGGCTCGATCTGGCGCGGTTGACCGCGGCCGAGCCGACTGGCGAACCCGCCCCGCTCTTCCGGGCGCTGGCGCCCGCCCGGCCGCAGGCCGCCCAGCAGGTGGGCGATTCGACGGAACTGGCCGCGCGCATGGCGGGGCTCGGTTCCGCCGAGCGGCACCGGGCGATGACCGACCTGCTCAAGACACCGGTCGCCATTGTGCTCGGGTACGCCACACCCGATGCGGTGCAACCGGATCGGCCGTTCGCCGAGATGGGACTGGACTCGCTCAGCTCCATCGAACTCGGGGCCCGGCTGCGGGCGATGACCGGGGTGAAGCTGGGCAATGCGGTGATCTATCAGCACCCGACGGTCAGGCTGCTGGCCAAGCATGTGCTGGACCAGGTCACCCCGCGGGCCGCCGAACTCGCGGCCCCGATCGTCGCCGAAGTCGAGATGCTGCTCGAGCGGCTGTCCGAAATCTATGACGGCGGTCCGATACCCGACGCGCTCACAACCCGCCTGACCGGCGTGATCGACGCCCAGTCGATGAGGACACCCGCATGACCATCGCTTCTGGCGAGCCCGTCGCCATCATCGGCATGGCGGGCCGTTTTCCCGGCGCCGCGGATATCGACGCACTGTGGGAGCTGCTCGACGCGGGCGGTGACGCCATTCGCCCGGTGCCCGCTCAGCGCTGGGACGCGAGCGCACCGCTGGACCGCGAGCAGCGGATCCAGGCCGTCGGCGGATTCGTCGACGGCGTCGACGGTTTCGACGCGGCGTTCTTCGGTGTCTCCCCGCGCGAGGCTGCCGATATCGACCCGCAGCAGCGCCTCATGCTCGAAATAGCCTGGCGCGCCCTGGAAGACGGCCGAATTCCACCGGAGGAGCTGCGCGGCACGCGCACCGGCGTGTATGTCGGGGCGTCCTGGCACGACTACGAGATCCTGCGCAGGCAGCGGGGCATCGGTGCGAGCCAGCACAGTTCGGTCGGCAATGCCCTCGATGTGATCGCCTCGCGGGTCTCCTACACCCTGGGCCTGACCGGGCCCAGCATGACCGTCGAGACCGGGTGTTCCTCCGCGCTGGTCGGACTCGACCTGGCGGTCCGGGCCATCCGCTCGGGAGACATCGATGCGGCACTGGTCGGCGGCGTGAATCTGATGCTCGCACCCGATGTCTCGATCGGGCTCACCCACTTCGGCGGGCTGTCCGAGGATGGGCGGTGCGCGGCCTTCGGCGCCGGCGCGAACGGATTCGTCCGCGGTGAGGGCGTGGCCGCGCTCTACCTCAAACCGCTGCGGGACGCGATGCTCGACGGCGACCGGGTACGGGCCGTCATCGTGGCGTCTGTCGTGAACAACGACGGCGGCGGCGAGAGCCTGGTGACGCCCAGCGGCGCGGGCCAGCGTGACCTGTTGCGGCGGGCATACCTGGACCATGACCTGGACATCGATCGGCTCGCCTATGTGGAGGCACACGGAACCGGCACGCGCCGAGGCGATCCCATCGAGGCAGAGGCGCTCGGGGAGATGCTGGGAACCGCGCGCAGTGCCGGCAGCGGACCGCTGCTGATCGGATCGGTCAAGACCAATATCGGTCACCTGGAGGCGGCCGCGGGCATCGCGGGACTGGTCAAGGCCGTGCTGTGTCTCGAACACGGTACGGTGCCACCGAGTCTGCACTCCGAGGTGCCGAATCCGGACATCGCTTTCGACGAGCTGAACCTGCGAATAGTGCGGGAGCGCACGGCGCTTCCGGCACACTCCGATGTCCACATCGGTGTGAACTCTTTCGGGTGGGGCGGCACCAATGCGCATGTGGTGCTGCGTGGCGCGGCATCGGCAGCGACGGTAGTCGGCGCGGCAGTGATCGAGACAGGCTCCGAGTCAATGGGTTTCGTGCCGGTGTCTGCGCACACCACCGCCGCGCTGCAGCAGCGCTGCCGCGATATCGCGGATCTGGTGGACGCCGGACCCGACCGGCTGGACGCGATTACCGCGGCACTGGCCGGCCGGGCACCGGCCCTGCCGCTGCGGAGCGCGGTGGTGGACGTCCCGCCAGATGAAGTGGCGGCGGCCCTGCGCCACCACGCCGAGGACCCTGCCGCCGAGCTCCCGTCCGTGCTGACCGGCCGGGCCCGCGAGCTCGGCCGCACCGCCTTCGTCTTCCCAGGCCAGGGCAGTCAATGGCACGGGCTGGGTGCCGCACTGTACGGACGGGATCCGGCGTTCACCGAGACGATCGACGCATGCGCCGCAGCACTGCGGCCGTATGTCGACTGGGATCCGGTCGCGGTGCTGTCCGGCGCCGCCGGACCGGGCTGGCTCGACCACGTCGATCAGGTGCAGCCGGTGTTGTGGGCGCTGTCGCTGGGCATCGCGGCCGGGTGGCGGCGGGCGGGCATCGCGCCCGATGTCGTCATCGGCCACAGCCAGGGCGAAATCGCGGCGGCCACCGTGGCCGGACTGCTCGGCCTCGACGACGCGGCGCTCATCGTGGCCCGGCGCAGCGCGCTGCTGCGCTCGGTCGCGGGCACCGGCCGCATGCTGGCCGTCGAGCTGCCCGTGGCCGAGATACCCGCTGCCATCGCCGGATTCGAGGACCTGGTGGCGCTGGCCGTGCACAACGGGCCGACCTCGTGCGTGCTCTCCGGCGATACCGACGCCATCGAAGCACTCAACGAGATCCTCGCGGCCGACGGCGTGTTCTGCCGGATGGTGAATGTCGACTACGCCTCGCACAGCCCGCAGATGGCCGCGGTGCGCGTTCCGCTGCAGGCCGCGCTCGCCGGAGTCGCACCGCCACCGGGCGGCGCGGAGAAACCGCCCGACGGTATGGCGTCGCTGCCGGATGCCGTCGAGATGATGTCGACGGTCCGGCTGAAGGCCGTGACCGCCACCGACCTCATCGGCGACTACTGGGTGGAAAACCTGTGCAGCCCGGTACTTTTCGCCGAGGCGATGACCGCGGTGTTCGACGACGGCGTCACCCACGTGATCGAGATCAGCCCGCACCCGGTGCTGCTGCCCGCCGTGGAGCAGTTGGCCGCCGAGCGCACCGACCCGCCGATGGTGCTGCCGTCCTTCTACCGGGACTGCGACCCCGTCGGCGAGCTGCACCGCAGCCGCGCCCGCGCCTTCGTCGCCGGACTGCGGCCCTTCGCGTCAGCCGCCGCGCCGGCGATCCCGTTGCCGCCGTATCCGCTGCGGCCGCAGTCGCATTGGCTGCCGGACTCCGGGCCGGGCGGTCCGAGTGACTCGTACGCCGGCACGCTACGAGTGTCGGCGTACCCCAGTCGCCTCGAACCGGGGGCCTGGCAGGCGACCGTTCCGATCGATCTGGAAACCCTCCCGTGGCTGGCCGATCACGTGGTCGGCGACGCAGTGGTGGTGCCTGGGGCCATGCTGGCGGTGCTGGCCGTCGCGGTCACCCGCACCCATCTCGGCACCGGCCCGGCGGGCCTGTCGGGATTGCGGTTCGTCGAAATGCTCACCGTCGGTGACGCTCCGGTCCGGGTCGAGGTCACCCTGCGCGAGGACGTCCCGGCCGGGGTGAGTTTCGAGATCGCGGCGCTGAATGCCGACACGAACAGCTGGACGGTGCACGCGCGGGGCCGCGCCCTGCACCCGCTCGAGCCCGCGGCCCCGCCGCTGCCGTTCCCCTTCCGTCCCGGCGAGCCGACGGTCGGCGACCCGATCCCGGTCGCCGATTTCTACGCGGCCTGCGCCCGCCGCGGGGTGGAGCTCGGCCCGGATTTCCAAGGCGTGCGGGAACTCCGGTGCTGGCGCGACGACACGGCCTCGTTCGCACTGGCCAGGATTGCCCTGAGCGAACACGCCCGGGCAATGTCGCATCCGGGTGAGCTGCACGCCACGCTCGTGGACTGTGCCATGCAGACCGGGCTGGCCCTGTTCGACGGCGAGAACACGATCCTGCCCGGCGGCATCGAGGAACTGATCCTGGACGCCGAACCGGCCGGATACGTCGACGCCGCCTGGGCGTATGCCATCCGGCGCTCGGACACCACCGCAGACATCCACCTCTACGACGAGCAGCGCGCGCCACTGGCCCGCATCCTGGGCCTCGAGCTCCTCTCGATCGACGACGACCGCGTCGACGCGCGGCCCTACGACCGGGAGCTGGCTTTCACCTGGCACGCGGTCGCGCGCGGCGAGACGACCAGCGCCCCGGAATCATTCGCCGTCACCGGGTCCGCCGCAATGGCCGGCGAGCTGACGGAGGCCCTGCGGCGGCGGGGCGCCGAGGTCGGCGTCGCGGCGGATCGGGCCACGACGGTGGTCTTCGCCGCAGCCGGGGCCGAGGAGAGCCTGGATGTACAGCGCCGGGGCCTGATCGAGCTCGCCGATCTCGTCGGCTCGTGTGTCCGATCGACTTCGGCGACACCGCGTCTGGTCGTGGTGACCACGGCTGCCCAGGCGGTCGGCACCGATGAGCGACCGGATCCGGGTGGCGCGCTGTACTGGGGATTCGTTCGAGTCCTACGTCGCGAGCACCCCGAATTGTCCGCCGAGCTCATCGATCTCGCCGCCGACACCGAGCCCGGCGAACGGTTCGACGACTGTGCTGCCGAACTCCTGGCCCGCACCGGTGAGGACCAGCTCGCCCTGCGCGCAGGGCGGCGCTACGCCGGACGCATCGAACAGGGCGAGCAAGTGGAAAGCACTGCGGCAGCGCGGCCCTGGCGAACCACGGCACAGCCCTTCCGGCTCGCGGTGACTCCTGGCCGCGCCTGGGAGGGCCTGCGCTACCGGCCCCTTGAGGTGCGCCCACCCGGGCCGGGTGAGGTGCTGATCGAAATCGAGGCGGCCGCACCGAATTTCATCGATGCCCTGAAGGCGGCCGGTGCCTATCCCGACGATTCGGCGGGCCACGACCTGCTCGGTCTCGAATGCGCGGGCGTGATCCGAGCGGTCGGCCCCGAGGTGGCCGGCCGGGCCGTGGGCGATCGCGTGGTGGGCTGTGGATTCGGTGCGCTGGCCTCGCATCTGACGGTGCGCGCCGAGCACACGCAACCGATCCCGGATGTCCTGCCCGCCACCACCGCCGCAGCCCTGCCCATGGTGACCACCACGGCCTGGTACGCGCTCGTCACACTGGCCCGGCTCAGGCCGGGGGAGACCGTGCTGATCCACTCCGCCGCAGGCGGACTGGGACTGGCCGCCATCGGCGTTGCCCGCGGTCTCGGGGCGCGGATCATCGCCACCGCGGGCAGCGCGGAGCGGCGGGACTACCTGCGCCGCGCGCACGGCCTCGAGCACGTCTTCGATTCCCGCACGCTGGGCTGGGCGGAGGAGGTGCGGGCGGTGACCGGCGGGCACGGCGTCGACGTGGTGCTCAACTCGCTATCCGGTCACGCGATCGATCTCGGCATCGACGTGCTCGCCGAGGACGGCCGCTTCATCGAGGCCGGCAAGCGTGACATCCACGCCGATCGCCGGGTCGGGCTGCGGCCGTTCGCGAAGGGGATCAGCTTCGCGGCCGTCGATCTCACCGGCTTGATGGCGCGCCGTCCCGAGCGCTTCGCCGCCGCGCTGACCGGGACGTGGGAGCAGATCGGCACGGGCCGGGTCGTTCCGGGACCTGTCACCGTGCACGACTTCGCCGACGCCGCCGCCGTGCTGCGGGATATGACCCGAGGCGACCATATCGGCACCCTCGTGCTCGCGAACCCGAACGCGGTGACCGACATCGTGCCGGAGCCATTGCCGGAGGGGCGTTTCCGCGCGAATGGCACCTATCTCATCACCGGTGGCCACGGCGCCCTGGGCCGCAGCCTGGCCGACCATCTGCTCGCGAACGGTGCGGGCGCGGTGGCCCTGGTCGGCCGCAATGCGCCGGACACGGTGGACACGACGTCGGTGCGCAGCTACCGGGCCGATGTCGCCGACGCGGAAGCACTGGCCGCCGTGCTGGATTCGATCCGGGCGGAGCTGCCGCCCCTGCGCGGGGTCTTCCACGCCGCGGGCGTCCTCGACGACGCCACCATCCTCGGCGTCGACGCGGACCGGATGGAGCGGGTGCTGCGGCCGAAGGTCGACGGCGCCCGGCATCTGGACGCGCTCACCGCCGGCGATCCCCTGGATCTGTTCGTGCTGTTCTCCTCGGCCGCCGCGCTGATCGGCAATCCCGGGCAGTGCGCGTATGCGGCGGCCAACGCCTATCTCGACGCGCTGGCCGTGGCCCGCCGATACGCGGGTCGGCCCGGACTGAGCATCGAATGGGGATATTTCGCGGAGGTCGGTCTCGCCGCGGCAGAACACAATCGCCACGCCCGGCTCACCGAACATGGCATCAGCAGCTATCCCACCGCTGAGGCGTGGACCGCCATGGCCGCCTTCCTCACCGAGGAACGCACTGTCGTGGGGTACATGACCTTCGATCAAAGGCAGTGGTTCGACGCGTACCCCGATGCCGCCGCCCAGGCCAGCTGGCAGCTGCTGCGGCAGCGCGCCGCCGTCGAGTCGGCGGGCCGTGCCACGGGCGAATTCCACACCGCGCTGGCGGATTCGGCCCCTGCCGACCGGCACGCGTTGGTGCGGGACAAGATCACCGAGGTGGCCGCACGCGTGCTCCGCATGCAACCGGCCGACCTCGACGCCCGAACACCCTTCAAAGCGCTCGGACTCGACTCGCTCATGAGCCTGGAAATGCGGAACCGGCTGGAAACCGCCTTCGCGCTGCGGCTTTCACCCACGCTGCTGTGGACCTACGGCACCGCCGAGACTCTGGCGGGCGCGATCGGCGAACGACTCGCCGCCATGACGTCCGCGGCCGGCGTGACCACCGGCTGACCCCTCAGGAGGCACTCCCATGGACAACCCGAATTCGAGCGAGGCCCTGACCGCGGCCCTGCGCCGCGCCACCCAGACCATCAAACAGCTGCGCGAGCAATCGGCGGGGCAGAGCCCGGGTGGGCCCATCGCGGTCGTCGGTGTGGGCCTGCGCCTGGCCGGAGGAATTGCCGATCTCGACGGATACTGGGCGGCCTTGCGAGAAGGGCACAGCCTGATCACCGAGATGCCCGCGCATCGGCGCTGGCCCTTCGAGGACGAATGGGACTTCCTGCCCGCGCGGGGCAGCTTCATCGACGACGCCCTCGAATTCGATCCTGCCTTCTTCGGGCTCAGCCCGCGTGCGGCCCAGGCCATGGACCCGCAGCACCGCCTGCTGCTGGAGGTGACCTGGGAAGCGCTGGCGCACGCCGGAATGCGACCCGACCGGGAGCTGCCGGAGTCGGTGGGCACCTTCGTCGGCATTGCCGGACGCCAGGACTACGCCGCCTGGGAGCCGCCGCAGGTCGATCCGCACTGGGCACTGGGAGTCGGACACTCGTTCGCCGCGGGACGCGTCGCCTACCACTTCGGATTCGCGGGCGCCGCAGTCGCTTTCGACAGCGCGTGCTCTTCCTCGCTGGTCGCCGTCCATCACGCGGTCGCCGCCCTGCGGCGCGGCGAATCCGAGATCGCGATGGCGGGAGGGGTGAGCCTGATGCTGGCCCCCGGGTCCACCGCGGTCATCCAGCAGACCGGAGCCCTAGCCCCCGACGGGTTGTGCAAGACCTTCGACGCCCGCGCAAACGGCTATGTGCGAGGCGAAGGCTGCGCCATGCTCGTCCTCAAGCGACTGGCCGACGCCGAACGTGACAACGACCGGGTGCTGGGGGTCATCCACGGCACCGCCGTCAACCAGGACGGCCGCTCCTCCGGCTTCACCGCACCCAATGCGGTCGCCCAGCGCCGGGTGATCGAGGCGGCCCTGGCCGATGCCGGGTGCAAACCCGAGGAGATCGGGCTGGTCGAAGCGCACGGCACCGGCACCTCCCTCGGCGATCCCATCGAGGTCAGCGCCATTGTCGCCGCGCTGGGCTCCCGCAATGGCGGCAAACCGCTGCACGTGGGCTCGGCGAAGACCAACGTCGGTCACCTGGAGGCCGCGGCCGGCGTGGTCGGACTCATCAAGGCGCTGCTGTGCATTCGTGAGCGCACGGTGCCGCCGCTGGCTCACTTCCAGACCTTGAATCCGCGAATCGACCTGGAGGGCACCGACATTCGGATCTCGGGCCACAGCGCCGCCTGGGCGCTCGCGGAGTCGGGCCCGCTCGCCGGGGTGAGTTCGTTCGGCGCCATCGGCACCAATGCGCACGCGATCGTCGGACCCGCGCCGGAGACCACGCCCGCGTTCCCGCCCGGCGGCGACATCCCACGGCCCGCATGGAACCGTGGCCCGTGCGTGCCGGCGTTCCTCGGTGCGGCCCCACCGGCGCGGAGATGAGACACCCTCTGACTCACCATAATTCGACACTCTTTGGGGGTAATGCACAGTGCTGGCATTCTTCGACATGGTCGGCGGTCGCTATGCCCCGACCGAGATCGCGGTCAGTCCGTGGGCGCCGACTCAGGTGAGCGGGACCGCCGTGTCCGGACTCCTGGCGCGCGAGGCCGAAACACACAGTCCCGGTGGCGCGTTCCTGCCCGGACGGTTCACCGTGGATCTGTTCCGGCCCGTTCTCGCCGAACCGATCGAGCTGCGCAGCGAGGTGGTCCGTGACGGCCGCCGCGTGCGCGTGGTCGACGTCTCGGCGGTGCAGCAGGACCAGGTGCGGGTCCGCGCGACGCTCATGTATCTGGCCGCCGGCGAGCCGGCGCCAGGGGCGGTCTGGCAGCCGGTGCGGCAGTTGCCGATACCCGAGCCGAGCGCTGAGTGGCACCCGCTGCGGTTCAAGTCGGGTGAGCTCGACTGGACCGGCGACTTCCTGACCGGCCAGAACAGCGAGCGCAAATGCATGTGGCACGACATGGCGCCGCTGGTCGAGGGCGAGCCCAATTCGCCGTTCCAGCTGGCCGCCTATGTCGCCGACACCACCAATATGGTGTGCAACTGGGGCACCGCTGGTATCGGTTACATCAATTGCGATGTGACCCTGGCACTCTCGCGCCTACCCGTGGGACCAGAGGTGGGTTTGCAGGCGCAGGACCAGGTCACCGGCGACGGCGTCGCGATCGCCGCGGCCACTCTCTACGACCGGACCGGACCGCTGGGCGTCTCCGTCGCCACCACCATCTCGAATGTGCGCCGGGCGGTGGATCCGGCCGCCTTCGCCGCCGAGGCCTTCTCGGCGCCGCACCCACAGTGAACCCCGGGGAGGAACCGTCATGCGGATTGCGTACACGCCGCAACAAGAGGAACTACGTGCCGAACTGCGGGACTACTTCGCCCGCCTGATGACCGACGAGCGGCGCACCGCGCTGGCCGCGCCGACCGGCGAATACGGCGAGGGTGATGTCTACCGTGAGGTCATCGCGGAGATGGGCCGCGACGGGTGGCTCGCGCTGGGCTGGCCGGAGGAGTACGGCGGGCGGGGCGGCTCGGTCATGGATCAACTGATCTTCACCGACGAGGCCGCCGTCGCCACCGTCCCGGTGCCGTTCCTGACCATCAATACCGTCGCGCCGACCATCATGTACTACGGCACCGACGAGCAGAAGCAGTTCTTCCTGCCCCGGATCGCCGCCGGTGAATTGCATTTCTCCATCGGCTATTCCGAGCCGGGCGCGGGCACCGACCTGGCCTCGCTGCGCACCTCCGCGGTCCGCGACGGCGACGACTGGATCATCAACGGCCAGAAGATGTGGACCTCCCTCATCAGCTACGCCGACTACGTCTGGTTGGCGGCCCGCACCGACCCGGACGCCGAGAAGCACAGCGGTATGTCGATGTTCATCGTGCCGACCACGGCAGAGGGCTTCTCCTGGACGCCGGTGCACACCATGGCCGGGCCCGATACCAGCGCCACCTACTACCAGGACGTGCGTGTCGGGCAGTCGGCGATGGTGGGCCCGGAGAACGGCGGCTGGGGGCTGATCACCAACCAGCTCAACCATGAGCGCGTCGCGCTGAGCGGGGCCGGGCACCTGATGATGGCGCTCCGTGAAACCATCGAATGGGCGAGGAACACCAAGGCGGCCAATGGCATTCGTGTCATCGACCACGAATGGGTGCAGCTGAACCTGGCCCGGGTGCACGCCAAGGTCGAGTACATGAAGCTGCTGAACCTCGAGATCGCGTCGCGCGCCGACGCCGGCGGTGATGCCGCGCCGCGCCCGTGGGATGCCTCCGGCCTGAAGGTGTACGGCACCGAGTTCGCCACCGAGGCCTACCGGCTGCTCATGGAGGTGCTCGGCCCGAACGCGCACCTCCGCCAGGACTCGGCGGGCGTGGAGCTGTTCGGCGTGCTCGAACGGCTGCATCGCGCCAGCCTCATCATGACCTTCGGCGGCGGCACCAATGAGATCCAGCGCGACATCATCGCCATGTTCGCTCTGCGACTGCCGCCCGCCACCCGCTGACCACACCCGAAAGGCAGGTACTCATCATGGATTTCACTCCGACCGAGGCCCAGCGGGATCTCGCCCGCCTGACCGGTGAGGTGTGCGCGAAGCTGGTCACGCCCGACCGGCTGCGCGAACTCGACAAGCACCTCGACGGCGTGGGTGACCGCACCGTGCGCTTCGACCGGCAACTGTGGAACGCGCTCGCCGAGACCGGCGTGCTGGCCGCCGCGCTGCCGGAGTCCGTGGGCGGCAGCGACTTCGGCGTCCTGGAGCAGACCGCCGTCCTGCGCGAGCTGGGCAAGGCCCTGGCCCCCGTGCCGTACCTGTGGTCCATCGTGCTGAGCGCGGAAGCCCTCGCCGAATTCGGCACCGAGACCCAGCGGGATCTCGCGGCACGGGCCGCCACCGGCGAGATCATCCTGACCGTGGCCCTCAGCGAAGCCCGGAACTGGGAGCCCGCCGCACCGGCCACCATTGCGGCCGAGGGTACGGGCTGGACGCTGAGCGGCACCAAGACCACCGTGCCGTTCGCGCGTCAGGTGGACCGAATCCTGGTGCCCGCCAGCGTATCCGGGACGGTCGCGCTGTTCCTGGTCGATCCGTCAGCCGCCGGCGTCACGGTCACCGAGCAGA
Organism: Nocardia sp. NPDC101769; assembly: GCF_044766925.1. Taxonomy (NCBI): domain Bacteria; kingdom Bacillati; phylum Actinomycetota; class Actinomycetes; order Mycobacteriales; family Nocardiaceae; genus Nocardia; species Nocardia sp. NPDC101769. The sequence continues at coordinate 477,006 of NZ_JBIWMX010000001.1, read as the reverse complement.
TCACCACCGACCGCAGTCCCGAATGTGCGGTCGAATTCGATTCCGCACCGGCCGAACTGGTGGGCACGGTGGCGGGCGGCGCCGAGATCCTGGACCGGCTGCTGAACCGCGCCTGGCTGGGGCTGGCCGCGCAGCAGCTGGGCACCCTCGAACAGGGGCTGGAGCTGGTGTCGGCGTATGCCCGGGAACGTGAGCAGTTCAATCGCAAGATCGGCAGCTTCCAGGCCGTGGCCCAGCGCCTGGCCGACGCCTACATCGACGTGCAGGGCGTGCGGCTGGCCGTGCAGCAGGCGGCCTGGCGACTGGCCGAGGGCCTGCCCGCCGCGGCCGAGGTGCACACCGCCAAGTTCTGGGCCGCCGAGGCGGGTCACCGCGTCGCCCACACCGTGGTGCACGTGCACGGCGGTGTCGGTATCGACCGCGACCACATCGTGAACCAGTACTTCACCGCCGCCAAGCACAACGAGTTCGCCCTCGGCGGCGCGACCGACCACCTGCGCGCGCTGGGTGCGGCAATGGCGGCCGCCCTCTAGCCGGCGGGACCGGCGTGATTCCGGAACTCCGTGATCACGCCGGTCCGCTCGCCGCCGATGTCACTGTCGCACAGCCGGATTACCCGTTCGCGCAATGATGCTCGCACCGTAGCGTCGGGTCTCGTTCTCGATCTGGCGTGGAGTCGCGGAGCGGGCCAGCGCTATTCGCGCCCCGCTCACCAGTGCCGCGCCCGCCGCGGCGAACACCTGCGGATCCGACAGTGCACCAGCGCAATACAGCGTGTCCCGGTAGTCGATGCCGATGGCGGGCACCACGCCGTACGCGCTGAGGGCCCACTGCCGATTCGTGATCCGCTCGATCGTCGGCGCGGGCGTCGCGACGTGGACCGCGAGGAAGGCGAGATCGTCGGCGGTCCCCGGATTCGGGGTGTACCAGTCGGGTAGGCGCACGGTCCGGAGGTCGATGGCATCCAGATCGGTTGCCCTGTCCGCCAGGGCTTTCCGGCTGCCGCGCATGCCGTCTTCGCCGAGCACCAGCAGCCGATGGTCGGGCTCCCCGACGCGGTCGATGTCCGCCGGGCTGACGAGGATGGTGCCGATACCGGTGGCCGCCACGGCTGCGGCCAGGTGCTCGTCCGCGGGCAGCAGCACCGCCACCGCGCCCAGCCGCGACAGGGCCGCCGTCGCGATCAGGGCACCCGGTCGCATCCCCATCACCACGCCCACCTGATCGGCCGGCTCCACGCCCACCGCGATCAGGGTGCGCACCACCGCGTCGATGCGGGCGTTCACCGCGGCCTCGGTGCGCATCCGGCCCGCATAGAGCAGGCAGTCGCGCGAGGAGGTACGCGCGCTCCAGGCCAGTCCCGGTGAAATCCTGCTGCCCGGCTGCAGCTTTCCGGGGCGCGCGGGCCGGGGCGGGGCGAACAGCGCCCGCTGGGCGCGGCTCTGTGGCCGAGGCGGCCGCGGTGTCGCCTCGGGCATGTCGACGATCTGCTCGGGGCGCGGCCCGTCGCCGCCGTGCCAGTGCAGCCAGCCCGCGATGGCGGGCCAGGTCGTCCGCACCGCGACACCGCCCGCGACCATCTTGTAGTGCCCGGCGTCGACGCCGACCTCGTACACGGGCGCGCTGCGCGCCGCGCGCCGGATGCCGCGCACCGAGGCGGCGGGCGCGAGCTGATCCTTCGACCCGACGATCCCCAGAATTGGGCAGGTCAGCTCGCCCATGCTGTGCACCCGGTCGCCGACCACGAAACCGCCGGAGTGCAGGCGGTTCCCGATCGCGAACTGCCGCAGCAGATCCGAGGCAGCCGGACCCGGGTAGCCGATGCGGCCCTCACCTGCCATGAATCGGCGGCGGCGTTCGTCGGCGGGGGACGGGCGCGGTGCGGAGCGGTGGCGCAAGGTGTGCGCGCGATTGCGCACCGCGTTGACCGGATCGACCAGATCCCACCAGGTCTTCAGAATGGAGTCGGTGATATTGCTGCCCTCACGCACCGTCTCGGCGAGGAAGTTCGCGACGCGCGGGCCGAACGGGAGCCCGGCGGCCGTCCAGTCCACCATGCTGCCGATCCCGACCATGCTCGCGATCCCCTCGCCGCGCCGGTGTGCCGCGGCCAGGTAGCCGAACATGCCGCCCTGGCAGTAGCCGACCAGGTGCACCGCGTCGCCGCCGATGTGGTCACGCATGGTGTCGACGGCGGCCGCCACCGCCAGGACGTGATCGTCCAGGGTCCGTTCCCAGCCGTTCTCTTCCGTTGCCGGAGAACCGAAGTCGATGACCCACGGATCGATTCCAGCCCGGTGCAGCAGCGCCACCGCCCCGGCCTCGGTATCCAGGTCGAAGACCTCGGCGGTCATCATGAGCGGCGGAACCAGCAGAGCGGCCGGACCCGCCGCCGGATGCTCCGGAAAGTAGCGCCGCAACCGGTACATGGGCCGGCCTTCGACCACGGCGAACGGGCTGGTGACGGGATCGGGCGCACTCCCGACGAATTCCATTGCACTCCCCAGAAATGAAACGTGTCCTAGTCAAAAAATCGCCGTGAGTCCATATGTGTTTGGTCACAGCGGATTTGCCGACCGAAGCTCTGCATCCAGTTATAGAACAAGTTACAGTGCGAAGGAGTCGATGGGGTGGGTTCATGGGCGTTGAAAGACGCTGAGACGCAATAGATCTGCGCATGGTCGCGCGGCAATCGGAAACAAGTCTGCCGTAAAACAGAGTGGCGGAGTGGCACAGTCGTATGCTCCGCCGATGGGAGGGGTTCCATGGATATGCTGCGGTGTCCCGTACACCGATACCCGTCGGAGACAACGAGATCGCTGGGCCTGGATCCGGTCATGGACGAGGTCCGCGGATCCGGCGGCATCGCGCGGGTGCAGTACCCGTACGGCGATGCGGCCTGGCTGGTCACCGGCTACGAGGATGTGCGAACCGTCTATTCACAGAAGGCGTTCAGCCGCACCGGAATGTCCCAGGACACCGCGCCGCGCCTTACCGCCGGCCTGCTGCTGCAGGGCGGCATCGGCAGCCTCGACGACAGCATCCACACCAAACTGCGCCGCGTCATCGGGCGAGAACTGACCGGTGCGCGGATGGCCGCGCTGCGCGCCACCGCCGAGGCCCTCATGACCCGCCGGCTGGCCGAGCTCGACCGGTCGGCGGCCACCGACTACGTATCCGCTGTCGCCAAACCGTTTTCGCTGAATGTGCTCGGTGCACTGGTCGGCATACCAGAAGCCGAGCAACCCGAGGTGGGCGACTGGGTGAGCGCACTGCTCACCGACGCCTCCGTGGCCGACGCCGGTGCGCGCGGCGCCGACGCCGCGCTGCAGGACCTCGGCAAGTACGTACTGCGGCTCATCGCCGACCGGAAGGCCGTACCCACCGGGGATTTCGTCTCCGATCTGGTTCGCCACGGTGACGATCTGGCGAAATGGGAGCTGGTGACCGTGGTCTTCGCCCTCATCGTGGGCGGCTACGAATCCTCGGCCCACATGCTGAGCAAACTCGTGCTGCGCCTGCTGCTCAGCCCAGACCTGTCGACGGAGCTGCGGGCGCATCCGGACCGGATCCCGGGCGCGGTCGACGAGCTGCTGCGCACGATCGCCCTGGCCGGTGGTGAAGGACTGCCCTGGCGGGTCCGCGAGCCCATCCGGCTCGGCGAGGTGGACCTGGTGCCCGGCGACTACGTCGTCCCGGCCATCGGCGCCGCCAATCTGGACCCGACCGTCTACACCGACCCCGAGCGCATCGACCCAGCGCGATCGGCCAAGCCCCACATGGCCTTCGGTTACGGCACCCGCTACTGTCTGGGCTCCCAGATCGCCCGGATGGAACTCGAGGTCGGCATCGGCGCGCTGCTGCGGGACTTCCCCGACGCGCGGCTCGCGGTCGCACCCGAGCAGGTGCGCTGGCACAGCGGATCGGCGGTCTGGCAGCTGGCCGAACTACCGGTGTTTCTGTGATGGCGGTCGGCATCCTGCGTACCGGCGCCTACCTGCCGCCCGCCGAGATCGGCAATGCCGCCATCTCGGAGTGGGCGGGCACCACCCCGGAGTGGGTGGGCGAACGCACCGGCATCGACACCCGCCGCTACGCCGGCCCGCAGACAGCTACCTCCGATCTGGCGCACGGGGCCGCCCTCGATCTGCTCGGGCCGCGGGAGGCCTGGCCGCGGATCGGCAGTGTCATTGTCGCCACCTCGACCGGAGATCAGCCGCAGCCCGCGACAGCCGCTGCGCTGCAACACAAATTGGGGCTCACCGGCATACCCGCCTTCGATCTGAACTCAGTCTGCATCGGCTACCTCTTCGCCCTGACCGTCGCCGCGGGACTACTGGAACGCGAGGGGGAACGGGCGGACCCGGCGCTGGTCGTCGGGGCGGACATCTACTCGCGGATCATGAACCGCGCCGACCGCAAGACCGTCAGCCTGTTCGGTGACGGCGCGGGCGCGACCCTGGTCGGACCGGTGCCGCCGGGCTACGGGCTGCACGCGAGCCGCCTGGTCACCAACGGCGAATTACGCTCTCTCGTAGAGGTTCCCGCGGGCGAGCGATTATTCCGGATGGACGGCCGCGCGGTCCGCGACTACGTGCTGACCACGCTGCCCAAACTCATCGCGGAGGCGCTGGCGGAATCCGGCTTCACGGTCGCCGAGATGGACCGGATCATCCTGCACCAGGCCAACACCCGGCTGCTGGAGACCTGCATCCGCGAACTCGGCTTGGATCCCGCGCGGGTGCCGCTGACCGCTCCCCGCTACGGAAACACCGGTGCGGCCTCCATTCCCATCACCCTGCACAGCACCCATCTCGAACGTCCACTGCAGCGCGGTGAACGCATTCTGCTGGCCGGCGTCGGCGGCGGCATGAGCGCCGGGGCGGCGGTTCTGACGTGGTACTGACCCGAACGAAATCGGAGGACTCCTGATGCGGTTCGAAGGAAAGGCCGCCGTCGTCACCGGCGGCACCCGGGGGCTCGGTTTCGCGATCGCGAAAGCGTTTCTCGCGGAAGGCGCGTCGGTCATGTGCTCGGCGCGCACGGCCGGGGACTACCAGCTCCTGAAGGAGGAATATCCGGACCGCTGCCTGTTCCATCCGGCCGATGTCGCCGATCCGGCGGCGGTCGAGCAGCTGATGGCCGCGGCCGCGGAATCGCTGTCCGGACTGGACGTGGTGGTCGCCAATGCCGGGGTGAGCCGGGACGGGCGGATCGAACAGCTCGCGCCGCACGACTGGGACGCCATGGTCGCCACCAACCTGACCGGCACCTTCCTGTGCACCCGCGCGGCCGTGCCGCACCTGCGGGAGCGCGGCGGCGTGATCATCAATATGTCCTCGTCCATGGCGAGCCGGATAGCGGTCGGCGCGGCCGGCTACAGCGCCACCAAGGCCGCCATCGAAATGTTCACCCGGACCAGCGCAATCGAACTGGGACAGTACGGAATCCGGGTCAACGCCCTCTCGCCCGGCATACTAGACGCCGGCATGGGCGGCCGGCTCGCCGACAACGACCGGGTCTGGGCCGCCTACCGCAAGCGGTTCGCTCTGGGCCGGGCCGGGCGGGTCGAGGAGGCCGCGCAGGCGGCCGTGTTCCTCGCCTCCGACGACGCGTCCTACGTCAACGGGGCGATTCTCGATGTCAACGGAGGTTTGATGTGGGCCTGACCGACCAGCGCAACAATCCGTTCACCGAACCCGAGCAGGCCAAACTGGTCGAACTCGGGCGCAAGCACGTGATGGGCATGGAATACACCGACGCCGAGGAGGTCTGGATCAGCTCGGGCATGGAGCATTTGCTGCTGCAGACCGTCGGACGGCGGAGCGGGAAGACCCACAAGGTGGCGCTGCCGTTCTGGGTCGACGCGGCGGGGCACCGCATCGTCGTCGCCTCCTTCGTCGGCGCGCCGCAGCATCCGGCCTGGTACTGGAACCTCACTGACACCGCCGTCAATGCAGAGGTGCGGGTCAAGCTGCGCGCGGCCGAGCTCCGGGCGCGTCCCCAGATCATCGAAGGTCCCGAGTATCAGGAGGTTTGGGACGCCTTGACGACCGACCGCGAGTTCTACCGCGACTATCAGTCCCGGACCGAACGCCGGATACCGCTCGTCCGATTGCGCGAACTGTGAGCGAGGCGAATGCGGCGGCGCTGCAGGGTGTTCCGGTGACCGCGCTGTGGACACTGTGGAGCCGGGCCTCGGAATCCGCCCGGACCGATTCGGAATTCTGCGATTTCCGCGCCGAGGAACTGTGCCGGTCAATCTACTTCGACTACCGGACCTTCGGCAGGCCCGCCCAGACGCAGGTGCTACGCGCCCGCACCATCGACGTGGAAATCGAACGCTTCCACCGGAACTCACCTGGCGGCACCGTGGTCGCCCTCGGTGAGGGACTGCAGACGACCTACTGGCGGCTCGGCACACCGGACCTGAACTGGATCTCGGTGGACCTGCCGGAGATGATCGCCCTGCGCGAGCAACTGCTGCCGGAGGAGGCGCGGGTCCGCACGGTCGCCGCGTCGGCGCTGGACAGATCCTGGTTCGACCTGGTCGGCGCTGGGGACGTGCTGATCACGGCCGAGGGCCTGTTCATGTACCTGCAACCGGACGAGGTCTACGCGCTGATCGGCGATATGGCACAGCGGTTTCCGGGTGCGAGCGTCATCTTCGACGTCCTGCCGCCGGGCCTGACCGAGCGCACGCTGAACGGGACCAAGCTGGCCCGCGGATCGGACTATGTGTTGCCGCCCATGCCCTTCGGCCTGACCGTCGCTCAGACCAGGGCATTGCCGCAGCAGATCCCGGGAGTCTCCGGCTACCACGAGCTTCCGATGCTGCCGGGACGCGGCTGGTGTTCACCGATGATGCTCGGCCTGCAGCGCAGGTTGCCGCTGGTCCGGAACCACCGCCATCTGATCGCGCGGCTCACCTTCGCGTAGGGGCCGCCGTTCAGCGCGGCCGCGGCTCGCAAGCCGCCGGGTCAAGGTCACAGAGTTGAGTGAAACCCGACCGGTCAGGATGCAGCACGTGGAGAACAAGAAGGCACCGTGGACCGGCGCCGAAATTCCGAATCTGCAGGGGCGCACCGCCATTGTGGCGGGGCCAGTGCCGGGCTGGGGTTGGAAACCGCGCGGCGGCTCGCCGAACACGGCGCCCGGGTGGTCCTTGCCTGCCGCAATGCCGACAAGGCAGCGGCGGCAGCGGACACCATCCGCCAGACCGCGCCGGACGCCGAATTGCCGTTCGTGGAACTGGATCTGACGTCACTGAAATCGGTCCACCGGGCCGCCGGCCGGCTGCACGACGACTTCGTGTTCCGGATCGTCATGCAGACGGTCGAGATGGGTGCGCTGCCGAGCCTGCGCGCCGCCAGCGACCCCGGCGTGCGCGGCGGTGACTTCTACGGCCCCACCGGCTCGACCAAGGGCTACCCGGTGCCGAACGCGGCCGGGGAACGCACCCGCGATCCCGAGCTGGCGGCCCCAGCTGCGGGCCGAATCCGAGCGACTCACCGGAGTCACCTACCGGTTCGACCAACTCGACGGCACGGCGCGGACTAGCCCCCAAACCATTGGGCGCCCCCTGAAATCCTCAGGGGGCGTTCAATGTACGACGGGTCAGCGACTCGGATCCGGATCCACGTCGTCATCGGTGAGCAGCGCGCTGCCCGCGACGCGATCGGTGGCCAGGGCGTCGAGGAAGGCACGCGCCCACCGGTCGACGTCATGGGTGAGGACCTGACGCCGCAGCGAACGCATCCGGCGGCGTCGGGTGTCGCGATCGTCGTCGATCGCGCCGATCAGGGCGTCCTTGACGCTGTCGAGATCGTGCGGATTGCACAGGTAGGCCTGCCGCAATTCCGCTGCCGCACCGGTGAATTCGCTCAGTACCAGCGCACCGTTGAGGCTGCCCTGACACGCCACGTACTCCTTGGCGACCAGGTTCATGCCGTCACGCAGCGGCGTCACCACCATGACGTCGGCGGCCACGAAGAACGCGATCAGCTCCTCGCGCGGGATGGGCCGGTGCAGGTAGTGCACCACCGGATAACCCACCCGGGCGAACTCGCCGTTGATCCGTCCCACCTGGCGTTCGATATCGCCACGCATCTGCTTGTAGGACTCGACCCGTTCCCGGCTCGGCGTGGCCAGCTGCACCATCACCGTGTCCGCCGGATCGATCCGGCCGTCGTGCAGCAGCTCCTCCAGTGCGGCCAGCCGGATGTCGATGCCCTTGGTGTAGTCCAGGCGGTCCACACCCAGCAGGATCGTCTTCGGATTGCCCAGCTCCGCACGGATTTTCGCGGCCCGCTCCCGCACCCCGCGGCGGCGCGAATACTCGTCCAGCTCGGTGGAGGTGATGGAGATCGGGAACGCGCCCACCCGCACGGTGCGGAAACCCACCTGCACCACACCGAGTTTCGAGCGCACACCCACATTGCCGCGCGACGTCGGCTGCCCGGCCAGTCTTCTGGCCAGATACAGGAAGTTCTGTGCGCCGCCCGGCAGATGGAAGCCGATCAGGTCGGCGCCCAGCAGACCCTCGACGATCTCGGTGCGCCACGGCATCTGCATGAACAGTTCCACCGGCGGGAACGGAATGTGCAGGAAGAAGCCGATGGTCAGATCCGGGCGCAGCATGCGCAGCATCTTCGGCACCAGCTGCAGCTGGTAGTCCTGCACCCACACCGTCGCGCCCTCGGCGGCCACCTTGGCGGTGTACTCGGCGAACCGGCGGTTCACCTGGACGTACGCCTGCCACCACCGGCGGTCGTAGACCGGCCGCACGATCACGTCGTGATACAGCGGCCACAGCGTCGCGTTGGAGAAGCCCTCGTAGTAGTCGGCGACCTCGTCGCTGGACAGCGGCACCGGGTGCAGTTCCAGACCGTCCTCGACGATCGGATCCAGATCCACATCCGGGACGCCGGCCCAGCCGACCCAGGCGCCCTTGTTGTTGCGCAGTACCGGTTCCAGCGCGGTCACCAGGCCGCCGGGGCTGCGCTTCCAGCGAGTGGTTCCATCGGGTAGTCGCTCCAGGTCGACCGGAAGCCGGTTGGCGACGACGACGAAACCGGAGCCGGAGCTATCCGGGTGCACGGGTCATTCGCCTCGCGTCGGACCGATGCCCAGCATGGACAGCAGCATGCGGCACTCGTCGGCATCGGTGGCATAGGCGGCCACGACGCGCTGGGCCTGTCGAGCGGTTTCGTCGGCGAGCGGTTCCAGATCGTCGTCCGCGATGTCGTTTGCGCCGGTCTTCGCGGCCATCTCATGTCCTCTCGGGGAAGTCTGCTCGGTGCGAGGAGTCCATCGTATCTGCCAGGAAAGTCGGGACCCCGCGCTGCGTGCATTGCGAGCCCTAACCGCAATGGTCGTGCTCACGAGACCGCACGGGCAGGCTCGCACCAGACCGTACGGTCGGCGACACCGGGCGAAACGTTCCGGGCCCCGATGCCTATACGGTCTAGGAACCATAGAAATCGAGAACGTGGAGAAGGGGTCGAAAGCATGCCGTTGGCGACGGTGAACGGAATCTCGCTGAACTACCAGGTCAAGGGAGACCGGTCCAAGGGCACCGACGTCAAGGGGTCCGCGCCGCTGGTCGTCATGATCATGGGCACCGGCAGCGGCGGCCGGGTGTGGGAACTGCACCAGGTGCCCGCGCTGGTCGCCGCGGGATTCCGGGTCTGCACCTTCGACAACCGTGGCATCGCACCGTCCTTCGAGTCGCCCGCCGGGATCACCATCGACGACCTGGTGCGCGACACCGCCGCTCTCATCGAATTCCTCGACGAGGGACCGGCCCTGGTGGTCGGCCAGTCCATGGGCGCGCGGGTCGCGCAGGAACTCGCGCTGGCCCGGCCGGACCTGGTCCGCAAGGCCATCTTCATGGCCGGGCACGCTCGCCTCGACCAGTTCCAGAAGACGCTCTCGTTCGGCGAGCACGAACTCGACGCCTCCGGCATGCGGCTGCCCGCCAAATACGAGGCCGCCATGACCGCACTCATGAACCTCTCGCCGGCCACCATGGCCGACCCGCACGCCGCCCGCGACTGGCTCGACCTGTTCGAATTCACCGGCGGCCCGGCCTCGCCCGGTGTGCGGGCCCAGCGGCGGATGGACCACGATTTCGACCGCACCCAGGCATACCGGGCCATCACCGTGCCCTGCCTGTCCATCGGCTTCGCGGACGACCGGATGATCCCGCCCTACCTTTCCCGCGAGGTCGCCGATATCATTCCGGGAGCCCGTTACCAGGAGGTTCCCGACGCCGGACACTTCGGCTATCTGGAACAACCGGAGGCCGTCAACAAGATCCTGCTCGAATTCTTCGCGGCCTGAACGAAGTGCAGGTAACCGCCCAGCGGTAACGCCTGCCTTGCTAGGGTCGAATCAACGTCGGGGGCTCGTTCCATCACTGCGGTGACTGGACGATCCATCTACGTTCCCGTACACAGCGCCAGTATCCAGTGAGGTGAAATGAGCACCAACCCCTTCGATGACGAAGACGGCCGGTTCTTCGTCCTGGTCAACGATGAGGAACAGCACTCCCTGTGGCCCGCCTTCGCCGAGGTTCCGGCGGGTTGGCGAGTCGTTTTCGGCGAGGACAGCCGCGCCGCGTGCGTCGAGTACGTCGAGAAGAACTGGACCGATATGCGTCCGAAGAGCCTGCGTGACGCCATGGCGGCGGACGACGCGGCTCGTCAGGCGGCCCAGTCCTGACACCCTGCGGTTAGTCCGATACTGCGCGAACGGCTTCCGAACGCGGCCGGCCGATGCCACGAGCGTCGCCCGGTCGCGCTCCGGTCTTCCACGCAGCATCGTTCCGACTGGGACGCCGGCTTTTCCGCGCAGCCGGCCACCCCGGTTATGATGGCACCGCTTTCCGCCTCCTTAGCTCAGTGGTAGAGCACTCGCCTTGTAAGCGAAAGGTCGTCAGTTCAATCCTGACAGGGGGCTCAGCAGGCAAATCAGGGTGAGGACCTCAGGGTCCTCACCCTGCTGTCGTTGGAGGTCCGGGGCGCAGCCCCGCAGCGCCACCCGGATTTGGCGCACTCCTCGCAGGAAACTCTCAGGGAAGGGTCAGGTTCTTCGCGGGGGAAGCGCAGAATATGACCTCATGACAGGTGTGCCCGTTCAGCCGCGCGAACCGGAGGCGAGGGTGCTCGTCGTTGACGACGAGCCGATGATCGTCGAGCTACTGTCGGTGAGCCTGCGGTATCAGGGGTTCGAGGTCGCGAGTGCCGCGAGCGGCACCGAGGGGCTGGACAAGGCGAAGACCTTCCGGCCGGATGCGCTGATCATCGATGTGATGATGCCCGGGATGGACGGCTTCGGACTGCTGCGGCGGCTCCGGGCCGACGGGATCGACGCACCGGTGCTGTTCCTGACCGCGCGCGACGACGTGGACGACAAGATCACCGGGCTGACGCTCGGGGCCGACGACTACGTCACCAAGCCGTTCAGCCTCGAAGAGGTGGTCGCGCGGCTGCGGGTGATTCTGCGACGATCCGGGCGTTCGGCGCCGGAGACCAAGACGTCGCGGCTGCGGTTCGCCGATATCGAACTCGACGATGACACCCACGAGGTGTGGAAGGCGGGCGAACCGGTTGCCCTGTCGCCCACCGAGTTCACGCTGCTGCGGTACTTCCTGGTCAATGCCGGCACGGTGCTGAGCAAGCCGCGGATCCTGGACCACGTGTGGCGCTACGACTTCGGCGGCGAGGTCGGCGTGGTCGAAACCTATGTGTCCTACCTGCGCAAGAAGGTCGACACCGGACCGGATCGGCTCATCCACACCCTGCGCGGGGTCGGCTACGTCATGCGGGAGCCGCGCGGTAAGACGGCCAACGCGTGAGCGCTGCCACCGTGGTCGATGGCAAAGGCACGACTCGCAGTCTTCGACGCAAGGTCGCCGACAAGCTCGCCGCGGTGCCGCTGCGCACCACCCTGGTACTCGCGCTGGTATCCCTGGTCGGATTCGGGCTGCTGGTCTCGGGTATCGCGGTCACCTCGCTGATGCGCAATGTGCTGGTCGAACGGATCGACCGGCAGCTCTACGACGCCGCCCACAGCTGGGCCGCGCCCGGCGCGCAACGCCCCGAACCACTGCCCACCGTGCGCGGGCGGGAACGGCCGCCGCACCTGTACTGGGTGCAGGTGCGGGATTCGACGGGCCAGGTCACGCTGAGCCTGTCGGCGGGCGCGCAGCAGCCCGAGGTGCCCGCGGACCTGGGCAATCGGCCGGAGACCGTCGGCTCGGTCGGCGCCTCCACCGAGGAGTGGCGGGTGCTGCGGACCGTCAACGAGTACGGCACCAGCACCATCGCCCTGCGCATGGACGAGACGAACTCGCTGCTGGACAAGCTGATCGTGCTGCAACTGGTGATCGGCGCGCTGGTACTGGCGGCGCTGGCGGCGGTGGCACGCATCGTGATCCGGCGCAGTCTGCGGCCACTGCGGGAGGTCGAGCGCACCGCGGCCGCCATCGCGGGCGGTGACCTGCATCAGCGAGTTCCGGTGCGCGGCACCGACACCGAGGTCGATCACCTCTCACAGTCGCTGAACACGATGTTGACCCAGATCCAGCAGGCCTTCGCCGCCACCGAGGCCTCCGAGGAGGCGGCGCGGCGCTCCGAGGCCAAGATGCGGCGCTTCGTCGCCGACGCCAGCCACGAACTCCGCACCCCGCTCACCACCATCAAGGGCTTCTCCGAGCTGTACCGGCAGGGCGCGATCACCGATCCGAACATGCTGATGGACCGCATCGAGCGCGAGTCCAAACGGATGGGGCTGCTGGTCGAGGACCTGCTCATGCTGGCCCGGCTGGACGCACAGCGACCGATCGAACGGCGGCCGCTGGACCTGCTCATGATGGCCAGCGATGCCGTGCACAGTGCGCGCGCCCTGGCGGCGGCCCAGCACCCGGAGGGGCCCGAACGCAAGATCGACCTCGAAATCCGGCCTGGGCCCGGCACTCTGGAGATGCTCGGTGACGAGACGCGGCTGCGCCAGGTGCTGGCCAACCTGATCAACAACGCGCTGGTGCACACCCCGCCCGAGGCGGAGGTGACGGTGCGGCTCACCCCGGCCGCGGACGAGGTGCTCATCGAGGTCGCCGACACCGGGCCGGGACTGGAGGCCGAACAGGCCGAGCGGGTCTTCGAACGCTTCTATCGCACCGATACGTCCCGCAGCCGGGACAGTGGTGGTACGGGACTGGGGCTTTCCATCGTGCATGCGCTGGTCGACGCGCACGGCGGCAAGGTATCGGTGACCAGCGCGCCGGGGGAAGGCACCACCTTCACCGTGCAGCTGCCGCGCGAGGCGCGCTGACGCCGGGGGGTTTCGCCCCCGGCTCCGAACGGGACAAACCGATTTGGCCGGGATCCGGGTAACTCAGCGGGTACGCCCAAAATTGTTTCGGTTCCCGCCCGCCGGCACGCGTGCTCGTCCGTCAACGGCTCCCGAGCTGTGCGCTCGAGTTCCGGGGAGGCGGGGGAGCGCTATACGGGGACGTTCGCGCCGTAGCCGAGGTCGCGCAGGGCCTGCTTGATCATGGCCTGCGCCTCGTCGAGGGATTCCTTGCTGGGTTCCGGGTCCGCCCCGCTGATGTCGAAGTCACCCAGGTGGAAGGCCGGGAAGACGTGCATGTGCAGGTGCGGCACCTCGAGACCCGCGATGAGCAGGCCCGCCCGCGGGGCGTCCCAGGCGGCCCGCACGGCCTGACCGATCTTCTGGGCGACCGCGGTCAGGCGCGCGAAGGTGCCCGGATCGACGTCCTGCCACTGGTCGATCTCCTTGCGCGGCACCACAAGCGTGTGCCCCTGGGTCACCGGGGCGATCGTGAGGAAGCCGACGAATTCGTCGTCCTCCCAGACGAACCGGCCCGGCAGCTGACCGTCGATGATTGCGGAGAAAACAGAAGCCATGCCCCGGACCTTACGCGGGGAAGGACACCCCCGCGCGAACGCACGACAGACCGCTACCGGTTGCGTCTGCCCAGCCCTTTAAGCTGTCTGCCGTGCGCGTACTCGTCATTGGTTCCGGAGCCCGTGAACATGCCCTCGTCCTGGCACTGCGCAAGGACCCGGCGGTGTCCGCGGTGTATGCGGCGCCCGGCAATGCCGGTATCGCCCAGCACGCCGAGGTGCGTGCGGTGGACGCCACCTCCGGGGTGGAGGTGACCGCGCTCGCCCAGGACCTCGGCGTCGATCTGGTGGTGGTCGGACCCGAGGTGCCGCTGGTGCTCGGCGTGGCCGACGCGGTGCGGGCCGCCGGGATCCCGGCGTTCGGCCCGTCCGCCGCCGCCGCGCGGATCGAGGGCTCGAAGGCCTTCGCCAAGGACGTCATGAACGCGGCCGGGGTGCGCACCGCGCACAGCGAGATCGTCGATCATCCGGGCGAATTGGATGCGGCGCTGGATCGTTTCGGTCCGACCTGGGTGGTCAAGGACGACGGCCTGGCCGCCGGCAAGGGCGTCGTGGTGACCCCGGACCGGTCGGTGGCCCGCGAGCACGGCGCCGAACTGCTCGAGCAGGGTCACCCGGTGCTGCTGGAGTCGTTCCTCGACGGCCCGGAGGTGTCGCTGTTCTGCCTGGTCGACGGCGAGACCGTGGTGCCGCTGCTGCCCGCCCAGGACCACAAGCGGGTCGGTGACGGCGACACCGGGCCGAACACCGGCGGCATGGGCGCGTACACGCCGCTGCCGTGGCTGCCGGCGGAGACGCTGCAGGCCATCGTCGATGATGTGGTGAAACCCGTTGCGGCCGAGATGGTTCGCCGCGACGTGCCGTTCAGCGGCCTGCTGTACGCCGGTCTCGCCGTCGGGCAGGCCGGGCCGGCCGTGGTCGAATTCAACTGCCGCTTCGGTGATCCCGAGACCCAGGCCGTGCTGGCCATGCTGGACAGCCCGCTGGGCGAGCTGCTGTACGCCACCGCGACCGGCACCCTGGACCAGGTGCCCGCGCCGCGCTGGAAGGCCGGCGCCGCCGTCACCGTGGTGCTGGCCGCCGAGAACTACCCGGCCCGTCCGCGCAGCGGCGATATCATCACCGGGGCCGAATCCTCCGGCACCGGAACCGAATCCGAGGTGCTGCACGCCGGCACCGCACAGCGTGAGGACGGCGCGCTGGTGTCCGCGGGCGGCCGCGTGCTCGCCATCGTCGGCCAGGGCGCGGATCTCGTCGAGGCCCGCAAGAACGCCTACGACCGCCTCGCCGGAATCAAGCTGCCGGGCGGCCACTTCCGCACCGACATTGCCCTGGCCGCCACCGAGGGCCGCATCACGATCCCGACCGCGGTCTGAACCATCGGCGAAACAACGCCCGCCCGAATCCAGTTCGGGCGGGCGTTGTCGTATTCCGGCTCGGCACAGCCATATTCGACCGTGTGCTCAGCCCAGGATGATGCCGCCTAGAACCGCTTGACCTCAGTTTCGACGACTGGTCCGAATCTCCGCAATCCTGCGTGAAATCGGCGATCGCCCGAGACTTGTCGACCGCGCACGCTGCGGCAGTCCGGGCCTCGGGAGCGGAGGCGGGCTGACTTGGTATCCACTGCCGCACTGTCTGTTGGTCGTGCAGAGCCGGACGGCGCGCTGTGCGCTCTATGCTGACTTCACTGAAACCGGTTGCACTGCAGATGATATCCGACGCAATTGGTTGAACAGCCGCGAGCGTAGACGTCGCCGACCGCGGTCTGCCGCCCCTGCCCGCCCCACGGGCGGCAGGGTCCACCGACCACGCCGGTCGCGTCAGCTCTCCCGGAATCCATGCCGATGCAGGTAGTTCGAGCGCACTCGCGTGTCTTCTCAAGCGAAGTGGAGTCTCGTCATGACCGTCCAGCCCGCCGGCCCCTCAACAACCACTGTCAACGCCCAGGGTCAAACCGTCACCACCACGCCGCTCACCGACGGCACCGACATGGTCGTCACCACGACCAACGGACCCAACGGACCCACCACCACCGTCACCACCCAATTCGATCCCGCGCTCGTGGCCGCATTCCGGAATCCCGCGGACCGCGACAAGCCGCTACCTTCCCCCGACCAAAGTCTGTCGCCTCAGCAGCGAGCGGACAAGAACCGGGTGGAGAACATGATCGCCAATGGGATCCCACTCCCAGACGATCCGAATACCGTTGCCGAACAGACAAATCAGGCCAATCGGCGGCCCCCGGTCGGGTCGGCCCAAGACATCATCGCCGGCATCCATGCCGGCACTCCCGCGCCCGGCCAAACCCAGACCTTGCCCAGCGATACGACCGTCACCAACACCGGTGACGTCACCTTGCCGAACGGCCTGCAAGGCCCTGGAATAGTGCTCGGATACCCCGACGGAACCTCCAGCGCCAATACCCCCACACTGTCCGATGCTCGGCTTGCGGGATTCTTCACCACCGGCCCCGACTACACCGTCGAACAACGCGACCGCGATTACGCACTCGTCAACGGCCGCCTGTAAGGCCCTTATACCGCCGACGAGATCGCCGCCGCCCACGCCCGCCTCAACGCCCACGCCAGCCCTCTCATCCATGCCCCCGACGGCCGCACCTACACACCCGACTACGACACCGATCCAGTCCAATTCATCAAAGACCTGGGCCTGGCCACCACCACCGGACCCCTGAACACCAACAGCGAAACCATTCGCTCCGCCGCCCAGGATCGCGTCGAAAAAGCTGCCTATACCCCCGACAAACAACACGACGACCAGATCTACGCCCAATGGGCACCACTGGCCCCCACACCCTCACCAGAGTCCCAAGCCAAACGCGACCAGGCCCTATGGGACGTACTCAACTACGGAATCCCCGGCGGTCCCCGCCACCCCACCTACGACCAAGCCAACCAGTGGCTGCAGAACCAATCCGCAACCGCCGCCCAGCGCCTCACCAACGCCGGCATTCCCCGCGACCCCAACGCCGCTCGCCCCACCGACGACGCCAATGTCTGGGCCAGAAACTTCGCCGACCACCCCGGCGACTACATCAGCGACTTCCTCGGCGACCAGATCAACGGCATCGGCCACGACCTCACCGTCATCACCGCCCCCATCCTCGACCCGCTGCACGCGTTCGGCAGCCTCGGCGTCGGTCCAGACGGCCGACCCATGGTCTCCCAGCCCGCCCCCCAACCTTCCCCGGCGGAGACCATGCTGGCCACAGTCGATATCGCCAGCCTGGCCCTGGGCATCACCGACATCGCCGAACGCGCCGCCGTCATCGCCGCCGCCACCAAGGCCGCCGCCACCAAGGCCGCGAGTGGAGCGAACCGCGACGAAGTCCTCGCCGCCGCCAAACGTGATATTGAAGAAAGGCGGGGCGTCGTGGGTGAGGCTTACTCGATGCGGTTGATGCGGCTGGTCACGGCCCGAGTGACAACGGACATGACAGAGGCTGGCTATCGCGCCGTACCACCACTGGACGACTCGGCCGCTGAAGCGTTCGTCGACGGCAAACTGAAGCTGCGCACCCTGTGGTTCACCGTTGACGACTCCCTCATTCCGGGGATGACGACCGCGATCACAGCAGAACTGTCCCGAGGTCGGGGTCTTCTCGGGCTCGCCGGGAACGTGTGGACGGGGGCGACCGCCCTGGATGAGCTGGTGCAGGAGACGCCGCAACGTGCCACCGATCCCAGCTGGTACTACACGAACGGTGCGTTGATCGAGTCGGTTCCATTCAGCTTCTTCACCACCCCCAACGACCTCAGTCGCGACATCGACATCCGGGCCGAGGCCAGTATCGGCGACGCCATGAACGAGTTCTTGGCGTGTCTGCGGGGGCCGGCCGCGTGGTGGCTGACCGACCGGGATTCATTGGACAAGTTGTTCGACATCGCTCGTACCGGCAATCCGCGGCACATACTGGATACAGTCAATCCCGATCCCCGGCGCCTGCGTGGTATCGCGGTGTTGGGTGTGTTGAACGATCGATCGGCGGCGGTCGCGGAGTTGCTGGCCTGGTATCGGGAACGCACAGAGTTCTACGACACCGATTCCCTGGACGAGATCACCAGGTTCGAGACCGCGCTGGCACAACGGTATCCGTCGTACGCCCGCGCTCGTATCGGTGGCTGACCGTACCATCACGGGTCTGCAACCCGGTTCGGCTTCATGGATGAGATGGGTAGAGCGACATTGAGTGTGCGCGAGCATGACCGGATCGATCAGGTCGCAGTCGGCCCGGATGGTCGTCTGCTGTTGGCGATGACCGAGGACCGGGCTTATGGCGAGGGTTCGGATGCCGTGCTGACAGAAGACTTCCGGCGGAAGCTGAATGCCTACCTCGATATCGCGCGATCCGGGCAAGCGCATCGCATCGCGGCCGGCACCGGTGCCGAGGAGGGGCAGGGGTCGAGATCGTGTTGTTCAGCGCGACTGAACCGGCTGCGGTCGTGTACGAGATGATGAAGACGGTGAACCTGGAACTCGCTGGCGAGAAGATCACTGCGCGTTGGGAGTCATTGGCTCCCAACGACATCGGTCCGGACCTGTACGAGCGGACGATAGTCGATGAGACCATCGCGCTGCTGGAGCCGGGCTGGACTAACGCGGTGCTATGGGTATCGTTGGTCGGCGATGCCGGTAACGGGGGTGTGCTGGTCTGGCGATCGGACGGCTCGGTGATCGCGGTGGAGCTGTCCGAGGTCCTGCGTGGCCTGCTGATGGAGTACAAGCGGATCACCTACCGCCGCGATGCCGGCGCGTGGTTGAGCGGGCACATCTCCATCGAAGGACGGAACCGGTATGAGGTGAGCTTTTCGTGGGACTCGATCCCCCGTTTGGTCCAGGCGCCCACGGTCGAGGATCTCCGGCAGGAGCTCAGCGACTTTCCGCGTGGCACAGAGCAGATCCCGACATGGATGCGACAGATCCTCGAATAGGCTAATGCGTCAACCGGACGAGATTGTGCTCCCCGCCCGGTGGTTTCGACTCCACGCTGGTCAGCCGAGGATGATGCCTCGTTGGGCGAGCCAGGGCTGGGGGTCGACGTGCTGGCCGTTGATGATGATCTCGAAATGCAGGTGGGGGCCGGTGGAGTCGCCGCGGTTGCCGATGCGGGCGATTTGGAGACCTGCGGGGACGCGTTCACCTACCGAGACCGAGAAGTCGTACATGTGACCGTAGACGGAGATGGTGCCGTCGTCGTGGTGGATGCGCACCCACAGGCCGAATCCCTGGGCCGGGCCGGCGTCGATGACCGTGCCCGCAGCGACCGAGTAGATCGGCGAGCCCAGTGGGGCGGCGATGTCGATGCCCGCGTGGAAGGTGCCCCAGCGGGCGCCGAAACCGGAGGTGAAGACGCCCTTCGCGGGTAGCGCGAAACCGCCGGCGCCCGGGATGACGAAGCCCGGCGGCAAGGTGGTGTCCGGGGACGGTGTCAGCCAGGGCTGAGGCTGGCCGGCTACCGCGGCTGCCGCCTCAGCCTTGGCGCGGTCCAGGGTGGCCGCCGCAGCTGCGGAGACTACCGCCATCTCGCGCAGGTGTTCACCATTGTTGATGGCGTCCAGGTACCGTTTCGAGGATTCTTGTGTGGCCTGAATCTGCAGCGGATACTGCACCGGAATGCGCACCGCAGCACCGGGACTCGCCTCGGCGTCGGTCGGGATCAGCCCGAGCGCGCCGTCCGCGCTGGCGAACACCAGCACCGCGGTCACGCCGCCGATCAGCACCCGATGCCGAATGCTCCACTCCCGCACCACCGGCCACTGCCGCTGCGCCGCCGCCGCGCGTCCTCGCTGCGCCAGCTCGACGGCCTCGGCGCGGGACCGCGGGCGCCGCTCCCACAGGTCTGCGGCCCGCTCCCGCACGATGGGCGCGTACATCCGCAGCCACGCGGCCGTGCGTCCCAGGAGCCGGATCAGCAGCTGCCGGATCTGTTCCAGAACCTCGGGGATGCGTGACGGCTGGGGTCTGAAGGCGAGCTGCGACCGCACGCCCGGCGTATATGTGTCCGGGTGTGGGTTGGCCTCCGGCGTCGTCGTCCCGGTGGTTGCTGGTCCGTTCACGAAACGTATCCTGTTCCGTGACCTGCCCGATTACTCGGGCAGGGTTGGCCCGCGACCGCAGTTTCGGGTCTTCCCGTGGCGATACCACTGCCCGGCGAGCCGGGTCTGACACGGTTTCCATCGGGCATGTTTATCGTCCCGCCGCAACTCTGCGTGGACGTCAACGTCGCCAAATTCCTTGCGGCATTGAGATCGCGATCGAGCACGAGACCGCACTGATCGCACGCGAACACCCGCACCGACAGGGCCAGTTTGGCTTTCACCAACCCACACGACGAACAGGTCTTGGAACTGGGATAAAACCGATCCGCCACCACTAACGTCCCACCGTGACGGCGAGTCTTGTAGGTGAGCAGTCGACTCAACTCGCCGAACCCGGCGTCGGCGATATGCTTGGCCAGCCGCCGGTTGCGAAGCATGCCAGCGACGTGGAGATCCTCCACGACGATGGTGCCACAGCGGCTGGCCAGCGTTGTGGTGAGCTTGTGCAAGCCGTCGCGGCGCATCGCCGCCACTCGCTGCTCGAGTCGAACGGCTCGAGCGTTGACTTTCAGCCACCGCGTTGACGGCGACACCCCGCGCTTGCGGTCGGGTCCACGGCGGCGGGCGCGCACCCGCGCCAACCGACGGCGATGCCGTTGTACCTGTTGATAGTGACGTGGATTCGCCACCCTCGTTTCAGCATCGGTGAGACCTGGCACCACACGGGACAACACAGCAAGGCTGTTGATGCCGACGTCCACGCCGATCGGGACATCGGGGTGGATCGATGGACGGTCGAGGTGCGTGACGTGCACAGTGAACGATACCCACCAGCGTCCACACCTTTGTGAGATCGTCATAGACCCAACCCGCGCGGTCCCGTTCGCCAACCGCCGCGCCAATTTCCGGGTAGATTCGCCGGTTCGGACCGAGCCGATGCGTGGAATCCTGACCCGGCGCCACCCGTCGGCAAGACCGTATGAGCCGGTAGTCACGGTGAACGACTTTGGAGAGTGCTTTTTCTTTCGGCGCGGCAGTCCCATTCTCGGCCCGGACCGGGTGCCCCGCTTGGACTTGCCGTAGGCGGCGAATGCGTCAGCCAGTTGCGCAAGACCGGATGCGTAGGCTTCCTTGCTGTTTTCGGCCCACCACGGCGCGATCACGTCCTTCTCGAGGTTCCATGCCTTTCGTAAGCTGTAGGCGGACAGGTTGATCCACGGGGTCAACTCGTCGGAGGGGACGCCGTAGGAAGCTTCGGCGGTGCGCTGGTCCCAGTTGGCGAGCACCTTGGCGAGTCCCCAGTTGTAGGCGAAACGCGCTGCTCCACAGTGCGACCGCAACGCGATTTCCTGGTCGAACGTCGGTTCAAGCACGAATCGGTAGGCCTGCACCCTTGTCGCAGCCACCCTGTCGGATGACGCAGCACGGTACCTGGATTCGCTCACGTGTTCGAGATTAGGGGGCTTAGGTGGGACACGACAGCCCGGATGGTCGACACGCCAACAAGAGCCACCGAAGCTTGCGCGTGAGCTGATTGCGAAATGTCGGAAGGCATGCAACCGGGTAGATTGCTCAATCCGTCTCCGCACAGTCGCCTCCCCACGCATTCGCACGACCGTTCCCGGACAGGCGGCGCAGCGGGTGCTCTACCGTCTGTCGAGTGCGTATCGAATCTCGCCGGTCGACCATCCCACCTTTTTACGTGATGGACGTCTGGAAAGCAGCAGCTGAACGGGCCCGGACACGCGGAGATGTGCTGGTGCTGGCCGCGGGGCAGCCGTCCACGCCCGCTCCGGCGGCGGTTTTGCGTGCCACCAAGGCGGCCATGGATTCCGAATTGCTGGGCTATACCGAGACATTCGGGATGCTGGCGCTGCGGGAGGCCATCGCGGAGCATCATCGCAGCACCTACGGGGTGCGCGTGGACGCGGACGATGTCGTGGTGACCACCGGCTCCTCCGGCGCGTTCACCCTCATCTTCCTGGCGGCCTTCGATCCCGGCGACACCGTGGTGGTGGCCCGGCCGGGCTATCCGGCCTACCGGAACACGCTGACCGCGCTGGGCTGCGATGTGGTCGAACTGGACTGCGGGCCGGAGACCCGGTTTCAGCCGACCGTGGCCATGCTGGAGGCGCTGCCGGAGCCGCCCGCGGGCCTGATCGTGGCGAGCCCGGCCAATCCGACCGGGACCATGATCGCGCCGGAGGAGCTGGCGGCACTGGCCCGCTGGTGCGACGAGCACGGGACGTTGCTCATCTCCGATGAGATCTACCACGGCATCGTCTACGCCGGCACCGAGCCGACTTCCTCGGCCTGGGAGACCTCACGCGAGTCGGTCGTCATCGGCTCGGTGTCCAAATACTTCTCCATGACCGGCTGGCGGCTGGGCTGGATGCTGGTGCCGGAATCGCTGCGCCCGGCGCTGCAGCGACTGGCCTCCAACATGACCGTGTGCCCTCCGGCTATTTCTCAGTTCGCGGCGGTGCACGCGTTCGGCGCGGAGGCCAAAGCCGAACTGGACGGTCATGTCCGGCGCTATGCGGTGAATCGCCAGCTGCTGCTGTCGGGTCTGCCCAAGCTCGGCATCACCGACCTCGCCCCCGCCGACGGTGCGTTCTATGCCTACGCCGATATCGCTCACCTGACCGATGATTCGATGCGCTGGTGTACCGAGGTGCTCGACGCCACCGGTGTGGCGCTGGCTCCGGGCATCGACTTCGATACTCGCAACGGCCATCACACGGTTCGCTTCTCGTTCGCCGGAGCCGGCGCCGACATCGAAGAGGCACTGGACCGGTTGGAACGGTATTTGGCCTGATCTGCCAAGGAGATTGAGCGCAGTGGGCAAAATGAACACAGCGCCGGTGATGACTGGCACGATTGCACCGTGACCACTGCGACGACTCCGAAAGGCGAACGGCGTCGCCAAGCGCTGGTTTGTGCCGCCGCCGAGCTCCTGCTCGAAGGCGGCTTCGAAGCGGTTCGGCACCGCTCGGTGGCAACCCGGGCGGATCTGCCGCTCGCGTCGACCACCTACTACTTCGAATCGCTCGAGGATCTGATCGCGCGGGCGGTGGAATTCTCCGGCAATGCCGAACTCGAGGCCATGCGCCGCCGCGTTGGTGAGGTGACGCACCGTCGGCGCGGCGCGGAGGCCACCGTGGAATTGGTGCTGGACCTGTTGGTGGGTCCGGAGATTCAGGACCTGGACGCGCGGGGCCAGCTGATCGCCCGCTACGAGCGCTCGGTCGCCTCCGCCCGGCACCCGGAACTACGAGAGGTCCAGCTGCGACTACGCGCCCAGTTGGACGAGCTGCTGACCGACGTGCTGCGCCGCTCCGACCGCGTGGTGCGCACCGAACAGACCCGCCGCCTGGTGGCGGTCGTCGATGGGGCGGTGGTGACCGCGCTCGGTGAACTCGACCCGCAGCCCCGGCGCATGGCGCGGGGCGCGCTCCTCGAGATCATCGACATCGTCGCCCCACCGGCATAACTCGGCCCCACCTCTCGGGACTCTCGGGAGGCCTCGGCCGGGCGAACTTCCGCCGCGGTGATGGCGGGGCAAACCGGTGGGAAACCCACCGGTAAACTGGGACAACGTGAGTCTTGTGCCGAACGTCCTTGCCACCCGCTATGCCAGCCCCGAGCTGGTTCATCTGTGGTCGCCCGAGAACAAGATCGTGCTCGAGCGGCGGTTGTGGCTGGAGGTGTTGCGGGCCCAGGCCGAATTGGGGGTGGATGTTCCGGCGGGGGTGGTCGAGGACTACGAGCGGGTCATCGATCGGGTGGATCTGAAGTCGATCGCGGAGCGCGAGCGGGTCACCCGGCACGACGTGAAGGCCCGGATCGAGGAGTTCAACGCGCTCGCGGGGCACGAGCACGTGCACAAGGGCATGACCTCGCGGGATCTCACCGAGAACGTGGAGCAGCTGCAGATCCGGCTGTCGCTCGAGCACGTGTACGGCCACGGCGTGGCCATCGCGGCCCGGCTGGCGGAGCGGGCCGCCCAGTATCAGACGCTGGTGATGGCGGGCCGCTCGCACAATGTGGCGGCGCAGGCCACCACCCTCGGCAAGCGATTCGCTTCCGCCGCAGACGAATTGCTCATCGCGCTGACCCGGCTGCGGGAGCTGATCGACCGATACCCGCTGCGCGGCATCAAGGGTCCGATGGGCACCGCGCAGGACATGCTGGATCTGCTCGGCGGGGACGCGGCCAAGCTGGCGCAGCTGGAGCAGAAGGTGGCCGGCCACCTGGGTTTCGCGAAGGTGTTCACCAGCGTGGGCCAGATCTACCCGCGCTCGCTGGACCACGATGTGCTCTCCTCGCTGGTGCAGGTCGGCGCGGGCCCGTCCTCGTTCGCGCACACCATTCGCCTGATGGCGGGCCACGAGCTGGTCACCGAGGGCTTCCAGCCCGGCCAGGTGGGCTCCTCGGCCATGCCGCACAAGATGAACACCCGCTCGTGTGAGCGTGTCAACGGCCTGCAGGTGGTGCTGCGCGGCTACGGCTCGATGGCGGCCGAGCTGGCGGGCGCGCAGTGGAACGAGGGCGACGTGTTCTGCTCGGTGGTGCGCCGGGTCGCGCTGCCGGACGCCTTCTTCGCCATCGACGGGATGATGGAGACCTTCCTGACCGTCCTGGCCGAATTCGGCGCGTACCCGGCCGTGGTCGACCGCGAGCTCAACCGCTACCTGCCGTTCCTGGCCACCACCCGCATCCTGATGGCGGCGGTCCGCGCGGGCGTGGGCCGCGAGACCGCCCACGAGGTCATCAAGGAGCACGCGGTGGCGGTGGCGCTGGCCATGCGTGAGCAGGGCCGCGAACCCGATCTGCTGGACCGCCTGGCCGGCGACGAACGCATGCCGCTGGATCGGGCCGCGCTGGACGCGGCCCTGGCCGACCGCTCCGCCTTCATCGGCGCGGCCGAGGCGCAGGCCGCCGATGTGATCGCTCAGGTCCAGAAGCTGGTCGACGCGAACCCGGTGGCCGCCCGCTACACGCCGTCGCCGATCCTCTAGGGATACAACGACTCTCGAATCTCGCCCCCGGCTCCGGAATGGAGCCGGGGGCGATCGCGTTGCCGGGCCGCTCTAGGCTCTGCGGGCATGAACCCTTACACGATCTTCTCCGACATCGTTGCCGGGCGAACACCCTCGTCCAAGGTGTACGAGGACGAGGATTGTCTGGCGTTCATGGATATTCGGCCGGTGACGCCCGGGCATGTGCTGGTGATTCCGAAGACGCCCGCCCGAAGCCTGGCGGAGCTGGATCCGGCGTTGGGCGGCAAGCTGTTTCAGGTCGGGCAGCGCATCGCGGCGGGCCTGCGGGAGTCCGAGGTGAACTGTGACGGAGTGAATTTCTTCCTGGCCGACGGGGTCACCGCGGGGCAGGAGGTGTTCCATGTGCATCTGCACGTGATTCCCCGCACCCCGGGCGACGGGTTCGGGCTGCGGGCGCGGCCGACCAGTCCGGCGCGTGCGGACCTGGATTACCTGGCGGGATCGATTCGGGGCGCATTGTCCCGAATTGCCGCCGACTGATAGCCGATTCGCATTACCATATACGAACCGCATGGTTAGCCAATGACACGCTAAAACCCCATTCCTGCGCGTCGCAATGCCACTCGAGTTACGTTTTATGGTGATTGTGGTGGGCTGATGAAGGTGGGGACATGCGTCGAAGAGTCGTTGCCGCAGCTGTTTTGGCGATCGCTGCAGGTTTGCTCTATCCGGTGGCCGCGCCACCGGCAATCGCGCACGCGGACCAGGTCGTCCGCGTCGACCAGCTGAGCGCCACCCGCTCGGCGATCTTCATCGACTCCGCGGCCATGGGCCGCACCATCCAGGTGCAGGTGCTGCATCCGGCCGGCGGCGGCGACCGCCCCACCTACTACCTCCTCGACGGCCTGGATCCCGGTGCGACACAGAGCACCTGGACCAATGCCACCGACGCCGAACCCTTCTTCCAGGGCAGGGACGTGAACGTGGTGCTGCCCATGGGCGGCCAGGCCAGCTACTACACCGACTGGGCGTCCGACGACCCGCGCTTCGGCCGCTACAAGTGGGAAACCTTTCTGACACAAGAGCTTCCGCCCATCATCGACGGATACTTCGCCGGTAACGGGGTGAACGCCATCGGTGGTCTCTCGATGGGCGGTATCGCGGCCTTCGTGCTGGCGGTGCGGCATCCGGAGCTGTACCGGGCGGTGGCGGGCTTCAGCGCCTGCCCGGACACCACGATCGCGCAGGGCGCCATGATGTTCTCGGTTGCCAATCGCGGTGGCAATCCGCTCAATATGTGGGGCGCGCCGGGTAGCCCGGCGTGGACGGAGCACAATCCGGCGGTGCTGGCCGAGGCGCTGCGCGGCAAGACCATTTTCCTGTCCACCGGTACCGGACTGCCCGGCCCGCACGAACTCGAGATCAAGCCGCAGCTGCCGGAGAACATCTTCTTCGGCGGCCCCATCGAATTCGGGGTGGACGCCTGTGTCACCGCGTTCGAGCAGCGGTTGCGCGCGATGAACATTCCGGCGCGGGTGGAGCACTCGCCGGTGGGCACGCATTCGTGGTCGTACTGGCAGGACACCCTGCACGAGTCATGGCCGACCATCGGCGCGGCGATAGGGGCCTGAACAGTGTTGTGCCCGGCTCATTTCGAGCCGGGCATGCCCGAATCAGGCTCCGGGCCGGTTGAATTCGCCGTCCTTGGCCCCGGCCACGAAGGCTTCCCATTCGCCGGGGGTGAAGATCAGTACTGGCCCGTCCGGATTGCGGGAGTCCCGTAATCCGATGTTTCCACTGGCCAGAAAGGCGATCTCGACGCCGTCGGCAGTGTCGTCTCCGCGCCGCCACACCGCATCGGCCTCGATGACGCGGTTCTTCGCTTCCACTGTCGGCCTCCCCTGTGCACACCAGCAGTACTGGTCGGTGATGTAGATCGCACTCATAATGCCAGGGTTTGTGAGGGCTTCGGATCGGATATTCCATCTTCTGTCAGCGGAAGGAGGTATGTGGTGCGCACGCCATGGTCCCCGCAACGAGCTGCCCCGGTGTCCGACAGCTGTGCGGTGGTTCCCGAGCGCTTCACTGCGGAATTGGCCCACAGCATTCTTCGGATCCACCGAAGTTGCCCGACCGACCAATGTGCTCGTCGCAAGGCCGCCGTCTTCTACCTCTACGAGCAGCATCAGCACGCCAACGGGACGCGGCAGCGACGGATGCGTTGAGGGCAACCGTGCGGCTCGTGCGCTCGACCGGCGCAGGAGCCGCATCACGCCCGATACCGCCGGGTCGGAGGTTCGCGGTGGCGGATCGCTACTAACGTGGAGCCCATGGCTTTGGACAGTGGTAGCGCGATCTCAGTTGACAGCGCGGTGGTGGCGCCGATCGCCAAGCGGGTGCCGAAGGAACGCGTACACCACGGGGACGTCTTCGTCGACGAGTACGAGTGGCTGCGGGAGAAGACGGATCCCGAGGTCATCGCGTATCTGGAGGCGGAGAACGCCTATACCGACGCGCAGACCGCGAAGCTGGGCCCGCTGCGGGAAAAGATCTTCGAGGAGATCAAGTCGCGGATCCAGGAGACCGATCTGTCGCTCCCGACCCGGATGGGCGAGTTCTGGTATTACTCGCGCACCTTTGAGGGCAAACAGCACGGCGTGCACTGCCGTTGCCCGATCGCCGGTCCGGACGACTGGACCCCGCCCAAGCTGGAGGCGTCGGCCACCATGCCCGGCGAGGTGGTCCTGCTGGATTCCAACGAGCTGGCCGAGGGCCACGACTATTTCGCGCTCGGCGCGTTCTCCATCAGTCACGCCGGTGACATGCTGGCCTACTCGGAGGACACCTCGGGTGACGAGCGCTATGTCCTGCGCTTCAAGAACCTGACCACCGGTGAGCTGCTGCCCGACGAGATCACCGGTGTCACCCAGGGCGCGACCTGGTCACTCGACGGCTCGTACATCTTCTACTCGACCTACGACGACGCGTGGCGGTCCGACACCGTGTGGCGGCACAAGCTGGGCACCCCGATGTCGGCCGATGTCCAGGTCCTCCATGAGCCGGATGCCCACTACTCGGTGGGTGTGACGGCGACCAATTCGGAGAAGTACCTGCTGCTCTACGTCGAATCCAAGATCACCACCGAGAACTGGATCCTGGAGGCCGACAACCCCGAGGGCGAATTCCGGCTCGTCATGCCCCGGCGCGAGGGCGTCGAGTACTCGGTCGATCATGCGGTGGTGGGCGGCGAGGACAAACTGCTCATCCTGCACAACGATGTGGTCGACGGGGTCAAGGCCGAGAATTTCGTGCTCGCCGAGGCGCCGCTACACGATCCCACGAATCAGACCATCCTGATTCCGCACCGCGACGATGTCCGCCTGAACGGCCTGGAGTCCTTCTCCGACAAGCTGGCGGTCAGCTACCGGCGCGATGCGATGCAGCGGGCCGCGGTCTGGCCGCTGACCGAGACCGGGTACGGCGAACTGCACGAGATCGATTTCGGTCTCGAGCTGTTCGACTCCGGCTTCGGCGCCAACCCGGAGTGGGAGCAGCCGATGCTGCGGGTCGGGGTCACCTCCTACATCACCCCGATGAAGATCTTCGATTACGTGCCCGACACCGATGAGCTGCTGCTGCGCAAGGAGCAGGTGGTGCTCGGCGACTACAACCCCGGCGACTATGTGCAGCACCGGGATTGGGCGGTGGCCGCCGACGGCACCCGGGTGCCGATCTCGGTGGTCATGCGCAAGGACGCCGAGGGTGGGTCCGGGGGCGAGGGCGCTGCGCCGAAACCGTTGCTGCTCTACGGCTATGGCTCCTACGAGGCGCCGATGGATCCGTACTTCTCGGTGGGGCGGTTGTCGCTGCTGGATCGCGGCATGGTCTACGCGGTCGCGCATGTCCGCGGTGGCGGCGAGATGGGTCGGCGCTGGTACGAGGAGGGCAAGAAGCTCGAGAAGAAGAACACCTTCACCGACTTCGTGGCCTGCGCCCGGCATCTGGTGGATTCCGGTGTGACCGCGCCGGACCGCATGCTCGCCGAGGGCGGCAGCGCGGGCGGGCTGCTGATGGGCGCGGTGGCGAACCTCGCGCCCGAGCTGTTCGCGGGCATCCTGACCAATGTGCCTTTCGTGGACCCGCTGACGTCCATCCTGGACGAGTCGCTGCCGCTGACCGTCACCGAGTGGGACGAGTGGGGTAATCCCCTGGCGGACAAGGAAGTCTACGAGTACATGAAGTCCTACGCGCCCTACGAGAACGTCGAGGCGAAGGACTATCCGGCGATCCTGGCCATCACCGGGCTCAACGACACCCGCGTGCTGTACGTGGAGCCGGCCAAGTGGGTGGCCAAACTCCGCGCCACCAAGACCGGCGACGCGCAGCTGCTGCTCAAGACGGAGATGAGCGCGGGCCACGGCGGAGTGAGCGGCCGCTACGAGAAGTGGAAGGAGGCGGCCTTCGAGCTCGCCTGGCTCCTCGACGCCGTGGACCTGGCCGGCGCATAGGCTGCGGGTCCGAAACAGGAAGTGGCGGTGGGGAACTCCCGCCGCCACTCGCCGTTCCGGACCTTACGGTTCCAGAGGTTCCCGCAGTTCGCTGCTCGGCCCGTGTGATCTCACCTTCTCGTGATCCGGTGCGGCCCAGTGCCGAGATACTTCTTCTGTCCTACAGCGCTTTTCGCCGTAGGAATCGGTGGAGATCCCGGCGGCGGCGGAACCTTCGGTCGCGCTCACTTCTTGTCGGCTTTGGACTTGGTGGTCTTGGCCTTCGCGCGGTCCTTCCTACCGTTGGCCGCGGTCTTGTCATCGGCCTTGGCCCGCACCGGTTTCGCCTTGGGGGCGGGGACGACCGGGCGCGCGTTGTGCGGGAAGCCGCCCGCCTCCTCGCGGGTGAGCGAGGTCTTCATCGGGTGCTTGTCGAGCACCTTCAGGCTGCGGTGCAGGTCGGCGAGCAGCAGGTCGGCCATGTCGATGGTGAAGCCGTGTCGCAGCACCGCACGCATGATGATCTCGTTCTCGCGGTCGGCGGGCAGCGGGTAGGCGGCGATGAGCCAGCCGCGGGTGCGCAGCCGATCGGACAGGTCGTAGAGGTTGTAGTCGGCGCCGTCGGCCAGCTTCCACGAGACGGCGGTGATGCCGCGGCGCGGATCGGCATCATGGATGAGCTCGAACGGCCCGGCCTCGGCGATGCCCTTGGCCAGGTGCTGGCTTGCGGTGTAGATGGCGGTCTGCACATTGCGGTAGCCGGTGCGGCCCAGCCGGATGAACTCGTAGTACTGGGTGACGGCCTGCCCGCCCGGCCGGGAGAAGTTCAGGTTGAAGGTGGGCATATTGCCGCCGAGGTAGTCGACGTTGAAGATGAGCTCTGCGGGCAGATCCTCCTTGGTCCGCCAGATGGCCCAGCCCGCGCCCAGCGGTGCGAGACCGGTCTTGTGGCCGGAGGCGTTGATGGACTTGACCCGCGGAAGCCGGAAATCCCAACAGATTTCGGGTGCGCAGAACGGGGCGAGGAAGCCGCCGCTGGCCGCGTCGACGTGGATGGGGATGTCGAGTCCGGTCCTGGCCTGCAGCGCGTCGAGCGCCTTGCTGATGCCCTCCACGTCCTCGAACAGGCCGGTGAAGGTCTGGCCGAAGGTGGGCACCACCATGATGGTGTTCTCGTCGCAGTAGGCGGCGACGTCGTCCGGGTGCATGGTGTAGCCGTCGCCGCGCAGCGGGATCTGGCGGATCTCAACGTCGAAGTAGCGCGCGAACTTCTCCCAGCACACCTGGACCGGGCCGCACACGAAGTTGGGGGTGCCGGTGCCGCCGCGCGTGCGCCAGCGGAATTTGGCGGCCAGGCCGCCCAGCATGGCGGCCTCGCTGGACCCGGTGGTGGAGGTGCCCAGCGTGCCCAGCGGATCTGGGGAGTTCCACAGGTCGGCGAGCATGTGCACGCCGCGCTGTTCGAGTTCAGCGGTCTGCGGGTACTCGTCCTTGTCGACGATGTTCTTGTCGAGGCATTCGTTCATCAGTCGCCGGGCCTGGTCGTCGACCCAGGTGGTGCAGAAGGTGGCCAGGTTCATCCGGGAGACGCCGTCGAGCAGCAGTTCGTCGTGGACGATCTGGTAGGCGACCTGTGGGAAGATCTCATGCTCCGGGAAGCCGCGGTGCGGAGCGGCGCGTTTGATGCCGGGCATCGCGAAGACGTCGTCGGGTTCCGTGGTGCCGGTCATGTGGCCTCCGATCGAGATTCGGCAGGGGTTTGCCGAGATGATGGTAGCCAGCCCGTCATGATCGAAACTGGTTCAGCGAGCTACCGTTTCGTAATCAAGAGAAAGTTGCGGAACGGTTACTATTCAGCACTATGGACTATCAGCATGTCATAGCGCAGGTGATGTCCGCCATGCACCCGCACCTCGGGGAGGGTGCGGTCGCCGATTACCTTCCCGGCCTGGCCGAGGTCGATCGCTCCGACGCGGCCTTCAGCGATCTGATCGAACTGCAACTGGAGCACGGGATTCCGCGCAACCTCTTCGTCGATGCCGGGGCCAGCGTGGTTGCCGATCGGCTGCTGACCGACACCGGCGACGCCGTGAACGCGCTGCGAGTTCCGCTACGAGCGGAAACCGGCAACCCGGCCCCACCGAGCCGGCCATCGAGACCTACTGCCCGACAAGCTGGCGTCCTACCTGGAAACAACCGGTCACCTGGAGAAAGGTGAGACCGTGAAACCCGATACCGCCGAGCAGGAGGATGTCATGACCACAACCGCAGGGGCGCAGGAGGATTCGAAGGTGGCCGCACTGCGCGCCGCCGTCAAGGAGCTCATGCCGCGTGCGAAAAGCGATCTCGCACAGCTCGTTTCGTTCAAATCGGTGTACGACCCCCGGCAGTTCCCGATCGAGGAGTGCGAGAAGGCCGCGCGGTGGGTGGCCGACGCGTTCGAGGCGGAGGGACTCACCGAGGTCGGACTGCACGAGACCCCGGACGGCAGCAATGCCGTGGTGGCCCGCAGCCGGGGCCCGCAGGGCGCGCAGACCATCATGCTGTACTGCCACTACGACGTGCAGCCGCCGCTGGACGACGCCGCCTGGAAGACGCCGGTCTGGCAGCTCACCGAGCAGGACGGCCGCTGGTACGGGCGCGGCGCGGCCGACTGCAAGGGCAATATCGTCGTGCACCTGACCGCGCTGCGGGCGCTGCGCAAGGTGTACGGCGACGACTATCCGGTCGGGCTGGTGCTGGTCTCCGAGGGCTCCGAGGAGCAGGGCACCGGCGGCCTGGAGGAGTTCGTGCCCGGTAATGCCGACCTGCTGCGCGCCGACACCCTGCTCATCTGCGACTGCGGCAATTTCGCGGTCGGCGTGCCCACCTTCACCCAGACCTTGCGGGGCAATGTGAATGTGGTCGTCACCGTCGAAACCCTCTCCGGCCCCATGCATTCCGGCATGTTCGGCGGTCCCGCGCCCGACGCGCTGGCCGCCATGATCCACCTGCTCGGCACCCTGCGCGACGTCGACGGCAACACCACTGTCGACGGCTTGCGCAATGACCAGGTCTGGCAGGGGCACGAATATCCGGTGAACCAATTCCGTTCCGACGCGGGCGTTCTCGACGGCGTCCATCTGCTGGGCGATGGCGAGGTCGCCGACATGCTGTGGGCCCGTCCGGCGCTCACGGTGCTCGGTATGGACGTCCCGCCCGTGGTCGGCTCGTCGGCGGCCATCCAGCCCAGGGTCCGGGCTCGACTCAACCTGCGCATCCCGCCGGGCACGAAGCCGGAGGATGCGCTGAAAGCCCTGACCGCGCACCTGAAGTCGCACGTGCCGTGGCATGCGAAGGTGACGGTCGAGACCGAGGCGACCAGTTCGCCGTTCGTCGGCAGCACGGACGGCCCGGCGCGGCGGGCCATGTCGGCGGCCATGGAGGCGGCCTACGGCCGTCCCGCCACCACCGAGGGGCAGGGCGGGTCGATCCCGCTGTGCAATGTCTTCGCCGACACCTATCCGCAGGCGGAGATCATGCTCATGGGCGTGGAGGAACCGAAGTGTCTGATCCACGCACCCAATGAGAGCGTCGATCCGACGGAGATCGAGCACATGGCCCTGGCCGAGGCGCTGTTCCTGGCCTCCTACCGGTGACGTCGGTGAGGCGGATTCGCCACGAATCCGCCTCGGCCGCAGTGGGTTACACAGTTCGTGCCGCCGGGCGGTGGCCACTCCCGCCCGGCGGTGCGGCATCAGAATTCCGCGTGATCCTCGGGTTCGATGATCTTGAATTCGGTATTGGCGGGACTCATTTCGTTCAGCCGACCGAAATAGATGCCCTGTGCTTCGGGGGCGATGATGCCGTAGTGGATCGGGAACGCGACACGCGGATTTACCGCACGCAGGTAATCCACGGCTTCACTGATGCGCATCCACGGGGCGACCGCGGGAATGGCGAGAACACCGACCGGAGTCGGCGGAACCCAGAGTGAATCACCGGGATGGACGAGTTGTGCGGGATCGTCCGGAGTGCCGAGTTGGAAGACAGTGTTGTCGATAACAGGGATCTCCGGATGGATGACCGCGTGCCGGCCACCACCGCCGGTAATTTGGACATCACCGACCTCGAGAATATTTCCGGCGTGAACCGGCTCCCACGGCTCGCCTCGCAGCAGCGCGGTCTGTGGATCGGAAAGCAGCCTGGCCTGCGGATTTGCCTCGATCAGCGCGTCGATCCGATTCGGGCAGATGTGATCGGGATGCTGATGCGTCACCGCAATGGCGTCCAGGCCGGTGAGGCCTTCGAATCCGTGCGAGAAATTGCCCGGATCGAACAGGATCTTGCTGCCGTTGAGCTCCACGAGAATGCAGGAATGTCCGAAATGGGCTATGCGCATGAATCAACGGTAGCCCGCGAGGCTGTGGTGTAGACCACGGACGGCACGACCCGGCGGTATGTCCGCCGCCCCCGCCAACTACGCTGATCAGCGATACCCCCGCCCGGCAGGCATGTATGCCGGGCGCCGCCCCACCAGCTGAGGAGCAACGCGTGGCACGTGTCGTGGTCGAGGTGATGCCGAAGGCCGAGATCCTGGATCCGCAGGGACAAGCCATTGTCGGCGCGCTGGGGCGTCTCGGGCACCCCGGCATCTCGGATGTGCGGCAGGGCAAGCGATTCGAGCTCGACGTCGATGACAATGTCACCGACGCCGACCTGGAGCAGATCGCCGAATCGCTGCTGGCCAATGTCGTGATCGAGGACTGGAAGGTCGTCCGGCTGTGAGCGCCCGCATCGGTGTCATCACCTTCCCGGGCACGCTCGACGACGTCGACGCCGCCCGGGCGGTGAAACTGGCCGGTTCCGAGCCCGTTTCGCTGTGGCATGCCGATGCCGACCTCAAGCAGGTCGACGCGGTCGTCGTCCCCGGCGGCTTCTCCTACGGCGACTACCTGCGCGCCGGCGCCATCGCGTCCATGGCCCCGGTCATGGGCGAGGTCATCAAGGCCGCCGAGCAGGGCATGCCGATCCTGGGCATCTGCAACGGTTTCCAGATCCTCTGCGAGGCGGGCCTGCTGCCGGGCGCGCTGACCCGCAACGAGGGCCTGCACTTCGTCTGTCGCGACCAGTGGCTGACCGTCGAGCAGACCGACACCGCCTGGACCACCCGCTACGAGCCGGGCGCTCAGATCCTCATCCCCGTCAAGAACGCCGAGGGCCGCTACCAGGCGTCCACCGCCGTGCTCGACCAGCTGGAGGGCGAGGGCCGCGTGGTGTTCCGCTACGCGGGCGGCAACCCCAACGGCTCGCAGCGCGACATCGCCGGCATCACCTCGGCCAATCGCCGGGTCGTCGGCCTGATGCCGCACCCCGAGCACGCCACCGAGCCGCTCACCGGCCCCAGCGACGACGGCCTGGGCCTGTTCCTCTCGGTGCTGGACAGCCTCGTCAAGGCGTAGCCGAACAGCTCCACGCCAGGCGGGACTAGATCCCGTCCAGAATTTCGAAGTCGACTCC
Source organism: Nocardia sp. NPDC101769 (assembly GCF_044766925.1). Classification (NCBI taxonomy): domain Bacteria; kingdom Bacillati; phylum Actinomycetota; class Actinomycetes; order Mycobacteriales; family Nocardiaceae; genus Nocardia; species Nocardia sp. NPDC101769. The sequence continues at coordinate 442,021 of NZ_JBIWMX010000001.1, read as the reverse complement.
GCCCGCCCTGGCCAGCCAGGTCGGGCGGATTGCTTGTACTCCCTCGAAACCGACCTCACCCCACGGGGTCTCGACCGCCCGCCGGTCCGCCACCGCGGCCTGGATGCGCCGCACCTCGAGCGATCCGGCCAGCTCGGCCATGCCGCGCAGGGTGTGGATGGCCTCGTAGCTGGTATTGCTGAAATTGGTGAGCGTGGGTGCGAACCAGCCGTGCAGCCGGTGATAGCGGTCCAGCCGCTCCCGATCGTGCGGCCCGTTCACGAAGAAGCCCGACGGCACGAACAGATTGTGGTTCGCGCCGCCGCCCGCGGCCAGCAGCACGTTCTCGTCCACGGCCGGGCTCACCCGCACCTGCTGGTCGGACCGCCCGGTCCGGGAGAACTGCAGGTTGAAGCGGGCGACATCGGCGCCCACCAGCAGCACGATGATCCCGTCGGCCCGGTCGAGCCGCGGATCGTCGAGGAACCGGCCGAAATCCCGGGTGCCCATGGGCACGAACATCTCCAGCGGAATCAGCTCCGGATCCTGCAGCGTCGCGCGCACGGCCTGCGCGGTGCGCCGCGGCCACACGTAGTCGTTGCCGATGATCGCCCAGCGCCGGGCCTCGAAGGACCGCCGCAGCCAGTCCAGCGCGGGCAGGATCTGGTGTTCGGGATCCGCACCGATCATGAACAGCCCGTCCGGGACCGACTCCACGCCCTCGTGGTCGGTGGCGAACAGATACGGCACCCGCCCGCCCGTCACCCGCTCCACCGCGCGGCGCACCGCCGAGGTGTGCCAGCCGGTGACCGCGTGCACCATGCCGGTGGCCAGCAGCGCCGCCACCTCTCCGGCCACCAGGTGGGGTTCGCGCCCGCCGTCAATGTGGGTGACGCGCAATTCCCTTCCCAGAATTCCGGAACCGGAGTTGATTTCTTCCAATGCCAGAGAAATGGCGGCCTCACAGGATGGCGCGAAGATACCGCCGGGCCCCTGCTGCGGAACTATGTTGATGATCTCGATGATGTTCTCGGGATTCCCGCCGAACGGGGACATGGGCTACCCTTCCCCTCGTTCAAGCGGTTTTCTGACGGGCGGGAAATATGGCGACAATTCTAGGTGGATTTTCCACCTTGCATGGAGCCCTCCGAGCGGCCGAGCGGAGTTGGCTTCGTCACCTGGACGCCGCATTGTGTGCCAGGCGGCTCACCGCTGACCAGTGGTGCATGCTCACCAATCTGTCCGCTGACATCGGCATCACCATGAGTGAGCTGGCGTCGCGGGCGCAGCTGCCCCCGTCCTCGGCGACCCGGCACGCCGACCATCTCGCCGAGCGCGGGCTCATCTTCCGGGTCGCGGCGGCCGACGATCGCCGGCGCATCCTGATCGGATTGAGCCGCCGCGGTGAGGAATTGGTCGAGGAGGTGCGCGCCGAGGAGGCGCGAGCCGAGGCCGAAATGCGCCGCAGTCTCGGAAGTGACGACTATCTGGAGCTGGTGCGGCTGCTGGGCCGCGTCGCCGAGGCACCGCTACCGGACTAGCACGGCGCTGATCATGGTTGCCTAGGATCGAGCCCATGCCCGTTGCCGAGACCACCGCGACCGCCGCAGGCCTGTGCGCATTCATCGATGCATCCCCCTCGCCGTTCCACGTCTGCCGAACTGTGGCAGCCGAACTCGACGCGCACGGCTTCACCCGGCTGTCCGAATCGGCGCCCTGGCCCGCGGGCGGCGCGGGCCGCCACTACGTGGTGCGCGCCGGTTCCCTGGTGGCCTGGGCCGACGGCGGCGCGGACGCGCCCACCGGCTCCGGCGGCGGGCAGGCCGCCCCCTTCCGGGTGGTCGGCGCCCACACCGACAGCCCCAATCTGCGGGTCAAGCAGCATCCGGACACCGCCGTGGCGGGCTGGCAGATGGTCGGGCTGGAGCCTTACGGCGGCGCCTGGCTGAACTCGTGGCTGGACCGCGATCTCGGCATCTCCGGGCGACTTTCGGTGCGCGACGGAAATACGGTGCGGGAGCAACTGATTCGCATCGACGAACCGATTCTGCGGGTGCCGCAGCTGGCCATCCACCTCTCCGACGACCGGCGCGGCGTGCAGCTGGATCCGCAACGACACGTGAATGCGGTGTGGGGGATCGGCGGCGAGCCGCGCTCGTTCCTGGCGTTCGTCGCCGAACGCTCCGACATCGATCCGGGCGCGGTGCTGGGCTGGGAGCTGATGACCCATGATCTGGTGCCCTCCAGCCTGATCGGGCGCGACCTGGACCTGATCAGCGCGCCCCGGCTGGACAATCAGGGCACCTGCTACGCCGGGCTGCACGCCTTCCTGGCCGCCGTCGCCGCACCCGGCGCGGCGACGCCGGTGCTGGCCATGTTCGACCACGAGGAGGTCGGCAGCCAGTCCGACCGCGGTGCCCAATCCGGGCTGCTGCCCACGGTGCTGGAGCGCATCGTGCTGGCCCGTGGCGGCGGACGCGCGGAATACCTGGCGGCCCTGGCGGATTCGGTGTGCGCCTCCGGCGACATGGCGCACGCGACACACCCCAACTACCCGGACCGGCACGAGCCCTCGCACCGCATCGAGGTGAACGGCGGGCCGGTGCTCAAGGTCAACCAGAACCTGCGCTACGCCACCGATGCCGCCGGCGCGGGCGCCTTCGCCCTCGCCTGCGCGCAGGCGAACGTCCCGCTGCAGCGCTACGTGCACCGGGCCGATCTGCCCTGTGGCTCCACCATCGGACCGATGACCGCGGCCCGCACCGGCATGTCCACCGTGGATGTCGGCGCGGCCCAGCTCGCCATGCACTCGGCGCGCGAAATGATGGGCGCCGCAGACGTTCCCGCATACGCCGCTGCTCTCGCGGCGTTCCTCACCGCCTCTCCGGGCCTTTAGCGCGCGGCCTGGGAGCCGTCGCTGCTTTCGCACGCGTGCCGGCGGTCGGGTGCCGAACCGATTTCGGGCGTACCCGGGGAGTTACCCCGATCCTTGCGAGATCAGTTGTCGCTTTGGGGATCCCTGTACGGGATCTATGCGTTCAGCGCTTCGGCTCTGGCCGGGTGGGGCTTCGCGTGGTAACTCAGCGCGGCCACGATGAAGATGGCGAAGGTGACGATGACGTAGCTGTTGCCGATGATCTGCTGCCACCAGTTCCAGGTGAGTTCGCGGTCGTGGTTGTGGGGGAGCAGCCACATCGGCCCGATGGCGAACATGACCACCGCCAGGCCGACCGCGCCGAGGAACCACGGGTTGCGGCGGCCGCGGGCGACGGCGTCGGCGGCCGCGAGCAGCGCGGGCGCGATCCACACCCAGTGGTGCGACCAGGAGACCGGGGAAACCAGCAGCACCGCAGCGGCATTCACCATCAGGGCCGCGACCGCCGCACCGGCATCGAGCAGGCGCTTCATCCACAGGGCGGCCAGCGCCACCGCGGCCACCGACAGCACCAGCCAGATCAGCGTCGAGATCGAGGTCGAGTAGCCGAGCCGGAACACGAAGCCCTTGATCGACTGGTTGCCCGCATACCAGGGCGGGCCGATGCGGCCGGTATCGGACAGGGTGTGGAACCAGTACTGCGGCGAATCCTTCGGGAACAGCACGAATCCCACCGCCACCGCGCCGATCGCGGACAGCACCAGCGTGATCGCGCCCTTCCAATCCTTGCGCAGCAGGAAGTAGAGGAGGTAGCCGCCCGGGGTCAACTTCACCGACACGGCGATGCCGATCAGCATGCCGCGCGGCCAGAAGGGCTTGCGCACCAGGCAATCCAGCGCCACCGCGGCCATCAGCACCAGGTTGATCTGCCCGAACCCGTAGGTCTCGCGGATCGGCTCCAGCAGCTGCAGCAATCCGACCGCGCCGATGACGACGGCCAGCCGGGTCTGCCGCGCCAGGCTCGGCCGGATCCGGTCCAGCACCACCCACAGTGTCGCGCCCAGCGAGGCGATGGAGACCGCGAGCACCGCCCACTCCGCGACGGCCAGCGGCATGATGGCCAGCGGCGCGAAGAACAGCGCGGCCAGCGGGGGATATGTGAACGGCAACCCGATCCCGTACACCGCCGGCATCGGCCCGTACAGATCCTTGCCGTCGAGCCAGGCCCGCGCGCCGTTCCGATATACCTGTAGGTCGATGTACCCGTGCCAGAGCCGGATCTCGAAACTGATCACCGCGGATATCGCGAACAGCGCGACCGCGATCGCCAGCAGTTGCCGCTGCCGCCGCGTCAGCCCTCCAGGCGCGGTCACGGGCTTCTCGGTCGGATCCGCGACCCCGGATCGATCGTTCACCCGGACAGAGTAGCGGGCAGCGGTCGCGACTTCGGTTCTCGGCTCGTGCCGGGGTGTGCTCCCGAACACAGCGACAGGCGGCGCAAGTGTGAGATTTCCAGGCAATTAGACTCGGCCTGTATCTCGCCGACATCCAGCAACGCCGGCTTTCGCTTCCGACCTGCCCGGCCGAAAGGACTCTGGTATTCCCGTGACCAGCCACGTCGATACCGTCAGCAACGCCGCGGCCACCTCGGACCACCCGCAGCCCTACAAGGAACTCGGCCTCAAGGACGACGAGTATGCCCGGATCAAGGAGATCCTGGGCCGACGTCCCACCGACGCCGAGCTCGCCATGTACTCGGTGATGTGGTCGGAGCACTGCTCCTACAAGTCTTCCAAGGTGCACCTGCGCTACTTCGGTGAGACCACCACCGAGGAGATGAAGAAGTCGATGCTCGCGGGCATCGGCGAGAACGCGGGTGTGGTGGACATCGGCGGCGGCTGGGCGGTGACCTTCAAGGTCGAGTCGCACAACCACCCCTCGTATGTGGAGCCCTACCAGGGCGCGGCCACCGGAGTCGGCGGCATCGTGCGCGACATCATGGCCATGGGCGCCCGCCCGATCGCGGTGATGGACCAGCTGCGCTTCGGTGCGGCCGATCACCCGGACACCCGGCGCGTGGTCGACGGTGTGGTGCGCGGCGTAGGCGGTTACGGCAACTCGCTGGGCCTGCCGAATGTGGGCGGCGAGACCGTGTTCGACTCGTCCTACCAGGGCAATCCGCTGGTGAACGCGCTGTGCGCGGGCGTCATGCGGGTCGAGGACCTGCACCTGGCCTTCGCCTCCGGCCAGGGCAACAAGATCATCCTGTTCGGCGCGCGGACCGGTCTCGACGGCATCGGCGGCGTGTCCGTGCTGGCCTCGGACACCTTCTCCGGCGACGAATCCGGTTCCGGCCGTAAGAAGCTCCCGAGCGTCCAGGTCGGCGACCCGTTCGCCGAGAAGGTCCTCATCGAGTGCTGTCTCGAGCTGTACCACGCCGGACTGGTGGTCGGCATCCAGGACCTCGGCGGCGCCGGACTGTCCTGTGCCACCTCGGAACTCGCGGCGGCCGGCGACGGCGGCATGCACATCGAACTGGACCAGGTGCCGCTGCGCGCCGCCAATATGACTCCCGCCGAGATCCTTTCGAGCGAGTCGCAGGAGCGCATGTGCGCGGTCGTCACCCCCGAGAACGTGGACGCCTTCATGGCCGTCTGCAAGAAGTGGGACGTCACCGCCACCGTCATCGGTGAGGTCACCGACGGCGAGCGACTGATCATCACCTGGCACGGCGAGACCGTGGTGGACGTGCCGCCGCGCACCGTCGCCCACCAGGGCCCGGTCTACGAGCGCCCGGTCGAGCGTCCCGCGGATCAGGATGCGCTGAACGCGGATTCGGCCGCGCGCCTGAACCGGCCCAAGACCGGCGACGAGCTGCGTGACACCCTGCTGAAGATGCTGGCCAGCCCGCAGCTGTGCTCGCGCAAGTGGATCACCGAGCAGTACGACCGCTACGTGCGCGGCAATACCGTGCTCGCCGAGCACGCCGACGCCGGTGTCATCCGCATCGACGAGGAGACCGGTCGCGGCATCGCGCTGGCCACCGACGCCTCGGGCCGCTACACCAAGCTGGACCCGTACACCGGCGCACAGCTGGCACTGGCCGAGGCCTTCCGCAATGTCGCCGTCACCGGCGCCACCCCGAAGGCCGTCACCAACTGCCTCAACTTCGGCTCCCCGGAGGACCCGGGTGTCATGTGGCAGTTCCAGCAGGCCGTGCGCGGCCTCGCGGACGGCTGTGCGGCCCTGGGTATTCCGGTCACCGGCGGCAATGTGTCCTTCTACAACCAGACCGGCCAGACCGCCATCCTGCCGACCCCGGTGGTGGGTGTGCTCGGCGTCATCGACGACGTGCACCGCCGCATCCCGACCGGCCTGGGCACCGAGCCGGGCGAGACCCTCATCCTGCTCGGCGAGACCCGCGACGAGCTGGACGGCTCCATTTGGGCGCAGGTCGAGCACGACCACCTCGGCGGTCTGCCGCCCCAGGTCGACCTGGCCCGCGAGCAGCTGATCTCCGAGATCCTCGTCTCGGGTTCCCGCGATGGCATGGTCTCCGCCGCCCACGACGTCTCCGAGGGCGGCCTGATCCAGACCGTCGTGGAGGCCGCGCTGGCCGGTGAAACCGCCTGCCGCATCATTATTCCCGAGGGCGCCGACCCGTTCGTCACCCTCTTCTCCGAGTCCGCGGGCCGCGTCCTGGTGGCCGTGCCGCGCTCGGAGGAGACCCGCTTCACCAAGATGTGCGACGCCCGCGGCCTGCCGTGGGCCCGCATCGGCGTGGTCGACGACGGCTCGGACTCGGTGGAGGTCCAGGGCCAGTTCAGCGTGAAGCTCGACGATCTGCGCGCCGCCCACGAGGGCACCCTCCCGGCCCTGTTCGGCACCTCCGACCACTGAGCCGATCGGTCCGCGGGCCGTGGACATTCCGAGAGCCCGCCGGTTCCCCTCGATCCGGCGGGCTCTCGTCGTTCCTGCTGTGCGGGACAGCTCAATTGATCTTGAACGGGTCGTGCTCGGCCATCAGTTTCTCCATCCGGGCCTCGTCGATGCGGTGGTGGACCTTCGAGGATTCGTGTTGGTCGCGGATCACCTTTGCGAGGGTGAAGCAGCTGCTCACCAGGAACAGGGTTGCCATCAACAGGAATCCGCGCTGCCAGATGTCGAGGGGAAGGTAGGCGATGCCGATGACCAAGGCGCAGAAGCTGATTCCGAAGGCGATCATGGCCTGAGCCAGAAACGCGGTGGTGCTCTTGGTGTGTGCGCTCGGGGTGCTCATGGTGTGTGAGTCTGTCCGGGTTCGCGGCGGATCGACCGAGTACTACTACTCGAGGGGGCTGGGTAGATGCCGTGCCCCGACACGCCGGTGCGATGGTCCCTCTCACACCCGGGGGTCCCCGGATTCCGGCCGGTTGCGTCCATACTTGACGGGTGCCGGACTCCGTCGACGCCTTCACGCGGTTGCGCACGCGCGGCACCGTGCTGTATGCGCGTGGGGTGGTGGCGTACCGGAAACTGTTCCGGCGCGGCTGGGGTCGCAAGGTCGCGGTCTTCGCGCGCCGGGTCGAGGACATCATCGATCTCAACCACACCGGGCTGGTGGTGGCGACCCTCTTCTTCGCGTGGTCGGTGACGCCGTCGCTGGTGCCGCGCGACTGGCTGTTCCAGGGTTTGATCTCCGGCCTCAATGCCGCCATCGGTTACGGCGTGGGCTGTGTGCTGCAGTGGTTGTTCCGCAAGTGGATTCGGCCACGCATCAAGATCGCCGCCCCACCCGAGTGGGCGCGCTACGTGATCAAGGTCGCAGTCGTGGTCGTCTGCATTCTGGTCGCGGGCTACATGCTCGTGCTGTCCGCCGACTGGCAGCGCGAGATCACCACCCTCATGGGTATGGAGGGCACCACCCGGGCCGCGTATCTGCGTACGGGCGGGCTGAGTTTCGCGGTCGGCGCGCTGGTGGTGGCGGTCTACCGCACGCTGCGTGAGATCGTGCGATTCCTGGCGCGGCTGCTCAGCCGCTGGGTGCGGGTGCCGCCCACGCTCGCACCCGCCACCGGCGCGCTGCTGCTCACCGTGCTCATCGTGACGCTGTTCAACGGGGTCGCCACCCGCGCCTTCTTCGCGGTCGCCAACTCGGCGTTCAGCGTTCGCAATGACAAGGTGACCGAATACGCGGTGCAGCCGGCCGAACCCGAGCGTTCGGGCAGTCCGGCCTCGCTGGCCAAGTGGGAGACGCTGGGGTCGGAGGGCCGTTGGTTCGTCTCGCACGGACCCGATCCCATGCTGATCAGCGCCGTCACGGGAAAGCCCGCGCGCGAACCGATCCGGGTGTACGTCGGGTTGCAGTCGGCGGGCAAGGACACCACCGAGGAAGAGCTGGCGGTCGCCGAACTCGAGCGCACCGGGGCCTTCGACCGCAAGGTGCTGGTGCTGGCCACCACCACCGGCACCGGCTGGGTGAACGGGGAGGCGGCGTCCGCCATCGAATACATGTGGGGCGGGGACACCGCCATCGTGGCCTCGCAGTACTCGTATCTGCCGAGCGTGCTGTCGTTCCTGGCGGACCGGCAGAAGGTCGCGATCAACGGCCGGAAGATGTTCGACGCGGTGTACCAGCGCTGGTCGCAGCGGCCGCCCGAGCATCGGCCAAAGCTGCTGGTGTACGGGGAGAGCCTCGGCTCGCAGGGCTCCGAATCCGCCTTCGACGGCCTGGCGGACCTGCGCTCCAAGGTGGACGGCGCACTGTGGGTGGGCCCGCCCAACTCGAATCGCCTGTGGCAGCAGTTCGTTCAGCGCCGAGATCCGGGTACCCGCGAGGTGGATCCCATCTACGCCGACGGCCTGGTGGTCCGATTCGCCGCCACCGCCGCCGATCTGGGCAAGCCATCGGCCGACTGGCGCAAACCGCGCATCGCCTACCTCCAGCACCCGTCCGACCCCATCATCTGGTGGTCCTCGGATCTCATCTTCTCCCAACCGGATTGGCTCTCGGAGCCGCGTGGCGCGGACGTCTCGCCCCAGATGCGCTGGTGGCCCTTCGTCACCTTCTGGCAGGTCGTCGCCGACCTCACCAATGCCCAGGGCGTCAGCGACGGTCACGGCCACAACTACGGCTCCCTGGTACTGGACGGCTGGGCCGCCATCGCCGCCCCACCCGGCTGGGACCAGGATCTCGGCGAACGTATCCGCACCCAGATCGAACTCGCGGAGGCGTACGAGCGGGCGGTGAAATAGCCGTGCTCGCCACGGCCCGCGCCTTGCTGCGCCCGAAACCCCTTGCCGCGGCGGCGCTCCCGCTGCTGTGGAGCAATCGTGCACTGCCCGCGCTCGACCTGGACATTCGCGGCCGCACCGTCGCCAACACCGTCTTCGCCGCCGCGTACGCCCTCGCCTTCCGGGGCGATCCGAACTGGCTGTCCCCGCGCGGCCTGCGCACCGGCGCCCTCGCGGCCGGGCTGGTCCTCTCCGGATACGCGGCGGCCCTGGCCATGCCCGCGACCCGCCGCCACCTCGCCGAACTCGCCGACCGCGGCCCGGGGGTCTCCACCGTCGAATGGACCGCCCTGCACATCCCTGGCGGCACCGTTCTCACCGAGGAGCTCGTCTACCGGGCCACCCTCACACCGCTCCTGGAGCGGGCGTCCGGGCGTCCGGGAATCGCCCTCGGCGCATTGACTTTCGGCCTCTCCCACATCCAGCCCGCCCGTGCCGCAGCCGATCCCGTCCCCGCCACCGTTGCCCTCACCACCGCCGCCGGTCTGCTCTTCGATCGACTCCGCCGCCGCACCGGCAGTGCCAGCGCCCCGGCCCTGCTGCACCTGGCGCTCAACGCCGGAGGAGCCCTCGCCCCGGTAGCCGCCCGGCGTCTCGGGCGGCGGTAGCCTCGCGGCATGGCGCGACGAGGTGCGGTGGATCCGGCGGAGGTGCGGGCGGCGGTAGCGGCGGTGGGCGAGTGGCTGCGCGATGAATCCACCGCGGCCCCGGCCCGAGCCGAGCTCGCGGCGGCGGTGCGGGGGACGGCGCGGGCGCTGGCGGCGGATGCGCCGGGGCATTCGGTCGAGGTGCGGGTGCCGCCGTTCGTAGCCGTGCAGTGCATCGAGGGGCCGCGGCACACCCGGGGGACGCCGCCGAATGTGGTCGAAACCGACGCGCGCACTTGGCTTCTGCTGGCCACGGGGCTGCTGGGGTTCGAGGCCGCGCGCGAGTCCGGTGCGCTGTCCGCCTCCGGCAACCGGGCGGCCGAGGTCGCGCGGTGGCTACCGGTGACCGGCGTCTAGGCGTTCGCGGGCCTGGCGTGCTTGCCGTTGCCGGCGGTCTCCACCGGCCTGCGCTCCAAGCCCTTCCGGTCGTAGAAGCGGGTGATGAACAGGCCGCCGACGACGCCGATGGTCAGGCCGAGCACCGCCATCCACACACCGCGGGTGAGCCCGGCCTGGCCGTTGCCGTAGAAGTACAGGATCGACCGGGTGCCCAGGAAGACCTGGTGCATGGGCTCGAACTTGGCCAGCCAGCCGAAGTATCTGGGTGTCGCCTCGATCGGAATGGTGCCGCCGGAGGAGGGCAGGCCCAGGATGATGAAGATGATCAGATTGATGATCAGGCCCGCCGTGCCGACCGCGGCCAGCATCGAGGTGCAGGTGAAGCCGACCGCGACGATCACCAGCGTGCCGAAGATGAACAGCAGCAGCGGTCTGTCGATGGGCATGCCGAGCGCGGCCGCGATGCCCATCAGCGCACCCGAGACCGCCAGCGCCATCACCACCACCGCCGACCATTTGATGAGCAGCGTCTTCACCCGGGAGATCGATGCGCGTGGATAGTGCACGTACCACGGACCCCACTCGGTCGGCAGGAATCCGAGGGCCGAATCGATGAGCTGGTGGATGATCATCGCCCCGACCATGCCGACCAGCAGGAGCAGCAGGCTGTAGAAGAACGCGGTCAGGCCTTCGCCGGAACCGCCGGGCAGCGGCCGGAATTGGTCGACGACGATGTTCAGGGGCTGCGCCAGCACCAGCCGGGTGGCCGCGGTGAGCTCGGTCGGGGGCGCGCCCGGGGGCGGCGCCAGCTGCGCCTTCACCTGGTCGGTCAGCTGCTGCCCGACCAGAGCGTTCACCTGGGTGAGAGCTCGCTCACCGAATTTCTGCACCACCGCGGTGGCGAACGCGCCCGTGCGCGGATTGGTCTGCAGCGTGATCACCGGCTTGGTGATGTCGCCGGGCACCACGCTGCCGACACCCAGAATGCCGAGCCGCTTGGAGAAGTCGGACGGAATGATGATCGTGCCGTACACCCGAGCGGACTGCATCTGCAGCTGCGCCTCGTTGATGCCGAGCACCCGCAGATCGATCTGGTCCGACGGCACCGCCTTCTGCAGACCGTCGGAGACCTGATCGCCGAAGTTGACGTGCTTGCCGCCGATATCGTCGCCGACATCCTGATTCACCAGGGCGATCGGAAAGTCGTGCAGATTCTTCTCCGGATCGACCACGTAATCGAGGTACATGACGCCCAGCAGCGAGGCGAGCAGGGTGACCACCACAATGGGAAACACCCACCTGAACGGGCTCAGATGCCTGCGTCGTGGAGCGGTTTCCGTACTGCCGGTGTTCTCGGTGCTCGCCACGGTCGAACGCTAACAGCAATCCGCCTGCCATCCCTGTTATCCCAACGGTGGGTTGCCTTGCGGTTACCCGTAGAATGGCGAACGCCCCCCGCCCGCCGAACAGGGAGCAAACGGTGAATCTCCCCTCCGCCGCCACCACCTCCGACCAGGACGAGAACGAACCGCGCGAAGAGTGCGGTGTCTTCGGTGTCTGGGCACCGGGCGAAGATGTGGCAAAGCTCACTTATTACGGACTCTATGCATTGCAGCACCGCGGTCAGGAGGCGGCGGGAATCGCCGTCGCCGACGGCTCGCAGGTGCTGGTTTTCAAGGATCTCGGCCTGGTCAGCCAGGTCTTCGACGAACAGACCCTGGCCGCCATGCCCGGCCACGTGGCCGTCGGTCACTGTCGTTACTCCACTACGGGTTCCACCACCTGGGAGAACGCGCAGCCCATCTTCCGCACCACCGCGGTCGGTACCGGAATCGCGCTGGGCCACAATGGAAATCTGGTCAATACCGCCGAATTGAGTAGGCGGGCACGGGAACTCGGACTGGTCACCGGCCGCCTGGCGGGCAATGTGGCCGCCACCTCCGACTCCGATGTGATGACCGCGCTACTGGCGCACGCGGCCGCCGACAAGAGCATCGAGCAGGCCGCCATGGAGTTGCTGCCGACGCTGCAGGGTGCCTTCTGCCTCACCTTCATGGACGAGCACACCCTCTATGCCGCCCGTGACCCGCACGGGGTGCGCCCGCTGTGCCTGGGCCGGCTGGACCGTGGCTGGGTCGTTGCCAGTGAGACCGCCGCCCTCGACATCGTCGGCGCGTCCTTCGTGCGCGAGATCGAACCGGGCGAGCTGCTCGCCATCGACGCCGACGGAGTCCGCTCGCTGCGCTTCGCCAATCCGACGCCCAAGGGCTGCGTCTTCGAATTCGTGTACCTGGCCCGGCCCGACTCCACCATCTCCGGCCGTTCGGTGCACGCCACCCGCGTGGACATCGGCCGCCGCCTGGCCGCCGAGCATCCGATCGAGGCCGACCTGGTCATCCCGGTGCCGGAGTCCGGCACCCCGGCCGCCGTCGGCTACGCGCAGGGCTCCGGCGTGCCCTACGGCCAGGGACTGATGAAGAACGCCTACGTGGGCCGCACCTTCATCCAGCCCAGCCAGACCATCCGCCAGCTCGGCATCCGGTTGAAGCTCAATCCACTACGCGAGGTGATCCGCGGTAAGCGGCTCGTCGTGGTGGACGACTCCATCGTGCGCGGCAACACCCAGCGGGCCCTGATCCGCATGCTCCGCGAGGCGGGCGCGTTGGAGATCCACGTGCGCATCGCCTCCCCGCCGGTCAAGTGGCCCTGCTTCTACGGCATCGACTTCGCCTCGCGCGCGGAGCTGATCGCCAATGGCGCGGGCCCCGAGGGCATCGAGGGCGAGAGCCTCGACGACATGGTGGAGGGCGTGCGCCGCTCCATCGGCGCGGACAGCCTCGGCTACATCTCGCTCGAGGGCATGGTCGCCGCCACCGAGCAGCCGCGCTCGCGGCTGTGCTGCGCCTGCTTCGACGGCGACTATCCGATCGCGCTGCCGGCGGAGAACGCCATCGGAAAGAACGTGCTCGAGGGCATGCTGTCCGGCGCGACCGAGACCGAGCTGCTGGCGGACAATGTCAATGCCTCGGCGCTGAGTCGCCCATAAGCACAAGCGCTGAGTCGCCCATAAGCGCAAGCCTTCACGGTGCCCGTTCGCGTAATCGCGAACGGGCACCGTATTTTTTTTCCCGCTCCGAACCGGGAAATCCGGTGGCGCAGTTGCGACATGGGCGTCTCGGGGCGGATGGCTCGATTTGCGTACTGATTGTTCCGAAACGCAACATGCCGGTTATAACCGGTCGATACTGTGCCCAGCCAAAGGATGTCCACCGCGGCGCGGCGGGACCGTGACCCGGCCGCTGCGCTGCGCTTCGAGAGCAGGGCAGTATGCGCGCGAGAAGAAGAGTTGCGGCAGTAGGGTTTGCGGGGCTAGCGGTGCTGGCGGTCGCCGGCTGCGGTTCGGGAAAGACATCGGATAGCGGTGGGGGAGCGGGAATCCTGGTCGGCACCACCGACAAGGTCACCTCACTGGATCCGGCCCGGGCCTACGACAACGGCTCACTGCTGGCGGAAACCCAGGTCTACCAATTCCTGATGAACTTCCCGGCGGGCGAGGCGGTGCCGAAACCCGATGCCGCCGACAAGTGCGAGTTCACCTCGCCGACCGTCTACACCTGCACGCTCAAACCCGGATTGAAATTCGCCAACGGTGATCCGCTCACCGCGCAGAGCGTGAAGTTCTCCTTCGACCGCATGGTGAAGATCGACGACCCGCAGGGCCCGAAGGCGCTGCTGGACAACCTCGATCACACCGACGCCCCCGACGACAAGACCGTCGCCTTCACCCTCAAGAAGGGCAACGACCAGACCTTCCCGGCCATCCTGCCCACCCAGGCGGCGGCCATCGTGGACGAGAAGGTCTTCCCCGCCGACAAGGTGCTCGCCGACGAGGACATCGTGAAGGCGAAGCCGTTCTCCGGTCCGTACACCATCACCAGCTACGACAAGAACAAGCTGGTCGAGTTCAAGTCCAACCCGGACTACAACGGGCTGTTCGGCAAACCCAAGACCGACGCGGTCACGGTGAAGTACTACGCCGAGGCCGCGAACCTGAAACTCGATGTGCAGCAGGGCAATATCGACGTCGCCTGGCACACCCTCACCCCGACCGACCTGGACTCGCTGAAGACCAGCGACAAGGTGACCGTGCACCAGTCGCCCGGCGGTGACACCCGCTACATCGTGTTCAACCTCAATACCCAGCCCGGCGGCACTCCGGCTCAGAAGCTGGCCGTGCGCAAGGCCGTCGCCGTCTCCGTCGACCGCGAGGCGCTGGCCACCAGTGTGTTCAAGGGCACCTGGGCCCCGCTGTATTCGCCGGTGCCCAAGGGCGTTCCGGGCGGCACCGAGGCCCTGAAGGACATCTACGGCGCGTTGCCGAACAAGGACGCGGCCGCCAAGTTCCTCGCCGACGCCGGCGTGGCCACGCCGGTCGAACTGAACCTGCAGTACACCACCGAGCACTACGGGACCGTCAGTTCCGAGGAGTACGCCGCCGTCAAGAGCCAGCTCGAGGCCACCGGGCTGTTCAAGGTGAATCTGCAGTCCACCGAATGGGTCGCCTACCAGAAGGCCCGCTCCACCGACGGCTACCCGGTGTTCCAGTTCGGCTGGTTCCCGGACTACCCGGACGCCGACGACTACCTGCGCCCCTTCTTCACCGAGGACAACTTCCTGCGCAACCACTTCGGCGATCCGAAGATCACCGCCGAGCTGAACGCCGAACTGACCGAACCGGATCCGGCCAAGCGGACCGCCGCGCTCGCCACCGTGCAGCACGACCTGATGGCCGACTTCCTGCCCATCGTGCCGCTGCTCACCGGCAACCAGATCGCGGTGGCGGGCAAGAACATCCAGGGCGTGGACAACACCCTGGACCCCTCCTCCAAGTTCCGCTTCGGCGTGCTGAGCAAGTAGCCGGATGGTGACGACCACCGAACCCGAGGGCGGGCCGGCGATCCCGGCCCGCCCGGCGGGTACACGAACGCACCGCAGGTTCTTCCCGGCCCGCCGCGGCGACACCCGCTACGGCGCGCTGGCGCGGTACCTCGGGGTGCGAGCCCTGCTCATCATCCCCACCACCTGGATCCTGGTGACCCTGGTCTTCTTCCTGATGCGGGTGATCGGCGATCCCATCACCGCCGCGCAGGGCGGGCGGCTCACGCCCGAGGAATTGCAGCGGCGCAAGGAGGCCGCCGGACTCACCCGGCCCATCCTCACCCAGTACCGGGACTACCTGTCCGGCCTGCTGCGCGGGGATTTCGGCCGCTCCCAGGACAATCGGGCGATCAGCGACGTCATCGTCACCTATGGTGCGGCCACGCTGGAACTGGTGTTCTGGGCGCTCCTGGTGGCCTTCGCGGTGGGTGTGCCGCTGGGCAGATACGCTGCCACCAAACGGGATTCGGCCGCCGACGTGAGTCTGCGGTTGTTCGCGATCCTGGTATACGCGGCCCCGGTGTTCTTCGTGGGCCTGCTGTTGAAGCTGATCTTCGCGGTCAAGCTGGGCTGGTTGCCCGTGGCCGGGCGGGCGAGTACGACCGTTGAGCTGCAGCTGCAGCACGTGTCGCCCAGGACCAACATCATGATCGTCGACGCGATCCTCTACGGCGACACCGGAAACATCGTCGACGTGCTGAAACACGCTGTGCTGCCGGCGATCGCGCTGGGCCTGCTCACCGCGGGAGTGTTCCTGCGGCTGGTGCGGATCAACCTGATCCAGACCCTGCGCTCGGGCTACGTGGAGGCCGCGCGTGCCCGCGGCCTGTCCGACCGCGTCGTCACCGGACGGCACGCCTTCCGCAATGCCCTCATCCCGGTGGTCACCGTCATGGGCATGCAGATCGCCATGATGCTGGGCGGTGCGGTGCTCACCGAAACCACCTTCGAATGGAAGGGATTGGGCTACCAGCTCGCCACCTACCTGCAGGCGCGCGACTTCGTGGCGGTACAGGGCATCGTCGCGTTCATCGCCATCGTGGTGGCCGTCATGAGCTTCCTGGTGGACCTGATCGTGGCGCTGATCGACCCGAGGGTGAGGTTCTGATGACCGTCATCGAAACCGGCGTGCGGGCGCCGGTCCCGCCGACCCGCTCCCGGCTGCGGATCCCCGGAACGGCCCTGGTCCGCATGACCTCCGGGCTGCAGCGGGCCACGCTGTTGCTGGGGCTGGCTCTGGTCGCGGGGTTCATCCTGGTGGCCGTCTTCGCGCCCCTGCTGGCGCCCTACGGATTCGCGCAGAACGCCTCCGGCGGCGTCGATTTCGCGCGGCAGCAGGCGCCGTCGGCCGCGCACTGGTTCGGCACCTCGGTACGCGGCGAGGACGTGCTCTCCCGGGTCATCTTCGGGGCGCGCACCGCGCTGTCGGTGATCGCGGTGTCGCTGGTGCTGTCGCTCATCGTCGGCGTGCCGCTGGGCCTGGTGTCCGGCTACCTCGGGCGCTGGGTGGACCGCGTGCTGGTGCTGTTCATGGACGCCATGTACGCGTTCCCGTCGCTGCTGCTGGCCATCGTGGTGTCGATCGTGGTGTCCGGCGGGCAGTCCAGCAGCTTCGGCGGCATCCTGTCGGCGGCCATCGCCATCACCGTCATCTTCGTGCCGCAGTACTTCCGGGTGGTGCGCAACGCCACCATCTCGGTGAAACAGGAACCGTACGTGGACGCCGCGCGCGTCACCGGTGCGTCCACGCTGCGAATCCTGTTCCGGCACATCCTCGCCAATGTCACCCAGTCGCTGCCGGTGCTCATCACCCTCAATGGCGCGGAGGCCATCCTCACGCTGGCCGGGCTGGGCTTCCTCGGCTTCGGCATCGAACCCACCCAGGCCGCCGAATGGGGTTACGACCTCAACAAGGCGCTGGCCGATGTCTCCAACGGCATCTGGTGGACCGGCGTGTTCCCCGGCGCCGCCATCGTGATCGTGGTGCTCGGCATGACCCTGGTCGGCGAGAGCCTCAACGAGGTGCTCAACCCGCTGCTGCGCACCCGCCGCGCCGCCACCGTGGCCGCCACCGAGACCGAGCCCGCACAGGAGGCGGCCGATGCCTGAACCCGTCCTGTCCTTCGACTCCCTCACCGTCACCTTCACCACCGACGCGGGTGCCGTCACTGCCGTGAAAAACGTGTCCTACCAGGTGTATCCGGGTGAGGTACTGGCCGTGGTCGGCGAATCCGGCTCCGGCAAATCGGTCAGCTCGCGCACCGCCATGGGATTGCTGCCGCCCACCGCCGACGTCCGCGGGCACGTCCTGCTGGGCGCCAAAGCGATCACCAGGATGAGCGAGAAGGAACTCACCGCGGTGCGCGGCGGAGCCGTCTCCATGATCTTCCAGGAGCCCGGCGCGGCACTGGACCCGCTGTTCACCGTCGGCTTCCAGATCGGCGAGGCGCTGCGGGCGCACTCCGGCATGAAGCGGAAACCCGCCCGCGCCAAGGCGATCGAACTGCTGCGCGCCGTCGGGCTGCCCGACCCCGAGGCGCGGGTGGACTACTATCCGCACCAGCTCTCCGGCGGCCAGAAACAGCGTGTGGTGATCGCCATCGCCATCGCCTGCGAGCCCCGGGTGATCATCGCCGATGAACCCACCACCGCCCTCGACGTCACCGTCCAAGCCGAAATCCTGGAACTACTCCGGGATCTGCGCGACCGCATCGGCGCGGCCATCGTGCTCATCACCCACAATATGGGCGTCGTCGCCGACCTCGCCGACCGCGTGGTGGTGATGCGCGAGGGGCGCATCGTCGAAGAGGCCCCGGTGGAAAAGCTGTTCGCCGAACCCGAACACGAATACACCCGTGCCCTGCTGGCGGCGGTACCGAAACTGCATGTGCTGCCGGACAACTGGGAAGCCGCGGAGTATCCCGATGGCAGCGCATCGGCCGCTGGGGTCGAGGCCCGAGCCGACTCCACACCCGTAGCCGGGGCGGCGCTGGCGAGAACGATTGTCCGCGAACCCATCCCGGCCGACGCCGCCACCGTGCTCGAGGTCTCCGGCCTGGTGGTGGAGTTCCCGGCCCCGCTCGGCCGCCCGCCCTTCCGGGCCGTGAACGAGGTCGGCCTCACCCTGCGCCGCGGCGAAACCCTCGGCCTGGTGGGCGAATCCGGCTCCGGCAAGTCCACCATCGGCCGCTGCGTGGCCGGTCTGCAGCGGCCCACCGCGGGCAGTGTCCGGGTGCTCGGCACCGATATCGCGGGCCTCTCCGAACGTCGGCTGCGGCCCATCCGCCGCCGCTTCGGCTTCGTCTTCCAGGACCCGGCCACCTCCCTCAACCCGCGCCTCACCATCGGCGACTGTGTGGCCGAACCGCTGCTGGTGCACAAACAGGCCAAGGGCGCGGCCGCCCGCGACCGCGTCCGCCGCCTCCTCGACGACGTGCAGCTCCCGGCCGGGGTGGAAAAGCGCTACCCGCACGAGCTTTCCGGAGGCCAGCGCCAGCGCGTCAGCCTGGCCCGGGCCCTGGTGCTCAATCCCGACCTGCTGGTCGCCGACGAACCCACCAGCGCCCTGGACGTCTCGGTGCAGGCCCGGGTGCTCGAGCTGTTCGCCGGTCTCCAGCGCGAGTTCGGCTGGGCCTGCCTGTTCATCAGCCACGACCTCGCCGTGGTGGATCAGCTGGCCGATCGGATCATGGTGCTGCGCAACGGAACCGTTATCGAACAGGGCACCAACGACGACATCCTCCGCAACCCGCGCGAGGACTACACCCGCCGACTGGTCGCTGCCGTCCCGGTTCCCGACCCGGTGGAGCAACGGCGTCGGCATCGTTACGAAACGTGACAACGGATCTCGTAGCGCTATGGGTAACTCACCGGGTACGTCCAAAATAGATTTGGCACCCAGCCGCAGGCACGGGTGCTGGAGTCCGACGGCTCTTTGCCTCCCGTGAATTCTCGGGGAGGCGGGTGATCCCGCTGAGTTCTCGGGGAGGCGGGTGAGCTAGCGTGAGCAGGCATCATTCCATCGATTCGGCTTGGAGCTCTCTCCGACAATGACTGAACAGATCCCCAGCGGTGCCGGTGCCTCGTACGCGGCGGCCGGCGTCGATATCGAAGCCGGTGACCGTGCAGTCGAGCTGTTCGCTCCCCTGGCCAAGAAGGCCAGCCGCCCCGAAGTACAGGGCGGACTCGGCGGCTTCGCAGGACTGTTCGCACTGAAGAGCGGCTACAAGGAGCCCCTGCTCGCCGCCTCCACCGACGGCGTCGGCACCAAGATCGCGGTCGCCCAGGCCCTCGACAAGCACGACACCGTCGGCCTCGACCTGGTCGCCATGGTCGTCGACGACCTGGTGGTCTGCGGCGCCGAACCGCTGTTCCTGCAGGACTACATCGCCGTCGGCAAGGTGGTCCCGGAGCGCGTCGCGCAGATCGTCTCCGGCATCGCCGAGGGCTGCATCATCGCCGGCTGCGCCCTGCTGGGCGGCGAGACCGCCGAGCACCCGGGCCTGATGGGCGTCGACGACTACGACCTGTCCGCCACCGGCGTCGGCGTGGTCGAGGCCGACGCCGTGCTCGGTCCGGACCGCGTCCGCCCCGGCGACGTGGTGATCGGCATGGGCGCCTCCGGGCTGCACTCCAACGGCTACTCGCTGGCCCGCAAGGTGCTGCTCGACATCGACCGTATGTCCCTCACCGGGCACGTAGAGGAATTCGGCCGCACCCTCGGCGAGGAACTGCTCGAGCCGACCAAGATCTACGCCAAGGACTGCCTGGCCCTGATCGCCGAGACCGACGTCCGCACCTTCTGCCACGTGACGGGTGGCGGCCTGGCTGCCAACCTGGCCCGCGTGCTCCCCGCCGGCCTGGTCGCCGAGCTGGATCGCGGCACCTGGAACCCGGCCCCGGTCTTCAAGATGATCGCCCAGCGCGGCCGCGTCGAGCGGGCCGAGATGGAGAAGACCTTCAACATGGGCGTGGGCATGGTCGCCGTCGTCGCCCCCGAGGACGCCGACCGCGCCCTCGCTGTCCTCACCGCCCGCCACATCGACTGCTGGACCCTCGGCACGGTGAAGAAGGCCAAGGACGCCGACGCCGCCCGCGCCGTCCTGGTGGGAGACCACCCGCGCTTCTGAGCGCCGGACTGCAACACAAACGAAGGCCCCGGCCACTCGGGAGAGTGGCCAGGGCCTTCGCTATATCCGGCGGCTAGCCAAATCGCCCGTCTCCCAACACGACAACTGATTTCGGTTCCGGCGAGGGCAACTCGTCGGGTACGTCCAGAGTCGGATCGGCACTCAACCGGCGGCACACGTGCCGAATCAGCTACGGCTCCCCAGCCGTGCGCCAAAGGCGCGGAGAGGCGGGGGAGCCGCTGGTGCTGCTGGCAAATCGTCAGCGCTGCGTGCTTCTCGGCTCAAAACGACGTGCTAAAGGGGGAAGCCCATCGGCCTCCCCCTGCAGTACGTCGAAATATCCGAGTCAGCGACGCCAGTCGTCGTAGCTGTCTTCTTCTTCCCAGCTCGACCGCGATTCGCTCGCGTCATGCTCTTCGGAAAGCACACCACTCCGCTGTGTGTCGGAGGCACTCCCCGACAGCTCGCGCTGAAGGCTCGTGAAGTCGGTCGACGGCGAGCTGTACTTGAGCTCCCGTGCAACCTTGGTCTGCTTTGCCTTAGCCCGGCCACGGCCCATGGCTGACCCCCTCGCGTCACTGCGGGGCGGCCTGGGGTGGGTTTGGCGGCCCCGTTCGAATTAATACTCTTCCTGACGAACACTTTAGCGTGTGTCCGGCGGTCGCGCTTCCAGGAGTGGGGGATAAACGTCCCGGGGCCGGGCCCGGTGGTATCCGGGCCCGCGCGAAAGGTTGCCGACCGGGGGCTACAGCACCCCGGGAATCGCTCGGACGATGCCCACCCGGGCTCCGCCGCCGAGCACGGCGGGGGCCGCCAGCTCGGCGTGCTCGTCGGTCCACGGCACCCCCATACGCTGGAGAATGGCCAGCGTCAGGGGAAGTCGCGCGCGATCGGCGCCGTCATCGATCTTGTAGGCGAAGGCCGAACCGTCCGGTAGCGCGCCGGCGTGCACCCCGTCCGCGCCGATCTTGCACACCAGGCCGGGGGTCGCGGTCATCACCCGGAAATCGGGACCATCCGTGCCGGAAATCACTCGCGGATGCGCGCGAATCGCGTCCGCGAGACGGCGTTCCGGGCTGCCCTCGGGCGCGGTGGCGAAGGTCGCGTAGGCGCGCGCCAGATTCACCAGCGACACCGGCACGATCGGCAGGCCGCAGCCGTCGATGCCCAGATCGCTCTCCGGTTCACCGGTCACCTCGCCGACCGTTTCCAGCACGGCCCGCTGCAGCGGGTGCCCGACCTCGAGATAGCCGCGGGTGGGCCAGTCGTTGATCCGGCAGGTCGCGAGCATGGCGGCATGCTTGCCGGAGCAGTTCATGTAGACGCGGCGGGACGCCTTCGCACGGTCACGCCCGGCCAGTGCCTGCGCCCGGGCGTGCTCCTCGAACGGCAGATCGGGCGGGCACTCGAGATCGTCCTCGGTGAATCCGAAGCGCTCCAGCAAACGCTGCACCAGCTTCACGTGATCGGCCTCGCCGAAATGCGAGGCGGTGGCGATGGCCAGCTCGGCATCGTCCACCGGCTCGAAACCGTTGCGCAGCAGGGTGAGTGCCTGCATCGGCTTGTTGGTGGAGCGCGGGAAGATCGGGCCGTGCACCGAGCCCACCGCGACCAACGGCTCGCCGTCCGGGCGCAGCACCACCGCCGATCCGCGGTGCACGCACTCCCGGAACCCGGACCGCACCACCTCGACCAGATCGACGCTCATGGTGGGGCTCCCCTCGGAAGTCTTTGTCATCGGGCGGCCGCTCCGGCGTGACGGCGGCGGTGGCGATCGATCTGCATGCGGACGTCGTCGGAGATGGTGGGTTCGGCTTCGGCCAGCAGCTCCAGACGGGCCGGGTCGGCACCGGTGAACAGGTCGCGGACGGTGATCCCGTGCTCGGGCACGTACACCACCCGCACCTCGTCGCCCGCACCGATCGCGCCCTCGGTGAGCACGCGCAGATAGGCGCCCGTATTCGCCTGTGCGGTGAAGCGTTTCACCCACTGCGGTTCGCCGGAGTGCCACTGGAAGGTGGAGCACGGGACGCGCGGGGCGGACACCTCGAGCAGAGTGTCGCCGATGGCCCAGCGTTCGCCGATGACCGCGTCGCTCACGGGCAGGCCGGTCAGGCGCAGGTTCTCACCGAACCAGCCCGCGTCCAGGTCCCGGCCGAGCTCGGTGGCCCAGCGCCGCGCGTCCTCCTCCGCGTAGGCGTAGACGGCCTGGTCCACGCCGCCGTGATGTTTGGTGTCGCAGACGTGATCGCCGTCCAGCCCGAGCGCCCGGACCGGAACCCGGTGCGGCAGCGGACGTTTGTCGATGGCGGTGCGGCCCACCTTGGAGGACCGGGTGGGCAG
Source organism: Nocardia sp. NPDC101769 (assembly GCF_044766925.1). Lineage (NCBI taxonomy): Bacteria > Bacillati > Actinomycetota > Actinomycetes > Mycobacteriales > Nocardiaceae > Nocardia > Nocardia sp. NPDC101769. The sequence continues at coordinate 419,498 of NZ_JBIWMX010000001.1, read as the reverse complement.
CTCCAGCTCGGCGTACACCACGCAGACGGCCAGCACCCGGCCGACCGGAACGGCGGCGTTCACCGGCCGCGCAGCTTCTCGACGGCGAGCCGGCCGGCCTGCGGCTCGTCGTGGGCGGGTACCGAATCCGGGTCGATGGCCGCCGCACACGGGCCCGCCACCAGTGCGGTGTCCGCCGGGATGGTGCGTTTGATCAGGGCGAGGGCGATCGGGCCGAGTTCGTAATGGTCGATCACGGTGCCCAGGACGCCGACGGCCCGGCCGCCCGCGGTCACCGGGTCGCCGGTCTCGGGGCGGGAGTCCGCGGAACCGTCCAGGTGCAGCAGCACCAGGTGCCGAGGCGGCTTGCCGAGGTTGTGCACCCGGGCCACCGTCTCCTGGCCGCGGTAGCAGCCCTTGTTCAGGTGCACCGCACCATGTTCGGCGGGGCCGCCGATCCAGTTCACCTCGTGCGGGATGGTGCGGTCGTCGGTGTCGACGCCCAGGCGCGGGCGCAGCGCGGCCACCCGCAGCGCCTCGAACGCCCACAGTCCCGCGGCCGCCGCGCCCGCGTCGCGCAGCCGCGCCCACCAGGTGGCCAGCTGTTCGCGGGGGACGATCAGGTCGAAGGAGTCCGCGGTGGGCCAGGGCATGCGGCGCAGAAAACCGCCGCCGGGCAGGGGGACCGCGCGATACGTGCCGGGAAGGGCTGGGACGCCGAGGGTTTCGGTGAGCTCGGCCACACCCGGGCCCAGCAGGCTCAGCACCGCATGGTCGTTCGCGTCGACGGGTTTGGCGTCGGCCCAGAACACCATCTTCTGCAGGAAGCTCAGCAGCTCGGGGCCGCGCACGCCCTCGGTGTCGATCCACACCGTGCCGTCCAGGTCGGTGAGCACGAAGTGGTTGAGCACCCGGCCGTTCAGATCCAGGTCCAGATTCTCGGCCGATTCGCCGTCACCCAGATCGGCGACCGCCTGACTGGAGATGGTGTGCAGCCAGCTCAGCCGTTCCTTGCCGGTGATCGACAGCACGAATCGATGGGAGCGATCGACCACCGCGACCCCCTGTGCCGCCGCGCGCTGCTCGCCGAAAGGATCGCCGTAATGCCACGCGACCGGGGCATCCGGTGACTCCGGCAGCCTCGCGACAGCCCCTGGAACCTGCAGAATCGGACTGGGTGCAACCGATGAGGACACACTCCCACACTAACCCGCCTCTCCGCGCCTTCAGCGCACGGCTTGGGAGCCGTTGCCCGTTGGGCACGCGTGCCGGCGGTCGGGAGCCGAACCGATTTCGGACGTGCCCGGTGAGTTACCCCGGATCGGTGCGAGATCAGCTGTCGCGTTGGGAGACGGAACCGGGTGGCGTGATCGGGTCACGGGTGGGTTTGTCGTGCCCGGAACGATGTCGCCAATGGGCCGCGGGCAGGGGTTTACGGCATGGTGGCAGGCGGGTCGACCGGATGGGTGGCGCGGTATGGCCGCCTGGGTCCGCCATCTGTCATAGGGTCGAGTCCATGGTGGAACGGGTTTTGGTGACACTCGACGGCGCGATCCGGGATCCGGACGCGCCGTTGTTGTATGCGGACGATATCGGGGTGCTGCGGGGGGACGGCATCTTCGAGACGGTGCTGGTGCGCGGGGGCGTGCCCGGTGCGCTGGAGCTGCATCTGGCCCGGTTGCGTCGCTCGGCGGAGGCGCTCGAGTTGCCCGTGCCGGATCTGGAGGCGTGGCGGTTCGCGGTGGAGCTGGCCGCCGAACAGTGGGGGAGCGAGCGCGAGGGGACGCTGCGCATGGTGCTCACCCGGGGACGTGACAGCGATCACGGAGCCGGTGGCGAACGAATGGCAAACGAAAGTGGGGAATTGGCCGGCGCCGAACCGGCAACCACCGGTTACGTTTTCGTGGTGCCGGTCCCGGACCGCGTGGAAAAGGCGCGCACCGAAGGTGTTTCGGTGATCACGCTCTCGAAGGGCATCTCCATCGACCTGGCGCAGAACGCGCCGTGGCTGCTGCTGGGCGCGAAGAGCCTGTCCTATGCCACCAATATGTCCGCGCTGCGGTTCGCCCAGCGGATGGGCGCCGACGACGTCATCTTCACCAGCACCGAGCACCGGGTACTGGAGGGGCCGCGCTCGACAGTCGTCGTGCAGCGCGACAACAAGCTCATCACCCCGCCCGCGCGCAATGGCGTGCTGCCCGGCACCACCCAGCGCGCGTTGTTCGCGCAGGCGGAGAAGGCGGGCTGGGAGTGCCTGTACGAGCCGCTGTTCACCGCCGACCTGATCACCGCCGACGCGGTCTGGATGCTGTCCTCGATCACCCTGGCCGCGCGGGTCAATTCGCTGGACGGTCTGCGCATGTCGGCGCCCGACAATGCGAACGAGATCGTCGACATGGTGAATCGCGGTATCGCGCTGCCGGGGAGCCTGTCGGACTGGTGATTCCGGCCGGGCGGCCGGTCCGGGGATCAAGGGACTTTCGCCTGATTCGGTCCCTGATTCGCCCGGCGGGGCGGGGACCTTGGCGGTCGATTTGTCACCTTGGGGCAACTTTTCCGCACACTGTGGCGCGGCGCATGTTGATCTGAAGACCAGTCGGCGTAGTGTCTTTTACTACGTTATGTCGTAGATCGGCAGGGAGGTCGGATGAGTGTCGTAGATCTGGCGCGCTGGCAATTCGGAATTACCACCGTCTATCACTTCATCCTGGTGCCCCTCACCATCGGCCTCGCTCCGCTCGTCGCGGGTATGCAGACCGCCTGGGTGATCACCGGTAAGGAGCATTGGCTCAGGCTCACAAAGTTTTTCGGCAAGCTGTTCCTGATCAACTTCGCCCTCGGCGTCGCCACCGGCATCGTGCAGGAATTCCAGTTCGGCATGGGCTGGAGCGAATACTCCCGCTTCGTCGGCGACGTGTTCGGCGCTCCGCTGGCCATGGAGGCGCTGGTCGCCTTCTTCATGGAATCGACCTTCCTGGGCCTGTGGATCTTCGGCTGGACCCGGCTGCCACAGAAAGTGCACCTGGCCTGCATCTGGCTGGTTGCCATCGGCACCAACGCCTCCGCGTACTTCATCATCGCGGCCAACTCGTTCATGCAGCACCCGGTCGGCGCGAAGTACAACCCGGAGACCGGCCGCGCCGAACTGCACAGCATCTGGGAGGTGCTGACCAACAACACCACCCTCGCCGCCTTCCCACACGTGCTGGCCGGATCCTTCCTCACCGCAGGCACTTTCGTCGCGGGCATCGCCGGATGGTGGATGGTGCGCAATGCGCGCAAGGGCAAGGCCGAGAGCAGCGAGGCGCCGATCGAGGAGGCCCGCACCATGTGGCGGCCGAGTGCGCGCCTGGGCCTGTACGTGATCCTGGTCGCCTCGGTCGCCCTCATCTTCACCGGTGATATTCAGGGCAAGCTCATGTTCAAGCAGCAGCCCATGAAGATGGCCTCGGCGGAATCGCTGTGCCACACCCAGACCGACCCCGACTTCTCGGTCCTGACGGTCGGCACCCACAACAACTGCGACAGCGTCGACCACCTCATCGAGGTGCCCTACGTGCTGCCGTGGCTGGCCACCGGCGATTTCACCGGCGTCACCCTGAAGGGCGTCAAGGACCTGCAGGTCGAGTACAACCAGAAGTACGGCATCGGCGACTACCGGCCCAACCTGTTCGTGACGTACTGGTCCTTCCGCGCCATGATCGGTTTCATGGCCGGCCCGATCCTGTTGGCGCTGGCCGGATTCTGGGTCACCCGCCGCGGCCGGGTACCGGATCAGGCCTGGTACAAGTGGCTTTCGCTGCTCGCCATCGCCACCCCGTACCTGGGCAACATCTCCGGCTGGGTGTTCACCGAGATGGGCCGTCAGCCCTGGGTGGTCGCGCCCAACCCCACCGGCGACCAGCACATCCGGATGACGGTGCAGCAGGGCGTCTCCGGGATATCGGCGGGCACGGTGCTCACCTCGCTGATCGTCTTCACGGCGCTCTACGGACTGCTGGCCATCGGGTGGTTCTACCTGATGCGCCGCTACGTGATCGCCGGACCCGAGAAGGCGTCCACCGACGCGGGCACCCCGAAGATGACCGGGGAGCCCGTCGAGAAGCTTTCCTTCGCCTACTAGGAGTCGAGGATGAGTCTCCCAGAATTCTGGTTTCTCCTGATCGCGGTGTTGTTCACCGGCTACTTCGTGCTGGAGGGCTTCGACTTCGGCGTCGGCATGCTGATGCCCGTCATCGGCCGCGGCGACGAGCAGAAGAAGCGGACCGTGCTCAACACCATCGGCCCGGTGTGGGACGGCAACGAGGTGTGGCTGCTCACCGGCGGCGGCGCCATGTTCGCCGCCTTCCCGGAGTGGTACGCCAGCCTGTTCTCCGGGTTCTACCTGGCGCTGCTGCTCATCCTGGTCGGGCTGATCGCGCGGGCCTGCGCCATCGAATGGCGCGGCAAGATCAACGATCCGCGCTGGCGCACCGGCTGTGACGTGGGCATCGCGCTCGGGTCGTGGATTCCGGCGCTGGCCTGGGGTCTGGCCTTCGCGAACATCGTGCGCGGCGTGAAGCTGAACGAGCACAAGCACATCGCGGGCACGCTGCTCGACCTGCTCAACCCGTACGGGATTCTCGGCGGGCTGGCCACGCTGCTGCTGTTCCTGCTGCACGGTGCGGTGTTCATCGCCCTGAAGACCGGCAACGAGGTGCGCGACGACGCACAGCGCATCATCCGGCTGATCTTCGCGCCCACCGCGGTGGTGGTGGCGGCCTTCGGCATCTGGACCCAGCTCGCCCACGGCAAGGGCTGGACCTGGATTCCGCTGGTGCTGGCCGTGGTCGGACTGGTGGTGGCGGGTCTCGCCGCCACCCAGGGCCGGGACGGCTGGGCCTTCACCGGCACCGCGGTCACCATCGCGGCGGCCACCGTGCTGCTGTTCGGGTCGCTGTTCCCGAATGTGCTGCCGTCCACCATCAATGACGCGTACAGCCTCACCGTCGACGGCCGCGGCGGCACGGTGGCGGCGTCCTCGACCCACTACACGCTGGTGGTGATGAGCTGGGTCGCGGTGGCCCTGGTGCCGGTCGTGCTGATCTATCAGGCCTGGACGTACTGGGTGTTCCGCAAGCGGCTCACCATGGAGCAGATCCCGGCCCCGATCGGGCTGCCCATGGAATCCGCGAAGAGCTGAACGGAGCGGGCGCGCCGAACGTGATGTCCACGGGCCCGGCGCGCCCGTTCGCAGAGGAGATCGACCATGGCACGACCGGTGGACCCGCGACTGTGGCGGCACGCCCGCTCCGCACGCAGGTATCTCGGGGTGAGCGTGGGGCTGTCGCTGGTCACCACGGGTTGCATCGTCGTCGCGGCGCTCGCGCTGGCTCGGGTGCTCGCGGGGGTCATCACCGAACCGGACCAGCGCCGCATCGGTTCCTGGACAGCCGAACTGGTGATCTTCGCGGTCGCTGTCGGGTGCCGGGCGGCCGCCACCTGGTGGCAGTCGCGGCTCGCGCACCGGGCCGGGGCGCAGGTGGTCGCCGAACTCGAGACCGCCGCCCTGGCAGCGGGGGCCCAGCTCCCGCCACGGGAATTGGAGAGCCGCCGTACCGAACTCGCGGTCGTGGTCGGCTCCGGATTGAGCGGACTGCGCGCCTACCTCGCGGGCTACCTGCCCGCCCTGTTGCTGGCAATGCTCGTGCCACCGGTGGTGCTGGCCGTGATCGCGGTGCACGACTGGGTCTCCGGCCTGATCATTTTCGTCACCCTGCCGCTGATCCCGATCTTCATGATCCTCATCGGCCTGCTCACCCAGGGGAAATCCGCCGGCACCCTGGCCGCCACCACCCGGCTCTCCGACCAGCTCCTCGACCTCTTCGCGGGCATGCCGACCCTGCGCGCGCTCGGCCGCGAGACGGGACGCGCGGACAGCGGTGGGGGAGAGGGCGATTCGCCGCGCAGCATGGCGGGCCGGGTTCGTGAGCTCGGTGATGTGCTGCACCGCCGGACCATGTCGGCGCTGCGGCTGGCCTTCCTGTCCTCGATGGTCCTGGAAATGCTCGCCACCCTGTGCGTGGCCCTGGTCGCGGTCTCCATCGGCATGCGCCTGGTGTTCGGCCACATGGGCCTGTACGCGGGTCTGCTGGCCCTCATTCTCGCCCCCGAGGTCTACCTCCCGCTGCGCGCCGTCGGTGAACGCTTCCACGCCGCCCAGGACGGAATGGCCGCCGCCGACAAGGCTTTCGCCATCCTCGAGCCGGACACCGCGCCCGCCGACTCGGACGCGAACACCGATGCGGCATCCGCCGCGCCGATGCCCGTGCCGACCGGACCCGAGCACCCGAACCTGCACGGCCACATCGACATCCGCGAACTCACCGTGCGGGCACGCGACGGATACGCACCCGAAGGGCTGTCCGCCGCCCTCCGGCCGGGCACGGTCACCGTCCTCACCGGCCCGAACGGGTGCGGCAAATCGACAGCGCTGCAAGCCATCCTGGGATTGCTCACCCCGGACTCCGGAAGCGTTCTCGTCGACGACGTCCCCGTCTCCGACCTGGACCCCGACCACTGGTGGTCCCATATCGCCTGGCTGCCCCAGCGCCCTGTCCTCGTCCCCGGCACCCTCCGCGCCAACCTCGAACTCCTGGGCCCCCCATCCGGCCCCGACCAGGTCGACGCCGCCTGCGTTGCAACCGGTTTCGATGCCGTCCTGGCCACCCTCCCGTCCCGCTGGGACACCGTGCTCGGTACCGGCGGCATCGGCCTTTCCCTGGGCCAGCGCCAGCGTCTCGCCCTCACCCGCACCCTCGCCGCCCCACGCTCTATCCTGCTCCTGGACGAACCCACCGCCCACCTCGACGACGCCTCCGAGACAACGGTTCTCGCGGCCCTGACCGCCCGCGCCCGCGCCGGAGCCACCGTCGTCCTGGTCGCCCACCGCCCCTCGGTTCTCGCCATCGCCGACCACGTGGTCGAGGTCCGTGCCACGACCACTGCGCAGTCCGAGCACGAACCCGCACAGTCGGATACGGCGGCGACCTCGCCATCACAGGCCGCGACGGACTCGTCCGCCGAGCCCGGCGCGAGCAACGCGCCGGGGTCCGGCGATGCCTGCGTCGGAGTCGGTATCGACGGGTCAGCGGCCGCTCCGGACTCGGGCGCCTTGGGACCCGCGCCCGAAACCACCGGCGCCGAGACGGTATCGGGTCCCGGAACGGATCCGAGTCCCCGTCGGGCGGACGGGGGCGCACTCGGCCGGGCCGGGAGCGGCGCGACGGGGAGCACGGGTGTGGTGAGCTCGATGGAGGTGTCGGTGCGATGAGGGCGGTACTGGCCGATTTCCGGCGGATTCGGGAGCTGCTCGAGCTGTCGCGGGTGCGGATGGCGCTGTCGGTGGGGTGGGGGGTGCTGGCGATCGGGAGTGGGCTCGGGCTGGCGGCGTTGGCGGCGTGGCTGATTGCGCGGGCGTGGCAGATGCCGCCGGTGCTGGATCTGAGCATTGCCGTGGTGACCGTACGGGCGCTGGGCATTTCGCGCGGGCTGTGCCGGTATCTGGAGAGGCTGGCCACTCACGATGTGGCGCTGCGGTCCATGAGCACCGCGCGGACCACGACCTATCGGACGCTGGCGGGTGCGGACATCTGGCGGTTGCGGCGGAGCGGGCCCGCGGACGGCGATGCGGCCGGACCGGCGGGCACGGAAGACGAAGCCCGGCAGGGAGATCCGACGAATCTGCGGCGCGGTGAGCTGCTCGGCCGGGTCATGAGCGATATCGACGATCTCGGGGCCGTGGTGGTGCGCGCGTTCGTCCCGATCGCGGTGGCGCTGATCCTGTCGCTACTGGCTGTCGGACTGCTGGCGAGTATCTCGGTGCTCGCGGCGGTGATTCTGGCGGTGGCGCTGGCCGTTTCGGGCATTATCGCGCCGTGGCTGTCGGCGCGCGCGGCCCGGGAGGCGGAGCTCGCGGTGCGAACTGATCGCACCGAGTTCACCGCCGAGGCGCTGACCGTGCTGGATCACGCGCCCGAATTGCGGGTGGCGGGCCGGCTTTCCGAGGCGGTCGGCGCGGCCGCCACGGCGGGGCAGCGGGCGGTCGCGGCGGAGGACCGGGCGGCGGCGCGCAGCGCGTGGGCCGCGGCGGTGCTGCCGCTGTCCATCGGGGCGAGCGTGCTGGGCGCGCTGCTCATCGGAATCGTGCTGTACGGCAGCGGTTCTCCCATCCCGACCGCGGGCTTCCAGACCGTCCCGCCGGGTGGTATCACGCCGATGGCGTTCACGGTGCTGGTCCTGGTGCCGCTGTCCGCTTTCGAGGCCGTGGCGGTGCTCCCGGCCGCCGCGCAGGCCCTCACCACCGGCCGCGCCGCTCTGCGCCGCCTGGATCGGCTCGAGCACGGCGAATCCGAGCCTCCCGCACCGAATCTTCCCGCGTTGCCGCCGGGCCGCCGGATCGCCGTGGTCGGCGCCAGTGGTGCGGGCAAGACCACGCTGCTGATGTCCTGGGCCGGGCTCTTCGAGACGCCGCGCCCGGGCGTCACCTTCTTCGCCGAGGACGCGCACCTGTTCGGCACCACCGTGCTGGAGAACCTGCGCGTGGCCCGCGGCGACATCACCCCGGGCGAGGCCGAATCGGCCCTGCGCGCAGTCGGAGCCGGCGACTGGCTGGACTCCCTCCCCGACGGCGTCGAGACCGATCTGGTCGGCGGCGCGGCCGCGGTCTCGGGTGGTCAGCGCCGTCGCATCCTGCTGGCCCGCGCCCTGCTCGCCCCGGCCCGCGTACTGCTGCTCGACGAACCCACCGAGCACCTGGAGGCCGAAGCCGGGGCCGAGCTGCTGCGTCGCCTGCTCGACGAATTAAGCGGCCTGGTGGAGCCGGACCGCACCGTGGTCGTCGTCACACACCAGCTGCCGCCGGACACGAAGGCGGACACCATCGTTCGCGTCGAGCCGGGCGGCACCGTCGCCATCGATCGATTTATTCCCACAACGACGACCTGACCTGCGATTTCGCAATCCGAGAAAATATGTTGCCGCCACTGTCTCATCCGACTAATTTCGTCGGTACACAGGAAGGAGGTGGTTCGAGAATGATTTCTAGGACGCGTGAGGTGGCTGCCAGCTAGGCGCTACCGCTGCAATCGGATTCCGATCGCGCGAGCCCTCGCGAATCCAAGGCAGTCACCCGGCCCCCGAGTTACGGTCTGTCCGACCGGATCAGCGTGAAAATGTTGCATCTCCGCTGGTATGACTCGGGGGCCGTACCTGTTCTGTACCGCCTCTCCGAGACTTCAGCGGTCAGCCGAGAGCCGCCCCCGTTGGCATTCCGTGCCTGCGTCTTGGGGGTACCCCAGGAGGTACCCCCGTCGCTGCGAAATCAGTTGTCGCGTCGAGAATCGACCGTTACCCGATGTAGCGCTGCAAACGCGCCGAGAGCCGCGGCTCCAGTGCGCCGTCGGCGGCGATGCGCTCCTCGACGTAGCCCAGGTCGCCGCCCTCGACAATGCCGTAGAGCCGCTTCGCGCCGCCCACCACGATGCCGGACTGGCTGCGGATCACCACGTCGGTGGCCAGCTCCCAGGAGGACTGGGTGAGCGCCTGGCCGTAGAACAGCTCGACAATGCCGGTGGAGTGGGTGAGCAGCAACTCCAGCACTTCGTCGTCACCGTCGATGCCTACCCGCCAGAACCCGCTCTCTCGCAGATCCGGGCCCGCGTACTTACCCTGGGCGTCCAGCTTCCAGGAGCGCGCCTCCCAGGTCAGGTAGTCGCCGCCGTCGTGCGAGACGATGATCTGCTGACCGAAGCGGTAGTCGCCGGTCTCGAAATCATTGCCCTCGCCCTCACCGCGCCACACGCCGATCAGCGGCAGCAGCGCGAGCATGGAGGAACTCAGATCCGGGCCCAGCCGCAGATTCGCGGTATCGACGGGCAACGGCAGATCGGGGAGCGTCGGAACATTCAGCGCCCCGGTCGACTTGGCACGCTCGGCCGCATCCGCGACCGCCTGGTCGCCGCTGCGCCGGGCGGCGACAGCATCAGCGGGCTTCACGCCCTCGTCGTGGCGAACGGTCGGCGTCGACGACGACGAACCGTTGGCCACTCCGTTTTCGATGTTCTCGTGGGCCGGATCTGTCACGACTCGGTGAACAGCCGGTAGAGGACGTACAGACCGAACCAAGCGATCAGCACGGAGACGAGAACCAGCAGAATCTCGAAGGTAAGCACCACGTCCCGGAGTCTAATCGCATCGCCGGGAGCACGTGAAAACGACCCCGGGAAAAACTCCGGCACGCACGAGAACGGCCCCGGGATCACGAATCCCGGGGCCGTTCTTGATGTTTCGCTTACTTGGCGACGGTGACGTCCACGTTGTGGATGCCGGCGCCCTCCGGCGACACCTCGACGGTGCCGTTGCCGGACGCGGACAGCGCGCGCAGGGTCCACGTGCCCGGCGCCGCGAAGAAGCGGAAGTCGCCGGTGCCCGAGGCCACGACCTCGGCGGTGAAGTCGCCGTTGCCGTCCAGCAGGCGGACGAACGCGCCGCCGACGGTCTGGCCGTCAGCGGTCAGGACGCGGCCGGTGATGACCGTCTCCTTCTCGACGTCGACATTGGCGGGCAGGGCCTGGCCCTGGGTAGGTGCTGCACACATAGGTAATTACGCTCCCAACTCGATCGGTGCACCGACGAGGGACCCGTACTCGGTCCAGGACCCGTCGTAGTTCTTGACGTTCTGATGGCCCAGCAGCTCCTGCAGCACGAACCAGGTGTGCGAGGAACGCTCACCGATGCGGCAGTAGGCGATGGTCAGCTTGTCGCCGTCCAGCCCGGCCTCCTTGTAGATCTCCGCCAGCTCGGCGTCGCTCTTGAAGGTGCCGTCCTCGTTCGCGGCCTTGGACCACGGCACGTTGATGGCGGTCGGGATGTGGCCCGGACGCTGCGACTGCTCCTGCGGCAGGTGCGCGGGAGCCAGGATCTTGCCCGAGAACTCGTCGGGGGAGCGCACGTCGACCAGGTTCTTGGCGCCGATGGCGTCGATGACCTCGTCGCGGAAGGCGCGGATGGACAGGTCCTGCGCGGAGGCCTTGTACTCGGTGGCAGCGCGGTCCTTGACCTCCTTGGTCAGCTCACGGCCGTCCAGCTCCCACTTCTTGCGGCCGCCGTCGAGCAGCTTGACGTCCTGGTGGCCGTACAGCTTGAAGTACCAGTAGGCGTAGGCCGCGAACCAGTTGTTGTTGCCGCCGTACAGCACCACGGTGTCGTCGTTGGCGATGCCACGCTCGGACAGCAGGGCAGAGAACTGCTCCTGGCTCACGAAGTCGCGGCGAACCTGGTCCTGCAGGTCCTTCTTCCAGTCGAGACGCACGGCGCCCTCGATGTGTCCCAGGTCGTAGGCCGAGGTGTCTTCGTCGACCTCGACGAGGACGACGCCCGGGGTGTTGAGGTTCTCTTCGACCCAGTCTGCGGAGACCAGGACATCGGAGCGAGCCATGTTGTTCCTTTCGATGCGGTGCCGGTTCAGGCGTTGCGTTCGTGTGGTTGAGGGATGGGCAGGGACTAGACGGAGGTGTTCACGGAGCTGGCCGAGGCCGGGACGTTGCTGCCCTGGGCGGTACGGAACCGCGCGACCAGCGGATAGATCTTGCAGCCCAGGCAGATTCCGAAGGCCGCGTTGAGGAAGGCCGCGAACAGCGCGAATCCGGTGAAGATCGCGCCGGCCACGGGGCTGCCGGCCGCGAAGCCCAGCACGCCCAGCACTGCGAACGCCAGGCCCACCAGTTGCGCGAACCGCAGCGGCGCAACGGGTTCCAGCTCGGTCGGCGCGCCGATGCGCGGGGCGACGGCGGCGGCGTAGAGCCGGCCGTACGGGCTCCGGCGCGGACCGTGGGCCGCGCCCAGGCCGAACACGATGGCCTGCAGCGTCAGTAGCACGGTGGCGGCGGGAACCGAGACGGCGGCGAGGATCAGAACGAGGGCGAGCACCGCGGTGGTGATCCAGGCGGCGAAGCGGGGGCCGCGGACATCCACCTGCCCGGCGGGCGGTGTGCTCGGATGAGGGTTCGACATGGGAGTACTCCTGCGCTGAAGGTGTATTGGCCAGATCGCCGGAGGATCGAAACGATCTCTCGACAGCGGGACAAATCCGGTCGGCGACAGAGGAATACGAAAGGCCGACCGGCTAGCGGCACAGGCAGCAACAACCACCGAGGCGGCACAGGTCTACCGTGCGGCGTCGGGTGAGCATCAGCTCGCGGTTGGATTGCACGAGAGGGAGTTTACCCAATTTTCGGGGGAAATTGGACCCGGGGTCCGTAATGCTGATCACTCAGCGGAGTCGGCGACCGTTAAAGGGGTCAATGACGTGCGCAAATCCGCCGCCTTCGGAACGCCGGAGATGCGGAAGCGTTCCAATCCTCGAGAATCCAATCCGAAAGTGGTGGGCAGCGAGAGCACGTTCAGCTCGCGCGCCAGCTCCGGATACGCGTCGATGTCGACCTCGAGATCCAGCGGCGGCAGCTCGGCCGACTCCAGCTCGCCGACCACGGACGCGACCACCCGGCGCACCGCCGCGCACGGGCCGCACCAGTCGGCCGAGAAGTGCAGCACGGTGGGCCGTCCCGGGACCACGCCGGCCGCGGCCAGCAGCGCGGCCCGATTCGATTCGGGCTCAGGCGGATTCGCCGTGGCGGCGGCGCGCACGCGACCCTCGTTGCGGCGCACCAGGATTCCCACGCCGGTCGCCAGGACCAGCATGACCACCAGGATCTCGATCGCGATCACTGCTTCTGCAACCTGTCCAGGTCGACGGTCGCATTGCGGCCGGAGCCCTCCACCACGATCTGCCCGCCACTGGCCTGGACCCGGGTCGGGATGATGCCGAACGGCATGTTCTTGGTGTCGATGGTGTGGGTGAAGCGGGCCAGCACCGCGGGCCGGTCCTGCTCGGGGATGACGATCCGGTCCTGGTCGGGGAGCACCGAATCGGTGTCGGCCTGCAGATCCCGGCCGGAGATGGCGGTGGCGGTGATCCGCACCTCGTCGCCCTCCAGCCGCAGATCGGCCAGCACGTGCACCTTCTTCTTCGTCACCTTCTCGCCGCCGTCGCCGCGCGAGTCGGTGACCGCCTCGGTGACCGCCGCGGTGTCGGCGTCCGGGCCGATCGGCACGGTGCCCTCCAGGATGATGATGCCCCCGTTGGTCGTGGGGACACTGCCGGAACCGCCGGCGCCGTCGGACTTGTCGGTGGGCGGGCCGAAGACCTGCAGGTCCGGAATCTTGAACAGCCGGCCGAGCTCGGTCGGCTCGATGCGCATGCGGGCCTGCACCTCGTCCACCGGGACCTGGCCCACATTGCCGTCGATGAGATTGCGCATCGACAGGTGCACGCCCGCCAGATCGGCCTCGACCGTGATCCGGCCGGGAATGTCCGGGCGCATGGCGCGGGCGCGGACGTCGATGTTTCCGTACTGGCTGTCCAGCGCCTGGGCGACGAACGGGTGCCGCAGCGACTCGTGGATGGTGATCTCCGGATCGGCGCTCAGGTCCGAACCGGTCCGCAGGAGTCGCGAGACCCGGTACTCGGAATACGCCGCTACCCCGAAATCGAGTAGGACGGCCAGCCCTGCCAGGCAGAGCAGTCCGATGAGCAGCCTCCGGAAACGCATAGCTGCACCCTAATAGGGAGGCGTGTCGTTACCACCCGCCGACGTCCGACTCGGGCCGGTCGCGGCCCGGTGAATGACAGGTGAACGGGAACCGGACCGGCCCGAACGGTTGCGACGGCTGCCCGGAATACGAGGGTGTCGGCCGAGACACGCTAATGTAGGCAGCGATTACCTGTGATGACCTGCATGAGGTAGTGGCGGACAGTGCGGTAGCCACACACATGCCAGATGGGATGGAGGGCCCCCATGGAGCTGCTCCTGCTGACCTCCGACCCCAACCCCGAGTCGGTGTTGCCGTCGCTGGCGTTGCTGCCGCACCACGTGCGACCCGCGCCGACCGAGGTGGCATCGCTGCTCGAGGCGGGTTCTGCCGATGTGGCGCTGGTCGATGCCCGCACCGATCTGGCCGCCGCGCGCGGACTGTGCCGTTTGCTGGGCAGCACCGGATCGTCGGTACCGGTGGTGGCCGTGCTGACCGAGGGCGGTCTGGTCGCGGTGAACGCGGACTGGGGACTCGACGACATCCTGCTTCCCGGCACCGGGCCCGCCGAACTCGACGCCCGGCTGCGCCTGCTGGTGGCCCGCAACGGCGGGGTCGCCAGCCCGGAGAACACCGGCAAGATCACCCTCGGCGAGCTGGTGATCGACGAGGGCACCTACACCGCCCGGCTGCGCGGTCGCCCGCTCGACCTGACCTACAAGGAGTTCGAACTCCTCAAGTACCTGGCGCAGCACGCCGGCCGGGTGTTCACCCGCGCCCAGCTGCTGCAGGAGGTCTGGGGCTACGACTTCTTCGGCGGTACCCGCACCGTGGACGTGCACGTGCGCCGCCTGCGCGCCAAGCTGGGCAGTGAATACGAGTCGCTGATCGGGACGGTCCGCAATGTCGGCTACAAGGCGGTGCGCCCGGCGCGCACGGCCGGCAAGGGCGACGCGGTCACCTTCCCCGACTCCGACGGCACCGACGACTCCGAATTGACCACGGCGAACGGCGCTCTCTGATGACCTCCTGGACCGACCGCCTGCCCTCCGAGACCGCCGCGCAGGTGCGGGCGGTCCTGGAGCGGGCCACCACCGCCGACGGGGTGGCACCGATATCGGAACAGGCGGTGCTTTCGCTCGGAAACGATTCGCCCGCACGACATCTGGTGGACATCCGCGATGGCGCGGTCGCCGGGTACGCGAATCTGGTTCCGGCCCATGACGAGCATCCGGCCATGGCGGAGATCGCCGTCGATCCGGCGGCCCGCGGGCAGGGTATCGGCGCAGGTCTGGTGGCCGCCGCACTGGCCGCGGGCGGGCCGGGGGCGCGGGTCTGGGCGCACGGTGACCTGCCACCCGCGCAGGCTGTGGCGGCCCGCTTAGGTCTCTCCGTTTCGCGTGAATTGTGGCAAATGCGTCGAGAGTTGGCTAACTCTGAGATACCAGAATTGACGGTGCCCGAGGGACTCGAACTGCGTACCTACACAGGGCCTTCCGACGATGCCGAACTGCTGCGCGTGAACGGTGCAGCCTTCTCGTGGCATCCCGAACAGGGCGGCTGGACCGAGCGCGATATCGACGCCCGCCGCGCCGAATCCTGGTTCGATCCCAAGGGCCTGTTCATCGCCGTGGATCCGGCGCGGCCGGACCATGTCCTCGGATTCCACTGGACCAAGGTGCATTCCGACGAGACCCCGCCGATCGGTGAGGTCTACGTGGTCGGCATCGACCCCGATGCGCAGGGGCGCGGCCTCGGCCGGCTGCTGACCCTGGCGGGTCTGCACTATCTGCGGGACCGCGGTCTCGGCACGGTGCTGCTCTACACCGAGGGCGACAACACAGCGGCCGTGCACACCTACACCCGGCTCGGTTTCACCCGATTTCACATCGACGTCGCCTACTCGAGCGGCTCCTGAAATCCCCTCGGCAACAGTGCGGCTAATGTCACATCCGGTGTGCCGCAATCAGGGTGGGTTGTTCATCTCTCGTTCACCCACGCTGGTCCAACTGTCAACCAGGTGCCCTTACGTTGCAAGTGGGCCGCAGACCGCTGCCCGGTGCGCTAGTTCGCAGCGAACAGCCGCCAGATCGCGCCCGTCCGACCGTTGAGGGGTTGGACGTGCAATCGTGATTCCCGGAGGAATAGGTGAATCTCAAGCGCAGCAGCGCCCTGCTCGGTGTGTTGGCCGCGGCCGGTGCCCTGACCCTGTCCGCGTGTGGCAGTGACAACAACAGCACCACCAACGGCGCGGCCAAGATCGACGTCGCGTGCGGCGGCAAGACCTCGCTGAAGTCCAGCGGCTCGACCGCCCAGAAGAACGCGATGGACCGCTTCGTCGCCGCCTACCAGGCGAACTGCAGCGGCGCCAAGCTGGACTACACCGGCTCCGGCTCGGGCGCCGGCGTGAACGAATTCATCGGCAACCAGACCGATTTCGCCGGTTCGGACTCGCCGCTGGACAGCGCCAAGGGTGAGACCGACAAGGCCGCCGCCCGCTGCGGCAGCCCGGCCTGGAACCTGCCGGCCGTCTTCGGCCCGATCGCCGTCGCGTACAACATCCCCGGCATGGACGACCTGGTCCTGGACCCGCCGACCCTCGCCAAGATCTTCTCCGGTGACATCACCACCTGGAACGACCCGCAGATCAAGGCCCTGAACACCAACAAGGCCGACAAGCTGCCGTCGGACAAGATCGGCGTGATCTTCCGCTCTGACGAGTCGGGCACCACCGACAACTTCCAGAAGTACCTGACCGCCGCCGGTGGCTACACCAAGGGCGCGGGCAAGGCCTTCAACGGCGGCGTCGGCGAGGGCGCCAAGGGTTCTGACGGCACCTCGGGCGCGGTCGCGAACACCAAGTTCACCATCACCTACACCGAGTGGTCCTTCGCCAAGGCGCAGAAGCTGTCCACCGTGCGCGTGCTGACCACCGCCACCTCCAACGACCCGAAGCCGGTCGAGCTGAGCGCCGAGTCCGCGGGCAAGGCCGTCGACGCCGCGAAGGTCGCCGGTCAGGGCAACGACCTGGTGCTGGACAACAGCTCGATCTACAAGCCCACCACCGCGGGCGCGTACCCGATCATGCTGGCCACCTACGAGATCGTCTGCTCGAAGTACAGCGACGCCGACACCGCCAAGGCCGTCAAGGCGTTCCTGACCTCGGCGGTCGGCAACGGCCAGACCGGTCTCGCCGACGCCGGCTACGTGCCGCTGCCGGACGCGTTCAAGACCAAGCTGACGACCGCGATCAACGCCATCCAGTGATCGCCTGATCGAAAAACCACGATGACCGTGCACGACGAAGCTGCATCCTCGGGTCTGTCCGTTTCGACCGACCCGAGGGAGCAGCGTGCCCAACTGCCGGGGGATACTGCGCTGATGCCGACCGAACCCAGCACCAAACCGGCCGCGGGGCGCGGCGCACCCACGAAGTTCGGCGCGGAGTTCGCTTTCCGCTCGGCGGCCACGGCCGCCGGTGGGATCATCGTCGCCGCCATCGCCCTGATCGCACTGTTCCTGCTGATCCGGGCGTGGCCCTCGATCATGGCGAACAAGGCGAACTTCTTCACCACCACCGAGTTCAACGTCAAGGACGAGAACAACCTGCGCTTCGGCATCAAGGACCTGTTCATGGTCACAGTGCTGAGCTCGGTGTTCGCGCTGGCGATCGCCGTGCCGATCGGTGTGGGCATCGCGCTGTTCCTGACGCAGTATTCGCCGAAGGCGCTCGCGCGGCCGTTCTCGATCATCGTGGATCTGCTGGCGGCCGTGCCGTCGATCGTGTTCGGTCTCTGGGGTCTCCTGGTCGTGGCCCCCAAGTTGGGGCCCTTCCAGGACTTCCTGAACAAGAATCTGAGCTGGCTGTTCCTGTTCTCCGACGGCAATGTCAGCATCGCCGGTGGCGGCACCATCTTCACCGCCGGTGTGGTGCTGGCGGTGATGATCCTGCCGATCATCACCTCCGTCAGCCGTGAGGTCTTCGGCCTCACCCCGCGCTCGCAGATCGAGGCGGCGCAGGCGCTGGGCGCCACCAAGTGGGAAGTGGTGCGCCTGACCGTGCTGCCGTTTGGCCGCTCGGGCGTCATCGCCGGTTCCATGCTCGGCCTGGGTCGCGCGCTCGGTGAGACCATCGCGGTCCTGATCGTGCTGCGCACCTCGACCAAGGCCGGCCACTGGTCGCTGTTCGACGGCGGCTACACCTTCGCCTCCAAGATCGCCTCGGCCGCTTCGGAATTCAGCTCGAAGCTGCCGACCGGCGCCTACATCGCCGCCGGTTTCGTGTTGTTCGCTCTGACGTTCGTCGTCAACGCACTGGCTCGGCTGGCGGCCGGCGGGAAGGTCAACGGATGACCACCACACTCGACAAGCCGATCAAGGCCCCGACCTTCCGGCATGTCAGCGTCGCCCGCCGGCTCAAGAACAATATCGCCACCGGCCTGGTCTGGCTGTGCTTCGGCCTGGCCCTGGTGCCGCTGCTCTGGGTGCTGTACGTGGTGATCCAGAAGGGCGCGAAGGCCGTCGCCAACATCGACTGGTGGACCAAGTCGCAGAACGGTGTGCTGCCCGATCAGCACGCCGGCGGTGTCTACCACGCCATCTACGGCACCATCGTGCAGTCGGGCATCGCCGCGATCATCGCGGTGCCGCTCGGCATCATGGCCGCCGTCTTCCTGGTCGAGTACGGCCGGGGCTGGCTGGCCAAGACCACCACCTTCATGGTGGACATCCTGGCCGGTGTGCCCTCGATCGTGGCCGCGCTGTTCATCTTCGCGCTGTGGATCGCCACCTTCGGCAACCCGCAGAGCGCCTTCGCGGTGTCGCTGGCCCTGGTGCTGCTCATGCTGCCGGTGGTGGTGCGCAGCACCGAGGAGATGCTCAAGCTGGTTCCGGACGAATTGCGGGAAGCCTCATACGCTCTCGGTATTCCGAAGTGGAAAACCATTGTGCGGATCGTGATTCCGACCGCCGCGCCGGGCATGATCTCGGGCATGCTGCTGGCCATCGCCCGCGTCATGGGTGAGACCGCGCCGGTACTGGTGCTGGTGGGTTACTCGAAGGCCATCAACTTCGATGTCTTCAACGGCAATATGGCCTCGCTTCCGCTGCTGATGTACCAGGAGCTGTCGAATCCGGAGCCCGCCGGCCGCGAGCGCATCTGGGGTGCGGCGCTGACCCTGATCCTGATCATCGCGCTGCTGTACCTCGCCGCCGCGGCGGTCAACAAGCTGCTGACGCGGAACCGATAGAAGGAAAGACTGATGGCCAAGCGAATTGACGTCAAAGACCTCAATATCTACTACGGCAAGTTCCATGCGGTCGCCAATGTCGGGCTGACGGTGCTGCCGCGCAGCGTGACCGCGTTCATCGGTCCGTCCGGTTGTGGCAAGTCGACCGTGCTGCGCGCGCTCAACCGCATGCACGAGGTGACCCCGGAGGCCCGCGTCGAGGGCGCGGTGCTGCTCGACGGCGAGGACATCTACGGCGCCCAGGTCGATCCGGTCGGCGTGCGCCGCACCATCGGCATGGTGTTCCAGCGGCCGAACCCGTTCCCCACCATGTCGATTCGCGACAATGTGGTGGCCGGGCTGAAGCTGCAGGGCATTCGCAACAAGTCCCAGCTGGACGAGGTGGCCGAGCAGTCGCTGCGCGGCGCCAACCTCTGGAACGAGGTCAAGGACCGCCTCGACAAGCCGGGTGGCGGCCTGTCCGGTGGTCAGCAGCAGCGTCTGTGCATCGCCCGCGCCATCGCGGTGTCGCCGGACGTGCTGCTCATGGACGAGCCGTGTTCGGCGCTGGACCCCATCTCCACGCTCGCGATCGAGGATCTGATCACCGAGCTGAAGAAGGAGTTCACCATCGTCATCGTCACCCACAACATGCAGCAGGCCGCGCGTGTGAGTGACCAGACCGCGTTCTTCAATCTGGAGGCGCAGGGCAAGCCGGGCAAGCTCATCGAGATCGACGAGACGGAGAAGATCTTCTCCAACCCGTCGCAGAAGCAGACCGAGGACTACATCTCGGGTCGCTTCGGCTAAAAAATAGACCCTCCGGCGTTTACGGCCCCTGCCATCAGGCAGGGGTCGTTCCGTTTGTGCAGGTGGGGCCGTGTGAGCGGCCGCTGTGTGGCGTCGGTCATATGGCCTGCCGGTGATTGTGTGCAACCGTTCGTAACAGTTAGTCTGACCCTATTGGTAAACCGATCGGTTTAGTAAGGAGGTGTCGGATGACCGTCTCAACGGCGAGCCCGGGATCCGGACAGACCGCGGCGGAACTGCCGCAGCGGGCCAAGGTGGCGGCCCTGATCGCCATCTGTCTCGCGGAACTGCTCGTGGTCCTGGACAACACACTGGTCAATGTGGCCCTGCCATCCATGGCCGTACAGCTGCAGGCCGACATGAGCGGCCTGCAATGGATCGTCGACGCGTTCACCCTGGCCTTCTCCGGCCTGCTGCTCGCCATGGGACACCTCGGCGATCGGTTCGGACGACGGCTGTTCATGATCATCGGACTCAGCGGCGTCGCGGTCATGTCAGCCGCCGGCGCGCTCTCCTCCGGCCTCGGACAGGTCATCGCGGCCCGCGCCGGCATGGGCGTGTTCGCGGCCGTGGTCTTCCCGGCCACGCTGGCGCTCATCACCAATATCTTCACCACGGCCCGCGAACGCGCCGCCGCCATCGCGCTGTGGACGGCCATGGCCGGCATCGCCGTCGCCATCGGCCCGACCGTGGGCGGCTGGCTGCTCGAGTACTTCTCCTGGCACTCGGTGTTCTGGATCAATGTCCCGGTGGCGCTGGTGGGCATCGGGGCGGTGCTGGCCACCGTGCCGGAATCCCGTGCCGACCATGTGGATCGGCTCGACCGCATCGGCATCCTGCTTTCCCTGGCCGGCGTGACCGCGCTGGTGTGGTCCATCATCGAGGCCCCCAAGCACGGCTGGTTCGCGACCGAAAGCCTTGCGGGCTACCTGCTTTCGATCGCCCTGCTGGCCGCGTTCGTGGCCTGGGAGCTGCGGGTGCCCGCGCCGGTGCTGAACATGCGGCTGTTCCGCAATCGCCGCTTCGCGCTGCCGTCACTGGCCATCACGGTGTCCTACTTCTCGGCGTTCGGCTTCCTGTTCCTGATCACCCAGTACTTCCAGGGCGTGAAGGAGCTCTCGCCGCTCGAATTCGGCATCCACTCACTGCCTTTCGCGGTGGCGGTGGGCTTCGGCGCACCCATCGCGACCATGCTGGCGCAGCGGGTGGGCACCACGGCCATGCTGGTGTCCGGGCTGCTGATCCTGGCGGCGGCCATGTACATCGCGGGCCGGACCACCGTCGAAACCCCGTATCTGGGACCGGTTGTGGTGTCCATGATCCTGATGGGCCTGGGCTTCGCGGTGGTGCAGGGACCGGCGACCGAATCCATCATGGGCGCGGTGCCGCTGGAGGAGGCGGGGGCGGGCTCGGCGGTCAACGACACCACGCGTGAGGTGGGCGGCGCGCTCGGGGTGGCCCTGCTGGGCTCCATCATGACCTCGGTCTACGCCGGGAAGATCAGCGGCCGGATCGACGCGATTCCCGCGCAGATCATGAACGTGCAGCAGAAGGAACTGGCGGGCAATACGCCCATCAGCATCATCGGGATCGTGAAGGCGCCGGTGAATCCGCTGCTGGCGCAGGCGAAGGCGGATCTGATCCACGCCATGAAGGTCGCGGCCATGCAGGGCGCCGAGGCCGCGTCGTATGTCGCGGTCGGCACCCTGGTGGTGTGCGCGGTCATCGTGGCCGCGACGCTCCCGTGGCGCCCCGAACGGGGTCGGTCGATCCTGATGGGCTGGCGCGAGTCCGACGGGGACTGACCCGCACCGAATCGAGGGAGTTCCGGGGTGCGCCCCCGAACTCCCTCGATCGTCGTCCTAGATGCTTTCCTTCTCGGAATCCGGGTCGGGCGGCAGCACGCCGGTGACCAGGAACACCACACGCCGCCCGATCTCGACGGCGTGGTCGGCGAAGCGCTCGTAGTAGCGGCCCAGCAGCGCCACGTCCACGGCCGCCGCCACGCCGAACTGCCAGTCGCGATCCATGATCAGCGTGAACAGGTGCTTGCGCAGGTCGTCCATCGCCTCGTCGTCGTCGGTGAGCTTGGCGGCCCGCTCGGGATCGCGAGACTCCAGCACCTCCTTGGCGGTGGCGCCCATCTTGACCGCGACCCGGCCCATCTCGGCGAAGTAGCTGTTGACGGCCTCCGGCACGGCGTGCGCCGGGAAGCGCCGACGGGTCATCTTGGCCACGTGCAGCGACAGCACGCCCATCCGGTTCACATCGGCGACGATCTGAATCGCGCTGACCACCTGCCGCAGATCACCGGCGACGGGGGCCTGCAGGGCCAGCAGTGCGAAGGCCTTCTCCTCCGCCAGCTGGATCATCTCGGCGATGCGGTCGTATTCGGTGATCACCTGCTCCGCGAGCTCGAGATCGGCGCTGAGCAGGGACTGGGTGGCCCGCTCCATCGCCGATCCGGCGAGCCCGGCCATGCCGCCGAGCAGATCGGCGAGCTCGGCCATTTGTTCGTTGTAGATGACACGCATGACTCAAGACATTAGTGCGCACCGCTGACCAAGTCACCAACTGCGGGTTAACCGTCGGTGCTGGTCGGTTCCAGCGCCGATGCCGCAGTTCCGGCCAGCGGGACGCGCGGTCACTTACACAGGTCGTCGGCGGCGTTGACGTGCTCGAGATCGGACGGAAGTGTGACCGGAGCCGCACTGGGCCCACCCGAGTCGCTCGGTGTGTCGGGCAGCGGCTGACCGAAGGCGGTGGGCGCCTTCACGGTGCCGGTGAAATCGGAACCGGCGACCACTTCGACAATGCTGCCCAGCCCGCTCGCCGGTTCCAGGATGGCACCCGGAATGGCGCTGGCCACCGTCCCGGCCTCGGCCTCGTGGCCGCTGGAGTAGCGGACCTTGGTCTTGGGCGAGGTGCCGTCGGCATAGTTGCCGGTGCTGTAGATCTGGAAGCCCTGTGCGGCCAGCTTGGTCGCCGTGGCGCCCGCGATGCCCACCTGGCCGGAGCCGTTGGACACCTGCACCGAGACGGTGCTCGGATCCACGGCCGCCGCATTGGGCTTGGCCACGGGCGCGGCACCGGTACTGGGCGGGGTGTCGGTCTGCTTCTCGCCGGGCAGCGGCTGGTCGTCGATGATGGCGCGGAAGATGGCCTTGATATCCGATTCGCGCGGGATCTCGTTGCCGTAGGAGGTGGTGCCCGCGGTGGGGACGGTCAGGAAGGTGATGGCCCCGGCCTGCATCTTCTGCATCGAACGGCCAAGTGTCAGAAGGTCTTTGGTGGTGACGTTGTCCATGAACGAGTGCTTGGCGAAGGCATCGATGAAGCCGTTGAGCTTGCCCGGATCGAAGAGCACCTTGCTCGACAGCGCACTGCGCAGCAGTGAGGACAGGAACCGCTGCTGCCGGTTGATGCGGTCGTAGTCGCTGCGCTCCTCGCCGTACACGTGCCGGGCGCGCACGTAGTCCAGTGCGGTGGAGCCGTTCACGACCTGCTTGCCGGGCGTGGTGAGCACGGTGCCGAGGATCTCGTCGACCAGCGGTTTGGTGGTGCACACCTCGACGCCGCCGACCACGTCGACCATGGATTCGAAGCCCGAGAAGTCGATGCCGACGAAGTGGTTGATCTTCAGGCCGGACAGTTTGGTGATCACCTTGGTCAGGCACTTGGGTCCGCCGAGGGCGTAGGTGGCGTTGAGCTTGTCACCGTCGGCGGCGGGGAACTTCTCGCCGGTGTAGGCGGCCTTGTCGTTGTCCCAGCCCTCGCAGACCGGGCGGGTGACGTCCAGGTCACGGGGGAAGGACACGGCGACCACGCGGGCCCGGCTGGCGGGGATGTTGACCAGCATGACGGTGTCGGAGCGCGCGCCCTCGGCGTCGTCCACGGTGCCCGCGCCGAGGGTGCCGTTGGCGCCCGCGCGGGTGTCGGTGCCGACGATGAGGAAGTTCTCGTCGCCGGTCTGTCCGTCGGCGTCGACGACGTCGGGTGAGTTGTCGTCGAGTGCGGAAACCTGCTGGAAATTGTTGTCTTTGGCGCGCAGGTAGCTCCAGCCGCTGCCGGTCACGATGAGCGCGATGACGGCGACGACGGCGAGCGTGGCGCGGCCGGCCAACTGCAGCCGCCGGTTGCGGCGGCGACGCGTGCTCGAAACCCATTTGGCCGGTGCGGGTCCCACGGCCGCCGGGAGCGCGGTGGTCGGATAGTCCGCGGGCGACTTGACCTTTCGCGCGATCAGCGCCCGGGTGCGGGCGTTCGCGGTCGGGGCGGCCGGCGGGGGCGGCACGGTGTCGGTAACCGGGGGTAGTTCCACGGTGACCGGTTCCGCGGTCGGGTCGGCCGGGCGCGCGCCGCGATTGCCGGGTGCGTTCGCGACCCGGCGTAGGTGGCTGGTATCGCGCACAGCGCGCTGGGACCCGGTGTTCGCCGCGGGCTGCGCGCCGGTCGAGGCCGCCGGCTGTGATCTGGTGGCCGGCACGGGAGCCTGCGGGGCTGCCGGTTGCGGTGGCACGGGTGCCGAGCCGTCCGGCCAGGGGATTTCGCGGCTCGTCTCGGCCGCGGGTTCTTTCGGAGTCTCCGGTTCGTCCCGGCGGCGTCGCCGGGTCTGCCGTTCGCTGTCCACGCGGTCGACCAGGTCCTGGACCGAAATAGGTGCTGCGGCAGTGGGTTCGGCGTCGTCGGTGTGCCGGGAGCGGCGGCCGGCGAGCGCCGGATCGTCCTCGTCCGCGGGGTAGCGCTCCCAGGGGGCGCGACCTCCGGGC
Organism: Nocardia sp. NPDC101769; assembly: GCF_044766925.1. Classification (NCBI taxonomy): domain Bacteria; kingdom Bacillati; phylum Actinomycetota; class Actinomycetes; order Mycobacteriales; family Nocardiaceae; genus Nocardia; species Nocardia sp. NPDC101769. The sequence goes on along the minus strand of NZ_JBIWMX010000001.1, from coordinate 395,083 downwards.
CGTGGCGTACGCCCGTACCGATCGTCACCCACCAACGAACCTCACTTCGCTCTTGATGCCGAGGGCCATGATAACGATTTCGCCACGGCGAACCACTCGAACGTATGTCCACCGCAGGTGGGGCCGGTTTTTCGCGTTGTCGGGTATGCGGCACGCCCGGGTGGGCACGCTTCGCAAAGTGTGCCAGGGCGTCGCCGCATCGCCCGGCAGCTGCGCCGGGTGGTGATCGGATCGAGCTCGAAACGGGAGCGATCAGCTGCCGCCGTGAATGACTCAGCCGCCGCTGTGCATGACGTCGGCCGCGGTGGGCACGGTCGCGTCCTCGGGATCGTCGAGCCAGCCGTCGGGGAGGGCCACCTTGGTCTGCGGGGAACCCTGGCGTCCGCGCGGGCCGAGCGCATCGGCCGGGAACGGTACATCCGGCTCCAGCTGCCCGACCAGATCCGCGATCTGCGCCAGGCTGGTCACCGTGGCGAACTGCCGGCGCAGCGCCGAGCCCACCGGGAAACCCATCAGGTACCAGGCCATGTGCTTGCGGATATCGCGCATGGCCTTGTCCTCGCCATCGTGCTCGACGAGCAGCGCGGCGTGCCGGTAGAGGATCTGGCCGACCTTGCCGAGGGTGGGGCCCTCCGGAATCGGCTCGCCGCGCAGGGCGGCGCTCAGCTCCCCGAACAGCCAGGGCCGGCCGAGGCAGCCGCGGCCCACGACCACACCGTCGCAGCCGGTCTCGGCCATCATGCGCAGGGCGTCATCGGCGGTGAAGATATCGCCGTTGCCCAGCACCGGAATGCCGGTCACGGTCTCCTTGAGCCGGGCGATGGCGGACCAGTCCGCCTGCCCGGAGTACAGCTGCGCGGCCGTGCGGGCGTGCAGCGAAACCGCCGCGGCGCCTTCGGCTTCGGCGATGCGGCCGGTGTCCAGGTAGGTGTGGTGTTCGTCGTCGATGCCGATGCGGAACTTGAAGGTGACCGGCACATCGCCTGCGGCCGCGACCATTTCGCGCACGATCTCCCGGAACAGCCGCCGCTTGTAGGGCAGCGCCGACCCGCCGCCGAGGCGGGTGACCTTGCGCACCGGGCAACCCAGGTTCATGTCGATGTGGTCGGCCCAGCCCTCACCGACGACGATCCGCACCGCCTCGCCCAGGGTCTTGGGGTCGACGCCGTAGAGCTGCATGGACCGCGGCGACTCGTCCGGCCCGAAGGCCATCATGTTCAGCGTCTTCTCGTTGCGCTCCACGATGGCCCGCGCGGTGATCATCTCGCACACGTACAGCGAAGTGGCGCTGCCGAATTCGCGGCACAGGGTGCGGAAGGCGATATTGGTGATGCCCGCCATCGGGGCCAGCACGACCGGCGGATCGAGCGGGTAGGGCCCGATCCGCAGCTCGGTCTTCGGGGCTTCGAGCGAGACAGTCACATCGTCCAGTCTCTCATCCGCGCGCTCGCGGCCAGAGCCGCGTACCGCCCGCAGTGCCCCCGGTCACAGCGGTCACCACATTCGCAAGCCGCGGCGGCGCACCACGGCGACCGCGAGCACCGTGCCGACAAGCCAGACCGCGAGCCCGACCCCGAGGTGGATCGCACCGCGCAGATCGCCCGGCATCGAGCGGCCCAGGTGGTAGCCGAGGATGGCGCGCTGCTCGCCGTCGATCGGCGCGACGAAATAGTAGAGCCCGTACGGCAGGACCAGGTGGGTAAGCCAGGGCAGCGTGCTGCGCCAGTCCCGGCGCGCGGCCCAGCGTTGCCCGAGCGCGCGTGGCGGGACCGCGAGCAGCGCCGACACGACATTGCCCACCCCGAGCCAGGCCAGGATCGGCAGCGCCACATCGGCGACCGAAACCCCGGCGCGCTGCATCGGGTGCGCGCTGGTCTTCGCGGTGAGCACGGCCGTGGCCAGCAGCGTCGGCAGTCCCACGATGATCAGCAGCGCGAGGTTCTTGACCACCAGGACGCGCTGCACCGGTACCCCGGCGGCCAGGCTCAGCCGGGTCCGGTCGGCGTCCACGCCGAGCACATTCGTGGTGGTGACGTCGGCGAGCACGAAGGTCGCGAAGTAGACGCCGACCAGCACCACCCAGCCGTGCTTGTGCAGGGTGAGCGGCGAGATCAGCAGAAAGAGCCCCGACAGCACCACATTCGCGCCGATTCCCTCCAGCCACAGCGCGGGCGGGGTGAACGACCAGCGCACCTCGCCCGCGACCTGCCGCCACAGCGGCCGCCCGGGATCGATCGGGCTGGGGGTGGGATGGCGGCGCTCGGTGTGGAACTGGGTGAGCGCGCGTTCTCGTACGGCCAGCAGGGTGCCGCGCATCGGTTCAGTCCAACGAGTCGACAAAGTCGCCTATCCGCGCGGCCACGGCGCCGGGCAGCCGTCGTGGCAGATGGTGGCCACCCCCGCTGATCAGATCGATTCGGGCACAGGGCAACTGCTCGCACAGTGCGTGGGAGGTGGAGATCGGCACGACCCTATCGGCCGGGTCGGCGATGATCAAGGCCGGCACCCGGATGTCCGCGAGCCTCGCCGTCCACCGGTCCAGCGTGTCGAACATTTCCCGCTGTTCGGTCAGGAAACTGCGCCACACCGGACCGTGCCGGTAATGCACGCCGGCGAGCAGTGCGAGCGCGGTCCCGGCGGCCGTCCCGGCCGGGCTGTGGTCGAGGCCCTTGCGCGCCAGCCACGGCAGCACCGACCACGCGGTCAACGCCAGTGCGGCGCCGGCGAACGGTGCGGCGAGCAGCTCGTCCCAGGCGGTCAGGCAGCCCGGTCCCACGCTGGAGACCAGCACCAGTCCGCGCACCCGGTGCGGCGCCAGCGTCGCGGCCGCCAGTGCGACCGCCCCGCCGTACGAATGTCCGGCCAGGACGGCACTGTCGATGCCCTCGTGGTCCAGCCGGTCGAGCAGCCAGCGGGCATTGTCTTCGATGGATCCCGCCGGTTCCGGATTGTCGCCGTATCCGGGGCGGTCGAGGGCCAGCGCGGTGAGCGATCCGGGCAGTCGGGCGGTCACCGCGTCCCAGTCGGATCGATCGCCCGGTTGTCCGTGCAGCAGCACCACATTCGCGGTGCGGACCCGGGTGTCGAGGCTCATGCAGTCATGATCGGGCCCGCGGGCCCGAACCGGCCGGGGAAATCCCGGTGAGCTTGCTGTGAGTCGCGCTCAGGGCGCGAAAACGGCCCCTCCGGATCGAAATCCGGAGGGGCCGTGGCTATTCGCTCGAGGGTCCGGGAAAGCCCGCAGCCGGCTAGCTGCCGGTGGCGGCCAGCTCCTTCTCGCGCTTGGCGGCCTCGCGGGCCAGCATGCGGTCGCGCTGCTCCTCGAACTTCACGACGTCCTTGCTGAGCTTCTCGAGGAAGGTGCCCAGGCGCTCCCGGGTCTCCTCACCGCGCGCGGTGAAGTCGTCGCGCTCGAAGATCCGCCACTTCTTGAGCACCGGGTTCACCACCTCTTCGAGGTGCTGGCGCAGGTCGTAGATGCCGTGCTTGGCCATCAGCACGCCATTGCGGCGGAAGTTGGGCATGCCGGCGCCGGGCATCTGGAAGTTCTCCAGGATGAGGGTGATGGCCTCGAGGGTCTGGTCGGGCGACAGGTCGAGGGCCGCACCGCACATGTTGCGGTAGAAGATCATGTGGAGGTTCTCGTCGGCGGCGATGCGCTGCAGCATGCGGTCGGCGATCGGATCGTCGCAGACGCGGCCGGTGTTGCGGTGCGAGACGCGGGTGGCCAGTTCCTGGAAGGTCACGTACGCGACCGAATAGAGGAATCCGGCATTGTTCGACAGTTGTTCGAGCTCCTCGGTGGGCGAGGCGAACCCGTTCGTCATGTGGATCATGCGGGCCTGCTCGAGGGCGACCGGATCGACGCCGCGGGTCACGACCAGGTAGTCGCGCATGACGATGCCGTGCCGGTTCTCCTCGGCGGTCCAGCGGCCGACCCAGGTGCCCCAGGCGCCGTCCTGGGAGAAGTTCTCGGCGATCTCGCGGTGGTAGGAGGGCAGATTGTCCTCGGTGAGCAGGTTGGTGATCATGGCCGCCTTGGCGACCTCGTTCAGTTTCGACTGTTCCGGATCCCAGTCGACACCACCCATGGCGGCGAAGTTGCGGCCTTCGTCCCACGGCACGTAGTCGTGCGGGTGCCATTCCTTGGCCAGGGAGAGGTGGCGATTGACGTTCTCCTCGGCAACCGGCTCCAACTCCGTCAGCAGCTCGAGTTGAGTCAGATCCTTTGCCATACGTGTGCCCTTCGTGTCGTGCGTCGTGCTGTCGTACCCTCGCCGGCCTGCCGCCGCGCCCATACCTTACGTGACCGTAGGGTGATGTGAAACTCACATGTGCGCCATTGCGGCGTAGGTGAGAGATGTCATATGACAGGCGGCCCACAGCGACGGGTGTATCGCCGTGGGCCGTAGTTCGTTAGCCGCGCATCCGCGCGAGATGCCCGATTACTTCTTACCCAATAGCCCGCCCAGTACGTTGCCGAGCACACTGCCCGCGTTCTGGCCGACCGCCCTGCCCGGAATGTCGCCCGGACCGCCGCCACTGTTTCCACCGGTGGCGCCGCCGAGCAGACTGCCGAGCAGATCACCGATCCCGCCGCCGGGCTGCGCGACCGCGCCGCCGCCTCCACCCAGGGCCTTCTTACCGAGGTAGGCCAGCACGATCGGCGCGAGCATGGGGAGCAGGTTGCCCATCAGGTCCTGGCTGATGTTGTTACCGCCGACATTGCCGAGAGCGCTGATCACCGTGTTCTTCTCGGCGCCGAAGGTCTGATCGACGATCTGGCTGCCGTTGGAGACGTCCACCTGACTCATGTCGACACCGCGGTCGAGCAGGCCGTGCGGCTGGCTGGCGACTTCGCTTTCCAGGTTCAGTCCGACCTCGGGGTTGCCGACCTGTGTCTGGAAGCCGCCGAGTAGGACGGGGACGGCCGCATCGATCGCCGTCTTCGCGGTCGCCTCGTCGACGCCGAGCTTCTCGGCGATCTGGGCGACCGGGACATTGGAGAGCAGGTCATCGAAGGAAGTCATGAACTCCGCCTGTGGTGATGGTTCCCGGGAAAAGCTCTGCTCCGGTCACGGTAGGTGAAGTCCGGGCGGATTGCTACAGATTCGCGGATGTGGCGAGGGGCCCGGAAGTATGACTCCGGGCCCCTCGCGTGGGTGTGCCCCCACCAGGGCTCGAACCTGGGACCTGCGGATTAAAAGTCCGTAGCTCTACCAACTGAGCTATAGGGGCGTGCGGGACGTCAGTTTAGTGCGCCGACCCCGCAAGTGTTAAACGAGTATCCGATTGTGCTCTGGCGGACGGTGTTTGCGCAGGTCACGATGTGCCGTCGGGGTCCGGGCGGGTGCGGCGCGGGCGCGCGACGGGGAACCGCGGAGCCCGGTGGCGTTCGCGTGGGATGACGCGGTGTGCCGTTGGGTGACGGGCCGTGCCGATCGGGTGACGGGCCGTGCCGATCGGCGGGGCTCGGGGAGTCGCGGAGGTCGGTTGGGGGGACGATGTGGCGCTGTGAGGGTGCGGACCGGTCGGTGCGGCACCGCGAGAAGGTGGACCCCGGGGCGGGCAGGGGTCGGCGCGGAGTGTGGGCGGGGTGGGGTGGCGGTGTGGTCTCGCCGTGTCCACTGCCCGATGGGTTCCGGGCAGCCCGGTAAGCGGGCGCTGATTGCCGGTTCCGAGGGGTCCGGCAATCGCCTTGCCACTCAGTTTGTTTCGCTGCGCCGAAGTGTGAATATCATCCAATGGTGATGTGTGGCAAGCTATTTGGTGCTGGGGGTGGAAACCGGTCGGAGCCGGCGCGGGCGTGGGGGCGGCGGCTCGGTGGCACTGCGGTGTCGGTGTGGACAGCGCGCGCGGCGGCGATCGATCGGCCGAACATCAGTGGGATATGGGCGAATTCGTCGATTCGAACCAATCATCCCTACGATTGCTGGGGAATTGCGGTTTTCGATAGGGGGTGTGCTGGCTAACTGACTTTCCGGTACACCCCACGCTGGGTGCGCTTTCCGGGTACGGTGACCGACTGGTGAATTCCCAAGGAACCGGGATTGCCCCGGCGGCACGGGATTCGGCTTATCGTTGATGTGCCCGAACGTGTCGCGACCGGTCTGGCCGATCGCGGCGCCAATACGATGAAGCTGCGGGGAGGCGGACCAGGACGACGTGAACGCCCGGGTGCGCACCCCCTGCGGTGCACCCGGGCGGGAAAAACTATACCAGTTGGTGTGTTTCAAGTTTTTCGCGCTTTTTCGTACCAAGAGTTTGGTAATTCCGGGCGAAGCCCGTTTTGAAGTATTTGAAAGACACGTAACTTTGCGTCGAGGCCGCGCGGCGGTCGGCGACGGTTAGCTAGCTTCGGAGGCGTTTCGAGCATGGCACGGCAGCAAGAGCGGGCCCGCCGGACACGCGCGGCGATCATCAGATCCGCCGCCGTTGAGTTCGGGAAGAGCGGCTATGCCGCTGCTTCGCTCAACCGCATATTGGAAGGTTCCCGGGCGACCAAGGGGGCCATGTACTTTCACTTCGACTCCAAGGAGGACCTGGCTCGCGCGGTGCTGGAGGCGGCGGTCGACCGCTATCGGGCATCGACCGAAAGGTGGCTCGCCAGAACCGATCTCGGTCCACTGGACGTGCTACACGGCATGATCGACGAGATCGCGCTGCGGCTGGAGAACGACATCATCATCCAGGCCGAGTTCCGGCTCATCATCGAGCCGGAGTTCTACCGCGACATCCAGGCCGGCGGCGGCCGCATCCTCGGGCGCGCCATCCGGCAGCTCGCGGTGAAAGCGGCCGAGCACAAACAGCTCCGCCCGGATTCGGATCCGGACCGGTTCACCCGCACCTTGGCGGCGGCGCTGGCGGGCCAGCGCTATATCTCCGATGTGCTGGCGGGACCGGTGGATCTGCGGGCCCGGTTCGCCGAGGCGCTCGAGGTGATAGTGGACGCCACCGCGACACCGGAGTGGAGCGAGGAGTTCCGCCGCACCGGCTGGCGGGTGTCCGCCCGGCTCGAAGATCTCAACTTGGGACTCTGACCAGCTGATTTGGGAATCACGCGGAGCCTGTCATAAGCTATCTCCGCTCCCAACGGAAGCCGTTGAGCAAACGGTCCGGAGAAATCCGGCGGGCCCCCTTCGTCTAGCGGCCTAGGACGCCGCCCTTTCAAGGCGGTAGCGCGGGTTCGAATCCCGTAGGGGGTACAACGATGGCAACATCGTTGTCGGAGCAAGAGCAAGGCCCTGTGGCGCAGTTGGTTAGCGCGCCGCCCTGTCACGGCGGAGGTCGCGGGTTCGAGTCCCGTCAGGGTCGCAAGACTCCTTGCATGGCAAGAAGTGGTACAGCGTGGCATTCGAATCGGGTGCCCACGGCCAGGTAGCTCAGTTGGTACGAGCGTCCGCCTGAAAAGCGGAAGGTCGCCGGTTCGATCCCGGCCTTGGCCACCAGATCTGGAAGACCTCGTCCCTCGGACGGGGTCTTTCGGCGTTCCGGGGTTATCCGCGCGTTTTTCGACCTGTGGGTCTGATCTTGGTGGAATGCTGGACCTCATGGCTGAGGACAATCAGTGGTATTACTGCATCTCCCATCAGAAGGCGGAGCAGGGGAAGACCTGTTGGGTCGGCGATCGGATCGGGCCTTATCCGGATAAGGCGACAGCGGAGCGGGCGTTGGATATTGTGCGGGAACGAAATCGGCGCGCGGACCAAGAGGACGACTGACGCCGGAGTGACGGGGGTGACGCGCTGCTCGGTGCGCTCACGAGGCACTCAGGTGGACCAGGTACGGTTTCGTAGCCAGAAAACGACCAAGCGGGAGGGTAAACCTTGAAGGTCACGGTGGTGGTGCCGACCTACAACGAGCGGGAGAACCTGCCGGTCGCGGTGGAGCGGCTGACCGCGCTACCGGTGGCCGACCTGCATGTGCTGGTGGTGGACGACAATTCGCCCGACGGCACGGGTGAGGTGGCCGACAAGCTGGCCGCCGACCTGCCGAACGTGGTGAGCGTGCTGCACCGCACCGAGAAGGACGGTCTGGGCCGGGCCTACATCGCCGGCATCACCAAGGCGCTGGACGAGGGCGCCGACGTGGTCATTCAGATGGACGCCGACCTGTCGCATCCGGCCGAGGTGATCCCGGCCATGCTGGACAAACTGGAGTCCACCGATGCCGGCGTGGTGCTCGGATCCCGTTATGTTCCCGGGGGTTCCACCGCGGCGGAGTGGAAGTGGTACCGCAAGGCGCTGTCGGCCTGGGCCAACTTCTACGTGAATATGATTCTGCGCCTGGGCGTGAAGGACGCGACCGCCGGTTTCAAGGCGTGGAAGGCGGACACGCTGCGCGCCATCGACGTCGCCTCGATCAAGTCCAACGGCTATTCGTTCCAGGTCGAGATGAACTACCGGACGGTCAAGAAGGGCATTTCGATCGCCGAGGTACCGATCCGTTTCGAGGAGCGCACCAAGGGCGCGTCCAAGATGAGCCTGAAGGTGCAGCTGGAGTCCGCGGCCATGCCGTGGAAGCTGCTCTTCGGTCGCGCTGTCTGACTAACTGCCGGGCTCACTTTCGGGCCAGTGGAGCAGCGTGTCCACGAACAGCTGCCGGACCTGTTCCACCTCGGCGTCCATCCGGGCCGGATCCCAGCCGCTGACATCGATCGGCGGTAGGACGGCCACGTCCACGACGCCTTTGCGCACCACGGCAGAATTGCGCCACGTGATTTCGCCCGCGTTCCGGATCACCACCGGAATCACCGGCACCCCTGCCTGCCGGGCAGTATGGAACGCGCCCTTCTTGAACGGCCCGATGCGCGGGGTCAGGGATCGGGTTCCCTCGGGCGCGATCACCACCGACAGTCCGCCGCGCAGGGTGTCGACGACGGGTTCCAGCGCGGCCTTGGCGGCCGCGGTGTCGGCGCGGTCGATGAAGGTCACCTCGACGAAGCGCATGAGGGGACCGAAGATCGGGTTCTTGGTGATCTCCCGCTTGGCGATGCCGGTGAATCCGGTGCCCAGCACCTCGGCCAGCACCACGATGTCGAACTGGCTCTGGTGGTTGAAGATGAACACGGCCGGGCGTGGGGCGCGGGCGTTCTCGGCGCCCACCACCCGGACCTTCACACCGGTGCCGCGCAGGGTGGTGTCCGCGGCGTAGGTCATCATCGAATCCGCCATCTGGCGGCGCTGTTTCGTGTGCGCCTTGGCGGCCACGCCGAACAGGGCCCCGCCCAGCAGGCCGGTGAATCCGGCCAGGGTGCGGGCGTAGTCGGTGGCTCCGGGTGCTTGCCGGGGCCGGAAGTGCAGCACCGGCCAATCCTTTTCGGCCGCCTCCAGCACGACGCGCGGATCCGGGTTCACCGCGACCGGGTGCCCGGCAGTCTGCAGCAGCGGCAGGTCGGCGGCGCTGTCGGCGTAGGCCCAGCTCTGGGTGAGGTCGATGTCGTGGGTGATGGCGAAGCGGCGCACGGCGTCGGCTTTGCCGTTGCGCCACAGCGGCTTTCCCTCCACGTGCCCGGTGAGCACGCCGTCCTGCACGGCCATGGCGGTGCACAGGACGTGCGGAACGCCGAGTTCCTCGGCTACCGGCCGCACCTGGTAGCAGGTGACCGAGCTGATCAGCACCAGCGTGTGCCCGGCCGCCTCGTGTTCGCGCACCAGCCGCCAGGCCTCCGGGTAGATGTGCCCGTACACGCTGCGCGCGAACGCCTGTCGCCCGAGTCGAGCCAGCTCGTCCTCGGCTGTCCCGGCCCAGCTGTACATCACCGATTGCAGGAAGCGCTCGTACTCGCCCTCACTGCGCGCCCCGCGAATACTGCCGAGCAGGGTGGCGGTGAGCGCGCCCTGGGTGCTGCTGCGCCGCAGCAGTCGCCGGGGCAGCGGCGGCGGGTTGAATCCGTGCACGACGGTGCCGCCGAAGTCGAAAATCGCTGCGACGCGCGGTCCTTGCGGTCCGGTGCGCACGGCTTCGAGGGCCGCGCCGAGATCCTGTGCGCCGATCGGGCGCTGGGTGACGCCGACGCCGGGCCGGAGCGGCAGTGCGGGCCGGCCCGCGCCGATTACCCGGACCCGGTGCGTCATAGCGCTTCCAGGCGGTTGGAGGGGTCGAGGGTGGCGGCCCGGGAGAGGCGCTGGCCGATGGCGCGCAGTTCCGCGGCGAAGCGGCTGCGGCGGGCGGCCAGATCGGCGGGATCGTCGGAGGGGATGAGCAGGCCGTGGTTGTCGGCGAGTTTGACCGCGCTGCCGAACAATTCGGAGGACACCGATTCGGGGCTGTGTAGCCGCTGCTGCAGCAGCATCTGTTTGCCGACCTGCAGGCATTCGTCGACCAGGGCCTTCTTGTCGATCTCGGCGACCGGGTCGCGGGCGGCCAACCGTTCGGCCACCACCAGTTGCGCGTCGAAGAACGAGCGCAGCACCCGGTGCGCCATCATGAACCCGGATTCGGCCAGCCGGGCCAGGATGTCGGAGCCGACGGTGCCCGCGGCGGTGCGTTGATGCCAGTCGGGGTCCACCAGCAGCATTTCCGCGGTGAGCTGGCTGGTGAATTCGGCCCGCTCCGGGAAGAAGAACTCGAACTTGAGCAGGTCGCGCAGCCGGAAGGCGGCCTCCCAGCCGACCCGGAGCTGATCGCCCTCGGGCGCCTCGACGGCGGTGAGGATGGCCAGTTCGAGGATGGCGCGGTTGACGAACCAGTGCACGGCACTGTTGCGATAGAACGCGGCCTCCAGGTGTGCCCCGGCATTGATGGCGTACACCGGTTCCAGCCCGCCGCGGTACACGGTGACGACGGTGGCGACGGTCAGCTGTTCGAGCACCACGGCCAGCCCGTGATCGTCACGCAGTGCGTCGAGTTCGCCGCTGGGCAGGTTCCGGCGCTCGATGTAACCGAGGACGGGTGCGATGGCGGTGCGCAGTTCGCCGCGGGTGAGGGCGCGCTCGTGCACGCCCAGCAGCACCAGGGTGGTGAGGGCGTTGACGGTGATCGGGGTGACGTCGTTGATGCCGACGGCGACCTCGAAGGCCAGCCGCTGCACGGCCAGGTGCTCGAGTTCGAGAGTCCGCTCGGGCGCCGGATTCGGGTAGACCGTCAGCGGATCGCCGTTCATGGCCAGCCGGTCGCGGGCCGAGAGCGGGGTCCCGAAGCGCACGTACACGCGCCCGGCCGAGTGCTGCTGGTTGCGCACGTAGCGGGCCAGCCAGGTCAGGCCCTCGGGTTGTTTGCGGCCGCCGGTCTGTTCGTCGGCGATGGCCCCGATCTCGTTGAGCCGCTCGTAGGTGATGGATACCGGCACCAGCATGACGTCGTCGATGCGTTTCGAACGCAGCGCGGCCGCAAGGTAATTCAGCAGCCCGTAGCGGGGCGGCCGGAGTTTGCCGGTGCGGGTGCGCCCGCCCTCGAAGTACCACTCCAGGTTGAAGCGCTTGCTGAGCAGGTAGGCGAAGTACTCCTCGACGACCGCCTTGTACACCTCGTCGTCGCCGAAACTGCGGCGGATGAACACGGTTCCGGTGCGCCGCGCGATGGGCCCGATCGGCCAGAACTTGAGGTTGGCCCCGCCGACCACGTGGTTGGGCGGAAAGTCGTTGCGCGCCAGGATGTCCCCGAGCACGAAGGCGTCCACGTAGGACCGGTGCGAGGGCAGGAAGACCAGCGGGTAGCGCCGGTTGAGCGAGCGCAGCCGGTCCAGCCCGGACTCGTCGGCGTCGACCTTCCAGGTGGAGGCGTGCACGGGCCGCATGGCCTGGGTGAACAGGTCCGACACCAGCCGGCTCTGCGCCGCGACGAGTTCGCGCAGGCCCCTCTCGGCCCGCCGGTACACCTCGCGCGCGGGCACGCCGGACTCCTCTGCGATGGCGTCGAGCCGCCGCAGGAATTCGGGCGAGTCCAGGATCTCCTCGACCACCAGCCGCGGCACCTTGTACCGGTCGCCGATGACGGCGCGTTCGGCGCGTTCCAGGGCGACGATGCCGGCGCGCACGATGGCCCGCCCGAAAGCGTCGGGCGCACCGGCGGATCCGGGATTGTTGGCGCGCAGCTCGCTGAGCCGGGCGGGTTGCCCGGTCAGCACCAGGTGCCGGTCGGGGGCCTTGCTGAGCAGCCGCCGCTGCATGAGCCGGTTGGGTTTGCGGGGGTTGGTGAGGGTGAGCAGGTCGCTGAAGGTGGTGCGGCGCACGCCGTCTCGCTCCGGCGGCAGCCACAGCACCCGGACCGGCACCACCAGCGGGTCGTCGCTGCGCCCGACCAGCCGGGCGGTGACGGCCGCGGGGTCGAGGTCGAGCTGGGTGACGGGGGCCGCGGTGCCGAATTCCTGGGTGATGCCGCCCTCGGCCAGCCAGTGTCCGACGAGGGCGCGCTCCACCGGGGAGGCGGCGTCGACCAGGGCGACCACGGACTGCGGAGCGGTGAGCGCGGCTTCGGGGAGCCGGCTGTCATGATCGAGCATTCTGGTTACCTCCGCATGAGCCGCTGCGATCCATTGAAGCCCAAACGTGCGGCGTCGGGCGGTAGGTCGGGCAATTCCCCGGTCGGAGCGTGGGTTTCGCGGCGGCGCGGGGGCGTCGTGACGCAGGTCGCGATCGACCCCTCCCCACGCTGGGAAAGGTAATGCTAACCTCGCTCATCAAGTTAGGTAAGCATAACCTTGGAGGTCTGGTGTCGGTCGCTGGCGAACGGGTACGGCTCGAGGGGGAGCAGCGGTGGGGCGAACACGTCACCGATCCGGTCGCGGCGGTCACCGCGCTGGCGGCGGCGGATCGCTTCGGCGAATACGTGGTGTACGAGCGGCCCGGCGAATGGGTGTTCGCGGCCGACCCGCTGGGCGGCGTCGAGCTGGACGCGAACGAACTGCGGGTGAGCTGGGACGGGCGCACCACCGCCGGGCCGTGGACGGGGAATCCGGCACAGGCCGTCGACGGCGCGCTGGCCGCATTGCCGCTGGACGGCCGGAATGCGTTCGGGTGGATCGGATTCGAGTTCTGCGCCTGGTCGCTGGGCGCGACCGCGCACGTGCATCCGCGAGCGACACTGGCGCACCTGATGATTCCGCGCATCGAGGTGCGCATCGACGCCGCCGGGGTGCGGGTGTCGGGTGCGACGCCGTCCGAAACCGGCGACATCCACGCGCTGATCGCGGCCGCGCAGGACACGAGGCTGCCGGTCGCGCACCCCGTCGACGTCACCGTGGATCCCACGGGCTACCGGGACCGGGTGGCCACCGGCGTCGCCGAGATCCGGGACGGCAGGTACCAGAAGGTGATTCTGTCGCGGAAGGTGGAACTGCCCTTCGCGGTGAACATTCCGGCCACCTACCGGCTGGGCCGCGTGCACAACACCCCGGCGCGCTCGTTCCTGCTGCGCCTGGGCGGACTGGAGGCCGCGGGCTTCAGCCCGGAACTCGTCGCGGCCGTGGACGGGGATCGGGTGGTCACCACCGAGCCGCTGGCCGGGACCCGGGCCTTCGGGCGTGGCGACGAGGTCGATCTGGCCGCCCGGGCCGACCTGGTGCGGGATCCGAAGGAGATTGTCGAGCACGCCATTTCGGTGCAGACCTCGTTCGCCGAGATCGCGGCCGTGGCGGAGCCGGACACCACCGCGGTCTCGGACTTCATGGCCGTGCGTGAGCGCGGCAGCGTGCAGCACCTGGCCTCCACGGTGCGCGGGCGGCTGGCGGCCGACCGCAGCCCGTGGGACGCGCTGGAGACGCTGTTCCCGTCGGTCACCGCCTCCGGGATTCCCAAGGCCGCGGGCGTCGATGCGGTGTTCCGCCTCGACCACGATCCGCGCGGCCTGTATTCCGGTGCGGTGGTGACGGTTTCGCCCGACGGCGCGCTGGAGGCGACGCTGGTGCTGCGCGCGGTCTATCAGACCGGCGCGGGCGCGTGGCTGCGCGCGGGCGCGGGCGTGGTCGGGCAGTCCCGGCCCGAACGCGAATTCGAGGAGACCTGCGAGAAACTCGGCAGCATCGCGCCGTACGTGGTGCGCGCCTGAGCGTCAGACGCCGAACTCGACCCCGGTCAATCGCTCGGACAGCTCCCAGAGCTGCCGGGCGGTCTTCTCGTCGTGGGAGGCGGCATTGGAGCCGACCCGGGCCGGGTGACCGCGCCAGTTGAACCGGTCCGGCCCGTAGTAGCCGCCCGGTTCGACCTCGGCGGTGGCGGCGTACAGCGTTGGGAGAGCGCCCATCTCGGCGCTCTGCGCCACCAGCCGATTGCCGAGGCCGACGATCTGCTCCAGCAGGTTCTGGGTTTCCGAGCTGATCTCGGTGGCGGCATAGCCCGGGTGCGCGGCCACCGACAGTGTGGGTGAGCCGGTGAGCGTCAGCCGTCGCTGCAGTTCATAGCTGAACAGCAGCAGCGCCAGCTTGGACTGCGCGTACGCGCCGAAACGGGAGTAGGCGCGCCGCTCCCAGTTCAGGTCCTCGAGATCGATGCGGCCGATGAAGTGGGTGATGCTGGAGGTGTTCACCACCCGCTCCGAAATCCGGTCCAGCAGTAAGCCGGTCAGGGCGAAGTGGCCCAGATAGTTGGTGCCGATCTGCAATTCGAAGCCGTCGGCGGTGCGCTGTTTCGGCACCGCCATCACCCCGGCGTTGTTGATGAGGACATCGGCGCGCTCGACACCCGCGGCGAAGGCGCGCACCGAGGCCAGGTCGGCCAGGTCGAGCTGGCGGATCTGCACGCTCCCCGGCATGGTCCGGGCCACGGCCTGCGCCTTGATCTCGTTGCGGCAGGCCATGATCACCTGGGCGCCGGCGGCGGCCAGGGCGCGCGCGGTGGCCTCGCCCAGACCGCTGGTCGCGCCGGTGACGATCACGATCCGGCCGGTCTGGTCAGGAATGTCCGATGTGTTCCACCCGCCCATGGCTGAACCCTAGGGCGTGTGGCTCAGTAGCGCGCGGCGAGGGCCTTCTTGTCGATCTTGCCGACCGCGGTGACGGGCAGGACGTCGGCCTGCCGCAACACATCCGGGAGCTTGTAGGTGGCCAGGCCGCGCTCGGTCAGGAAAGCCTTGATGGCGGCCGGTGACGGCAGGTCGCCCGCGGTCACCAGGACCACGCAGACCTTCTCACCGAGCGCCGGATCGGGCAGGCCCACGGCGGCCGCGTGCCGGACGCCCGGATAGGCGAGCAGGTGCTCCTCGAGCTCGTCGCAGGAGATGTTCTCGCCGCCGCGGTTGATGACGTCCTTGATGCGGCCCGACACGATCAGGTGGCCGCTGGGCAGGCGGCGCACGAGATCGCCGCTGCGGTAGTAGCCGTCCGGGGTGAAGGCGCGCGAATTGTGTTCGGGGGCACGGTAGTAGCCGCGCAGGGTGTAGGGGCCGCGGGTGAGCAGCTCGCCCTCCTCGCCGTCGGCGACGTCGTCGCCCTGCTCGTCCACCACCCGGACCTCGTCGGCGGGGGAGAGGGGGCGGCCCTGGGTGGCGCAGACCAGTTCGTCGGGGTCCCCGGCGCGGGTGTAGTTGAGCAGGCCCTCCGCCATGCCGAACACCTGTTGCAGTCGCACGCCCAGGGCGGGAACGACATCGCGGGCGTTCACCTCGGCCAGCTTCGCGCCGCCGACCTGGAGCAGGCGCAGCGAGGAAATGTCGGCGTCCTCCCACTCCGCGGCCGCGCACCACAGCTGGGCCAGCGGCGGCACCACGGCGGTGACGGTCACACGGTGGCGTTCGATGGCGGCGAAGGCGCTCTCCGGGCTGGGATCGGTCACGAAGGCGATGGCGCCGCCGGTGGCCACCGTGCCCAGCACGCCGGGGCAGGCCAGCGGGAAGTTGTGGGCGACCGGGAGGGTCGCGAGATAGACGTCGTCCGGGCCGAGCTCGCAGACCTCGGCGCTGGCCTTCGCGTTGTAGGCATAGTCGTCGTGAGTGCGGGCGATGAGCTTGGGCAGGCCGGTGGTGCCGCCGGAGACCAGTATGAGCGCGATATCGGACGCGTCGACCTCGGGCAGCGAATCGCCGTCGGCGGGAATCGAATTCAGGTCGGTGAACGGGCCGGGGTCGCCGAGCACCAGGACGTGCCGCAGGGCCGGGACGTGCGTGCTCACCTCGGCGGCGAGGGTGCGGTAGTCGAAGTCGGCGATCCGGTCCGCCGTCACATAGGCGACCGCGCCGGAAAGCCTTGTCAGATGCTCGATCTCGGCGCGCCGGTGGGCGGGCAGAGTGAGCACGGGGATGATCCCGGCGCGCAGCAGGCCGAACAGTACCGGAACGAACTCGGGGACATTGGGCAGCTGCAGCACGACTCGATCGCCCGGCCGGATGCCCAGGGCGAGGAGGCCGTGCGCCATCCGGTCGGCCGCTGGATCGAGCGCCGCGTAGGAGGTCTCGGTGTCGCCCAGCAGCGCCGGTCGGTCGGGCCACTGCCGGGCCGCGTCGCGCAGGAGTTCGCCCAGCGGCCGGCCCGCCCAATATCCGGCCTGCCGGTACTGCTCGGCCAGGTCGTCGGGAATCGGGACGAAGCCGTCGCGGTGGTCCGTGGCGGTTGATGCGGTCGATGTCCCCGCGAAGGCGGTCGATGTCTCGGCGGATGCACTCGATGTCACAGCTCTGACCTCCGATTAGTAAGGATGGCCTTGCATAGGTTAGGCAACCCTATCTCAGTGGGTTACTCTGCTGTCGAACGACATCCGAATTCCGGATCGGCAGCGGCCATCCCCTCCCTCGAACAAGGAGTACCAGCGGAAATGGAGTCACCCCAGCGGTCAGTGGCGAGCATCGCCCGGGACGAGATCCGCACTGCCATCGCCGGTCACCTCGGCCTCGACCCCGCCACCATCCTCGACCACGCCGACCTCATCGAGCTCGGCCTCGACTCCATCCGCACCATGAAACTCGCGGGTTCCTGGCGCAAACGCGGCCTGTCCGTCAACTTCGCCCAACTCGCCGCCGAACCCACCGTCGCCGCCTGGCACCGCCTCCTCGGCGGGGCGGGATCGAATGCCCCCGCAGGCGACGGTGCCGCAGCGACGGTGAATCCGGACGCCGCCCACGATGATTCGGGTGTATTGAGCCCGGAGCGCGTACAGAGTGGCCGCCCGGCCCCGAGCGATGTGATCGGCGACGCGGTGGTGCTCGGCGCGACCCGCGATGCGGTACCGGCCGGCGCGAATCAGGTTGTGGCCGCGGGCACTGCGACCGGAGCTGCGAGAACGGATAGCGAGGAGGCGGTCGCCTGGGCGGATGACGGGAGTCCGTTCGGGCTGGCACCGATGCAGCACGCGTACTGGGTCGGGCGGGGCGAGGGGCAGGAGCTCGGGGCGGTCGCGGCTCATCTCTATGTCGAATTCGATGGGGCCGGTGTCGATCCAGAGAAGCTGGGGGTGGCGGTTGAGGGGCTGGTGCGGCGGCATCCGATGTTGCGGACGCGGTTCCTGCCCGACGGGACCCAGCAGACGCTGGAGCGACCGGGGCGGGACGTCTGGAGTGTCACCGATCTTCGCGCGGCGGCCGCCGAATCGGTGGAGCGGACGCTGGAGGCGTTGCGGGAGCGCCGGACTCATCAACTGCTGGCGGTGGAAGACGGTCAGGTCGTCGATATCGCACTGACCCTGCTGCCGGACGGGCGCACCCGGCTGCACCTGGATGTGGACATGCTCGCGGCCGACGCCATGAGCTACCGGATCCTGGTGGCCGACCTGGCGCGGCTCTATCACGGCGAGCAATTGCCGCCGCAGCACTACACATTCCGGCAGTACCTGGCCGAACATGCCGGTCCCGCACCGGAACACACCGCCGCTCGCGAGTGGTGGCAGCGGCGGTTGCCGGAACTGCCGGGCGCACCGGAACTTCCGCGTGCCTCGGCTCCCACCGTGCAACCGAGCCGCGGAGCGACATCGGGCGCACACCCGAGCCCCGAGGTGGCGGTGCAAACCAGCTCCGGTACGGCACCCGAGACTGCCGCGCAGGTGAGCACCAGCGCGGCTGCCGAGGCCGGTGTACGGTCGGGTCCTGGCCCGGCACCGGGTGTGGGGGAGCGGGCCGCGCGGACGGTGCGGCTGCATCGCTGGCTGTCGCCGGAGGCCAAGGCACGCATGTTCGCCGCGGCGCACGCGCGGGGGATCACCCCCGCGATGGCGTTGGCGTCGGTGTTCGCCGAGACCGTCGGCGGGTGGTCGGCGCAGCGGCGGTTCCTGCTGAATTTGCCGCTGTTCCATCGGGAACCGGTGCATCCGCAGGTGGACGGGGTGGTGGGTGACTTCACCTCCTCGGTGTTGCTGGAGGTCGATGTAACCGAGCCGGCCACCGTCACCGACCGGGCCCGCGCCCTGCAACGCGAATTGCACGCCGCCGGAGCGCATTCCGGCTACACGGGCCTCGGGGTGCTGCGCGACCTGGGCCGTCTGCGCGGCGAACCGGTGCTGGCCCCCATCGTCTACACCAGCGCCATCAATCTCGGCGAACTGTTCGCCGACCAGGTCACCGCCACCTTCGGCGACCCGGTCTGGATCATCTCCCAGGGCCCGCAGGTGCTGCTCGATGCCCAGGTCACCGAGGTCCGCGGCGGCCTCCTGTTGAACTGGGACGTCCGTGCCGACGCCTTCCCACCCGCCATGGTCGATGCCATGTTCACCCGCTATATCGACGCCGTCCTGCGTCTGGCGGGCACCGGCGACACCGCCGGATTCCGGCGCGGCGTGGGGGCGGAGGCCGAGGCGGTCGGTGACCCATCGCCGGATTCCGGCGCGGCCGGGCCGACGACCACGCCGGCCGCCACACCGGGCGATCCGACAGCCGCAGCACGCCATGCCGCGTCGCAGGGCGGCGATTCGGTCCGGGCGGATGTCCGCGACGCGGGGTGGGATGCCGAGGCGGCGGTGCGAATTCCGGTGGAGCAGGCGGTGGTTCGCGCTCGGGTGAACGGCACCGATGGTCCGGTGAGCGGGCGGGCGCTGCACAGTGGGCTGTTCGAGTTCGCCGCTGCGAATCCCGGTGCGTCCGCGGTCATCTGGGACGACGACCGCGCGGACGTATCCGGGGCACGGGTGCTGACCTATGGCGAGCTGGCCGGGCAGGCGCTCGCGGTGGCGGGCGCGTTGCGTGCGGCGGGGGTGCGGCCCGGGGATGCGGTCGCCGTGCAGTTACCGAAGGGGCCCGATCAGATCCTGGCTACGGCGGGTGTGCTCGCGGCCGGCGGCGTGTATGTGCCGATCGGGTTCGATCAGCCCGCGGCGCGCCGGGACGAGATCGTGCGGATCGGTGCCGTGGTGGCGGCGGTGACGGCCGGGGCGGAGGTCACCGGGGTGCCGACGCTGGCGCTGAACGAGGCGCGGCGGTATCCGGCACCGTTGGCCGAGGCGGTGATTCCGGATCCGGAGGCCATCGCGTATGTGCTGTTCACGTCGGGGTCGACGGGGCAGCCGAAGGGCGTGGAGGTGCCGCATCGGGCGGCGATGAACACCATCGACGACCTCAACGAGCGGTTCGGGATCGGCGCTGACGATCGGGCGCTCGCCCTGTCGGCGTTGGAGTTCGACCTGTCCGTCTACGACATCTTCGGCCTGCTGAGTGCCAGGGGTGCGGTCGTCGCGCTGGATGAGGGACAGCGCGGCGAGCCGGGCCGGTGGGCCGAAATGATTCGGCGGCACCGGGTTTCGGTGGTCAACTGTGTCCCCAGCCTGCTGGACATGCTGCTGGAGGCGGCGGCCGGGAAGCCTGTGGATAGTTTGCGCATGGTCGTTCTCGGCGGCGACTGGGTGGACGTGGCGCTGCCCGGACGGCTCGCCGCGGTGGCCCCGGACTGCCGGTTCGCCGGACTGGGCGGGGCCACCGAGGCGGCCATCCACTCCACCATCTGTGAAGTGGTGAATGCCGGAGTGCCGCAGCAGTGGTCGGCCGTCCCGTACGGCACTCCGCTCCGCAATGTGCGCTGCCGCGTGGTCGGGCCGTCGGGGCAGGACTGCCCGGACTGGGTCACCGGCGAGCTGTGGATCGGCGGCGCGGGCGTGGCCGCCGGATACCGCGGCGACGCCGCGCGCGCCACCGACCGGTTCGTCACCCACGAGGGCCTGAACTGGTATCGCACCGGCGATCTCGCGCGGTACCTGCCGGACGGCTGCCTGGAGTTCCTGGGCCGCGCCGACCATCAGGTCAAGATCCGCGGGTATCGCGTGGAACTCGGCGAGGTGGAGAGCGCCCTACGCGCCCTGCCGGGCGTGCGGCACGCCATCGCGGCGGTGATCGGCGCGTCCGCACCGAAACTCGCGGCGGTCGTGGTGGCGGGCGAGGGCGTCACCCTCGAGGTCCCGGCCCTGCTGTCGGCGGCCGCGGACCTGCTGCCCGCCTACATGATTCCGTCCCGGGTCGAGCTGCTGGGCGAGCTGCCCTTCACCTCGAACGGCAAGCCGGACCGCAAGGCCATCGCGACCCTGCTGGCCGCGGGTGAACGGGACGGCGAATTCATCGCTCCCCGAACCGATACCGAGCGCGCGGTGGCCGATATCGTCGCCACGGTGCTGGGCCGCGAGCGGGTCGGCGTGACCGACGACTTCTTCGCCCTCGGCGGCGATTCGGTGCTGGCGACCGCGGTCGTCGCGCGCGTGCGGGATTGGCTGGATTCCCCGGACACCGTGGTCGCCGACTTCTTCGCGGCCCGCACGGTCGCGGGACTGGCCCGCCGCCTGCTGGATCGTGAGGAGCGCGCCGGCGCGGCCGGCCGGTTGGACGAGGTGGCCCGCCTCTACCTGGAGGTGGCCGCCATGTCCGACGACGAGGTCCTCGCCCTGTCCTGAAAAGCCCGGTCTCCTCCCACGACTCTGTCACCGCCGTTCTCGGTGACGGTGTTCGCGGCGGTCACCATGCCGGATTCAGGCCGAGGCCGCTGGTGCTGTGGTACTTCAGCAATCCGGCGCAGACCAGGGCCACGATCCACCAGACCACCGGGACAGTCTGGCGGGAACCCTGTTTCCAGATCAGCGTCAGAACGCCCGGCAAACCCGTGGGTAGCAGCGTGCCATGGTCGCGGACGCTTCCGCTCGAGCAGGTCACAGGGTTCGCACGCGACGCGGACACGCCGCGCCGGAGAACCCTCGGGAGGCGTGGGCAAATTCCGAATCCCGGAGCGGTTCGCGCCGACATCAGACGAGTACGCCGCCGCGCCCCTAGACTCGACCCCGTGAGTGGTTGGGACATCTCCGACATCCCCGATCAGGCGGGCCGGACGGTCATCGTGACCGGCGCCAACAGCGGGCTGGGCGCCGTCACCGCGCGTGCGCTCGCCGGTGCCGGGGCGCGCGTGATCATGGCGTGCCGAAATGAGGTCAAGGCGCGGGCCGTCGCCGACGAGATCGGCCCCAATGCCCAGGTGCGCCGGCTGGATCTGGCCGACCTGACCTCGATCCACGAATTCGCCGACTCCGTCGACGGCGCCGACGTGCTGATCAACAATGCGGGCGTGATGGCGGTGCCGCTCAAGCGCACCGCCGACGGCTTCGAAATGCAGATCGGCACAAACCATCTCGGTCATTTCGCGCTGACCGGGTTGTTGCTGGACAAGATTCGCGACCGGGTGGTCACGCTCTCGAGCGGCATGCACGCCATCGGCCGTATCGATCTCGAGGATCTCAACTGGGAAGGGCGATCCTATCAGCGCTGGGCCGCCTACGGGCAGTCCAAGCTGGCCAATCTCATGTTCGCGCGGGAACTGCAGCGCCGCCTGACCGCCGCCGGATCCGCCAAGGTCTCGGTGGCCGCGCATCCCGGCTACGCCGCGACCGAGCTGCAGGGGCACACCGAGTCCCTGTACGACGCGCTCATGTCCATCGGCAACCGGCTGTTCGCGCAGAGCGCCGAAATGGGCGCGCTGCCAACGCTGTTCGCCGCCACCTCGGAGGTCGAGCCGGGTGGCTTCTACGGCCCGACCGGGCTGCGCGGCATGCGCGGTTACCCCGGGCCCAGCACCTCCACCGCCGCCTCCAAGGACGAGGTGACCGCGCGGCGGTTGTGGGAGCTGTCCGAGCAACTGACCAAGGTCACCTATCCGTTCGTTCGCCGCTGACCCGGAGGCCGGGGAAATGAGCATTCCATTCGACCGGCGGGATCAGCTCGACAAGATCCAGCAGGGACTGCTGCCGGGTGAACAGATCCTGGCCGTGTACGACGCCATCGGGGTGGGCACCGGATTCCTGGGGCTCACCGACCGGCGGGTCGTCATCCAGGACAACTCGTTCGTCGGGAAGAAGATCGCCATCACGAGCATCCCGTACGCGCGGATCTCGAGCGTCAGCATACTGACCAACAAGTCGTTCGCGGGACAGTTCTTCTCCTCCGGGCATATCGCCATCAGCACCGGGCACCACATCTACGAGGTGGAGTTCCGGGGCGACGACAAGACCCGCCACGTGCACGATGTGATCCTGCACTACATCCTCCGCTGACCTGGTCCGTCCCAGCGTGTGAGATGCCCATCTCATCGATGGTGTCCCACGCCACATGCACGATTCGAGATCTCTGGTACAGTCCGGAACATGCAGCGTACGTATTTCTGGTTTAGCCAGCCGGCCCCGGGTGGGTCGCGCGGCGTGAACCTGCGCTGACATCCTCCACCCCGAGCCGGACGAAAACAGACCGGCTCGAAGGGGTTTCGAACAACTCTCCGTGGGTCGGCCTGGGACAGGAAACCCACCCATGACAACCACCGCCGATCTCGAACGGCATGCCGATCTGGACGATCAGCGCACGCTCAGCGTGAGCCCGCTGCGGTCGCCCCGCGAGATCCGTGCCGCCCACCCGATCGACGACACCCTCGCCGACACCGTGCGCGCCGGCCGCAAGGCCACCGTCGACGTGCTCAACGGCTCCGACGACCGCCTGATGGTGATCGTCGGCCCGTGTTCGGTGCACGATCCCGACGCCGCCATGGACTACGCGCGCCGGCTCGCCGCCAAGGCCGCCGAGCTGGACGACCGGCTGCACGTGGTGATGCGCGTCTACTTCGAGAAGCCGCGCACCACGCTGGGCTGGAAGGGTCTCATCAACGACCCGCACCTGGACGGCAGCTTCGACATCAACACCGGCCTGGACCTGGGCCGTCGCCTGCTGGTCGACATCACCGCGCTCGGGCTGCCGGTCGCGTGCGAGTTCCTGGACCCGATCACCCCGCAGTACATCGCCGACCTGGTCGCCTACGGTGCGATCGGTGCGCGGACCGCGGCCAGCCAGGTGCACCGGCAGCTGTCCTCGGCGCTGTCCATGCCGGTCGGCATCAAGAACGGCACCGACGGCGATGTGCAGGTCGCGGTGGACGGCGTGCGCGCCGCGGCCGCCTCGCACGTCTTCCCCGGCACCGACCTGGACGGGCGTTCCGCGCTCATCCGCACCGCCGGCAACCCGGACTGCCACGTCATCCTGCGCGGCGGCAGCAACGGCCCCAACTTCGACGCCGCCTCCTGCGCGGAAGCCCTGCTGCGCCTGGAGAAGTCCTCGCTGCCGCAGCGGCTGGTCGTGGACGCCTCGCACGGCAACTCCAACAAGGACCACAACAAGCAGGTCGACGTCGTCACCGATCTCGCCGAGCGCATCGCGGCGGGTGAGGACACCGTGGTCGGTCTCATGATGGAGTCCTTCATCGTGGCGGGCCGCCAGGACCTCACCCTCGGCCACCCGGAGGAGCTCACCTACGGGCAGTCCATCACCGACGCCTGCATCGACTGGGACACCACCGCGGCCCAGCTCGACCGGCTCGCCGACGCCGTCACCCGCCGCCGCGAGGCCCGCGGCTAGGCGGCCCGGCCACCTGACCAGCACCCGCTCGTCGCGAGTTCGCCTCGCGCGGAACGAGTCCGGCGTGCACACTGTGTTCGGCGCACACCCAGTCCGGCGGGTGTGCGCCGAACACCCTTCCGGGTGTGTCAGACACCCTCGGGCCAGTGCGGGCTGGGCGTCGCGGGGTCGTCGCGCAGGCGACCCGCCACCCAGGTGTCGCGGCGGACGCCGCGCTGGAGCGAGCCGCCGCGCAGCAGGCCCTCGTAGTGGTAACCGGCGCGGCGGGCCACTGCTGCGGAGGCGTGATTGCCGGCGAAGGCACGCCACTCCAGTCGCTCGAAGGCCAGCCCGGCGGGATCCAGACCCGCCGCGGTGACCAAGAGCGCGGCCCGCGTCATCAGGCCCTCGCCGCGGGCGGCCGGGGCGAGCCAGAAACCGATCTCGGCGGTATCCTCGTCCCGCCGGCGATTGGGCAGGGTCAGGCCGATCATGCCGATCACGGGCCCGTCCGCGGCACGGCGCAGCGCCCAGGTGGGGCTGCGGGTGGCCCAGCCGGGGCCGACGATGTCGTAGATGAACTTCTCGGCGTCGGCGCGGTGATACGGGACCGGCATGGTGGTCCAGGCGCCGATGGACGGTTCCTGACACAGGGCCGTGATGGCGTCGATGTCGGAAACTGCGGGCGGTGACAGCCGGACCACGCCGTCGGAGAGAAATTCCGCGTCCATGCGGTCATGCTGTCACGGAAACGTGTGCGGGCACAGCGGGTTCTGGCCACCGGGGCGGTGGGGAGGCTGTCGGAGCCCGGCCGTAGGATCGATCCGATGGTTGCCGCTCTCCTTGCCGACTTGTTCGAAACGCATCGGCCGCATCTGCTGTCGGTGGCCTACCGGCTCACCGGCAGTGTCAGCGATGCCGAGGACGCGGTGCAGGAGAGCTGGTTGCGGCTCGCGGTGGCCCGCCAATCCGAGATCGAGGATCTGCGCGCCTGGCTCACCACGGTGGTCAGCCGCATCTGCCTGGACCGGCTGCGCAGCGCCGCGGTCCGGCGGGAAAAGTATGTGGGGCAATGGCTCCCGGAGCCCGTGGTCACCGCGGTGACGCCCTCCAGCGCCCCGGACCCGCTGGCGGCCGTGGTGCGCAAACAGGAATTCCGATTCGCCGCCCTCGTGGTGCTGGATACGCTGACCCCGCCGCAACGTGTGGCATTCGTTCTGCACGATGGCTTCTCGCTGCCGTTCAGCGAAATCGCCGACATCCTGGGCATTTCCGTGGACTCCGCACGGCAGCTGGCCACCCGGGCCCGCAAGGCGGTGGCGGCCGCGCCCGCACCGGTCACCGACGACGAGCACAATGCCGCGGTGCAGCGGCTGCTCGCCGCGCTGGGCAGCGGCGACGTCGACGCCATCGTGGCGGCGCTGCACCCGGACGTGCGTACCGTGGGCGACGGTGGCGGCGTCGTGTCCACCGCCATCAATGTGGTTGCGGGCGTGGACAAGAACGTCCGCCTCTGGCTGGGTCTGTGGCGCCGATTCGGGCTCTTCGACGCCGACCACATCGGACCCGCCCGGCAGCTCGAACCGGTCCTGGTCAACGGGCAGTGGGGAATTCTCGCGCACGCGATCCCGGCCCAGAACGGGTCCACCGGGAACCCACAGCGCGTATACGCCTTCACCGTGCGCGAGGGCCGGGTGTGGGGCGTCTACGACGTGGTGAACCCTGCCAAGCTGACGGGCATCCGGCTGCCGCAGTGAACCACGGCCGTGGCTGTGAGGTATCTCACCGTCGAAGGCCGTTTTCGCCCATGGATTAGGCTCCGGACATGCCGCGCATTCCCACCGTCGCCCGACTGCAGCCCTTCGCGTCGACGATCTTCGCCGAGATGACCGAGCTCGCCGTGCGCCACGGCGCGGTCAACCTCGGTCAGGGTTTTCCGGACAGCGACGGCCCCGCGAGCATGCTCGAGGTGGCGCGGCAGGCCATCGCCGACGGGTTCAACCAGTACCCGCCCGGCCGGGGCGTGCCAGCCCTGCGGCAGGCCATCGCCGCCGACCGCGCCCGCCGCTACGGCACCCACTACGATCCGGACACCCAGGTGCTGGTCACCGTCGGCGCCACCGAGGCCATCGCGGCCACCGTGCTCGGACTGGTCGAACCCGGTGAGGACGTGGTGCTCATCGAGCCCTACTACGACTCCTACGCCGCCGCCATCGCGCTGGCCGGGGCGCGGCGCCGCACCGCGCGCCTGGTGGCCGACGGCGACGGCTTCGCCCTCGACCTGGACAGCCTGCGCGCCGCCATCACTCCGAAAACCCGGCTGCTGCTGGTGAATTCGCCGCACAATCCGACCGGGACCGTGCTCTCGCGCGCCGACCTCACCGCCATCGCGGACATCGCCATCGAACACGACCTGTACGTCATGTCGGACGAGGCGTACGAGCACCTCTACTACGACGGGCACGAGCACATCAGCCTGTCCACCCTGCCCGGCATGTTCGAGCGCACCATCGTGATCTCCAGCGCCGCCAAGACATTCAGCGTCACCGGCTGGAAGATCGGCTGGGCCTGCGCGCCCGCGCCGCTGCTGGACGCGGTGCTCGCGGCCAAGCAGTTCCTCACCTTCGTCGGCGGCGGGCCGTTCCAGCCCGCGGTCGCGCACGCGCTGAACACCGAGCAGCAGTGGGTGGCCGCGCTGCGGGACACACTGTCGGAGAAGCGACTTCGGCTCTCGGCGGCGCTCGCCGACGCCGGGTTCGGGGTGAAGCGCAGTGACGGCACCTATTTCGTGTGCGCCGACATCACGCCGCTGGGCAAGCGCGGGGAGGCGGAGCGGACCGAGGCCTACGCCTTCTGCAAGGAGCTGCCCGAACGCCTCGGGGTGGCCGCGGTGCCGGTGAGCGTCTTCGCCGACGACAAGGCCGCCTGGAATCACCTGGTGCGCTTCACCTTCTGCAAGAAGGAGGAGACCATCGCCGAGGGTGTCCGCCGCCTGCGCGCGGGCCACACCGCCGACGTCGTCCGCTAGCGCCGGACTGCCGGATGGCTCCGGGTTCGGGGTCCAGATGGTTGTGAGTGGACCGTGACAGCGGGTGGGTGGGGCCCGGAGAATTGGCCGGGTGATCGAGACGAGTGCGGTGCTGGGGGTGGCTGCGGCGGCGCTGGGGCTGGTGCTCACGCCGGGGCCGAACATGATGTATCTGGTGTCGCGGACCGTGTCGCAGGGGCGGCGGGCCGGGCTGGTGTCGCTGGCGGGGGTGGCGGTCGGGTTCGGGGTGTATCTGGCGGCCGCGACCGCAGGGATCACCGCGGTGTTCGCCATGGTGCCGGCGCTGTATCTGACGCTCAAGGTGGCGGGGGCGGTGTATCTGCTCCATCTGGCGTGGAAGACGTTCCGGCCCGGCGGGGTTTCGCTGTTCACACCGACGGAGTTGCCCGCGGATCCGACGCGGCGGCTGTTCACCATGGGTCTCGTCACCAATCTGCTGAATCCGAAGATCGCCATCCTGTACATGGCGCTCATTCCGCAGTTCGTGGTGCCCGCGCACGGGCGGGTGTGGCTCCAGAGTCTGTGCCTGGGCGCGGTCCAGATCAGCATCGCCATCACGGTGAACGGGTTGATCGTGCTCAGCGCGGGCGCCATCTCGACGTTCCTGGCGCGGCGGCCGCTCTGGCTGCGGGCGCAGCGGTTCGTCACCGGCTCGGTGCTCGGCGCCATGGCCGCGCTGGTGCTGTCGGACCGCACCCGCCCGCTTCCGGCCTGACCGAATCGGTCACCGACGCGGTGGCCCGCCGCGAATTCCCGCGGCGGGCAACGCCTCACGCGCGCAGCGTGCCCGGGTAGAGGAACTCGTCGGCGGGGCGGTCGGTGCGGTCGAGCCAGGCGGTGAAGAAGCCCGTCAGGTCGTGGGGTGTGCGGCTCTGCACGAACGCGCGGAACTCGGGCATGGACGCATTGCCGTACTGGTGTCCCATGACGAAGTCGCGCATCGCCGGGAAGAAGGCGTCATCACCCATGGTGCGGCGCAGGGCGTGCAGGAACAGCGGACCGCGGTAGTAGACCGAGGTGAATTCGCTGCCCTTGCCGGGGTTCTGGAGCGCTATCTCCCAGAACTTCGGATCGTCATGGTATTTCGCGACCGTCTCTCGGTACTTGGCGTCGACGTCCTTGCCGTCCTTGCGTTCCGGCCACAGGTAGTCGGCGGTGTAGCTGGCGAAGCACTCGTTCAGGCAGACGTCCGACCACTGCTTCACCGACATGGAGTCGCCCCACCACTGATGGGTGATCTCGTGCACCACGGTGTCCAGATCGGTCCAGGGCGCGTAGATGGGCCGCGTCTGGGTCTCCAGCGAGAACTGCAGATCGGTGTCGACGTAGATGCCGCCCGCGGTGTCGAACGGGTAGGGGCCGTACAGCTGCTCCTGGAAGTCCAGGATCTCCGGCAACCGCGACTCCACCTCCCTGGCCTTCAACGCGTCCGGCGCGAACGCGCTCAGCAACGGAGTTCCATTGGCACGCCGCTGTTCCAGGAACTGGAACCGGTCGATGGCGACGGTGGTGAGGTAACCCGCCACCGGCTGGCGCATTTCCCAGGAGACGGTGCGGTCCGCGCCCTGCACGGTGTCGGACACCTTGTCGCCGTTGGACATCACCTCCCACTCCTGCGGCACGGTGGCGTGCAGTGTGAAAGTCGCCTTGTCCAAGGGCGTGTCGTTGAGCGGATACCAGGCGCTCGCCGAATGCGGTTCGCCCGCAACGAAAGCTCCGCCACTGGGCGAGAACACCCACCCCTCGCCGTCGGTGCCGGTCACCGCGCCCGCGTACTGCACCTGCACGCTGAACGGCAGGCCGGGCAGCAGCGGGATCAGCGGCGTGACGACCAGTTCGTGCTCATCGGTGCGGTCGAACCAGGCCGGCAGGTTGTTGACCGTCACCTTGGAGATCTGCGGCCCGCTGTAGTCCAGGTTGAAGGTCCGCAGCGCCTGCGTGGCCACCGCGTCGATCCGGGTCGACCCGGTCAGCTGATGGAACGGCGGATCGTAGGAGATGGTGACGTCGTAATGGTCGGCGTGATAGCCGCCATTGCCGTCCATCGGATAGTAGGGATCGCCCAGCCCGGGCGAGCCGGCCAGCGGGTCACCCGAATCCGCCTGCGCGGGAGCCATATTCGCTCCCGCCAGCAGTACCGCCCCCAACGCCAGGTACCGCCAGTTCCGCCTCATGCGCTGCACCGACCCCTTTCCGTGCCGACTGCCGACCAGCCCGATGCTAATCGGCGCATTCCTCAGTTACCGCTGCCCGACACGGCGACGCTCGCGCCCAGTCCGATGATCATCACTCCACCCGCGCCGCCGACCACCTCCAGCCGCTTGGGCGACCGGGCGAACCAGTTCCGCGCGGTACCCGCAAGCAGGGCGTAGACCGAGTCCGAGATCAACGCGACCACCAGGAACAGCCCGCCCAGGATCAGCATCTGCACCGGGACCGCACCCGCCTTCGGTGCCACGAACTGCGGCAGCACCGCGGAGAAGAAGATGATGGCCTTCGGATTGGTCAGCCCGACCAGCACCGCCTGGCGCAGCACCCGGCCGTTCTCCATGGGTTCGACCTTCGACTCGAAGGCCTCGCGCAGCGAACGCCGTTGCCGGACGGCCTGGATGCCCAGGTAGATCAGGTACAGCGCGCCGGCCAGCTTCACGATCGAGAGCGCGATGGCCGAGGCGGCGAGAATGGCGCCCAGCCCGGCGGCCACCAGCCCCAGGACCACCATGACGCCGGCCGAATGGCCCAGTACCGACAGCAGTGCCGCGCGCCGCCCGTAGGTCAGCGCCCGGCCGATCACGAAAAGCACACCGGGACCGGGGATTATGACAATGACAATGGATGCGACGAGAAACGCCAGCATATTCGCGGCGGGAATCATCGGATCATTCTATTTTCGACGGCCGCGAATGTCGCCCGGTTTGTTGCCTGTCGCCCGGATTGTTCAGCCGCGCAGCTCTTCCGGCAGCTGCTGCGGGTCCAGCAGCAGGCGCTTGGCGTCCGCGCCGCGCACCTTGGTGGCCAGGTCCAGATTGTCGGTGAGCAGCTTCCACTCCACCTCGTGGATGGCCCCGCGGGCGCGCTCGATGATGTTCAGATCCCGGGTGCCCCAGGCAATGGGCATGGCGCTCACCGACTGCCACAGATCCCCGACCGGGCCGGGCGCGCGGTCCACCCGCACGGTCACCGCGGGCACGCGCTCCCCGGCCCGGGTCCGATGCCCGGGTAGTGAGCGGACCGTGCGGGTCACCAGTGCGTAGCGCGGCCCCGCGGTATTCGGCTTGGCCAGATCGACCAGGGCCAGCAGGGTGGCCCCGTTCCCGTGGGTCTCCGACACCACCGCGGGCACCAGATCGCCGGCGGCGTACAGCTTGTCCACCCGGCCGCGATGCGGCGTCCAGTACCCGATGAACAGCGCGGTCACCGCGGCGAGCAGGAACGCCACCGCCAGCAGCCAGGACCAGGGGTGGTTCACCCAGATCAGGAATGCGGTGCCCAGTCCCAGCCAGATGGCCGCGCTGTACGCCCAGATGCGAAGCCGCCGCAGGTACGCGACGACCTCGTTGACCGCCCGGGCATGGTCGCGATCCACCGCGAATTCGAAGCGCCGCACGTGCGTCCCTCCCGCCTTATGGAGGCTCTTCCTCCACTTATCCTATCGTCGGCCCCAGCAGGTCGTCCGCATCGGTGATGCGATAGGCATACCCCTGCTCCGCCAGGAAACGCTGCCGGTGCGCGGCATACTCGGCGTCCAGCGTGTCACGTGCGACCACGGAATAGAAGTGAGCTTGGCCGCCATCGTGTTTGGGGCGCAGCAGCCGCCCGAGCCGCTGCGCCTCCTCCTGCCGTGACCCGAACGTGCCCGAAACCTGCACCGCCACCGAGGCTTCCGGTAGGTCGATGGAGAAATTGGCCACCTTCGACACCACCAGCACCGGGATCTCGCCGCGGCGGAAGGCGTCGAAGAGCTCCTCGCGCTCCCTGGTGCGGGTGGAACCCTGGATGACCGGGGCGTTCAGATGCTCGCCCAGCTCGTCCAGCTGATCCAGGTAGGCCCCGATCACCAGGCTCGGCGCGTCCTGGTGCCGGGCCAGAATCGATTCCACCACCGGCAGTTTCGTGCGCGCGGTGGAGCACAGCCGGTAGCGCTCCTCCGGCTCGGCGGTCGCGTAGGTCATGCGCTCGGTGTCGGTCAGGGTGACCCGCACCTCGATGCAGTCCGCGGGCGCGATCCAGCCCTGCGACTCGATGTCCTTCCACGGCGCGTCGTAGCGCTTGGGGCCGATCAGCGAGAACACATCGCCCTCGCGGCCGTCCTCGCGAACCAGGGTGGCGGTCAGCCCGAGCCGGCGGCGCGACTGCAGGTCTGCGGTCATACGGAAGACGGGGGCGGGCAGCAGATGCACCTCGTCGTAGATGACCAGGCCCCAGTCCCGGCTGTCGAAGAGCTCGAGATGCCGGTACTCGCCCTTGGTCTTGCGGGTGACGACCTGGTACGTGGCAATGGTGACCGGGCGGATCTCCTTGCGCTCACCGGAGTATTCGCCGATCTCGTCCTCGGTCAGCGAGGTGCGGGCCAGCAGCTCGCGCCGCCACTGCCGCCCGGCCACGGTATTGGTGACCAGGATCAGCGTGGTGGCCTTGGCCTTGGCCATGGCCGCCGCGCCCACCATGGTCTTGCCCGCGCCACAGGGCAGCACGACCACGCCGGACCCGCCCGCCCAGAAGGATTCCGCGGCCATTTCCTGGTAGTCGCGCAGGTGCCAGTCGCTGGATTCGTAGTCCAGGTCGATCTCGTGGGCCTCGCCGTCCACGTATCCGGCGAGATCCTCGGCGGGCCAGCCGATCTTGAGCAGCATCTGCTTGATGCGCCCGCGTTCGGACGGATGCACGACCACCGTGTCGTCGTCGAGGCGCGCGCCCAGCATGGGCTGAATCTTCTTGTGCCGCAGTACTTCTTCCAGCACCGCGCGATCCAGGCTGACCAGCACCAGTCCGTGTGCGGGATGCTTGACCAGCTGCAACCGCCCGTAGCGGGCCATGGTGTCGACAATGTCCACCAGCAGCGGCTGCGGCACCGCGTACCGGCTGAAGCTGACCAGCGCGTCCACCACCTGCTCCGCGTCGTGCCCGGCCGCGCGGGCGTTCCACAGCGCGAGCGGCGTCACCCGATAGGTGTGCACATGCTCGGGCGCGCGCTCCAGTTCCGCGAACGGCGCGATGGCCTGACGCGCCGCATCGGCCGACTCGTGGTCGACCTCCAGCAGCAGCGTTTTGTCGCTCTGCACGATGAGTGGACCGTCGGTCACGACACCTCCTGGCTTGTCCGGGCCCGAATGGGCCTCGTCCATTCTCCAGGAAGCCACCGACAATGCCACCTGACCTGCGCCCTTTTCGCTCAGGGCGCACGTGACCGGCCGCGATACGGCCGGTCGATCTCGCGAAAACGGTCAAGACCCGAGTTTCAGTGGCTACGATCACAAAACTTGGACGGATGTCCATTTGGACGATTGACCTGAAAGAACCGAAACAGGATGCCGATACACAGGACCATCACGGCCCGGATCGGGCGCGGGCGCGCCGGACGCTGGATCCGCGGACTGCTCACCGCGGCACTGGCGGGTGCGCTGATCGCGCCCGCCGTCGCCCAGGCCGCGCCCGAGGGCTCCACGCTCGCGCGGCTCCACACCGACGGCGCGCGGTTCGTCGACGACAGCGGGCGGGTCGTCCTGCTGCATGGCGTCAACAATGTCGACAAGGTGCCACCCTTCATCGAACCCGGCGACGGCATCACCGTCACCGCCGACGATGCGGCGCTGCTCGCGCGCCACGGGTTCAACACCGTGCGCCTCGGCGTCTCCTTCGATGCGCTCATGCCGACCAGGGGCGTGGTCGACACCGCCTATCTCGACCGCGTCGCCGGCGTGGTGGACACCTTGGCGCAGTACGGGATTCACACTCTGCTCGACAACCACCAGGACGGACTCTCGACGATCTGGGGCGGCAACGGCTTTCCCGAATGGGCCATCCACTCGCGGCCGAGCGGCCTGGAGCCCAATGTCGGCTTCCCGTTCTACTACCTGATGCCCAGCATGAACCTCGGCTGGGACGAGGTCTGGAACAACACCTACGGAGTGCTCGACTACCTGGGCGACGCGCTCGGGGCGCTCGCGGCGCGGGTGAGCGGACACCCGGGCGCGCTCGGCATCGAACTGCTGAACGAGCCGTGGCCGGGCACGGCCTTCCTATCCTGTTTCCCGAACGGCTGCCCGGGCTTCGACGTCAAATACCAGGCGGCCATGCAGAAGCTGACCGATGCCGTGCGCGGCCGCAACGGCGACCTCATGGTGATGTGGGAACCCAATGTCACCTGGAACGAGACCATGCCCACCAACCTGGGCAAGAATCCGCCGATCAGCGCGCCCAACATCGCCTTCGCGCCACACGACTACTGCATCCCGAGTCAGCTCGCCATCTATTCGGGGCTGCCGACCTTTCTGCGCGGTCTGTGCCCGGTGCAGCAGGCCAAGACCTGGAGCAATATCGACGCCTTCACCGCCCGCACCCAATTGCCCACCCTGGTCACCGAATTCGGCGACGGCGACGCGACCGTGCTGGGCAATACCCTGAGCCGTGCCGACGAACGCTTCGTCAGCTGGCAGTACTGGACCTACACCACGCGGTTCGGCGCGGGCGCGCCGAAGCCGGACCCGTTCCTCGGGGATATCGGCAAGCAGTTGGTGCGGACCTACCCGCAGGCCACCGCCGGAACGCCGGGCCGGATGATCTTCGATCCCGACACCGGCGACTTCGCATACCGGTACACCCCCCGACCGGCGAGTGGGCCGACCGAGATCTATGTGTCCGATGTGCACTATCCGGACGGGTACGCGGTACGGGTCGACGGCGGCCATGTCACCTCCGCGGCGGGTGCCCGGGTGGTGACGGTGGAGGCGGATGCATCGACGCCGGTGACCGTTTACGTCAACCGGCCGGGGTCGAAGGGTGCGACCGTGCCCAGCGGTCCGATCGGGACGGGTTCGGCGGACAGTGGTTCGGCCGGCGGCTCCGCCGACAGTGGTTCGGCCGGCGGTTCGGCGGACAGTGGTTCGGCCAGCGGTTCGGCGGGCACCGGGTCGGGGACCGGTTCGGCGCGGTGATGCGCGAAACCCGTTGATGTGCTTATGTAACGAGTTGAGGGTGGGGTGCGACACAGGGCGCAGGAACATTGTTGGACCTGCGCACAGTTTGATCCGATCGAGAGGTATAGACCGTGAACGCCTTCAGCCTGCAATTGCTCAATGCCCTCCCCACCATCCTCGTGAACCTCTCGTGGCTGGGCATGCGCGGGCTGTCCATGCTGCACTGAGAAACTCATGCAGTCCTGATATAACCCCCATGTCGGATGCGGGTACGGGCGACACACAGGTATTCTCACCGCGTTCACAGCCGTGAATTGTTCGGTGAGAAAGGTTTTCGCTAGTGAAGTTCGCAGGAACGAGGACGCTGGTGCGCCTCGTACTCGCCCTCGTGGCGGTTGCCGTGGCCGTGCTGGCCGTTTCCGGCTGTTCGATGCTCAAGGACGCCAGTAAGTCCGATACCGCCAAGTCCAAGGTGGGCGACTGTATCAACGTCATCGAAGGCTCGGCCACCGACTCGAAGACGACGCCCGTCGACTGCTCCGACCAGAAGGCGGTGTACAAGGTCGCGGCGGTCTACGACAAGAAGACCGACTGCAAGGAAGAGGAGACCTCCTACGAGGAGACCCTCAATGGCGGCACCACCGCGTTCCTGTGCCTGAGCCCGAACTTCAAGGAGGGCGCCTGCTACAACGAAAGCCCGTCCACCGGCTACAAGTACGTGGCGTGCACGGCTCCCGAGGCGTCCTTCAAGGTGCTCAAGCGGATCGAAGGCCAGGACGACGAATTCGCCTGTGACGCCAACACCGCCACCAGCTTCCGCATTGTTCACGACCCGAAGACCACCTTCTGCCTGGGCAACCCGAAGGGGTAGCCCGACGCTCGGGAATTCCGGCCCGGTTCACGGACGGCATGACGAATGTCGTTCGGGTACCGGGCTTTTCCTGTTCCAGGGCGACCGAGTCCGCTATTCGACCAGGGCGACGGACGCGATGCGATGCAGCGTGAAGTGACGGACCGCGCCGGTGACCGGATCCAGGGCGTCGAGCTGGCCGCCGCCGACCTTGAGGGGTTCGACCACGCGCTGGGTGGCGATGCCCTGGGCGTCCACGTAACCGATGTGGACGGGGCGGCGGGTGCGGACGGCCAGCTGTAGCAGGTTGAGGGTGGCGGCGGTGCTGGTGCGGGAGCCGTCGGAGCGCACGGCCTGGCCGGGGCGGGCATTGGCGGCGCGTTCGCCCGCGCGGAGTTCGGCGACCAATGACTGGAGCTGTTCGGTGCTCGGCGGGTTGGGCCGCCAGTTGGGGCGTTGCTGGCCCCGCGCGGCCAGGCGGGCCCCGCGGGGACGCAGGTCGACGATGGCGCCGGACGAATCCTCGCCGGCCGGACTGAAACCGGCGGCCCGCAGCCGCCCCAGCACCTCGCCCAGCGGCGCCTGCGAGATGGCGACGGTCGGGGCCACGGCGCGCAGCGCGAGTTCACCGGCCACGGGGGCTGCCAGCACCTCCGCCAGCAGCGTCGGGTCCTCACTGCGCACGAAGCTCTGCGCCATGCCCGCGCGCAGGCGGCCGTGCCGGCGGGCCACATCGTCGATGAGATAGGTCAGCGACTGGGGGACCGGAGTGCGGGAGTGCGTGGTGAACAGGTTGTGCAGTTCCGCGGCCGTCGCGCCCGCGTCCAGCGCCCGGCGCACCGAGATCTCGCTGATGCGGTAAACCGTTGCGGCGCCCGCGGATTCGACATCGGCGACGATGGCGACCCGGTCCTGGAGTTCCGGGGTGAGCGGACCGGGCGCGATGACCGTCAGATCCGCCTGCACCAGGACGTGGTCCACCGGCTCCGGCAGCGCGATCGCCATCTCGGATTCGGCGTCCTCGGGATTGCCGTGCAGCAGGGCCCGGCCCGCCGACGTGACGGCGCCGCGCGCCACCAGCCCGAGCGCCTCGGCCTCGGCCAGCGTGTTCGCCACCACCTCCAGCCGGTAGTGCCGTCGACGGCGCGGCTGCCGCCAGGCCAGGATCCGGCCCAGGGCGGCGGCGGAAACCTCGGTGCCGGGCGGGAATTCGGCCAGCACGCCCAGCACGGCGTGCCGGTCGCGCACGGCGTGCACATTTCGCAGCTCCGCCGACAGCGCGGCCAGGGGCTTGTCATTGGCGTCGCGCAGGCCGATCATCCACGGGAACCGGTCCAGGTCCAGCCAGGCCTGCGCCAGCACCGTCCAGCGGCGCGGCGGCACCACCGCGAGCCAGGCGTCGGCGGTGGTGGTGGGTGTCCAGTAGTCCTCGGCGCCGTCGCCGTCGGGCGCGGGCTCGGGAGTGCCCTTGTCGATCAGCCGGGCAGCGGTGAGGACTTCGGCCAGCAGGCCGACCCGGTTCTCGTCGATGCCGGTCTGCTTGGCGACGCGGCGTAGCTCGCGGACGCCGAGACCGCCGGAGCGCAGCACCGGGGCGGGCGACCCGCCCAGCGCGTCCAGGACGGCCGTGCTGTGCCGCAGTAGTTCTCCCACCTCGCCCGCGGCCACCGCATTGATGTCGGCAGGGGCGTGCTTGGTCGAATCCGGGTGCGGCGGCACCAGCGCATGCGGATCGCTGACCGGCTCGTTGCGCAGCACCTGTCCGACCGAGACCGGCAGCTCCACGGTCTCCTCGTCGATCCAGTTCAGCAGCCGATGCGCCAGCAGCCGCTGCACCGGGCGCTCGGAGGGGGTGCCGGGCGCGGCATCGCGGGTGCGTCCGCGCGGACCGGTGCCGGCCAGTTTCTCCAGCAGGGTCCGCTCCTGCAGAGTCGACGCGGCCAGGGCCGCGGTGATCTCGGGTTCGGTGAGCGCGTCCGGCAGTTCGGTGGTGCTGCCCAGCGGCCACGGCAGCGCCTCCTGGGCGGCGGGTGTCACACGCAGGGCGGTATCCGGGCCCCAGACGAGGGCGCGGGCGCGCAGCTTCTGCAACGCGGCATTGACGGTGGCCGCCGGAACCCGGTCCGACAGCAGCTTGCGCAGAGTCTTGGCGGGCAGCGGCACGCCGCGGCCGCCGTCTCCGGCTCCTTGCACCACAAGGGTTTCGATGACGGCGAAATCGAGGGTGTCCAGCTCGTCGCCCGCGCGCAGCACCGAGGCGCGCTGTTCGGTCCGCGCGGCCAGCACGGCCATCGAACCGGGCAGGGGGACGGCCAGATCGGGCCGCAGCTGCAGCAGCGTCACGAGATCCTCGTCGCTGCGCTTGGAAAGCCATTCGGCCAGAGTCACATCCGCGCGGGCGGCGGATTTCGCGGACTTGGCGGGACGGGCGGGCGCGGTCGCCGATGCCGCGGGCGCGGAGGCTGATCCTGCGGGAGCGGAGGCCGGTTCGGTGGGCGCGGCCGCGTCGCCGGTCGTGGCTGGGGTGGGGAGGTCGGTCACTTCACCCGATCCATCGGGCAGCCCACATGTCGGGCAATGCGCGGGCGCGGTTCATCGGGCACGGTGCGGACGCGGCTCAGCGGCCGCCGCGGCGACCAGGCGGTAGGTGGGGCTTCGGGCACTGTGCCCGCCCCGCGGGCCTGGGGTCGTATGCGCGGCGGCCGCCCGGGAACGAGCGCCGTTAACCGCATGGTTGTCGGTCGTGCGTCGGATCAGCGGTTGACGATGGTGTGCGGGTGCACGTAGGGCAGCTGATCGGCCGGCAGCGGGAACTCGGTGTCCTCGCCGTACGGGGACAGGCCGCCGGAGCGGGTCGACGAGAGTTCGGTGACCGCGTGATCGCCATTGGCCATGTCCGGCCAGCCGTTGTCGACATAGGGTTTGTTCGATTTGTTCACCACGCGCCCATTCTGGCATGCGGCCACCGGGACCGCCCCCTCCGGCACCCGAAGTTCGCCCCCGCCACGGCGTTCCATCAGCAACCCCGGAAATCGAGAATGCCCCACATCGGCATTGATGCGGGGCATTCCGAAGAGGGAACGGGGTGCTACTGCGGCAGCAGGCCCTTGTTCGCCTCGAAGAAGTTCACGATGCCGGGGTCCAGCTTGGTGCCGTTGGCCTTGGTGGCGTTGAGGAAATCCAGTGCGGGCTGCGGGATCTGGACGCCCTGCGACTGGGCGACCGCGATGGCGCGGTCCACGGCCTGGAAGACCTCCTGGGTGCCGTCGGTGCCGGCGCCGGGGCCCGCCTGCTGCGGGTTCCACTGCGGGGTGTCCGAGGTCGCGGGCGCGGGGGCGGTCCGCGGAGTGGAACCGCTGGTCAGGCCGAGGCTCGAGGAGCAGGAGGGCCAAGCGCCCCAGCCCTGCGTGGCGAGCACCTTCTCGGCGACCGCGATCTGCTGCTCGCGGGTGGCCTGGTTGGCGGTGGGGGCGTACTCGCCGCCGCCCGCTGCGTTCCAGGTGCCGGGCGAGAACTGCAGCCCACCCTGGAAACCGTTACCGGTGTTGATGCCCCAGTTACCGCCGGCTTCGCACTGTGCGAGGCGATCCCAGTCGGAGTCGGGTGCCGCGCTGGCGTTACCTGCCATGGCCACTCCGGCGCCGCCGAGAGCGATGCCCGTCAGGGCAACCTTGGCGACAGTGCGGCCGGTGTTGGTCGGCTTGCGATGGCGTCCACTCATTTTCGGGTCTTTCCTCTCGTACGCGCCTGCGAGGCCGACTACCGGGGTCGAACTGAGAGGTCGTCCGGCCCGGCGCACTGGATGTGCGCTGTTCCTCGTCTTCGCCCCTTTTCTCCAGTTGGGGGTCCGGTACCCGCGGGGCGAAGTTCGGTGCGGCGGGCCGGTGGCGCCGGGCTGACCCGGCGAGGAAGACACTACGACGACCGCCGCCAAAAATCACCATTTGGTAACCGCTGTGTCTGTCCGGGTCGCTAACCGGCGCAAGGGGTTCCGGATGGCTTCTTCGCAGGTGGTCACGGCGAGTCCCCGCCGATAGGGGTCTGTCACCGCTCTGTGACCTTCTTGTTATGTGACGAAGATCACATGCATGCTCGGGTAACGAACTGGGCAATCTCCGTGTCGTCGCCCGCGTGTCGGCAGGCTCCCGATCCTGACCCGGACAGTCAGCGGGACCGGCGACCCGACCAGAGCGCGTAGACCACCGAGAGCAGGAAACCCAGCGGCGCGCACATGGCGAGCAGATACAGCCACAGGCCCGGCTTCGCATCGGTCAGCAGATGCACGCCGAAGATCGCGAACACCGCCAGCAATCCAATCGCGAACAGGCCCAAGGCGATATACAGCAGCCAGCCCGCGGAACCGCGAGGGGCCTGCTTGGAAGAAGTGTCGGACACCTCTGAACCGTAAAACTGATGTGCTTGCGCTATTCGCACCGGGGTAGACTCGGTGTCAGTCGCGTCCTGCATAGCTGTGTGGGGCGCGTTCTTTTCGCAAACGGAAAGGTCGCCAGCGCATGCGTCCGGCGACCACGAATGTGCCCGGCTGCCCGGGCTTGAATGACGAACGGGTGAGCGCAGTGCCGACCGGCAAGGTGAAGTGGTACGACGTCGAAAAGGGCTTCGGCTTCCTTTCCCAGGATGAGGGCGAGGACGTCTATGTTCGATCGTCGGCGCTGCCCGATGGCGTGGAGGCCCTCAAACCGGGCCAGCGCGTCGAATTCGGAATGGCGGCGGGTCGCCGTGGCCCACAGGCGCTTTCGCTGAAGCTGCTGGAGACCCCGTCCCTGCGCGAGGAGCGCGGCGGCCGTGGCGAGCGCGGCGACCGTCGCGGCGGCGGGCGCAATGACGCCCCCATCAACCGCAAGAGCCCCGACGAGCTGCACGGCCTCATCGAGGACATGATCACGCTGCTGGAGACCAAGGTGCAGCCGGATCTGCGCCGCGGCAAGTACCCCGACCGCAAGACCGCCCAGCGCATCGCCGAAGTGGTGCGCGGCGCGGCGCGGGAGCTCGACCACTAGGTCGAGACGAGAAGCCAACGGGCCCCGGTGATTCCATCACCGGGGCCCGTTACGTTGTTGCGGCAGGCGGGATCTCAGCTGAACAGCGCGGGATCGAACGCGGGGGTGTGCAGCGCCCAGATCCCGCGGGAGATGACACCCTCGTTACCGTTCTCGTCCCGGGCGGGAATCGGCAGGTGCAGTTCCATGATGGCCAGGCGCACGTGCTCGGTCGGCGGGGTCTTGATGGTCAGGGTGAGCGGCTTGTCGTATTTGCGATCCTGATCCCGCTCCGGCTTGCCCGACAGCCGCCAGGGCTGCTTGTAGGTCAGGACCTCCGCGTCGGCCTTGTTGTTCGGCAGGCGGTAGCCGATCAGCATTTCCCACGGCGCGTCGGCGACCTCCTTGGGCAGCGAGATCTGCACCGTCGAGCCCGGGGGCACATCGAGATCGGAGACGGACTGGGTGGAATTGCACTTGCCCAACGCCAGCCGGTCCTTCGACACCTCGAGGTTGCAGTACAGGAACGGATTCACCGACACCGACTTCCCGTGCGCGTACGCGGTGATCTGCGGATCCGGCTTGGTGGTGTGGCGGGCGATGACCACGATCGCGGCGAAATAGGCCACTGCCACCACGACTAGAACCGCCAGCAGAGCGATGATCGTGCGGGCTTTGGGTTGGTTCACCGGGGTTTCCTGTCCGTCACTGGGTGGGTTCCCCCGCACCGTGCGCGGCGGGGATCTCCTGCTTGGCGTGCTGAGGTCGGTTACCGCCCAAACCGGGCAGCAGCGAATGACCACGGTAGCTGACCACGGTTTGAATCAAGCCCAGCGCCATCACCGACGCGACTGCGGTGAAACCGATCCACCAGATCGGCGGCAGCATCACGCCCATCGCACCGCCGATCACCCAGGACAGCTGCAGCACGGTCTCGGAGCGGCCGAAACCGGAGGCGATCGATTCCGGCGGCAGATCGTCCTGGATGGCGGCATCGAGGGAGACCTTGGCCAGCGCGCTCGCGCAGGCGGCGACCATGGTCGCGATGGCCGCGCCCATCAGGTTGTCCAGCAGGGCCGCCACGATCGCGACCGCCACGCAGGCGATGGTGCAGCTCAACACGATCAGTTGCGGGCGGCCGAGTTTCATGCGCGCGCCGCTCGCATTGCCGGTGAAGTTACCGATGGTCGCGGCCGCGCCGATCACGCCCAGCATGGCGATCTGCTGCACCGGCCGATGCTCGGTGGCCTTGGCCACGAACGCGCCGTAGAAGGTGAGGAAGCCGGTGAGGACGCGCACGGTGCTGTTGCCCCACAACCCGGTCACCACCGAACGGCCCAGTGGCTGCCGGCGTTTGCTCGGCTGCACCTGGTCGGCCCGGTTGGGGTCCAGCACCTCGGTGCGGGCGTCGTTGCCGTGATACCCGAGGGTGGCCGGGACCTCGCCCTCGGTGACCTCGACCCAGGACGGGATGCGCAGGCTCAGATACGCGCCCGCGGCCGCGAGCACGGCGGCGAAGAGCAGTGCACCGGTCGAGCCGGTCAGCTTGGCGATCAGCGCGGCCACGCCGCCCGCGCCCAGCGTGCCGCCGACCAGGCCGAAGACGGTGAGCCGGGAATTGGTGCGCACCAGGTCCATTCCCGGTGGCAGCACGCGCGGGGTCACCGCGGACTTCAGCACCGAGAACGACTTGCTGAGGATCATCATGCACAGGGCGAGCGGGTACAGCGCCCAGTTGTCGATATTGAAGATGAGCAGCCCGGCGATGAACACCCGCAGCGCGAACGAGCCCGCCAGCGCGACCCGGCGACCGCGTTGCAGGCGGTCCAGCATGGGGCCGATGACCGGGGCGATCACCGCGAACGGCGCGATCGTGATCAAGAGGTACAGCGCCACTTTGGTTTTGGATTCCGCCGTGGCGCTCGCGAAGAACAGCGTGTTGGCCAGGGCCACCGCGATCGCGGCGTCGGTGGCGAAGTTGGCCATGGTGGCGTAGATGAGCGCGGTGAGACCCGACTCCTCCGCCCCGTCGGCCTTGGCGGCGCGCTGGAAGGTCGCGAAACCGCTCTGCGTCAGCTCGATGCTGCGGCGCGCCGCGACCCGGGTGACGGTCAGTTTGCGGGGCGGCTTGTGCAGCCCGCCGCTGTCCTGGGCATCCGGGTCGGCTTCGTGTGAAAACGATTGCGTGTGAGCCGTTTCCGGGCGCGGCGGCTCGGTGTGCGCGTGCCGCGTGTCGTCGGGGCGCGTCGGATGACCCTGATCGCGGTGTGCGGGCGGCGCGGATTCCGGCTCGTGTCGCCGGGATCGAGACGTGGACTCCGCGTCGTACCGTTCGGGGTCGTGCGAGCGCTCGTGGCGGTGCGAGCGCTTGGACTCCGGGGAGTATCCGGACTCCGGGTCGTAGCGCACCCGCCGCGTGGTGCCGAAGTCGTGCGGCTGCTGCCACGCTTCCGGCTCGCTCGCGGTTCCTTCGGGCGGCTGGGTCTCGTACGGCCGAGTCGGCGGGTTGTCCTCGGCCCTGTCGTGAGTTTCGGCCTTGTCGTGGCGGCGGCGCGCCCAGCGAGAGGTCCGGCCCTCGGGTTCGCCACCAAGGCTGCGGGGAGATTCGCCGCGCGACCTCGACGGCGGGTCGGTGGGACGCGCGGACGTACGCCGGGCCAGGAATTCCGGCACTTCGTTCTCGTCGCCCGGCGGGACGGGTCGACGGCCCGCGCGGTTGGCGGGCGGATAGCGGTCGTACCCCGGGTGCCGTTCGATCATGGGCGAGTCCTCGTCGCCCCAGCGACCTGGGTCGGCACCGGGGTCACGGGGAGGAGTCACGCACCCAATTCTTGCAGTGCCGTCGGCCGGTGGCTGCACTACGGCCGGTGTGGGCCGCCACAAGTTCGTGGCGACCGGTCGCGATGGGCCCGCTCAGGCGGGGACGAAACGCACTTCATAGGACGTCGGCCACTTCTTGCCGGTGAGGAGGAAGTGGTCGGTGCCAGGGAGGTGGGTGATGCCGTTGAGGACATCGGTGTCGGGGGTGCGTGCGCTGTCTGGGAGCAGGCCGGAGGCGTCGATCGTGGCGAGCACCTCGCCGGTACCCGGATCGATGCGCAGGATGGTGTCGGTCGGCCAGGTGTTCGCGTAGACGGAACCGTCGGGGGCACAATCCAGTTCGTTGAGCCTGGCGTCCTTGTGGCTGGTCAGCGCCACGCTCCCGGTGATCGCGAAGGTCTGCGGATCGCGGAAGGTGAGGGTCGAGCTGCCATTGCTCATGACCACGCGATCGTCCCGGGTGCACAGGCCCCAGCCCTCGCCGTCGAAATGCGTGGTGCGCAGTTCCGCGAGGGTGCCCGGGTCGCGGGCGATGGCCACGCCGTCCTTGTAGGTGAGCTGCCACAGCACGTCGCCGGCCCGGGTGATGCCCTCGCCGAACAGGGGTGCGGGCAGGTCGGCGCGGGCGAGTTCGGCGCCGGTGTTCAGGTCCGTGGCCCGGATATAGGAATTGCCGGCGAGTCCGGTGCTCTCGTAGAGAACCGACCCGTCGACCTCCAGGCCCTCGGTGAACGCACCCGGGTCGTGCGGCCAGGTGGCGACCACCTCGACCCGCAGCTTCGGCGTGTTGTCACTGCTGGTGCAGCCGGTCGCGGTCGCGGCCAGGGCCAGGGCCGTGGACAGCATGATCGTGGCGGCCGCTACCGGTGCACGGCGTTTGCGCTCCATACGGCAAAATGTAGGGCGTGAGCGCGGTTGGAGTTTCGGAGTCCGGTATGCGGCCGATCCTGGCGGAGGCGGTCGAGCTGGCCCGCCGTGCGCTCCTGGACCTGGAACCGGTCGGGGTGGGCGCGCATCTGGGCGTGACCGGCGAGGACGAATCCTCGGCCACCCATCACTTCGAGGCGACGCTGCCCGGCTATCGCGGCTGGCAGTGGGCGGTCGTGGTGGCCGCGCCGCCGGAGGCGACCAGCGCCACGGTGAGCGAGTCGGCGCTGCTGCCCGGGCCGGACGCGCTGGTGGCGCCCGACTTCATTCCGTGGGATCAGCGCATCCGCCCCGGCGATCTCGCGCCGGGCGATCTGCTGGCCCCGCCGCTCGGCGACCCGCGCCTGGTGCCCGGCTATGTCGCCACCGGTGACCCGGCCGTCGACGAGGTCGCCCTCGAGATCGGGCTCGGCCGCACCCAGGTGCTCTCCCGCGAGGGTCGCGAGGAGGCCGCCGACCGCTGGTTCTCCGAATACGGCCCCGACACCGACATGGCTCGCGCCGCGCCGTCCACCTGTGGCCGCTGCGGTTTCTTCGTCCCCATTGCCGGCGCCCTGCACGCCGCCTTCGGCGTCTGCGCCAATGCCATGGGCGCCGACGGCCATGTGGTCCACGTCGCCTACGGCTGCGGCGCCCACTCCGACGTCGAACTCCCCACCGGCGGCGGCTCTCCCCTCTACGAGGCCTACGACGACGCCGCCGTGGACCTGTTCCCGACCTCCGACCTCCACACCGAAACCGCCGCGCTGGAAGCAGCCGAGCCCGGCGAAACAGACGATTCCGGCGAGATAGCGGGTGCGGAAGCGCCCGCGAGCGGCACTGATTCGACGCCCACC
This sequence comes from Nocardia sp. NPDC101769, assembly GCF_044766925.1. Taxonomy (NCBI): domain Bacteria; kingdom Bacillati; phylum Actinomycetota; class Actinomycetes; order Mycobacteriales; family Nocardiaceae; genus Nocardia; species Nocardia sp. NPDC101769. The sequence continues at coordinate 350,771 of NZ_JBIWMX010000001.1, read as the reverse complement.
CTGGCCGATGCCGCCGCGACCGCCGATGCCGCCGTGACAGCTGACGCCGCCGACGCGACGGCCGACGCCGATGCGACCGCTGACGCTGCCACGACTATCGAGGTCGCGGCAACTGAACTTGCCGTTGTGGCCGAAGTGGAATCGGGCGAGACGGACGAATCTGGCGCGGTTCGGACTGCGGAGACCGACGCGGTCGCCGCGGATACGAGTGTTGCGGCTGACGCTGATCCGGCGACAGGCCTGGCTGATGCCGCGGATGCGCGGGCAGGTGTAGTCGATGCGGACGTCGAGGTCGCCGCTGTTTCGGTGGTGCTCGAGAGCGGCGAGGCCGCAGGAGCGTCCGAGAGCCGCGAGGCCGCAGGAGCGTCCGAGAACGGCGAGGCTGCGGGAGCGTCCGAGAAGACGGTGGTCGCGGACGATTCCGGCGCGGCCGGGTTGTTCGAGGTGGGCCATCCGGATGCGGTGTACGACGATGCGTGGGCCGTGAATGCGGTGCCGGTGGAGCCCGAGACCGGTTCGGCCGAGTCGCGCTGAGGCGATCGCCCGGCTAGGTTGTAGCGCCACCGGATTCCCGGCGGCGGGTGCGGTTTTCGATGGATCGTGCCGGAGTTCTGTGAGATACCCGGATGCTTGGCTCTGGCGTGCCATCAACGGTTGTGCGGAAGGGGTGTAGGGCGTGGTCGCGACCGATGCGGGGGATCCGTTCGGGACGGCGGAACTGCGGGCCGGGGTGGTGGCCGCCTGGCGCGGGTCGCCCACCCGGTTGCGGGAGGACGCCGCCACGGAGGCGGACCTGGTCCGGGCCGGATACCGGGACAGGTTGCTGACCGAGCTGGCGCAGAACGCCGCCGACGCGGCCGCCAAGGCGGGCGTTGACGGGCGGATCGCGGTCTGGCTGGACGGCCGCACCTTGCATGTGGCCAATACCGGTGCACCGCTGGATGTTTCGGGCGTGCACGCGCTCACCGCGCTGCGCGCGTCGGGGAAGACCGACGCCGCGGCCGTCGGGCAGTTCGGTGTGGGATTCACCGCCGTGCTGACGGTGTCGGACGAGGTGGAGTTCCGCTCGACCGGCGGCTCGGTGCGGTTCTCGCGGGCCGAGACCTGGGCGCTGCTCGGCGTGGAGGGCATCGCGATTCCGGAGACGCCGGGCGGTTTCGAGCCGCCCGCGCTGCGACTGGCCTGGGCCACCGCGGAGAAGCCCGCGAACGGCTTCGACAGTGAGATCGTGCTGCGGTTGCGCGAGAACGTGGACACCGTCGCCCTGCTCGCGGAGATGCGGTCGGAGGCGGCCGATCTGCTGCTGGAATTGCGTGCGCTGCACGCCATCCGGATCGGTGACGACGAGATCGCCAGTGCCGAGCGGGAACTCGGTGACGGCCTCACGGAACTGCGGGTCACCGGCCCGAATTCCGATGAGCGCGTGTGGTGGCAGTACCGCACCGAGCGCGCCCGCTGGCTGCTGCCCGTGCGCGACGGCCGCCCGATCGCCGCCCGGCCCGATGTGCTGCGCGCACCCACCCGCTCCGATGAGGAGCTGTCCATCCCGGCCCTGCTCATCGCCGACATCCCCATGCAGCCGGACCGCCGCCGCCTGCTCCCCGGTGCGCACCTGACCGCCCTCGCCGCCGGTTACGCCACGTTCGCCCGCGCCCTGCCGCCACGCGACCGCCTGGTCCTGGTCCCCACTCCCGGCTTCGCCCGCAGCGAGGCCGACGGCCTGCTCCGCGAGGCCCTGATCGCCGAGCTCCGCGACAACGAGTGGCTTCCGGTCCTCACCGGCCGCCCGGGGCGCGCTGCCGAATACGCACCGGCACCAGAGGAATTCGACGCCGCGATCGGCGAGGCGGCAGCCGTCGCGCCGGCCGGTCACGGTGCCGAGGCCGGTCGGGTGCAGGCATCGGGCGATCCCGATACCGCGGCCGCGCTCGAACTGGCCGCCGCGCCGGACGTCGAGGCTGCTGCCGCGCCGACCGCCAAGGCGAGCGCGGCATGGGAGCAGGAAACCCTGCCGCTGTGGGATCTTCCGGCCCAGGACGAAGCGCCCGGCGACACGGTCGAACCCCACGACGCCATCGGACCGCACGATGTGGTCGCGACCTTCGACCCGACCGAGTTCGAGGAACCATCCCCAGCGGACCTGGGGATGCTTGTGGATGAGTCGGCGGTCACCGAAACCCCCGGAGCGGGTGGAGATTCGCGGGCGAATGTCGCCTCGCCGCGCCGGGCCACCGTATTCACCGGTGCGACCGTGGAATTGGCCGATCTGCTGGCGGACATGGTTGGCCCGCTGGTGATTCCGGAGTTGTCGGGACGCATGTACGCCGACGCCCTCGCCGTGCTGGATGTGCACCGGATCGGCCTGGCCCGGATCGCCGAGCTCTCGAGCAGCCTGGAACGTGAACCGCAGTGGTGGTATTCGCTCTACGACGCGCTGGAGCCGTTCGCGGTGGATCCGCTGGCGGTGGAGGAGCTGGGCGCCCTGGCGGTGCCGCTGACCGACGGCCGCCTGGTGACCGGGCCGCGCACGGTGGTGCTGGATGACCGTCTGGAACAGGCGATTCCGGTGCACTGGGCACGCCTGGTGCATCCGGAGGCTGTGCACGAGCTGCTGGGCCGGCTGGGCGCGCGCCCGGCCGCGCCGGAGGATCTGCTCAATGACGCCGGGCTGCAGGCGGTGCTGGAGGACGATCCGGGCGATCCGGACACCGTCGACGCGGTGCTGAAGCTGGCGGCCACCACCCTGGCCGCACCGGGTGTTCTCCCGTCCTGGCTGGGTCTGGTCGAATTGCCCGATATCGACGGCGAATCGACGCCGGCCGACGAACTGCTGCTGCCCGGAGCGCCGCTGGCCCGCGTGCTCGTCGAGGATTCGCCCTTCACCACCGTGGACGCCGGCGTGCTCGAGCGCTACGGCCCGGAGGCCCTGCGCGCCATCGGTGTCGGCTGGAGCTTCACCCTGGTCGCCGAGTCGGATCCGACCGGCCCGGACCACCACCTCGACGACGAGGAGACCTGGTGGGAGGGCCTGGCCGAGGATCCGGCCGAACTGGTGGCCGTCCGCGACCTGGACCTGGTGGATGACGCCGAATGGCCGGAGGCGCTGCGGCTGTTGCTGTCCGATGAGACGACTCGCCGGCTGCTCGCGGACCGCGACGGCTACACCGCGTGGTGGCTGCGCCATCACGCGCACGTCGATGGTATTCCGCTGGGCCTGCTGCGCCACCCGGACGACACCCTGTTCGCGGGTCTGCTCCCGCAGCTGCCGGGCTTCGACGCGAACGATCTGGCGGTGCTGCGCGGCGTGCTCGCCGACCCGGAGGTGCTCACGCCCGCGCTGGCCGAGGAACTTCTCGACGCCCTCGCCGATCCGGCGAGAATGCCCACCCCGGAATCGATTTCACAGACGTACCGGCATCTGGCCGAGGCCCTCGACGCGGGCCGCCTGGACACCGAGGATCTGGTACTGCCGGGTCAGGTGCGCGCCCTGACCGGCGAGGTGATCCCGGCCGCGGACGCCCTGGTGCTGGATCGCCCGTGGCTGGGCCCGGCGCTGCCCGCCGATCGGCTGGTCGTGGGCGACCTGGCGTCGGCGCGCCCGCTGGCCACGCTGCTGGATCTGCCGCTGGCCTCCGAGGCGGTGACGGCGGAGGTGGTGAGCACCGGCCGGGAGACCAGCTGGACCGCCGAGCCGCTGGGCGTGCTGCTGCGCCTGCAGTTCGACTTGCCGTTGCCCACAGGCGATCTCGTGGTGCACGACGAACTCCGGGTCCGGCTGACGGGTGCGTTCGAGGCCACGGTGACGGTCGCGTGGTGGCGGGAGGGCGATATCACCCACGTGCAGGCGCAGCCGCAGAACTTCTCGCGCCGCTGAGGGTTCGCGGCGGCCCGAATGGCCGTACGCGGGCCCGACCTGGGTGAGATACACAGGCGGGCAGGCGAATTCGGGTCCGGCGCGGGCGATGCTGCACAGTGCCCGCGCCGGAGCGGGGGAGGCCCGGGTCAGGCCGCGTGGGCTGCCACGGTGGTGGCGAGGACGTCCAATTGCTGACGGACAGCGGCGCTGTCGTTGTCGACCAGCCAGCGCAGCACGATGCCGTCGATCGCGGCCAGGATGAAACGGGACAGGGTGTCGACGGGGACGGTCCAGGAGGTGCCGGTGGCTTCGCGCGCGTGTTCGATGACGTCGGCGACCGTGGAGTCGTTGAAGGTGTACTGCTCCCGTGCGATGGCGAGTTTCGCGGGGGTCTGTTCGCCTTCACGTAGGGCATAGGTGGTGGTTTCGTAGGTGAGTAGTTGGCGTTCCGGAGTGGCTTCGATGTTGAGCCACATGAGTTCCAGACCGGCGCGCACCAATTGTTGCAGCGCTTCTTTTCCGGTTCCGACGTCCTGCCATACCGTTTCGTTGGCATCGACGGAATCGCGCAATTCCATCGAGAGCGCCTTGACCAGCTCGGTCATCAGCTGATCTTTGTTTTCGAAACAGTAATGCACCACACCGAGGGAAACACCGGCTGCCTGGGCAACATCGCGCGTGGTAACTCCTGCCACGCCCTTTTTTTCGGCAAGGCCGATGGCTGCCTCGATAAGGTGGGCCCGTCGTTCTTCGACGCTCAATCGGGAGGACACTCCAGGGAGTTAAGCCTCCGAGGCGCGTGCAGTCAATTCGCACGGTCCGCAAGTTCGTTTTGTCAGACCCTCTGGACGGCCGACCGGTCGCTTCGAGCGCTAATCCGGACCCGGGCCCCGCTAATCCAGACCGAGCTGTGCGCCTTTGTCCCCGCGCCGCGCGGCCCGGCGTTGAATCGTGAAGATCGTGTAACCGAGCAGACCCACCGCCAGACCCATCAGGCAGACCGGCCGCGCAGTGGCCCACGCGTCGTTCCCCCACACCGCCACCGTCGCGATCAGGAAACCGATGGTGCCCACGGCCAGTACCGGGCGCGGATCGGTGAAGCGCGGGGGGATCTCCGGAACGGGCGGCGTGGTCACCCCACCAGACTAGAGGGCATGGCCCGGTTCGGGTGGCGCGCCGGGGCGGCCCGCCCGCGCGCACCGGAACAGCCGACTCCCGCGCGGGCGGTCCCGTATCGTTTGCCTCTGTGACAACGCCTTCCGACATTCGAGCGCTCGCCGGTGAACTTTCGCTGGCGGTGGTGCGCTTGACTCGGCATCTGCGAGGCCGGCGGGCCGATGCCCAGATTTCGCTGACTCAGCTGTCCGCGCTCGCCACGCTGAATCGGGAGGGCGCCATGACGCCGGGAATGCTGGCCGCCAAGGAGCGGGTGCAGCCGCCATCGATGACACGGGTCATCGCCTCGCTGTCGGAAATGGATCTGGTGGAACGCAACCCGCACCCCACCGACGGACGGCAGATCATCGTGTCGCTGTCCGACGCCGGGCGGGCCCTGATCGCCGACGAGAACCAGGCCCGCGAGGCGTGGATGACCGATCAGCTGTCCCGGCTGTCCCCCGCCCAGGTCGGCGTGCTCGCCGAGGCGGTCGGGATCATGAAGCAGATCGTCGACGAATCCGAGTGACTCAATAGCCGAAACGCCGGTCGCTGTCGACGATTTCGCGGCCCAGGGGGAACAGGGAGATCGGGATCAGCTTGAGATTGGCCCAGGCGAACGGAATCCCGATGATGGTGACGGCGAGGGCGATGCTGGTCATCAGATGACCCAGCGCCAGCCACCAGCCCGCCACGATGATCCAGATGATGTTGCCGAGCATCGAGCCCACGCCCGCGCTCGGCTTCTCCACCGCTTCCCGCCCGAAGGGCCAGAGTACGAAATTGGCGATGCGGAAGGACGCGACTCCCCACGGGATGGTCACGATCAGCACGCAGCAGATCAGTCCGGCGATGACATAGCCGATGGCCATCCAGAATCCGACCAGCACGAGCCACAGGACGTTGAGTATCAACTGGATGGGTTTCACGTACCCCAGCATGCCAGCGTCCGGTGCTCACCCACCACCGGGAAAACCCTGAACTCGCCGGGGATGGCCCTCGCCCGAATCGGGTGAAATGCCCTGAAAAGCGTTTTGACGCCTTGACTCGATGCGAATGTCGCGCTATCTCCGCTCATGCAGCTCTACCCATTCTTTCTGGCAAGGAAAGAATCAGGAGCACATTTTGAGCAAAGCATCGCGACTATCGGTGGGCCCAGCGGCGTCAGCATGACTTATGACGGGCACATCCTGGTCGCCACCTCGCGCGCTGCTGTTCGACAGCGTCGGCAGCCGTTTTCGTCCATCCGCTCAGAAGAACCAGCCGAGTTCGGCGTCGCGTTCGGCGGTGAACGCCTCGTCGAACGCGCGCAGCACCGCCGTGTCCTTGGCCTGGATCCGGTTGGCGGCGGCGAAGACCCGGGCCCGGTACGCGCCGAAGTAGAGGCTGCCGAGTACATCGATGCCGAGTTCGAGATCCGGGGTGCGGCCGGTGGGCGCGCACTCGGCGATGCCGTCCCGCACCCGCAGCGCGAAGCTGCCGCCCGCGTCGCGGAACGGATCGTCCACGGCCAGCACGATATCCAGATCCCGCTGGTAGGTGCGGGCGGTGAGGGCGGCGGGGACGTCCATGACCCGGGTCCACAGCGCGTCGTGGCGGCCGGTGACGCGCACCAGGCGCGGATTCGTGACCAGGTAGGGGAGTGGATCGTTATCGCTCAGCGCGGCCTCGACCGTGTCCACCAGATCCAGGCTCAGCAGCACCCGCCACAGCGCCGCATGGGCTTCAGCTGTGACCGCCCGCAATTCGCGGACGGAGGCGGTGTTCTTGTCCCGGTGCCAGGCGCGCCGCAGGATGGCGTAGCCGTCCGGATGGATCAGGAAGAACTGCGGTGAGCTCTCCTCGCTCTGCACGGCATCGGCGAAGAACCGCTGCTGCCAGCGGGCCGCGGGCCGCGCCTGCGCGCCCGGGACCAGCCGCCGCCAGCGGTCGTAGATCTCGGGCAACCGGAGCTTCGCCTCTTCCGGATCGGCGACCTGTACGCCGCCGGGATCCGGTGTGGTGGAACGGAATTCGGCGGTGCGACCGCGCACGGAGATCTCGTTCTCGACAATGGACGGGCCGTAGCCGAAGCGGCCGTAGATGGTGCCCTCACTGGCGGTGAAGATGGTGAGCGGTATGCCCTCGGCCTCGGTGCGGCGATGCTGCTCGGTGTAGAGCGCCCGCAGAATGCCGCGCCGCCGATGAGTGGGCGCGACCACGACGCTGGTGACGCCGCAGGCCCGCACGGTGCGCGCGCCGGGCACGGTGACGGTCATGGTGCGGTCGTTGGTGTGCCCCACTATGCGATCGCCGTCCACCGCCACCAGGGCCCGCTCGGTCGGAAAGACGCCGCCGCCGTATTCCAGATCGGCCGGGCCGACCCGCATCCCGAAGCAGATCTCCGAGAGCCGGATGATCTCCGCCCGCTCGTCCGCTCGCGCCGAACGCACGGTAATGCCAGTCGTCGATGCCATACCCCGAACATCCCACGTGTTACCGGGCCCCGCACCCGATTTTCTCCGGTGTCACCTGCCGCGCCCGCCGCGGCAGGTGACACCGAAGCTGAGATCGTTTCCGGCTCACGGGAACAAGATTGCCGCCGCACCCCAGCAGGATTCTCGACACGTCCTTGTAAACGAAGAACCCCACCGCAACGAAGTTGCGGCGGGGTTCTTCGGAAATCCTTCGGGCGCAGGGCCCGTCGGGGTCAGCGACCGTTGATCTGCACGTAGTCGCGCTCGCCGTAGCCGGTGTAGATCTGGCGCGGACGGCCGATCTTCAGCGGCTCGCGGTGCATTTCGCGCCAGTGGGCGATCCAGCCCGGCAGGCGGCCCATGGCGAAGAGCACGGTGAACATGCGGGTCGGGAAGCCCATGGCCCGGTAGATGACGCCGGTGTAGAAGTCGACGTTCGGGTACAGGCGACGCTCGATGAAGTATTCATCGGTCAGGGCGGCCTCTTCGAGGGCCTTGGCGATGTCGAGCAGCTGGTCGTCGCCGCCGATCTTGGACAGGATGTTGTCCGCGACCTGCTTGACCAGGGTGGCGCGCGGGTCGTAGTTGCGGTAGACGCGGTGCCCGAAGCCCATGAGCTTCACGCTGTCTTCCTTGTTCTTGACCTTGCGGACGAACTCCTTGACGTCGCTGCCGCTGGCCTTGATGTCGTCCAGCATCTCCAGCACGGCCTGGTTGGCGCCGCCGTGCAGCGGGCCCCACAGCGCGTTGATGCCGCCGGAGACGGAGGTGAACAGGTTGGCGTCGGACGAACCCACCAGGCGCACAGTCGAAGTCGAGCAGTTCTGCTCGTGGTCGGCGTGCAGGATGAGCAGCATGTCCAGTGCCGCGGCGATCTCCGGGTCGACCTCGTAGGGCTCGGCCGGGAAGCCGAAGGTCATCCGCAGGAAGTTCTCCACCAGTGACAGCGAGTTGTCCGGGTACAGGAACGGCTGGCCGACCGACTTCTTGTACGCGTAGGCCGCGATGGTCGGCAGCTTGGCGAGTAGTCGGATGGTGGACAGCTCGACCTGCTCGGGGTCGCGCGGGTCCAGCGAGTCCTGGTAGTAGGCCGACAGCGCGTTGACCGCGGAGGACAGCACCGGCATCGGGTGCGCGTTGCGCGGGAAGCCGTCGAAGAACCGCTTCAGGTCCTCGTGCAGCAGGGTGTGCCGGCGGATCCGGTCGGTGAAGTCGTCGAGCTGGGCCTGGGTCGGCAGCTCGCCGTAGATCAGCAGGTAGCTGACCTCGATGAAGGTCGACTTACCGGCCAGCTGCTCGATCGGGTACCCGCGGTAGCGCAGGATGCCCGCCTCGCCGTCGATGTAGGTGATGGCCGACTTGGTCGAGGCGGTGTTCATGAAACCGGGGTCATAGGTGACGTACCCGGTGCTGGCGAGCAGCTTGCCCAGGTCGATTCCGTCATTGCCCTCGACAGCCTTGGCGACGGTCATCGGGTACTCGCCGCCCGGGTATTGCAGTACCGGCTTGGCGTCGTCGTCGACGTTGATGATGTTCTCAGCGGGCACGGAAGGATCCCTCTCAGGCTTGTAACCGTAGGCACCGGACACGGTCGGCGTGCGATGCGCTCGAGTCAACGCTAGCCGCTGTCCACTACGCCCGACCAATGAGGGTGGCTCTTTGCTACCTCACAGTCACATCGTTCGCGGGTGAGGAGAGCGGCGGTCATGTGCTATGTGCATGAACCCCGCGACGTCACGCGAGCTGCACCTCCGAATGCGCACGCGCCACTCGGTATCGCACGAACGCCGGAAAAGCCAAGGCCGCGATCATCATGCCGATCACGACCAGGACACCACCGCCGGCCGCGGCCGTCGCGGTACCCACGGCCGCGGCCGCGAAACCGTGCGCAACATCACCGATGCGCGGTCCACCCGCCACGACGACGATGAAGACCCCCTGCAGTCGCCCGCGCATCTCGTCGGTCGCCACCGACTGCAGCATGGTGGTGCGCAGGGCCGCGGAGAACATGTCCACCGCGCCGCCGAAGGCCAGGCAGGCCAGCGCGATCCAGAGCGCGAGCGTCATGCTCAGGCCGTACCCGACCAGGCCCACGGCCAGGCCGAACCCGACCATGCCCAGCCCCCACAGCACGATGCAGACCACCACGGCCAGACCCTGCCGCCGCACCCGCGACAGCCAGCCGGAGAACACCCCGCCCAGCACCGCGCCCACCGACATGGCCGCGAACAGCAGGCCCAGTGCCGTTCCGCCGGAAGCGGTGTCGCCGAAGCTGTCCTGGGCGATCTGCGGGAACAGGGCGCGCGGCATGCCGAACACCATGGCCACCACGTCGACCGCGAACGAGGCCAGCAGGATGCGCTGGGTGGCCAGGTAGGCGAAGCCGTCGAACACCTCGCGCAGGCCCGCGCGCCGGGTCTCGCCGTGCGGCGGGATGGGCGGCAGCTTCCAGGTGGCCCACAGTGTGGCCAGCAGCGCGATGGAGTCGATCAGGTACAGCGTGGCCAGGCCCGCGAACGGAATCAGCATGCCCGCCAGCACGGGACCGGCGATGGCGCCGAACTGCATGACCGTCATGCTCAGCGAATTGGCCGCGGGCAGTTGCTCGGGCGGCAGCAGCCGGGGATAGATGGCGCTGCGCGCGGGCTGGTTCATGGCGAAGAACGCCTGCTGCACCGAGAACAGGATCAGCACCAGCCAGGCGTTGTTCAGCTCGGCGGCGGCCTGCGCCCAGAAGACCAGCGAGGTCAGGCCGGTGCCCGCGCCGGTGATGAGCAACATCTTGCGGCGGTCCATGGCGTCGGCGAGCGCGCCGCCCCACAGGCCGAAGACGATGAGCGGGATGAGGCCGAACAGTCCGGCCAGGCCGACATACGAAGAGCTGTGGGTGATGTCGTAGAGCTGTTTGGGGACGGCTACGACGGACAGCTGTGCGCCGATCACGGTGACGATGCCGGTGGTCCAGAGCCTCCGGTAGTCGGGATTCCGTAATGGAGTTATGTCGGCGAGCAGCTTCACCGACCCAACCTAGCGACGCCGAAGAGCGCTTGGGAAGGCATTTTGGGCCGATCATCCCATCATTTGAACGTGAGATATCCAACTCTTTCGGGTAGCTGCCAGGGGAAGCCCCGGCAGCCACGAGAGCCGGTCAGGGTTGCAGGCGTTCGACTTTCATGACCGACACGTCGGTATTGCCCGGTTCGACGGTGACCCGGATGCGGTTGTGCATGCGGCTGCGGCGGCCCTGCCAGAACTCCACGGTCTCCGGCTGAATCTGGAAGCCGCCCCAGAACGGCGGCACCGGGATGTCGCCGACCTCGGCGAACCGGGCAGCCGTCGCATCCATCTGCCGGTCCAGCTCGGCACGGGAGGCGATGGGCTGCGACTGCTCCGAGGCCCACGCGCCGAGCCGGGAACCGCGCGGACGGGACTGCCAGTACACCTCGGTGGCCTCGGCCGGGACCCGCCGCACCGGCCCGCGCACCGTGACCTGCCGGCCCATGGTGGGCCACACGAAAGTGGCCGAGGCATACGGGGTTCGGGTCAGCTGGAGGCCCTTGAACGATTCGTAATTCGTGTAAAAAGTCACACCTTCGGGAGAGAGCCCTTTGCACAGGACAGTTCGCGACGAGGGCCGCGGACCGGTTTCGGTGATCTCGACGGTGCTCAGCACCATCGAGTTCGGATCGGTCATGCCCGCGCTGGTCGCGTCCTCGATCCAGTTGCGCAGCAACGGCTCCCAGCCGTCGGACAGCCAGGTCTCGTCGAGGTCGGTTTCCGGGCCCGGATGATTGTCACCCTGATCGACTCCGTACTCGACCCGCAGGGCCGCGATATCGACGTCGGGGGTGGCGAATTTCTCCTGGTCAACCATGGGGCAGACGTTACTCCGGAGTAATGCGGGGGTTAAGCTCCAGTTGATCGGCGTGGCTGCCCAAAGATCGGGCGGCCCGACTTTGCAAGGAGAGTCACAACATGACTGCCAGCGCTGCGGTACCAAGCTCGGTCGTCCCCGACGGCTTCGTGAGCGGTCTCGAGGGAGTGGTGGCCTTCACCACCGATATCGCCGAACCCGACAAGGACGGCGGTGCGCTCCGGTACCGCGGCGTCGACATCGAGGACCTCGTCGGCAACTCGGTCACCTTCGGCGACGTGTGGGCCCTGCTGGTCGATGGCGAATTCGGCCGCGGCCTACCGCCCGCCGAGCCGTTCCCGCTCCCCATCCACACCGGTGACGTGCGCGTCGACGTGCAGGCCGGCCTGGCCATGCTGGCCCCGATCTGGGGCTACGAGCCGCTGCTCGACATCGACGACGACACCGCCCGCGAGAACCTCGCCCGGGCCTCGGTCATGGCGCTGTCCTACGTCGCCCAGTCGGCGCGCGGCATCTACCAGCCGGCCGTGCCGCAGGCGAAGATCGACGAGTCGGCCACCATTACCGAGCGGTTCATGACCCGCTGGAAGGGTGACCCGGACCCGCGCCACATCGAGGCCATCGACGCCTACTGGGTGTCGGCCGCCGAGCACGGCATGAACGCCTCCACCTTCACCGCCCGTGTCATCGCCTCCACCGGCGCCGACGTGGCGGCCTCGCTGTCCGGTGCCATCGGCGCCATGTCCGGCCCGCTGCACGGCGGCGCCCCGGCCCGCGTGCTGCCCATGATCGAAGCCGTCGAGAAGAGCGGCGACGCCCGGGCACTGGTCAAGGGCATCCTGGACCGCAAGGAGAAGCTGATGGGCTTCGGCCACCGCGTCTACCGGGCCGAGGACCCGCGCGCTCGCGTGCTGCGTGCCACCGCCAAGCGCCTCGACGCCCCGCGTTATGAGGTCGCCGCCGCCCTGGAGCAGGCCGCTCTGGCCGAGCTGCGCGAGCGCCGCCCCGACCGCGCCATCGAGACCAATGTCGAGTTCTGGGCCGCCGTGATCCTGGACTTCGCCGAGGTCCCGGCGCACATGATGCCCGCCATGTTCACCTGTGGCCGCACCGCCGGGTGGTGTGCCCACATCCTGGAGCAGAAGAAGCTGGGCAAGCTGGTCCGCCCGGCCGCCATCTACACCGGCCCGGCCCCGCGCAAGCCGGACGCCGTCCCGGGCTGGGATCTGGTGTCGCACAAGTAATCCGGTCCGAACACGACGGTGGCCCGCAGCGAGAATCGCTGCGGGCCACCGTTTTTCACATCCGTCCCCGGGTCACCCCCCAGCCCCGGGAATCTCTCAGCCCTTCACGACGATGGTGCTGACGATCTTGTCGGCGAAGGTCTGCTTCTTGTCGTCCCAGGCGGGCCACAGGAAACCGAGGTAGCAGGGGAGGGCGTCGATGAAATGCAGCAGGCGGCGCCCGAGGGCGAGACCGAAACCGACCGGCTGGCCCGTGGATTCGCGGATCAACCGGATGCCGACCACGCGCTTGCCCGGGGTCTGACCGGTGGTGCCCTCCTGGTGGCTGATGAACAGCAGGCCCGCGACGCCGACGACGAAGGCGAGCAGCAGGCAGATGATGCCCACCGCGTTCATCCCACCGCCCGTGCAGGACGTGTGGTACGTGCCTGGCGTGACGCTGCACTGCACCTTCGACGTGCCGGCGGTGACCGCGATGGTGCGCAGGATCGCCCCGGGCAGAATCCAGATCGCCCCGTCGATCAGGTACGCGCCCACGCGGGCGCCCCAGCTCGCATACTGTGCCCCGTACCCTCCGAACGGCGCATAGCCGGGCTGCGGCGCGCCGAACGCGGGTTGCGCTGCGCCGTAGGCGGGTTGGGGCGCGCCGTACGCGGGCTGCTGCGGAGCGCCGTAGGGGGACTGGGCGTCATAGCCGGGCTGCGGCGCGCCGTACGCGGGTTGCGGGGTGCCGTACGCGGGTTGCGGGGTGCCGTACGCGGGTTGTGCTGCGCCGTAGGAGGGTTGGGGTGCGCCGTAGGCGGGCTGCTGCGGAGCGCCGTAGCCGGGCTGGGGAGCGCCGTAGCCGGGGGCGGGCTGATCGGCGGGCGGGTAGCCGTATCCGGGCTGCTGCTGCGGGTACGGGTTGTTCGGGTATGTCAATGCGTTTCCTCGCAAAGGGATTGTTTCGGTCGGGCAGGCTACAGTCTGGAGCAATCCGGCCTTCGGGATGAACTGGAAATCCGACACGCTGTGTGCGCTGCACGATTGCTGATCCGCTCACCGGCGGCACAGCCCCGAGCAGCCCGTATCTGGGCGGCTGCGGCGAATTCTCTGGTGAAACAATCGATTGCAGCTGTACCAACGGCGGTGGCGAATTGGTTGCCAGACCGCAACAGTTCGAACAATCATGATCGTGGTCCTGGCTACTGCGACCGGATTCACATAACCTGCACCGGTGCTCGACGCAGGACTGTCCAGGCGCGGCTTGTTCGCCGCGGGCGCGGCGCTCGCCGCGGGCCTCGTCACCGCCGGATGCGGTGTGGCGAACGGCAATTCGTCCGACCGCATCCTCGATCCGCGCGCCGGGGCCGATCCGGCCACCGCGCCGTCGCGGTTACCCGCCACCACGGTGTCGCCAGACGCCGTGGCCGCGAAGTACGCCGGTCGGCAGCCGCAGGACTGGGGCATGGACCTCGACGGCATCGTGACGGGGTTCAATGCCACGGGCAAGCAGTTCGCGATCACCTTCGATGCCTGCGGCGGCCCCGGCAACAACGACATCGACGAGAACCTGCTGGCCTTCCTGCAGGCCCAGCAGATTCCGGCCACCCTGTTCCTGAACAAGCGCTGGATCGACGCGAATCCCGGTCGCGCCGGGCAGTTGGCCGCCAACCCGCTCTTCGAGATCGGCAATCACGGCACCGCGCACTGCCCGCTGTCGGTGACCGGCCGCGCCGCCTACGAGATCAAGGGCACCGCGTCCGCGCAGGCGGCCGTGGACGAGGTGTGGGGCAACCACCAGCGCATCACCGCCCTGACCGGCCACGCGCCCCGCTTCTTCCGCGCGGGTACCGCGCATTACGACGACGTGGCCGTGGCGATCGTGAAGGAACTGGGCGAGACCCCGGTCGGCTTCTCGGTCAACGCCGACTTCGGCGCGACCGCGACCGCCGCCCAGGTCCAGAACAACATGACGGCCGCCAAGGCCGGCGGCATCTCCCTGGCGCACATGCACCGCCCGAAGTCGGGCACCGGCGCGGGCATGCTCGCCGCCCTGCCCACCCTGAAGTCCAACGGCTTCCAATTCGTGCACCTGCCATAGCAATTCGTGCACGTGCCAAAACCGTCTCGGGCCCTTCGGTCAGTCGGGTTGCGAGGCCGCCCAATCCACCGCGACGGATTCGCCGCGGTCGACGGTGAAGAAGGCGACCTCCAGCTGCCGACCCAGATCCACCAATTCCAGGCCGGACAGGGGCACCGGCTGCACCACCCGCACCCGCCACGGCCCCGGCTCGTCCCAGGCGTGCAGTTCCAGATCCAGCCGCAGCACCGGATCGTCTCTGCCGGTGTAGTCGGCTGCGACCGGTGTCGCGGCCAGCACGGTGGCGTGGGCGCGGCGGCCATCGGCCAGGATCTTGGCGATACCGGTGCGCGAGGTCTCCTCGGGCGCGGGCAGATACAGCACCGCCCGGTCGTCATCGCCCGGATCGACCCGGCAGCAGACCACATCGCCGGGCTGCATCCACTCCCGATCGGCGGCGTTCACCCGCTGCCGGACCCGCGTCTCGTAGGCATGCCGACTCTCGAGCTCGATCCGCACCCAGAACTCCTGCCCCGGCTCGGCCTCGGCGGTGCCGTGGACGCTGAGCACGGTCGCGGCGCCCTCGACGCCGTGCAGCAGCAGTTCGCGCCGGGCGGCGTCGTCGAGTGCGGGCCCGCGGCGGGCGAGGCCACAGGAACCGAATTGCGAGGACAACCGGGCGAGCAGTCCGAGTCGGGGGCCGGGCGCGACCTGCGCACCGCGGCGCGGCCGACCGGAATTCGGGAGCGCGCCGGGTCCGGAAGCGGGCGGCTGGTCGGAAGCGCTGCGCGGTCGCTCGTGTGCGGCCATGTCCATGGCGGTACACCGTAACGGCTGTGTGGTCCCCGGCACAGCGATACTCTCGGTTTGCCGAACCCGCTCGTGGGAATGTTTTTTCCGACCGGACCCGGACGTGACCGTGGGTGATAGCACCTCTACCCTTGTCGCCATGACCTCTGCGTTCCCGACCATCCCCGACGATCTCAAGCCCGCCGACGGACGGTTCGGTTGCGGCCCCTCCAAGGTCCGCCCCGAGCAGCTGCAGTCCCTGGTTGATACCGGTGCCTCGGTGTTCGGTACCTCGCATCGGCAGAAGCCGGTCAAGGACGTGGTGGCGCGGGTGCGCTCCGGTCTGCGCGACCTGTTCTCACTGCCCGACGGCTACGAGGTCGTGCTGGGCAACGGTGGCACCACCGCGTTCTGGGACGCCGCCGCCTTCGGCCTGATCCGCGAGAAGTCGCTGCACCTGAGCAATGGCGAGTTCTCCTCGAAGTTCGCCTCGGTCGCCAAGGGCAACCCGTTCATCGGTGACCCGATCGTGGTGAAGTCGGAGCCGGGCGACGCCCCCGAGCCGACCTCCGACCCGTCGGCCGACCTGATCGGCTGGGCCCACAACGAGACCTCCACCGGTGTCGCCATCCCGGTGTCGCGCCCGGCCGGTTCCGAGCACGCGCTGGTCGCCATCGACGCCACCTCGGGCGCGGGCGGTCTGCCGGTGAACATCGCCGACACCGACGTCTACTACTTCGCCCCGCAGAAGTGCTTCGCCTCCGACGGCGGCCTGTGGATCGCGCTCATGAGCCCCAAGGCGCTCGAGCGGGTGGAAGAAATCAAGAACTCGGGTCGCTGGACCCCCGAATTCCTCTCGCTGCCGATCGCGATCGACAACTCCACCAAGGACCAGACCTACAACACCCCGGCGCTTGCCACCCTGTTGCTGTTCGCCAACCAGATCGAGTGGCTGAATGGCAACGGCGGCCTGGACTGGGCCGTGAAGCGCACCGCCGACTCGTCCTCGCGCCTGTACTCGTGGGCCGAGACCAGTGCGTACGCAACCCCGTTCGTGCAGAACCCGGCGCTGCGCTCGCAGGTTGTCGGCACCATCGACTTCGCCGACAGCGTGGACGCCGCGCAGGTGGCGAAGGTGCTGCGCGCCAATGGAATCGTGGACACCGAGCCGTACCGGAAGCTGGGCCGTAACCAGCTGCGCATCGGCATGTTCCCGGCCATCGACCCCGAAGATGTGTCGCAGCTGACCCGCTGTGTCGACTGGGTCGTCGAAAAGCTTGCCTGAGCAGTAAAAACGACATCGGTTCACGGTTCTCTCACGATCTTCGGGAGATCATGAAACCGGTCTCGCCGCTGGGGGGAATCGCTCACACTAATGCGGCGCGGAAGTCTGGGAACAGATTTCCGCGCCGCGTGTCTTGCCCCATGATTCTCAGAAGTGCACTACTGTTCCAGAACGTGGGCGGTGTCGCGAGCCTAGCTATGGCTGTGAGTTGCGCAGCGAACAGGAGGTAACGGTGCGTGAACTTCGAGTAATCGGATTGACGCCCGATTCCACGCACATCGTGTGCATCGATACCGAGAGCGGCCAGAAGTACCGGCTCGCCGCCGACGATAAACTACGCGCCGCTGCCCGCGGAGATCTTGCCCGATTCGGCCAAATCGAGATCGAAACGGAAGCCACGATGCGTCCTCGCGATATCCAGGCCCGTATCCGTGCCGGTGCGTCGGTGGAGCAGGTCACCGAAGAGTCGGGTATGCCGCTGTCGCGGGTTGAGCGTTTCGCGTATCCCGTTCTGCTGGAACGCGCCCGGGCCGCAGAGCTGGCGCAGAAGGCCCACCCGGTCCGCAACGACGGTCCCGCTGTGGAGACCCTGATCGAGATCGTGTCGGCCGCCTTCGCCGAGCGCGGCCACAATATCGAGGTCGCCGAATGGGACGCCTGGAAGGATGAGAAGGGCTACTGGGTGGCCCAATTGCAGTGGCAGGCGGGCCGTTCCGTGATCGCCGCGCACTGGCGCTACCAGCCGGACGCGCACGGCGGCTCGGTGGTGCCGCTCGATGATCCGGCCTCGGACCTGATCGATCCCGATTTCGGCCGGGCGCTGCGCGGCCTGGCGACCATCCTGCCGGACCAGACCGACCCGGCGGTGGACGAGGTGCCGGTCCCCGCGCCCGCGCCCGCCCCGCGTGAGGAGCGGACCCCCGACTACGAGTCCGCGCCGGCGCGAGTCGCCAAGCAGCAGAACATGGACGACTACTTCGAGCAGCGCGCCGCGGTCGGCGACGGCACCGTGCCGGTGACCACCGCCGCTGCCCCGGCGCCCGCGCCCGCTCCGGCGGCGAAGGAGCAGCCCGCTCCGGCGCTCCCGGCTGCGCCCGCTCCGGCCGCTGCCGCCGAGCCCGCGGAACCGGCTCCCGCCCCGGCACAGCCGGCGGCGAAGGCCAACGCGCAGAAGCCGAATCGTGCGAAACGAGGCGGCAAGGCGCCCATGCCGTCCTGGGAGGATGTGCTCCTGGGCGTGCGGTCCTCGGGTCACTGAGTCCGTTTCAGGGGTCGACCGGGTCGGCCGCTCGAATCTTTCGGATGCTAGTGGATTGCTGAATCCGCCGGCCGTCCGCTCTGCGCCGCGCCGCGAAACAGCGTTGGCATCGGCGATATTTCGGCCCTCGCGGGGGTAGATTCATTTGGTCGGCGGTCAGTGCCGGGCCGATCCACGTCGATGCCGACTATCGGCCGCCGCATGTTTGCTACAAAGCAGCCAACCTGTGTGTAGTGACTGAGGGGAGGTGACGTCGGTGCCATCAACGGTCTCATCCCTGTGGTACGTCGACGCACCCGATCCGGTGGCCGTGCTGCGTGCGCACCCGGGACCCGACCCGGATGCCGCCTTCGCACTCGCCAAACAGCTCAACCCGGACCGCGACGTGGTGCCCGCCGCCTCGGGCACCATGAAGGTGTGGGCGGGCCCGGATCCCGGATCCATCTATATCGGTTGCTATCCCGGCGTCACGGTTGTCTGCTCCACCCGGGCCACGCTGCCGCGCCCCACCAGACTGCCGGAGCTGCTGGTGCGTCCGCTCGCCTCCGAGCAGACCTACCTGATCTCCTACAAGCTGTCACTGGGCTGGGGTGCGTTCGCGTATTGGGAGCGCGGCGAATTCCGCCGTTCCTTCAGCGCGACCCGGGTCAATATCCTGGAGGATGAGGGCATGCCGCGGGTGTGGGAGCGGCCGCACTGGGCGGGCGAACATCCCATCCAGCTCGCGCCCGGCGAGCTGCCCGACCCGCAGCTGCTGCCCTTCGACCCGCCGAACTTCGCCGACGCCGCCAATCAGGAGTGGCTCGGCTTCCGTTATCGCGGACAGGATTCCGAGCAGGGGCTGACCGCCGACCGGATCGAGGTGTGCGGCTTCTCGCTTTTCCCCAGGGGCGAGGCGCCGACGGTGACGGAGGTCGTGCCGGAGGCGCCCGCCGAACACAACGGCAGCAAACGCGGACTGCTGCGCTGGCTGCGCGGCAGCGACCGGGTCTCCTGAGTCAGAGCAGCAGCAGACCCAGCCATGCCAGCAGCACGCCCGCGCCCAGGCCCGCGATCACCCAGCGGGTCACCGGGGCGTAGCGCCAGCGCCAGGCGGTCGGCGCGGCCCCGCCCACCGCGATCAGATTGACCGCCACCGACAGCACCGGATGGATCTGGGCCAGCGCCGCGCCGAAGGCGTAGACGCCGACGGTGGTCAGCGCGGCCACCATGACGACCACGGCGATGCCGCTGGCCCACGGGGTGGGCTCGGAATAGCCGTATCCATACGGTCCGTCGGGCGGATGGCTCACTGGGCACGCACTCTCTCGTAGAAGGCCATGGCGGCTGCGGTCGCCACATTAAGCGAATCGGTGCCCGCCGTCATGGGGATGCGGGCACGAATGTCACTGGCCCGCATGGTCTCCTCGGTGAGGCCGGGGCCCTCCGCGCCGAGCAGCAGGGCCACCTTCTCGCCGGTCATGGCGGTGGCGAGGGTGTCGGCCTTCGGGTTCGGAGTCAGGGCGATGATCTGGAAGCCGTTGTCGCGCAGCAGGTCCAGCCCCGCCGGGAAGGGCGGCAGCTGGGCGAAGGGGACTCGCAGCACGTGGCCCATGGAGACCCGCACGGCACGCCGGTACAGCGGATCCGAGCAGCGGTCGCCGAACAGCACGGCGTCCGCACCCAATCCGGCGGCATTGCGGAAGATCGACCCGATGTTCTCGTGGTCGTTCACGCCCTCGAGCACCGCCACCGTGCGCGCGTCCGCGAGCACCTCGCCGGGGGTGAGTTCACGCGGCCGATAGGCACCCGCGAGGACGCCCCGATTCAAATGAAATCCGACGACCTGCGCCATCACCTCGGCGCTGGTCCGATAATACGGAATTTCCACTCCGGTCAGCTCCTCGGCGAGCTGTTCGTATCTCTTCGCGACACCGAACAATGCGAAGGGAGTGAATCGTGAGGCCAGCATGCGCTGCGCGACCACCACGCCCTCGGCGATCACCAATCCCTTGCCGCCGGGCAGGTCGGGGCGTCGATCGGCATTGTTGAGGTCGCGGAATTCGGCGACCCGCGGGTCGTCCGGGTCGTCGATATCGATCACTTCTGACACCGTGACATTTTCGCCTCCGCTGCGGGCGGGCGAATGCGCGGGGCATAAGGTGATCGAGACCCGATTCCGATCTATCGAAGAGGACAGCCCATGAGCAGCAAGCCGGAAATCGAGTTCCAGGACGGCCCCGCCCCCGCCGAGCTCGTGATCAAGGACCTCGTTGTGGGTGACGGCGCCGAAGCCAAGCCCGGCGACACCGTCGATGTCCACTACGTGGGCGTCGAGTACGACTCGGGCGAGCAATTCGACGCCTCCTGGGACCGTGGTGAGTCCATCGTCTTCCCGCTGCGCGGCCTGATCCAGGGCTGGCAGGACGGCATCCCGGGCATGAAGGTGGGTGGCCGTCGCCAGCTGACCATCCCGCCGAAGCTGGCCTACGGCGAGGCGGGTGGCCACCACCTGTCCGGCAAGACCCTCGTCTTCGTCATCGACCTCCTGGACGTCGTGAACTGACGACTCCCGGTCGACGAAAAACCCGTGCCCGCCGTGCTTTTCAGCGCGGCGGGCACGGTTGTCTTTCCGGCCGGACCTCACACCTTCACGACGGTGCTGCTGATGATCTTGTCGGCGAAGGTCTGCCTCTTGGCGTCCCAGAGCGGCCAGAGCCAGCCGAGGTAGCAGGGGAGGCTGTCGACGATGTGGCAGATCTGGCGGACGAAGGCCATCCCGAAGCCCAGGGTCTGCCCGTCGGCCTCGCGGATCAGCTTGATGCCCAGCAGCTTCTTACCGGGGGTCTGGCCGCTGGTGCCCTCCATATAGATGAGGTACAGCCCGCCGATGATCGCGATGGCCGCGCCGATGAGCACCAGCACGATCCCGCCCGCGGACAGTCCGCCCGAGCAGGACGTGCTGTAGGACGAGTCGGTCGAGTCGGTGGTGCAGTTCATGTCCTTGGACCCGACCGCGAAGCCGATGCCGTAGAAGATGCCCGCGGGCACGCCGATGATCAACCGGTCGATGAGGAACGCCCCGACGCGCGCGCCCCAACTGGCATAGGGCGCTTGGGGATACGCGGCGTAGCCGGGTCCGGGCGGATAACCCCCGGGCTGACCCGGATAGCCGCCCATCGGCTGCCCGTACCCGGGTGGTGGCTGCTGGCCGTACCCGGGCTGCTGCCCGAATCCTGGCTGTTGCGGCTGCTGCGAGTAGGGATCGTTGCCGTAGGTCATCGGTTCCTCCCCAGGGGGAATGCGGGGCTTGGCCCCCGCATTGTCTCCCGGATCCCTAGTTCACGATGGCATTCATGATTGTTCCGGCGCTCGTGGCGATCGCGCCGCCGGCCATGGCGTTGGCGACCATCTTGGGGGAGGCCGAGCCGCCGCCCCACTTCTCCCAGCCGAAGCGCCCGCCGCCGTAGGTGATGGCCGCGAGGCCCGACATCTGGGTGAACCAGGTGAAGTAGCGGAACATCTTCATCACCTTGTCGGCTACGGGCGGGGCTTCCGAGGTGGGGTTGCTCATCTGGGCGAGAACCGTGCCGTACACATCATGCGCGGCCATCAGCATGCTCACGATCGTTTCCTCTCCGGTACCAGGGCGCTAGGTGGAGCCAGGGTCGGTAGAGCAGTTGAGCTTCCGAAACGCGTCGATTAGAGCAATCCGGGCAGATTCTATCCGGGTGAATCGCCGATCGTTGCTGATTGTTTGCGATCGTTATTTCCGAATGATGTCGACCGGGTCGGTGAGGGTGGCCGCGATGGCCGTCTGCTGCGGTACCCCGAGCTGCGGGAGCGCGCCCATCGCCTGATTGGTCTGATTGCCCAATATTTTGGTCACGGCTTGCAATTGGGTGACGCCACCGGTCAGCGCCTGCATGGCCGCCACCAGCTGGGTGCCCGCCTGATCGGCGATGGCCGGAATGCTCTGTGCCAGCGACGCGCCCTGATTCAGTTGCGTGCTCGCGTCGTTCAGCCTGCCGGCGGCGTCGCGCAGTAGTTGTCCGACCTCGGTATCCGGAGTGACTTGTGTACCAGTCAGATTGGCGAAGCCGCTGAGCTGGGTGTTGGCCTGATTCGCCACATTCTGCAGACCCTGCAGCTGGGTGATGACATTCGCCAGCTGCGGATCATTGGCGAACGGCAGCGCCTGCAGCAGGGGCACCACGAAGTCGAGTCCATTGGACAGCGTGCCCGCCGCCTGGGAGACCTGTCCCATGGTGACGCCGGTCGAATCCAGCGCCGCGGCAAGCTGATTCGCCTGTGTGGTGGCGGCGCTCAGGGTGGAGTTCAGTGCGTCGATGCCGGAGGTCAGCTGTCCCGCACCGGATTTCGCCTGATTCAGGAAGTCCATCATCTGGTCGGCGCCGCCGGAGAACTGCTGCGCCCCGTCGGCGGCCGCCTGCACGCCCGCGCCGAGCAGCTGCGAGGTGCCCGCGATCTGCGACACCTGCAGCCGCGCGGTGTTCATGGTCGCGAACAGGGTGTCCAGCCCGGCGGCGCTGATCTTCTTGGTCACCTCGGCCACCGCGTCGTTGACCAGGTTCGGGTCGGCGCGATCGTGGGTGGTGACGGTGACCTGCGCCCGCTTCGGCTTGTCGGTGAGCAGGGAGGTGATATCGGTACTGAGGTCGGTGGGCAGCGTGACCACCGCGGCGTAGTCCTTGGTGCTCGCCTCGTCGACCACATCCCAGTGCCGGGTTCCGCTGCCCTGCAGCTCCTTTGCGATGCGCGCGCCCAGCGGCCCGGTATCGCCGTTGATGAGCGCGACCGCGGTGGGCGCGGAGCGCAGCCGGAGGACGCTGATCGTGCCCGCGGTGACCGCGGCGGCGAGCAGCAGGACGATCAGGACCCAGCGGGTGCGTTTTCCGAACACCATTCAGACCGTAGAGGGACGGCTTGTCCCCGGCTCTGATGGTTGTCTGAGAGTTCGGTAAAGACCGGTACGTTCACCCGCGGCCGGGCGGCGGCGCATCGCGGTCCGGAAGCTCCAGCACCAGGCGCACCCCGCCCAGCGTTCCGTCGTCGAAATAGGCTCGGCCACCGTGTAATTGGGCCTGCTGCGCGACCAGCGCCAGCCCCAGCCCGGACCCGCCCTTGGCGGCATGGCTGCCCCGGAAGAACCGTTCGAACACCGCCTCCCGCTCCGCGGTCGGCAGTCCGCGCCCGTTGTCGTCGACGGAGATGACGATGCGCCCGTTCGCCGCCCGGTGCGCCGATACCAGCGCCTCGGTGGCCCCGCCGTGCCGCGCCGAATTGGTGAGTGCGTTGTCCACGGCCAGCCGCAGCCCGGTGGGCAGGCCCCGGGTGACGAGTTCGGCGTCGGTGTCGATGCGCACCTTCAGCTGCGGGAAGTGCCGCATGGCGTCGTGCGCTGCGGCGTCGCAGAGCTCGGCCACATCGGTGACCACGTGGTCGCGTTCATTGGTGAGGTCACCGGCGGCCAGCCGTTCCAGCGCCGCGAGGGTGGTCTCCACCCGGTTCTGGCCGCGCTGCAGGTCGCCGAGGATCTCCCGGCGCTGGTCCTCGCTGAGGTCGAGGGTGCGCAGCACTTCCAGATCGGTGCGCATGGCGGTGAGCGGGGTGCGCAGTTCGTGCGCGGACACCGCGGCGAAGTCGCGCGCGGTCTCCAGCGCCGCGGCGATCTCGGCCTGCGCCCGATCCAGCCGCTCCAGCATGGTGTTGACGGCCTCGCCCAGCTTGTCGGCCTCCCTGACCCCAGAACCGTCCACGGGTAGCGGCGCATTCGGGCCGCCGGTAGGCCCGCGCTGATCGACCGCCTCGGTGAGCCGGACGATGGGCCGCACCGCGCGGCCGCCGAACAGCCAGCCCAGCCCGGCCGACGCCGCCACCGCGGCCAGGGCCGCGAAGAACACGAACCGCCGCTGCTCCGCGGTGGCGTGCTCGGTCTCGGTGGTCGGAATGCCCAGGGAGACAACGCGTCCCGCGGGCTGGTTCTCGGTGGTGGTGAGCACGCGGTAGGTATTGCCGTCCACGGTGACGGTGTGATTGCCCACCGACAGGACGGGCAGTTGCACGGCGGTGCTGGTCATGGAGCCGTCGGCATTGCGCACGGTCAGCGCCAGCTGGTTGGTGGGTCCCAGCACATCGAGGACGGTCACCGCGAGTTGCGGCTCGATGAGCACGATCCGCGAGGTCAGCGCCAGCTGCTGATCGGCCTGACCGAGATTGTTGCGCTCGATGGCGGTGATGGTGACCCAGCTGAGCACCGCCACGATGATGTTCGCGCCCAGAGCCGCGGCCGCCGCGACCCGGAAGCGCAGCGAATAGGAGTGGCGGCGCCGACGCATTGGCGTGGAATCGGGTGCGGGCCGGTTCATTTGGGTGCGCGTAAGACGAATCCCACCCCGCGAATGGTGTGCAGCAGGCGCGGGGTGCCGTCGACCTCGAGTTTGCGGCGCAGGTAGCCGACGAAGACGTCCACCACATTGGTGTCGGCCGCGAAGTCGTAGCCCCACACCAGTTCCAGCAGTCGCTCCCGGCTCAGCACCACGCCGGCGCTGCGGGCCAGGGTGGACAGCAGCTCGAATTCCCTCTTGGTGAGCTCGATCTCGGTGCCGTGCAGCAGCGCCCGGTAGCCGGCGACATCGACTTCCAAGGGGCCCACGGTGATCGCGCCCGGAATGGCGGAGGCGGGTACGTCGCTGCGCCGGCGCAGCAGCGCCTTGATGCGGGCGACCAGTTCTGCGAGCACGAACGGCTTCACCAGGTAGTCGTCGGCCCCGGATTCCAGCCCGGCGATCCGGTCGTCGACCGAACTGCGCGCCGACAGCACGCAGATCGGCACCTCATTGCCCATGGCGCGCAGCGCGGTGACCACGCCCGCGCCGTCCAGCACCGGCATGTTCATATCGAGCACGACCGCGTCGGGGGCGGATTCGTTCACACTGCGCAGCGCCGCCGCGCCATCCCGGGCGATCACCACCCGGAACCCCGACAGCCGGAGCCCGCGCTCGACCGATGCGAGCACATCCTCGTCGTCGTCGACGACCAGGACAGTGGGTACCGCTGTATCCAATTTGCCCTCCGCTTCGCTCCGGGCGGTTCGCGGCCCTGGAGGTCTCGTTCTTCCCTCCCTGCGCTCCTCCGCTTCGCTCCCCCGCTGCGCTCAGTCCGGAACGAGACGGGCCGCGAACCTTGATGTGGTGTGCCACCAGGGCGGCACACCACATCAGTATCGTCCGACGAAGGTCAGTAGTTGTGGCAGGAGTCGGCGACCTGCTGGATCGCCGCGGCGATTCCACCGGCCCGCGGGTCCGCCGCGGCCTGGTCGGCTGCGTCCGGGTTGTCCTTCAGGTACTGGTCGAGTTCGGCTTGACGCTGCTCGGGCGACAGCGCGAACTTGGCCTGCAACTCGGACTTGTAGCCCGGGTTCTGGTCCAGGAACGAGGCCAGGGCCGGGGCCTTGTCGTGCAGGGCGGCGTCCACCTGGGTGAAGGTGCAGGTCGAGTTCAGTAGCGGCGCAACCAGATCCGCGGGGGAGGCGGAGGCGGTGGCGGGCGCGAGGGCGAGGGCCACGGCGGCGACCGCGCCGGCTCCGAAGAGCGCACCGACGCGGCGATTACGGACGAAGCTCATGCATCGACCTTTCTTGTTCGACAAGCAGAGCGAAACTTGGCGCGCGCGAATCCCGCGATCCGCGCCCGCCCGACGCTAAACCACCCGCATGGGAGGCCGATGAGCGAAGTATGAAAACTCTCTGAGGCTAGCCCGGGACGGCCGAATCCCCGGCCTGAGCGGCCGGATCCACCCCGGGCGTGCCGGTATCGAGGCCGGCCGGATCGATCCGGCGGAACGGGGTGGTGGCGACCGCGGCGGCCTCGGCGGCGGCGATGCGCTCCTTGTCCTCCATCAGGGTGACCGCGTCGCGGATCTGCTTCTCCAGGGTGGGCAGCATGGCGGCGTCGTCGATGGTCGGCGGCACCTCGAAGGTTTCACCCGCCGCGATCTGACGCATGGTGCGGCGCAGGATCTTTCCGGAGCGGGTCTTGGGCAGCGCGGTCACCGCGACCACGTCGTAGAGGGTGGCGATGGCGCCGACCCGCTCGCGCACCCGCTCGATGACCTCGGCGCGCAGCCGCTCGGACTCGATGTCGATGCCGGTCTTGAGCACCACGTACCCGATCGGCCGCTGCCCCTTCAGCTCGTCCGGGATACCGACCACCGCGGTCTCGGCCACCGCCGGATGCCCGGAGATGGCCGCCTCGATACCGCCCGCCGAGAGCCGGTGCCCGGCCATATTGATGACGTCGTCACTGCGGCCCAGGACGAACAGGTAACCGTCCTCGTCGAAGAAGCCGGAGTCCCCGGTCAGATAGTGGCCGGGATACGCGGAGAGATAGGAGCGCTCGTAGCGGGCGTCGTCGCGCCACAGTGTGGTCAGCGTGCCGGGCGGCAGCGGCAGCCCGATGACGATGTTTCCTTCTGTATTGGGTGGGACCGCATTGCCTTCGGAATCCAGCACCCGCAGCCGGTACCCCGGCACCGGCACCGAGGCCGAACCGGGCTTGATCGGAAGCTGCTGCAGTCCGAGCGGATTGGCGCAGATGGGCCAGCCGGTCTCGGTCTGCCACCAGTGGTCCACGACCGGGCAGTCGGGCCGCTCCGCGAGCAGGGTCTCCACCGCCCACTCGTAGGTGGCGGGATCCAGCCGCTCGCCGGCGCAGAACAGCGCCCGCAACCGGGTCAGATCGTGCCGATGCGCGAGCGCGGCGTCCGGATCGGCGCGGCGGATGGCCCGCAGCGCCGTCGGTGCGGTGAACATCACGTCCACCTTGTACTCGTCCACCAGTCGCCAGAAGGTCCCGGCGTCCGGGGTCCCGATCGGCTTGCCCTCGTAGAGGATGGTGGTCGCCCCGACCAGCAGCGGCGCGTACACGATGTAGGAGTGCCCGACCACCCAGCCGATGTCGGAGGTGGTGAGCATGGTCTGCCCGGGGCCGACCTCGTAGATATTGCGCATGGACCAGGCCAGTGTGACCGCGTGCCCGCCGTTGTCGCGCACCACGCCCTTGGGCTTCCCGGTGGTCCCGGAGGTGTAAAGGATATAGAGCGGATCGGTCGCGGCCACCGAGACCGGATCGGCCGGTTCCGCGCCGACCTGCGCCTCGTCCCAGTCCAGCCAGCGGGCGGCGACGGTGTCGGAGGAGGCGGGCAGATGTTCGGTGGCAGCCTGCTCGGCGGGAAAACGAATGGTGGGGAAGCCGTCCCGCTGCTTGACCAGCACCGTGCGGGGCGCGGTGGTCTGCGCGAGGTCGAGGGCGGCCAGCACGATCGGCGGGTATTCGATGCGGCGGCCGGGCTCCAGTCCGCCGGAGGCAGTGATAATCAGCACAGGTTCGGCATCGTCGATGCGGGCCGCGAGTTCATGGGCGGCGAATCCGCCGAAGACCACCGAGTGCACCGCGCCGATGCGGGCGCAGGCGAGCATGGCCACCACGGCTTCCGGAATCATCGGCATATAGATGACAACGCGGTCACCGGTCTTGACGCCCAGTCGAAGCATGGATCCGGCAAATCGGGCGACTTCGTCCAGCAGCTCCCGATATGTGTAGATCCTTCTGGACCCGGTCATAGCCGAGTCGTATATTAGGGCCGGTTGTTCGGCGCGACCCCCCTCCTGGCCTCCGGTCGGGCCCTCCGGGGATGTGATCTCGCGCACATGCCGATCCAGGGCGTTGTAGGAGGTGTTGAGGCGAGCGTCGGGAAACCAGCGCACCGTCGGACGGACCGCGGTATCGAGAATCTGGGTGGGGGGCACATCCCAGCTGATGGCTTCGGCCGCATCGCGCCAGAACTCCGAGGGATCGACCAGGCTCAGCTGATACGCCTGTCGGTACTCCTGCTTCGCGTTCAACCCGGTGACTCCCTAGCTCCGCCATGTGTCTTTGAGATGCGCTGAGATGCCCGCCTCGATAGATCCAGCTGATTGTGGCAGACTTCACGCGACGTCCGGGCGGACGCCGCGACCTTTGATTTTGCCTGCAAATGGCAGGTCAGGGACCGGTGGTTGCCAAGAGGTCACACAAGAAGTTATTGATCCGTTAGAATCGCATGTCACATATTTCGGCCGTCATGGACGCAATTTCTCGGCCAGCCGCAGTTCTCGGCCAGCTGTGCCAGTCGAGCCCAGCGTGCGATCGCGGAGGCTCGCTGATGGCGCGTGGCTGGGGCCAGTTTGGAAAGTGAGTGGGAGATGCGTGACGCCGCTAGGTCCGGCAGCACCAAGCGCTGGGCGCTGAGCAACTGGGACCTGCGATGGAAGGTCACGGCGGTGCTCGCCGTGCCGCTGTTGGTCGCTGTTGTGCTGGGAGCGTCCAGGATCTCGGCGGAGTTCGCCGACTCCAGCCGGCTTTCGACGGCGACCGATCATGTCGGGGTCATCCCGGCGATCACCGGTCTCAGTGCTGATGCTGCGCAGGTCGCGAGTGGTCAGATGGTCATGCTGGGCCCGACCCAGTCGCTGACCTCGGATCCGGAACTCGCGCAGTTGGATACGGCCATCGCATTCGCCGAGAAGGCCGCCGCGCGGTTGAGCGATATGCCCAGCGCCCGCTCGGCGCTGGACGAGATGATCGCGGGCGCCAAGAACATCCGGGCCCAGGGCCTGGCGCCGTCGAAGTCGATTCCGGATACCGTCACCGCGGTCGAACGGATCCGCGGCGACAGCGTGCGCACGGTGGAGAACATCGTGGCCAGCGTCGCCGACAAGAACGTGGACCAGTCCAAGCTGCGCCTGGTCGACTCGCTGAACAGCCGTTGGATGCTGTTCAACGAGGTCGCCGGTATGGCCGAGGCGCTCCGTAACAACCCCAAGGATGGCCTCAAGGACATCCAGATCGGCGTCAATACCGAGCGGCAGATGCTGGCCGTGCTGGCGCACCGCTTCCCAGACGGCGACGCCACCATCGCGGAGCTCGATCGGCAGGCCGACACCCGCGTGCAGCTGGTCAACGGCCCGCAGGCGCTCGCCGGGCAGCTGCCCGTCGCCGAGCTGAAGGATTCGCTGGTCGCCAGCATCAACGGCTACCAGTCCATCGCGACCGCCTCCACCAAGGACATCGTGTCCCGGGTGGACGATCTGGCCGCGGCGGCCCGCTCGGGCGCCATCCGCTACTCGATCATCGTCATCGCCACCATCCTCGGCGCCCTCGCGCTGGCGGTGCTGATCGCGCGCGCGATGATCGTCCCGCTGCGCCGTCTGCGTCTGGCCGCCCTCCGCGTCGCCGAATACGACCTCGGTCAGGAAGTTTCCTCCCTGCGTGATGGTGCGGACCCCGAAGACGTTCCGCTGGAACCGATGCCGGTGCACACCGACGAGGAGATCGGCCAGCTGGCCCGCGCCGTCGACGACATCCACGGTCAGGCGCTGCGACTGGCCGCCGACCAGGCCGCCATGCGTACCCAGGTCAACGACATGTTCGAGACCCTGGCCCGCCGCTCCAAGTCCCTTGTCGATCACCAGCTCTCGCTCATCGAGGCGATGGAGTACGACGAGAAGGACCCGCGCCTGCTCGAGAACCTCTTCCGCCTCGACCACCTCGCCGCCCGTATGCGGCGAAACGGCGACAACCTGCTGATTCTGGCCGGTACCAAACAGCGCCGGAGCAAGTCCGCGCCCGTCGAGATCGCCGACGTCCTGCGCGCCGCCATCTCCGAGGTGGAGGACTACGAACGCGTCAAGCTGGGCGCCACCCCGCGGGGTGCGCTCGTCGAGCCCGCCGCCTCCGACCTCGCGCACCTGTTCGCCGAGCTCCTGGACAACGCGCTGCGCGCCTCGCCCCCGGAGACGGACGTCAAGTTCACCTTCGCGCAGGCGCACGATCAGGGTCTGCTGATCGAGGTCGCCGACCGCGGTATCGGTATGCCCCCCGCCGAAATGGCCGAGATCAACCGGCGACTGGAGGCCGTGGCCGAGGTCGGTCCGGACACCGCCCGCCACATGGGTCTGTTCGTCGTCGGCCGCCTGGCCGAGCGGCACGGCCTGACCGTGCGGCTGCGTCCGACCTTCGACATCGCCCGGGACCCGGGCGTGACGGTCACCGTGCACGTGCCCAGGCCGCTGATCGTCTCGGCGGGCGGGCCTATCTCGGTGCCGCCGCAGCAGGGTCAGCAGCCGCCGTCGGCTCCGGCTCCCGCGCCGCAGGGTGCGGGCAACCAGGCCGGTGCGCCGTCCTCCATGCAGATGCGCGCGGTCACCCGCACGGCGACCGGCAATGTGATGGTCACCGTGGATCCGGGTGTGAGCGGGCCGATTCCGGCTCCGGCGGGGCAGACGCCGGGCGCCGCCCCGAGCCCGGCGGCGGCCAGCGCCTCGACCGGACTGCCGACGCGGCAGCCGGGCGCCCAGGTGCCGGGCGGTCTGCCGACCCGGCAGCCCGGTGTCAACGGGCCCACCGTCAAGCACACCCTGACGGCCCCGGGCGGGTCGAAACCCGCCGGCCTACCCCAGCGTGATCCGGGCGCACACGGTCCATCCGCGCCCTCGGCCCAGCCGGGCGCCAATCTGCCGCAGCGCGGCCAGAGCCCCGAGGGCCCGTCGCAGCCGCGTGGCGGTCTCGCCGCCAATATGCTCAAGCGTCAAGGTGCACCGGGCGGCATGCCGCCGCGACCGGGTGAGCCGGGAGCCGCGCCGAGCGGTCTGGAAGCGCGGGGAGGCGGAGCGCAGGGAGGTTTGCCGCAGCCGGGCCAGTCGGGTGCGATGCCGCAGCGCAATCCCGCTGTCGGCCTGCCGCAGCGCGATTCCGCGCCGGGTGGAGCTCCGTCGGGACCGGGTGGTCTGCCGCAGCGTCAGCCGGGCACCAACGGTGCGCCGGGCCGCGAGACCGGCCTCGGTCAGCCGCAGCGCCCCGCGCCCGGCGGTCAGGCGCTGGGTGGTGGAGCGACGCAGCGCGACGCGGGTAGCAATGGTGCGCCGCAGCAAGCGCGGGGAGGCGGAGCGGATTCGGGTCCGACCCGTCGTGAGCCCGCCGCCGGTGGTCTGCCGCAGCGTGATTCGGCCGCGGGTGGTCTGCCGCGTCGGGAGCCGGGCGCCAATGGCGCTCCGCCACAGCGTGGTCCGGGTGCTCCGGGTCAGGGGCTGCCGCAGCGGGGTGCCGCGCCGCAGCGGGACGGGGCCAATGGCCTCGCCGCCGCTCAGAATTCGGACGTGCCGGGTCTGCCGAAGCGTGATGGCCTCGCGCCGCGCGACGGCGTCCTGCCGCCGCAAGCGCGGGGAGGCGGAGCGGATCCGGCCGCGGGAGGTCTGCCGCAGCGTGATTCGGCCGCCGGGGGACTTCCCCAGCGTGATCCGGCCGCGGGTGGTCTGCCGCAGCGCGATTCGGCCGCGGGTGGTCTGCCGCAGCGTGGTGCGGCCGGTGGCCTGCCCCAGCGCGACGTGGGCAACGGTCTTCCCCAGCGCGACGCGGGCAACGGTCTGCCGCAGCGTGGTGCCGCGGGTGCTGATCCGTTGTCGGGTGGTCTGACTCAGCGTGATCCGCTGGGAGGTGGAGCAGCGCAGCGTGATTCCGCTGCCGGTGGTCTGCCCCAGCGCGGTGGCAACGGCCTGCCGCAGCGGGACGCGGGCAGTGGTCTGCCGCAGCGTGGTGCCGCGGGTGCTGATCCGTTGTCGGGTGGTCTGACTCAGCGTGATCCGCTGGGCGGTCCGCTGCCGCAGCGTGATCCGGGCGCGGGGCAAGCGCTGGGAGGTGGAGCGCCGCAGCGGGGCGCGACCGGTCTGCCGCAGCGTGATCCGGGTGCGGTGCTGCCGCAGCGCCCGAGCCCGATTCCGGGTGTTGGCCTGCCGCAGAACGGCTCCGACGCTGTCAAGGAGCCAGGACGACACAGCTTCCGGTCGAATCCGCAGAAGGCGGCGTCGTTCTTCCAGACCCGTTTGCAGCCCGCCGAATCCGGTGGTGATGCGATCATGGGCGGCACGCCGATTTTCGCGGAGATGATGTCGGCGTGGCTGTCGGATCCGAATGCCGACCGGTCCCAGGTGGCATCTTCCTTCGAATCACCGGGTGACGAGGGCTGGCAGGCGGCCCGCCGCGTCAACGAGTCCTCGGCGGACAAGCGGACCGCCGCGGGTCTGCCACAGCGCGATCCCGGTAACCGACTTGTGCCCGGCGGTGTCACCGGAAACGCTGACAAGGCGGCCCATCGGGACCCAGAATCCATCAGGTCAAGTCTGAGTCGTCACCAGCAGGGCGTCCGGGATGGCCGCGCGATGAAAGCTATGAACCTAACCGGAGATAAAGGAGACCGATGAACCCCGATCTAGGTGGTACGAAGCGTCAGCTGGATTGGCTGGTTTCGAATTTCGCCAATGAGGTTCCCGGCGTTGCGCACGCGGTCCTGGTGTCGGCTGACGGCCTGCTGATGGCCGCGAGTGCGCAGCTGCCCGTGGACCGTGCCGAACAGCTGTCAGCGGTGACCGCGGGGCTCGCGAGCCTCTCGGTGGGTGTCTCGAACTTGTTCGAGGGCGGCACCGTGTTGCAGTCGGTGGTCGAGATGGAACACGGCTACCTGCTGCTCATGGCGGTCGGCGACGGCTCTTACCTGGCGGTCCTGACGAATACGTCCTGCGACATCGGCCAGGTGGGATACGAGATGGCGTTGTTGGTCGAGCGAGTGGGCCAGACGGTCCAGGCCACACCTCGCGTCACGATGGGTTCCTGATGGCGGGATGGATATAGACAACGAACGCGTTGGGAGCGCCGAACCGAGCCTGGTTCGCCCCTATTCACTGACGGCCGGTCGCACCCGGCCGAAGGTGGAGCTCGCCCTGGAGGCGCTCGTCGCATCGCATCCGGTCGCCCTCGAGCGGCAGTTCGAACTCACCAATATCGAGACGTCAATCGTGGAGTTGTGCAGAGAATCGCCGTCGGTTGCCGAGGTGGCCGCGCGTCTGGGCATCCCGCTCGGGGTCGCGCGGGTGCTGGTCGCCGACCTCATCGATGCCGGCCATGTGCGGGTATCGGCGACATTGAAAGACGATTCCAGCGACGATGAACGTCGCGAGCTGATCGAAAGGGTTCTCAGTGGACTCCGGCGTATTTGATTCGACGACACAGGTCGACACGCGCACCAGCAAGCCAACGTCGGCCAAGATCGTCGTGGCCGGTGGTTTCGGTGTCGGCAAGACCACCCTGGTCGGTGCCGTGTCGGAGATCGTTCCGCTGCGCACCGAGGCTTTGGTGACCAATGCCAGTGTCGGCGTGGACTCCCTGACCGGGGTCCCGTCGAAGGCCACCACCACGGTGGCCATGGACTTCGGCCGCATCAGCCTGGCCGATGACCTGGTGCTGTACCTGTTCGGCACGCCCGGCCAGTACCGCTTCTGGTTCATGTGGGACGACCTGATCAAGGGCGCCATCGGCGCGGTGGTGCTGGTCGACACCCGTCGGCTGGAGGACAGTTTCGCCGCCGTCGACTACTTCGAGGCGCGTAACCTACCCTTCCTGGTGGCCATCAACGAATTCGATGATGCGCCACGGTATCCGGTCGAGGACATTCGCCAGGCCCTGGCGGTGCCCGCGGACGTGCCGATCCTCTCGATCGACGCCCGTCGCCGGGAGCCGGTGAAGCAGGCTCTGGTCGCGGTCACCGAGTACGCACTGCGCAAGGTCGTTCAAGGCTACTGAGTTGAATTGCGGCGGCTCCGCCGCCGCGGTTCGCGGCCCTGCTACCTCGGCCTTCCCTCCTCCGCTCCTCCGCTTCGCTCCCCCGCTCCGTCAGTCCAGGCCGAGGCGGGCCGCGAACTGATGGTGTGCCATTTGTAGCTACTCTCATGCCTCATGAAGATCTCGGCTCGGGAGCTGCTCGGCGCATTGCTCGATCCCGGTTCCTTCGTGAGCTGGGATCGGCCACCCGTTGCGGTGGCGGCATCGGCCGAGTATTGCGAGGATTTGCTGGCTGCTGCGGCAACGGCGGGTACCGATGAGGCGGTGCTCACCGGGGAGGGGTTGCTGCGCGGACGGCGGGTCGCCGTGCTCGCGTGTGAGTTCGGGTTTCTGGCGGGGTCCATCGGGGTGGCCGCGGCCGAGCGCATCGTGTCGGCGGTGGAACGTGCCACCGAGCTGGGACTGCCGCTGCTCGCCTCGCCGACCTCCGGCGGTACCCGAATGCAGGAGGGCACAGTCGCTTTCGTGCAGATGGTGAAGGTCGCCGGGGCCCTGGCCGCGCACAGGGCGGCGGGGCATCCGTATCTGGTTTATCTGCGCGACCCGACCATGGGCGGGGTGTTCGCCTCGTGGGGATCGTTGGGGCACATGACATTTGCCGAGCCGGGCGCGCTGGTCGGGTTTCTCGGGCCGCGAGTTTACAAGGCGCTGTATGGGAAATCGTTCCCCGAGGGCGTGCAGACGGCCGAAAACCTTTACCACAATGGCGTTATCGACGGAGTTGTACCGGTGCCGATCTTCCGTCGGATCGCGCATCGCGCCCTGAACGTCTTGTGCGACGGACCGCTCCCGCTGCCCGAAAACGATGGCGGCCCATACCGTTCCAAGGAGGGCGCCGCTTCCTTGCCGACGGGTCCGGAGGAGCGTGGCGGCCCGGCGCGGCTCGATACCGGCGATGTCCACGGCTGGCAGTCGGTGCTCATCTCGCGGCGGGCCGATCGGCCGGGAATCCGGGAACTGCTGCGCCACGCCACCGATCGAGTTCCGTTGTCCGGCACCGGACAGGGGGAGTTGGATCGCACCGTGGTGCACGCGCTCGCCCGCTTCCGGGGCCAGCCCTGCATTGTCTTCGGCCACGATCGCGCGGGGCAGTCGCCCGAGAACACCATGGGTCCGGCGGCGTTGCGCGAGGCTCGCCGCAGCATGCATCTGGCCGCCGAACTCCACGTCCCCCTGGTCCTCGTCATCGATACCGCGGGCGCCGCGTTGTCCCGTGAGGCGGAGGAGCGTGGCCTGGCACCCGAAATCGCTCGCTGCATAGCCGATCTCGTCACCCTCGATACGCCGACGGTGTCGGTGCTGCTCGGGCAGGGCACCGGTGGTGGTGCACTGGCCCTGCTGCCGGCGGACCGGGTGCTGGCGGCCGCGAACGGTTGGCTGGCTCCGCTCCCGCCGGAGGGCGCGAGCGAGATCGTCTACCGCGACACCCGGCACGCCCCGGAACTGGCCGCCGCCCAGCGGATTCGCGCACAGGATCTGCGGGCCGACGGGATCGTGGACCGCATCGTGTCCGAGTATCCCGATGCCGCGGACGAGCCGGTGGATTTCGCGCTGCGCATGGTGGCGGCCATTGCCGACGAACTGGCCGGTCTGACCAGTCGGTCCGCCGCGGATCTGCTGACGGCGCGGCAGTTGCGATACCGTCGCCTGGGTCTCGGGTCGTAGTTCTCGTCACATCGCACCAGGGCGACGCTGAGAAGTTGCCACCGTGCGGATCACATCCATCTTCTTCACCATCGCGCGTTCGGTTGACGGGGTGGAACGGCGCTTCTACCTTCGGACTGGTGACTTATCGGTTCGAGGCCAGCGGCATTCCAGCGATTGTGCTCAGTGATGGCCAGGTCATGCCGAAGCTGGGGTTCGGTGTGTACAAACTCGTCGGCGACGAGGCGGTCGGCACCATTTCGACGGCCCTCGAGCTCGGGTACCGGAGCATCGACACCGCCGCCTTCTACGGCAATGAGGAGGAGGTCGGCCGCGCGGTCCGCGAATCGGGCCTACCGCGGGACGAGGTGTTCGTCACCACCAAGCTGTGGAACGCCGACCACGGCTACGACGCCGCCATGCGCGCCTTCGACGCCAGCGTGAAGCGACTGGGCCTCGACACCATCGATCTGTTCCTGATCCACTGGCCGCTACCCACGGCCGATCTGTACGTCGACACCTTCCGCGCGCTGCAGACGCTCAAGCGGCAGGGCCGGGTGGTCTCGATCGGTGTCTCCAACTTCACCCGGGCGCATCTGGAGCGGGTGATCGGCGAGACCGGTGAGGTGCCGGCCATCAATCAGGTTGAGCTGCATCCGTATTACGCGCAGTCGGAGCTGCGGGCCTTCCATGCCGCGCACGGCATCGTGACCGAGGCGTGGAGTCCGCTGGGGCGCGGGGCGGAGTTCAACGACTCGGTCATCATCGCGCTGGCGGACAAGCTCGGCCGGACGCCCGCGCAGATCATCCTGCGCTGGCACATGCAGCTGGGGAATGTGGCCATTCCGAAGTCCACGACGCCGTCCCGGATGGCGGAGAACCTGGTGGTCTTCGATTTCGAGCTGTCCGGCCGGGAGATGACGCAGATCGCCGGCATCGACAAGGGCGCGCGGCAGGGCGCGGATCCGAACTTCTTCGATATGGACGCCCCCGCCTGAGCTCACGGTTCGTGCCGGGTGGGAATGCCCAGGTACGAGGTCAATTCGACGGCTGCGGCCCGGCCCGCGCGATTCGCGCCGATGGTGCTGGCGGACGGCCCGTAGCCGATCAGGTGGATGCGCGGATCGGCCTCGACCCGGGTGGCGAGCCGACCGCCCATGGTGATGCCGCCGCCGGGGCCGCGCAGCCGCAGCGGGGCCAGATGGTCGAGGGCGCTGCGGAATCCGGTGGCCCACAGGATCACGTCGGCGTGCTGGAAAGTGCCGTCGGCCCAGCGGATTCCATCGGCTTCGAGGTGATCGAACATGGGCCGCCGGTCCAGCACGCCGCGGTCGCGCATGGCCCGCACCCGTGCGTCCTCGGGCAGGCCGGTGACCGAGACCACGGAGCCGGGCGGGAGTCCGCGCCGCACACGGTCTTCCACCAGGGCCACCGCCGCCCGCCCGTCTTCGGGTGCGAATTGCCCTGAGCGGAACACGGGTTCGCGTCGGGTCACCCACGTGGTGCCGGTGGCCTGCGAGATCTCGTCCAGCAGTTGGATGGCAGTGATCCCGCCACCCACCACGACCACGTGCTTGCCCGCGAATTCCGTTGCGGTGCGGTAATCGTGGGCGTGCAGCTGACGTCCCGTGAAGGTGTCCGCGCCCCGGTAGTAGGGAATGAACGGCTTGTCCCAGGTGCCCGTCGCATTGACCAGCCCGCGCACCCGCAGTGTCGCGTCCGGTGTCAGCTCCGCGTGCAGCAGCCCGTCGACCTCCTGATCCGGGCAGGTGGCCGCGGTGGCCCGGTCGCACACCAGGCTGACCGACACCGGCTGGCGCACCCGCAGATCGAAGCGTTTCTCGTAGAGCTCGAAGTAGTGCGGGACGGCCGTGGCCGCCTGCGCGTTCTCCGAGCCCTCGGGCAGCGTCTCCGCGAACGACATGCCCGGAAGATCGTGCACCCGATTGACGTTGCTCAATGTCAGTGACGGCCACCGGAACTGCCACGCCCCGCCGGGCGCGGGAGCGTGGTCGACAATGAGAAAGTCCTGCTCCGGCCGCAAACCGAGCCGCCGCAGGTGATAGCCGACCGATAAACCGGCCTGCCCGGCGCCGATTACGAGGATGTCGACATCGGGTGCTGCGGTCACCGACCCGACGGTACGCGCACCTAGAGTGAAGGCCGATCATGGGTCGACAGCGCAGGTGAGTTGGACAGTGGGGAAGGGACAGATGCTCGGAGTCAGCCGCGATGGCGAGGTAGTGACCATCGAACTGCAGCGTCCGGATCGACGGAACGCCCTGAACGAGGAGCTGATCGGGCTGCTGCGCGCGGCGCTCGAGGAGGCCGCGACCTCGGCCCGGGTGATCGTGCTGACCGGCCAGGGGCCGATCTTCAGTGCGGGCGCGGATCTGGACGGCGTGTATTCGGACAAGTTCCTGACCGGGCTGCTCGGCATGCTGCACACCATCGAGACGATCCCGGTGCCGGTGATCGCGGCCATCAACGGCGGGGCGCTGGGCGCGGGCGTGCAGCTGGCCCTGGCGTCGGACCTGCGGGTCATGACACCGGACTCCTTCATCGCCGTTCCGGCGGCGAAACTCGGTATCTCCGTGGACCGTTGGACCGTGCGCCGGTTGTCCAACCTGATCGGGCCCGGCCCGGCGCGCACCATCCTGATGGGCGCCGAGCGGGTGCAGGCCGCGGACGCGTACCACTTCGGCTTCGCCAACCGGATCGGCACGCTGGCCGACGCGCAGGCCTGGGCCAAGCAGATCGCCGAACTCGCGCCACTGTCGCTGCGGCATCTGAAACTGGTCTTCAACGATGACGACACCCGCGGCCCGGACTCCCTCGAGCAGACCGCGGCCCTGGACGCCGCGTGGCAGAGTTCCGACGCGCAGGAGGCGCGCGCGGCACGCCAGGAGAAGCGGTCCCCGAAGTTCGAGGGCAAATGAACGAGCAGCGCGCGACCGCGAATGCGCGGAAACTGGTGGGCATGTCTGCGGGTGCATTCGGTCTTTCCTGGTTGGTGCGGGCGGCGTGGGGGATTCCCTCCGCCATGGGCGCCTCCATGTCCGCCATCGCGCCGACGGCGCACGGGGCGACCACCTATCGCAATCGGCAGTTCCACAACACCGAACCGAGCAGCCAGATCACCGGTTCCCCGCTGGAGCTGCTGTATCAGCTGGCCACCCAGCGCAACCGGGGCCGCCCGGTCGGGACGATCCCACTGGTGAGGCCCGCGCTGCCGGAGCAGGCGGGCGACCTGGCCGTCACCTGGTACGGGCACGCCACCTGCCTGATCGAGGTGGACGGCTACCGGGTGCTGGCCGATCCGGTGTGGAGCGAGCGGGTCTCGCCGTCGCCGCTGGTGGGTCCGGCCCGGCTGCATCCGGTGCCGTCGCCGCTGTCGGAGCTGCCGGCGCTGGACGCGGTGCTCATCTCCCACGACCACTACGACCATCTGGATCGCGACACCGTGATCGAGCTGGTGGACGGTCAGGACTGCGTGTTCATCGTGCCGATCGGCATCGGCGCGCATCTGCGGCACTGGGCGGTGCCCGAGCATCGCATTGTCGAATTGGACTGGGCCGCTTCGGTTTCGCTGTCGGAGCTGCAGCGGGATCACGGTGACGGCACCGATCTGGTGATCACCTGCGCGGAGGCGCGGCACTTCTCCGGCCGCGGGCTGGTGCGCAACACCACGCTGTGGGCGTCCTGGTCGATCGCCGGTCCCACCCGCCGGGTCTACTTCGGCGGCGACACCGGCTACACCAAGGCCTTCGCGGAGGCGGGTGCGCGGCTGGGCCCGTTCGACCTGACCCTGCTGCCCATCGGCGCCTATGACCGGCACTGGCCGGATGTGCACATGAACCCCGAGGAGGCGGTGCGCGCCCACGCCGATCTGGGTGTCGGCGATGCGGGCTACGGGCTGCTGGTGCCGATCCATTGGGCCACCTTCAATCTGGCTTTCCACGGCTGGTCGGAGCCGGTCCGGCGACTGGTCGAGGCGGCAGAGGCGGCGGGGACACGCATCGCCGTGCCGAAGCCGGGTGAGCGAATCGACCCGATCGGCCTGTCACCACGGGATTCGTGGTGGGAAGATGTCCGCCAATAACGGGACCGAGTTCGAAGGAGCAGCGCTGTGAGTCTCATGGACACGCTCAAGGGGTTGGTCGGCAAGGGCAGAGAGGTGGCGGCCCAGAACGCCGAGAAGATCGAGCAGGCGGTCGATAAGGCCGGACATGTGATCGACGAGAAGACCGGGGGGAAGTTCTCCTCCCAGATCGACAAGGGCGCGGAGGCGATCAAGTCCGCCATCAAGCCCGAGGCGGGCGTCGAGGCGCCGGCAGCGGCCTCCGCGGAGGCTCCCGCGGCCGAACCGGCCGCGGAGCCGGCACCCGCCGAGGCGACGGCCGAACCGGCCCCGGAACTCGCGCCGGAGGCCGCGGAAGGCGAACAGCCTCCGGCGTAATCGTCGCGGCGTCTCGCAGCGGTCGCACCGGTCGTTCCACGGGCTGTTCGGGAGTGGCGGGATCCCCCGTCGCTGACCTGAACGGCCCGTTGGCATTTCACGGGTGGCGCGAGTTCTTCCGGGCCGGTTCGGGTTGCCGGTCTTTGCCGGGACCCGGACCTAAACTGCTGTCATGGGGTCCCGCAGGGATTTCGGGGGTATCGAGGTTGGGCTGACCAACCTCGACAAGGTGCTGTACCCGGCTACCGGGACCACCAAGGGGGAGGTCATCGACTATTTCACCGCCATCGCCCCGGCCCTGCTGCCGCATATCGCGCAACGGCCGGTGACCCGCAAGCGGTGGCCGAACGGGGTGGACGAGCAGTCGTTCTTCGAGAAGAATCTGGCCGAGCACGCGCCGAAGTGGTTGGAGCGGAGGACGGTTCAGCATTCCGACCGGCCGGTCACGTACCCGCTCATCGACAATCTCGCGGGCATGGCCTGGCTCGGGCAGCAGGCGGCGCTGGAACTGCATGTGCCGCAATGGCGTTTCGACGGGGCCGAGGTCGGGGACATCACCCGGCTGGTCTTCGATCTGGATCCCGGGCCGGGGGCCGGGCTGGCGCAGTGCGCCGAGGTGGCGCTCATCCTGCGGGACGTGGTGCGCGAGGTGGGACTGGAAGCCTACCCGGTCACCAGCGGCTCCAAGGGAATTCACGTCTACGTGCCGCTGGACCGCAGACTCGGGCCGAACGGGGCGTCGGCGGTTGCCAAGCAGGTCGCCACCAACCTGCAGCAGCTGCGGCCGGAGCTGGTGACGGCCACCATGGCCAAATCCTCGCGTGGCGGGAAGGTGTTCCTGGACTGGAGCCAGAACAATCCGGCCAAGACCACCATCGCGCCGTATTCGCTGCGCGGGCGCACCGAGCCGTGGGTGGCCGCGCCGCGGGCCTGGACGGAGATCGAGAAGCCGAAACGGCTGCGGCACTTGCGCTTCGACGAGGTGCTGCGGCGCTGGCGGGAGCAAGGGGATCTGCTCGACGGATTGGACGAGCCACTGCCGGAACCGGTTCTGGACCGGCTCGACACCTACCGATCGATGCGCGACCCGCGGCGCACGCCCGAACCGGTGCCGCCGGGCCCGCCCGCCGCCGGGTCGGGGGATCGGTTCGTGGTGCAGGAGCATCATGCCCGGCGGCTGCACTGGGATGTCCGGCTGGAACGCGAGGGCGTGCTGGCCTCCTGGGCGGTGCCCAAAGGCCCGCCCACCGATACCGGCGAGAACCGGCTGGCCGTGCACACCGAGGACCATCCGATGGAATACCTCACCTTCCACGGGACGATCCCCAAGGGCGAGTACGGCGGCGGCGAGATGACCATCTGGGATACCGGCACCTACGAGACCGAGAAGTGGCATGACGACGAGGTCATCGTCTGGCTGCGCGGGCGGCGGTTGACGGGGCGGTACGCGCTGATCCAGACCAATGGCAACCAGTGGCTCATGCACCTGATGAAGGATCAGATGCCGCCGGGGGTGAAAGACAACGGGGCGCAACCGGTTCCGGTCGCGCCGCCGCGCACCCCCGCGCCCATGCCGCGGGGACTGAAGCCCATGCTGGCGACGGCGGGTGATGTGGGGACCCTCGACGCCGAGCACTGGGCCTTCGAGACCAAGTGGGACGGGTTCCGGCTGATCGCCGAGATCGAGGACGGCGCGGTCACGCTGCGCAGCCGGGCCGGGCATGTGGTCACCGGGAAGTATCCGGGCCTGGCGGTGCTGGGTTCGGAACTGTCCGGGCACAGCGCGGTGCTGGACGGCGAGGCGGTGGTCTTCGACGATCACGGCGGCGCGAATCTCGGCCTGCTGCGGGAGGATTCGACGCGGGCGGTCTTCCTGGCCTTCGATCTGCTGTATCTGGACGGCACCTCGCTGGTCCGCAAACGCTACGATGACCGGCGGCGAGTGCTGGAAGCCCTTGCCGGTCAGGCGCGTTCGCTGATCGTGCCGAAACAGTTGCGCGGGTCGGGTACGGAAGCCCTGCGGTACAGCCAGGATCACGGCATGGAGGGTGTGGTCGCCAAGCGGCGGGACTCGGTGTATCTGCCCGGGCGGCGCGGGCAGTCGTGGATCAAGACCCGGAACTGGCGGACGCTGTCGGTGGTGGTCGGCGGCTACCGGAGATCGGAGGTGCGGCAGTTCGCTTCGCTGCTGGTCGGTGTTCCGCACGAGGGGGAGCTGTACTACCTGGGCCGGGTCGGCACCGGGTTCAGTGAGCAGGAGATGAGCGACCTCGCCGATCGGCTGCGCCGCCTGGAACGCAAGACCAGTCCGTTCGACAATGAACTCACCGCCGACGAGCGCAAGGACGCGGTGTGGGTGACGCCGAAACTCACCGGCACCGTGCGCTTCATGAACTGGACCGAGACCGGACGCCTCTGGCATCCGGCCTGGATTCCCAGCTCCGACTGACCGTTTCGGCTAGTTCGACCGCTCGAGCAGCGGCACCATGCTGTCGATATCGGTGACGATGGCGTGGCCCTGGAACGTGAAATCGTCCCAGGCGCGCTGTTGTCCGGGCTCGTCCCGCCCGCCGACGCCGTCCCGGATCACCACCGGGATGAAACCCAGATCGGTGGAGTGGCACACCGTCGGCGCGATGCCGATCTCGAGCGCGACACCGACGATGGCGTACGCCCCTATCCCGAGGTCTCGCAGGGTGGAGGCCAGTGGGGTGCCCTCGAACGCCGACATCGAGGTCTTGTCGAAGACGGTCTCGCCGTCCTGCGGCCGCAGTTCCGGTACCAGCTCGAATCCCGGGGTGTCCCGCTGCAGGATCGGCACCACGTCGTCCGCGGAGTTCACGCCCTGCCAGCTCATGGCCATGCGCAGCGCGAAGGTCCCCATGAGGCGCTTGGGCAGGAAGAAGTGCCGCAGGAAGATCACGGGGTAGCCGCCGCGGCGGGCGGCCTCGACGACCCGCACGACCCGTTCGGTGATCGCCGGCCCGTCGTCGAGCTGTCCGAGCACCCCGACCTGCATGTCGTACACGACGACAGCCATTTTCTCCGGCGAACACACGTCCTCGAGCGTCTCCGGAATCTCCAGCCCGTTCCCGCGCCGCATGAGCCCTCCGCAATCTCCCACTGCCCCACCCTCTTTCGCCACCCTACCGCTCCGGCGAATCATGATCGGGGAGCTGCGACCAGGCCGAAGTGGATGAGGCTCTCGGCGGTGTCGAGCAGCGAATCCGCCACGGGGCGCATCGTCCAGTGCAGGTCGTGCTCGGCCTTGGCCGCGCTCAGGTGCGCTGCGCGGCCGAGGAAGCGGACGGCGGTG
Organism: Nocardia sp. NPDC101769; assembly: GCF_044766925.1. Taxonomy (NCBI): domain Bacteria; kingdom Bacillati; phylum Actinomycetota; class Actinomycetes; order Mycobacteriales; family Nocardiaceae; genus Nocardia; species Nocardia sp. NPDC101769. Next base: position 307,663 of record NZ_JBIWMX010000001.1, on the reverse strand, counting down.
CGGGCGTCGGGGTTGAATCGGGCGCTCAGGCGTACGAGCCAGTCGGGGAGCACGCGGGTCGCCACCCGGTAGCGCTGGGCGAGGATCTGCGCCATCTGCGGGAAGGAGACTTCCTCGCCCGCGCAGATGTAGCGATTGCCCGCGGCCTGCGGGGTTTCCATGGCGAGGCGATGCGCGACCGCGAGGTCGCGGACATCCACGGTCGCGAAGTTCAGGCGGGGGACGCCGGGCATGCCCCCGGCCAACAGGGCGCGAATGCCGTCCACCGAGGTGCCGGCCTCGGCGCGCAGGACGGGGCCGATGATCATGCCCGGATTGATCACGGCCAGTTCGAGATTCGGGTGTTCGGCGGCGAAGTCCCAGGCGGCGCGCTCGGCCAGGGTCTTGCTCTTCTGATAGGCGTCGCACCGCGCGGTGTCGGACCAGTCCATCTCGGTGAGCAGATGCCCTTCGTTGCCGACCTCGACCGCCGCGATGGAGGAGGTCACGACGACCCGTTCGACACCGCCAGCGGCGGCCGCGCGCAGCACCCGCAGCGTGCCGTCCACGGCGGGGCGGACCAGTTCGTCCTCGTGCTCGGGTACGCCGGAGGGGAAGGGCGAGGCGGTATGTACCACGTAGCGGCAGCCCGCGACGGCCGCGGCCCAGCCCGCGTCCGAACCCAGATCGGCCTCGACCAGCTCCACGCCGGGCAGTAGTTCGGCCACCTCGGTGGCGCGGGCGGCCGAGCGCACGGTGCCGCGCACCCGGTAGCCCTGGCGGAGCAGTTCCTGGATGACTTGGCCGGCGACATAGCCGGAGGCGCCGGTGACGAGAACGAGATCGGACATTGCCTGTCTCCAATCTGATCAGTGCTTAGAATCTAAACAATGTATAGATTCCGAGGCCGGGAGCCGTCAACCCCTTACGCTCATCCCATGCCGCCGACCAAGGACCGCTATCACCACGGAGACCTCCGCGAAGAACTACTGCGCGCCTCCCTGCAGCTGATCGAGTCCGAGGGCCTGGCCGCGGTGAGCCTGCGCAAGGTCGCCCGCGAAGCCGGCGTCAGCCCCGGCGCGCCTTACCACCACTTCGCCGACCGTGCCGCCCTGATGTCCGCCCTCGCTGCCCGCGGCTTCGAAATACTCGGCGCCGCAATGACATCCGCTCGCACCGCTGCCCCCGACCCGCGCGCCGCCCTGCTCGCCATGGCCGAGGGGTACGTCGGCTTCGCCCGCGACCACGCCGCCTACTTCCGGATCATGTTCCGCCCGGAGCTCTCCCAGCCCGAGAAGCACCCCGACACCGAGGCTGCGGGCGACGCCGCCTACGCCATCCTCGAATCCGCAGTTGCCGACGCTGTCCGCTCCGGCTTCCTCCCCGCCACCGACGCCGAAACCATGGCTCTGGCCTGGTGGTCGCTGGCCCACGGCATGGCCGCCCTCACCGTCGACGGCAAATTCGGCCTCCGCGCAACCCAATCCGGCACCACCCCCGAAGCCCTCACCGCCCGTATCACCCACATCTTCGCCAACCTCATCGACCAGCGCCCGGCCTAGCGGCCGGTAATGCGGTCCGATCCGCCGGACGACCGGGTGGGCTGTGCCATAGGGGTCGGTGTTCCCACTGATCGACGGCGGATATTCGTGGCGGCATTGCCCGCAGTCTGTGGAGATGTTGAGAGGTCGCGGTGGGTTGGGGTGCGGACACGGCAGACTGGTAGGCGTGACCGATTCGTACCAGATTCGCGGTGGCCTGGCCGAGCAGGCTGGCGTGTCCCGTGCCGGGAGCAGTGCCGGGGCGACGCTTCCCACGGGAGCGTTGCGGCCGATCGAGCTGGCCGCGTCGGCCGTGCTGGGCGGGGCGACGGTGGGGCTGGTGACGCTGGGGTCGCTGGTGCCGTTCGCGGCGGCGCTGCAACTGGTGGCGGCGGTGCCCATGGGGCTGCTGGCGCATCGGCACCGGTTCCGGGCGCAGCTGGCGACCACCATCGCGGGGACGCTGGTGACGTTCGTGGCGGCGGGACTGCTGCCCGCGGAGAATCTGGTCGGTGTGGCGGTGATCGGGGGGATCATCGGGACGGTCAAGCGCAGGCGCGGGGGTCTGCCCGCGGTGGTGGCGCTGTCGGCTGTGGCGGGATCCGCCATGGCGGCTCTGACGGTCGGCATGCTGCTGGCCTTCGCGCAGTCTCGGCACCTGCTGTTCGACAACATCCGCAATTCCGCCGAGGGCATCGAAAACCTCGCGGCGCGCCAGCCTGCGCTGGAACCGCTGGGCCGCGCGGTCGCGAGCTACACCGACACCGTCCTGCACTGGTGGTGGGCCTTCGTGGGCGGCGGCATCATTGCGGCCATGCTGGTCAGCGGGGTGTTCTCCTGGTTCGTGCTCGGACGGGTGCTGGATCGCCTGTCCTGGCTGCCGGGCCGTGACAGCCTGCTGGACGCGCCCGCGGACCCGCGTCCGGTCGCGCCGCTGCCGGTCACGTTGCGGGAGGTCGCGTTCCGATACCGGGGAGCGCGCGCCGATGCCCTGCACAACATCGACCTGACCGTCGACGTCGGCGAATTCGTGGCGGTGGTCGGCCACAACGGGTCCGGAAAATCCACGCTCACCAGGATTCTCGCGGGTCGCCCGCCGACCGCGGGCACCGTCACCCGGCCGGGCGCGGCGGGTCTGGGTGTGCGTGGCGGCACCGCGATGGTGCTGCAGCGACCGGAGAGCCAGACGCTGGGCGTGCTCGTCGCCGATGACGTGGTGTGGGGCCTGCCCACCGCGGACGCCGCGGCTGTCGATATCGACGGATTGCTGGCCGAGGTCGGCCTGACCGGTATGGGCGGCCGCGAAACCTCGACCCTGTCGGGCGGCCAGCAGCAGCGGCTCGCGGTCGCCGCCGCCCTGGCCCGGCAGCCCACGCTGCTCATCGCCGACGAGGCGACCTCGATGATCGACCCCGATGGCCGTCGCGACCTGGTCGCATTGCTGGCCGACCTGCCGCGCAGGCATCCGATGGCCGTGGTCCTGGTGACCCATCACGAGGCGGACGCGGCCGCCGCGGATCGGGTGGTCCATCTGGAACAGGGCCGCTCGGTCGGGCATCTGCCCGCCTGGCCGCGCCCCGTCCGTGATCCACGCCGCCGGCCCATGGGCGACGCCGTCCTCGAATTGCAGGGCGTCGGCCACATCTACAACCGCGGCACCCCCTGGGAAGCGCCCGCCCTGCACGACATCGACCTGAGCGTCCGCCGCGGCGAAGCCCTGCTCATCGTGGGCGGCAATGGTTCCGGCAAGTCCACGCTGGCCTGGATCATGGCCGGGCTGACCATGCCGACGGCCGGCAGCTGTGTGCTGCGCGAACCCATGGGCACGACCCGTCCGGTGCACAAGCGGATCGGGGCCGTGCAGCTGGCCTTCCAGCATTCCCGCCTGCAATTGCAGCGCCAGGACGTCGGCACCGAGATCGAGGACTGGGGCGGCCGCGGCAGTTACGCGGTCGCACGTGCCCTCGACTCCGTGGGGCTGGACCGCGCGCTGGCCTCGCGCTCGGTCGAGGAGCTCAGCGGCGGGCAGGCCAAGCGGGTGGTGCTGGCGGCGATCGTGGCGAGCCACCCCCAGGTCGTGGTGCTCGACGAGCCACTGGCCGGGCTCGATCCGGAGGGCCGCGCCGGAGTGGTGGAACTGCTTGCCCGGCTCCGGGATTCGGGCCTGACCCTCATCGTCATCTCGCACGACGTGTCCGACATGGCCGCGGTGTGCGACCGCACCGTCCACCTGCGCGACGGCCGCCTCGTCGAGAACGGTTCCAACACAGTGCACGACAACCGAATTCAGGATTTCACCGGAGGTGTCCGATGAGCAGTGTCGTCCTCCGCGAGGTCCCCGTCGACAGCCCCGTGCATCGACTCTGGGCCGGTACCAAGATAATCGGCGTCTTCGCCGTCAGCGTACTGCTCATGTTCATCCCGACCTGGGGCCTGCTCGGTGTCGCGACGCTGTTCCTGGTGGCGGTGTTCCTGCTGGCGAAGCTGCCGCTGGGCACGCTGCCCCGCCTCCCGTGGTGGATCTGGGCGGGCGTGCTCATCGGGGCGGCCATCAACGCGCCCGTCGGCGCGTCGGCGCTGCTGCGGTACGCGCAGGTGATCCTGTTCGGCTTCCTGCTGCTGGGTGCGTCGTTCCTGGTCGCCTGGACCACGCCGATGGGTGAGGTGGCGCCCGCGCTGGCCCGACTGGGTGCGCCGCTGAAGCGCATCGGCTGGACACGCCACGGAGTCCGGCACGCGATTCCGGTGGACGAGTGGGCGGTGGTGGTCGCGCTGACCCTGCGCGGCCTGCCGCTGCTGCTGGAGGAGATGCGCATCCTGCGCGCGGCTCGCAAACTGCGGCCCAAGGATTCGCTGCTGCATCGCGCGTCGGAGAACCCGCTGGTCGATATTCTGACCGCGAGCATGGCGGTCTCGAGCCGGCGGGCGGGCGAACTCGGCGAGGCCATCACCACCCGCGGCGGCACCGGCGAGCTGACCGCCCGCCCGGGGTCGCCGGGGCGCGCCGATGCGGTGGCGCTGCTGGTGGTGGCTCTGGTGTGCGCCTTGGGTATCGGCGTCGAACTGCTTCTCTAACAACACCCGAGCCGAAAATAATTCTGGGTGTCGGTGCCCCGCGCTACCGTGTCTGTCAGTAGAACGCGTTGCTGATGCAGCACGGGCTCGCAGTCGCAAAGGGGGAATTCTTTCAACTGAGCCGTGTGTTGCCACGAACACCTGATGAAGATTGGAAGACCCATGATGCTGCGCAAGATCACCGCTATCGCCGCGCCGGTTGTCACGGCTGTCGCCATCGCCGGAGCCGGTGTGGCACACGCGGATCCGGCGGTGCCCGATATCGGTTACCAGACCCAGTTGGTCGGCAATACCGTCGTCACCACCCTCACCAACGGCAGCTTCGAGCTGGCCGGGGGAGCGGTGAACATCAAGGACTCCGCGGGCGCGACCGTCCTCAGCCTGCCGCTGGCCTTCGAACAGGACGGCCTGAGCTACCCGGTGCCGGGCGCCGTCAGCGATGACGGTGCCACCCTGTCCCTGACCGCGGTCAAGGACGTCGCGGCGGCCACGCCGGTACTGCACCCGGTGGCCTCGACGAACGAGAACCAGCACGCCATGGATGCGTTCAGCACCCAGTTCGGCATCGGCACGGCCATCGGCAGTTTCCTGGGCCTGGCGGTGGGCGCGGCAGTCGGCGCGATCGGATTCCTCGGTGGCGCTTTCGGTTTGGCGACCGTACCGGTCGCCGCGGCTGTCGGCGCGGTCATCGGCACCCTGGTGGTCGGCGGGCCCGCCCTGCTCATCGCCGGCATCGACCTGATCAACACGCTGAACGCGGCGCCCGGCACCACGAAGTGGGCCCAGCCCGGCGATCGGTAACGATCCGACGCGGGTGCACCGACGGCTGCGGACGATCGTCAGCGCACGGTGCACCCGGCGTCCACCGGATCGCCGTTGAAGCGATCCGACAGAAAGTCCATGGCCCCCAAGGCTTCTCCGGCAGCCGCCGGATTGTGGCCCGGTATCGCCGAGTGTATGGCGGTGAGGTTCGCGCCCAGCGCGCAGTAGCGGTCCACGAGGGCGCTGAAGCCCACCGACGGAATCACGTCGTCGTTGTTGCTGTGGTACAGGTAGAGCGGCACGTCCGGCGCCCAGCCGCCCAGCTCCTGATGGTCGGCGGCGGCCCGGAAGGCTTGGCTGCCAAGGATGTCCGGGACGGTCGAGTAGTCGTCGGCGTGCTGGAAGAAGTGGTGGACCACCAGATCGCCGCCACAGGAGGTCGCCTCCTGCGCCAGCAGCGCACGACCGTTGTCATCGAGCGCGTCCGCCAGCCCGGAGCCGGAATCGTTGCGCGCCAAAGCGAGCAGGATCAGCACCGCGAGCCCCGCCTGATAGCTGCCGTCCACACTGCGGGCGATGGCGGGGATATCGGCGGGCACGCCACCGGAGGTCACGCCGGCGAACCATATCTCGGGCGCGTAGCTCGCCCGCAGCTGCATGGCCCACAGGGTGGCGAAGGCGCCGCCCGAGTAGCCCCAGGCTCCGAGCGGACTGGCGTCCGTGATACCCAGTGGTGCAAAGGATTTGGCGGCGCGCACGCCGTCCAGCACGGCCCGGCCGGAGTTCACGCCGTCGAAGAAGCGGGACTGCGAGCCCTCGTAGTCCGACACCACCAGGGCCCAGCCACGGCGCAGCGCCTCGGCCAGGAACGGCACGTCCAGCAGGGTGGTGGCAATGGAGAAGTCGCGCCCGCCGCGCAGCGCGAACGATGGGGCGCAACGGGTTCCGAGGCTGTCCTCGGCGATCTGATACGACAGCAGCGGGCGGTCGCCGGGACCGGTCCAGGGCGTGAGCGGCGTCATGACGGTGGCCACGTCGGCGGCGGCCTCCCCGGCGGAATCGGTGGTGCGGTACTGCACCTGCCAGCCCGCCACCGGGAGCGGCAGCCCGAAGACGGCGATCGGCCTGGAGTTGAGGATTGCCCCGTTTATGAACTCTCCCAGGTTGATCGGCGCCGCGTAGAACGGATCATTGTCGGGATAGGGGATGTCGGCGTGAGTGCCGGGCGCCGCCACCACCGCCGCCAGCAGCGTCACCGCCCCGATCAGCCCGGCGCGCCACCAGTGTCGAACCTTGGGCGAACACCCCGTGAATCCGCGCGTCCGCACCCCGAGCCATGCGTAGTCCCGCCGCATAACGCCTCCAGCGTCGAATCATCCGACGCTCCAGACATCACGGACCCGCTGTTCGCGCCGATGAGAACTCCGGCGCATCGGAGAACCAAAATTACGTCGGGCCGGTCCTCGCGGTCAACGGCGTCTCCGCGCGTCGTAACTACGGCGTTGCGCGGTTTCTCGTACGAAAAGATATATCCAGCTCGGAGTCCAGATCTTCGGAACTGGCTCTACCGGTTTCATGCCAGTTGTCGCCATGCTCGGTCAATGTTGTTGCGCCGCCTCATCGCCCTGTACGTCGGACTCTGGCTGTACGGCTTCTCCATGGCCGTGATGATCCGCGCCGCGCTCGGCCTGGATCCGTGGGATGTGTTCCACCAGGGCGTGGCCGATCAGGTGCCGCTGAGTTTCGGTACGGTCGTGGCGATTACGGGCGCGGCGGTATTGCTGGCCTGGATTCCCCTGCGGCAGTGGCCGGGTCTGGGCACGGTCAGCAATGTCGTGGTCATCGGCGTCTCGGTGGACGCGGGGCTGTGGTTGCTGCCGGAGTTGCACGCGTTGCCGATCCGGATCGCGGCCATGGGTGCGGCGGTGATGCTCAATGCGATTGCGACGGTGCTCTATATCGGCGCGGGCATGGGGCCCGGTCCGCGTGATGGCCTGATGACTGGCCTGGTTCGGCGCACCGGCAAGCCGGTGTGGGTCATCAGGACAGGGCTGGAGGCGACGGTGTTGTCCGTCGGTTGGATCCTCGGTGGCAGCGTCGGAGTGGGCACGGTGGTGTACGCGTTCGCCATCGGACCGCTGATCCAGGTGATGATCCCGTTCGTGGACCGGTTCCTGCCGGGCTTCCATTCCGCGGAACCGGCCGGTTCACCCGCCCCGGAGGCCGAGCCGATGGCTGCCTGAGCCATCTGGGGTTGACGGGCTAACGGCGTTAGCCTAATGTAATGGCTAACAACGTTAGCTCCAGCTAGAAGCCTCGGAGGGTCCGATGACCACCATCGCCGCCAACCTGCCGGCCACCACCGATCACCGTGTCCCGGCCCTCGTCCGCAAGGCCGGATGGATCACCTGGACCGTCTTCCTCGCCGCATTCGCCATCTTCGAGGGCGTCAACCACGGCACCGGCTCCTGGCTGGCCCTGACGGCCGGCCTCATCGCCCCCGACCTCACCTTCTTCGCCGCCATCGGCGCGAAAGGCCCTGTGCAGCAGGGTCAATTGCCCCGCCGGGCCGTCCCCTTCTACAACGCCGCCCACCGCGCCTGGATCCCCCTGGCCCTGGCCGCGGCGTACGCCATTGCCCCCCTGCAGATCCCGGCCCTGTTCACCTTCCTCCTGGCCTGGATGCTGCACATCGGCATCGATCGCATCGCCGGCTACGGCCTGCGCACCGCGGACGGATTCCTCCGTGCCTGACCCGACCGGAACGCTCACCGAGCGGCAGCGGCAGATCGCCGCCGCCGCTCGCGCGCTATTGGACGCCCAGGGTCCCGAGGCCTTGACCATGCGAAACGTCGCCGAGGCACTGGGCATCAAGGCCCCCTCCCTCTACAAACACGTCCCCGACAAGACCGCCCTCGAAACCCTGGTGGTGGCCCAGGCTTTCACCGAGGTGGCGCAGGCCCTGGAAAAGGCCGCGTCACAGGGTCTCCCGGGCGTCGCCGCGGCGTACCGCGACTATGCCCTGTCCCACCCGCACGTCTACCGCCTCATGAACTACCGTCCCCTGCGCCGAGACCTGCTCCCCCCGGACCTCGAAGAGCGCGCCGCGCAGCCACTGGTCGCAGCGGTCGGCGGCGACCAGGCCCGAGCCCGCGCCCTCTGGGCCTTCGCCCACGGCATGGTGAGCCTCGAAATCGACGGCCGCTTTCCCGGCGACGCCGGCCTCGGGGCCGCCTGGCAAGCCGGCCTCGCCGCCTTCGGTGAGTAGCGGCCGATCCCCGCAATCAGCGCCTCAGCGCACGCTGCAGCCGGGGGGCATCGGTTTGCCGGCGAAGCGGTCGGACAGGAAGTTCATGGCTCCCAGGGATTCCACGACTGCTGCGGGGTTGTGGCCCGGTATCTGTGAGTGGATGGCGGTCAGGTTTGCGCCGAGGGCGCAGTAGCGGTCGACGAGGGCGCTGAAGCCTCCCGCCGGGATGACGTCGTCGGCATTGCTGTGGTAGAGGTACAGCGGGGTATCGGGGGCCTGGCCGCCCAGTTCCTGACGGATGGCGGCGTCCTTGAACGGTTGGCTGTCGACGAGATTCGGTGCGGTCGAGTACTCGTCGAGATGTCGCATGGTGTGGTGGAGCACCAGGTCGCCGGCGCATGACGTGGCCTCTCGGGCCAGGAGCGTGCGGCCGTTGTCATTGAGTAGTTTGGCCAATCCGGTGCCGAAATCGTTGCGCGCCAGGGCGATCAGGATGAGCACGGCGAGCCCGGCCTGGAAACCGCCGTCCACCCCGCGCATCATGGAGGGGATGTCGACGGGTACGCCTCCGGAGGTCACGCCCGCGAACCGGAGCTCGGGTGCGTAGCTCGACCGCATCTGCATGGCCCACAGGGTGGCGAAGGCGCCGCCCGAGTAGCCCCAGGCACCGAGCGCGCTGTTCGTGGTAAGGCCCAGTGGGGCAAAGGATTTGGCGGCACGCACGCCGTCCAGCACGGCCCGGCCGGAGTTGACGCCGTCGAAGAAGCGGGACTGCGGGCCCTGGTAGTCGGATATCACCACCGCCCAGCCGCGCCACAGCGCCTGAGTCAGGAACGGGACATCCAGCAGGGTGGTGATGATGGAGAAGCCGCGTCCGCCGCGCAGCGCGAACGATGGCGCGCACCGTGTTCCGAGACTGTCCTCGGCGACCTGGAACGCCAGCAGCGGGCGGTCACCCGGCCCGTTCCACGGGGTATTGGGCAACAACACCGTTGCCATATCGGCGGCGGCCTCGCCGCTGGAGCCGGTGGTTCGGTATTGGACCTGCCAGCCCGCCACCGGCAGCAGCGACTGCCCGAACACCGTGATCGGCCGGGAGTTGAGAATCGACCCGTTCGCCACATTTCCCAGGTTGGCGGGCGCCGCGTAGAACGGATCGTTGTCGGGGAAGGGGATATCGGCGCGGGCGCTGGGCACCGCTACTACCGTCGTCAGCAGAGTGACTGCGCCGATGAGTCCGGCGCGCCACCTGTATCGGATTGTTCTCGATCGCTTGGTCGATCCATTCGTGCGTTTCCCGAACCGTGCGGCATCGCGCTTCAAAAAAGGCCTCCAGTGTGTATCGGCCGACGCTCCGGATACCACGGACCACTGCTTACGCCGGCAAGAATTCCGGCGCATCGGAGAACAAGCTATGTGGCCTGGTACTCGCGGTCAACGATGACTCGCGCGTGGCGACAAAGGTGTTGTGCGGCGTTTGTCCAGCAGGGTGGGTGGAGGCTGGAGTCCAGCTCTCCGGCCCCCGCGGCCCTCGGCTACCCTTCGGTCCGGCCCGGCCGAGGGCCGGTTGTCATCCACAGATCCAGCTACTTCGAAAGGTTGGTCTCACATGAGGTTGATCAGTGCGCGGTATGCAGGCGTGATTGCAGTGACGATTGCCGGATTCGCCGTCGGTGCGGCGCTGTCCGGTGCGGGAGTGGCGGGCGCCGATCCGATGAACGATCTCGACCCGTTGCTGAGCTCGAGTTGCTCGTTCGACCAGATCGACGCCGCCTTCCATCAGGTGGATCCCGATACCGCAGCGCAGCTCGATGCCGCACCGGCGCGCAAGGCCGTGTTCCAGATGGCCTACGACCAGCCGACCGCGCAGCGGCGTCTCGCCTTCCAGGCCCTGCTCGCCGAACAGCAGCAGCTGAACGCGCCCACCGACATCAGCTCGGACTTCGGCTCGCACCTGCGCCAGGTTGCCGACAGCTGCCACCAGTACTGACCAGCGGTTTTCCCTTCTGATTCTCATTGAGCGGTGAAGCCGAGGAATCGGGAAGGTAACGGTGCCGGCGGGAGAGGCCGAAGCGGATCGCTCGGTATCCGCTGCCGGCACCGTGCTCCCTACCGCGGTTGAGATGACTTGGTGGGCGAGGAATTTCGCGACCACGCGGGATCCTTGGAGATCACCTCGATCAGATGCCGGGCGGTGCGGAGGCCCGGGCGCATGCCGTGAATATATGCCAACCGGTTGCTGATCAGCCTCCGATCGGGGTGAAGGCGTAGTCGGGGATGCGAAGGGTGCGGGTGCGGCGGCGGTAGCTGCGGGTGGTGCCGGGCCAGTTGTTGGTGATCCGGCCGGAGGGTGTCCGATACCAGCTGGTGCAGAAGTTCCACGGGGTGCGGGCCAGGCGCTGCTGAAGGGCGTCATTGAAGGCCAGCTCGGCCTCGCGGCGGACTTCCAGATAGGTGCGCGGTCGTTCGCCGAGGAGTTGCAGGGCGCGGCGGATGTAGTGGGCCTGGGATTCGATCATGTAGATGATGGATCCGACGGCGAGGTTGGTGTTGGGGCCGTAGACCATGAACATATTGGGGAATTCGGGGACCGTGATGCCCAGGTAGGCGTGGGCGCCGCCGTCCCACACGTCGCTCAGATCGCGGCCGCCGCGGCCCCGGATCTTCATGGGCCACAGGAATTCCGTGCCCTTGAAGCCGGTGCCGTAGATGATGACGTCGGCCTGGTGCAGCACGCCGTCGGCGGTGCGGACGCCCTCGGGGACGATCTCGCTGATGGCGGTGGTCTCCACGCGCACATTGGGCTGGGTCAGGGCCGGGAAGTAGTCGTTGGAGAACAGTCCGCGCTTGCAGCCGATGGGGTAGTCGGGGGTGAGCTTGGCGCGCAGCTCCGGATCGGCGACCTTCACCTCCAGATGCTTCTTCGCGATCCGCGCGACCGCGCGCACGATGCCGGGGAACTCGACCAACCCCAGCGCTATGAACTCGGCGATCAGCCACCACGAAAGGCGTTCGGCCTTCGGCATTCCCGGAATCGAGATGAGGATCCGCTGATGCACCGGCTTGTAGTCGGTGTCGAACTTGGGCAGCACCCAGGCGGCGGTGCGCTGGAACACCGTCAGATGAGCGGCCTGCGGCTGGATCTCGGGAATGTACTGGATCGCGCTGGCCCCGGTCCCGATGCAGGCCACCCGCTTGCCGGCCAGTTCGACCCGGTGATCCCACAGCGCCGAATGGAACGATTCCCCGCCGAACACCTCGATGCCCGGAATCGGCGGCATGGCCGGGCGCGACAGCTGCCCGACGGCCGGGACCAGCACATCCGCGGTGCGCGTCACGCCGTCGGCGGTGCGCACCGTCCACTGCCCGGTCGTCTCGTCGAACTCCGCCTCGGTGACCTCGGTCCCGAACACGATATGGTCCAGCAGCCGATGCCGCTCGGCGATCCCGCGCATGTACGCCCAGATGTCCTCGCGTGTCGAATACCGCTGCCGCCACTTCGGTTTGGGCTCGTGCGCGAACGAGTACAGCGGTGACGGCACATCGCAGGCCGCCCCGGGGTAGGCGTTCTCCCGCCACACCCCGCCCAGGTCGGCCGCCTTCTCCAGGATGGTGAACTCGCGGAAGCCATTGCGCTGCAACTCGATCGCCATGCCGAGCCCGCCGAATCCGGCGCCGATGATGATGACGGACGGCATTGTGGTGCTCCTCACATCGAAGACCCTTCTCACTGTAGGAGCGAGCGATCGATTTGGTGGGCGACCGGATCGAGAATTTCGGCCATAATCAGGCTATGGGCACGGTGCAGGAGGCGGGGATTCGCGACTGGAATTTCCCGCGCGGCGTGGCGAGTGTCGCCCTCATGGTCGGATTCGCGCGCGAGCACGGAGTCCCGCCCGCCCGCATGCTGCAGGGGAGCGGGCTGAGCGAGAAACAGCTGGCCAATCCGGACGAGCAGATCGACGCGCACACCGAACTGGCGGTGATCCGGAACCTGGTGCGCGAACTGGGCGCCCGCCCCGATCTCGGGCTGGAGGTGGGCCGGCGGTACCGCATCACCACCTTCGGCATCTTCGGCTTCGCCTGCGTCAGCAGCCCCACCCTCGGCGAGGCCATCTCCCTCGCGTTGCGCTACCTGGAGCTCAGCTTCACCTTCTGCATTCCGGCGGCCCGCTGGCGGCCGGGCGAATTCGTGGCCCGCATCCACGACGAGCGGGTGCCCGCCGACGTCCGCCGCTTCCTGGTGGAACGCGACGTCACCGCCATGTTCCAGATGCTGTCGGACCTGATGGGTCACCGCGTCGAACTGCTGCGCGCCGACTTCGACTTCGAGCCGCCGCCCGACCTCCGCCTCTACACCGAAATCTACGGGCTGACACCGAATTTCGAGTCGGAGCACAATCTTTTCACCATGGATCCGGCGATCCTGGAGCAGCCGCTGCCGCAGGCCAACGAGCACACCTGGGCCATGTGCCTGGCGCAGTGCACCGAACTGGTCTCCCGGCGTCGCGCCCGCACCGGCATCGCCGCCGAGGTGCGGGAGCTGCTGGTGCCGCGCGGCGGCCTGGACGGTTTCGCGGTACCGCCCGGAATCGATTCGGTGGCAAGGGATCTCAATATGAGCACCCGTACCCTGCGCCGCCACCTGGACGCGGCGGGCACCAGCTACCGGCAGCTGCTGGACGAGGTGCGGCGCGCACTGGCCGAGGAGATGCTCACGGCCACACCGCTGTCGGTGAGTGATGTGGCGATCCGGCTCGGCTACGCGGAGGCGTCCACCTTCATTCACGCCTTCAAACGCTGGACCGGCACTACGCCGTCGGCCTATCGGCGCGGCGCGATCACTCCGCCGGTTCGCTGAGCCAGCCGCCCATGGCGATGGGCCGGAACATCGACAGCAGCCGGCCGTCGGTGATGGAGTGGAAGATCATCGACGGGTCGGGCGCGAAGTCGATCGGCACGTGTCCCGGTGCGGCCGTTTCCCATTCGCAGCCGATGGTGGAGGAGACGCTGGGCGCCACGATCAGCGGCTTGCCCGCGAACTGGGTCATGAGCCCGGCGTGCACGTGGCCGGTGAGGACGGCGGCGATGCGGTCGTCGCCCGCCACGATCTCGGCCAGGCGCTCCGGATTGGTGAGCCGGATGGGATCCACGACGGTGGACTGCACCGGCACCGGCGGATGATGCATGGCCACCAGCACCACCTCATCGTCGGGGGCGGCCGCCAGCACCTCGGTGAGGAAGTCGTAGGTCTCGTCCGCGAGCAGGCCCTCCGGTTTGCCGGGGATGCTGGAGTCGAGCAGGGCCAGGGTCACGCCGTTGATTCGGTAGGACTGGTTGATGGGTCCGGTGCCCGAGGTGGCGGGGAAGAGCACGCTGCGCATATTGGCGCGGTCGTCGTGATTGCCGGGCAGGATCAGCACGGGCAGATCGGCCGTCAGGGCCGCGCGCGCCTGCTGGTACTCCTCCACATCGCCCTCGTCGGCGATGTCCCCCGTGACGATGATGACGTCGGGTCGCTGCGGTAGCTCGGCGAGAAAGGCCATCACCCGTTCGGCGCGTTCGACATTCCGTGCGCCCATATTGAAATGGGTGTCACTGAGCTGAGCCAGCAGAACCATCGGCGTTCGCTTTCTGTGAAGGGCCGCATCGTTGCGCCCGGCTGTGCCGCCGCTCCGCGGTCACCCCGTTCAGGCTAATTGACCTGCCCTGATGCGGTCTCGGTGAGACCCGCCACCCAATATAGCGAAGTCGTATCAGTTACCGGTCGATGTGGTGTGGGTCATGAGTTCGCTTGCGCTGCTCAACAGTTGCCGCGGATCGGTGGTGACCGGAGTGTCGCCGACACGCCAGAAGTCGGCGCCCGGCTCGGCCTCCAGTTCCAGTGTGCCGGTGGGACGCCAGGACGCGTCCAGGGTCAAACGCCACGAGTGCAGATGCGTGCGCGGAAATTCGCCGGACCGGTCGAAGAGCGGGTCGCCGACAATGGGGTGACCGATCCAAGCCAGGTGCACGCGAATTTGATGCCGCCGCCCGGTGATCGGGCGCAGCGCCAGCACGGTATGGGAACCGGTGCGGGCCAGGGTGGTGAATTCGGTGACCGACGGATAGCTCTTGCCCGCCGCCACCTCCTGCTCGTCGACCAGCCAGGTGTCGCCCGCGCGGTGAATGCTCTCGCGGGGCGCGGCGATTCGCACCCGGTTCTTGCGGCCCACACTCAGCGGCAGGTCGATGACGCCGCGGTCGGGCAGGCCCGTGGAGGCGGTGACGGCCAGGTACACCTTCTCCGCGGTGCGCTTGTTGAACTGCCGGGTGAGCTGCCCGTGCGCGGACAGCTCCTTGGCCAGCAGGACGAGACCCGAGGTGACCTTGTCGATCCGATGCACCGGATACAGCGTCTCGCCCTGCGCCGCGGCCATTTCCACGATGTCGGTGTCGTGGCGTTCACCCGTCACCGAGATCCCGGCCGGCTTGTTCAGGGCCAGGACCGCCTCGTCCTCGAGGATCAGGCACTCGGTGCGCAGTTCGGGCCACGTTGTTTCCACGCGGACCAGCGTAATGAGGCCCTGCGCGGCCCTGTGCCACGAGGCGTCAGCCGACCGCCCGCTCCAGCTCGGCCAGGCCGTTCTCCAGATGATCGGTCATGCGATCGAGATCCGGCACGGTGCGGCGGCAGCCGACCAGGCCGAAATCGAGATTGTCGCCATTGGTGGTCAGCGTGATGTTCATGGCCTGCGATTCGAACGGTATCGACAGCGGGTAATTGGCGTCCAGACGCGCACCCTGCATGTAGACCGGCTTACGCGGCCCGGGCACATTCGAGATCACCAGGTTGAACGGCATGCGCGGCAGCGCTTCGAAGCCCGGTAGCAGCGACACCCCGAGCGGTGTCATCAGCGCGGCCGACAGCAGCATGGCCTCCAGCTTCGGCAATTGCGTGAACACCCGCTTGGCGTCGCGCATGGAGGTGCTGATGGTTTCCAGCCGGGCGGCCGGATCCTCGATGTGGGTGCCGAGGTTGGTCAGGCAGGCCGCTACCAGATTGCCCTCGGAGGTATCGGATTCGGCGGAGCTGCGAATGTTGACCGGCACCATGGCGATCAGCGGCTCGTCCGGCAGTGCGTCACGCTCGAGCAGATAGGCGCGCAGCGCGGCGGCGCTCATGGCCAGCACGATGTCGTTGACGGTGGCCCCGGTGGCCAGCCGTACGGCATTGATCCGCTCCAGCGGCCAGGACCGCACCGCGATGCGCCGGGCCCCGCCGATGGAGGTGTTGAGCACGGTGCGCGGGGCGGTCATGGGCAGGGTGAGCCGCCCGTCGATGGCGCCCCGCAACGGCGTGGCGATCGATCCGGTGGCACGCAGGATCCGCGGCACCGCCCGGCGCAACTGCGTCCAGGGGCTTTCGGATTCGGGGCTGTCGTCGCGCGGCACCGGCGCCGTGCCCCACGGGACGGTGAGCCGGCTGTCCAGCGGGTCGTCGGTGAGAGTGCGCTGCAGCAGCCGCATGGCCGAGACGCCGTCGATGAGGGCGTGGTGCATCTTCACGTAGACCGCGAAGCGGCCGTCGGACAGGCCCTCGATGAGCCGGGCCTCCCACAGTGGGCGGTGCCGGTCCAGCAGGATGCCGTGCAGGCGCTCGGTGAGGTCCAGCAGGTCACCCATGCCGCCGGGCCCCGGCAGCGCGGAACGCCGCAGGTGGTAGCCCAGATCCACGTTCTCGGCATGGGACCAGGCGAGGCTGGAGAAGCCGCCCAGCAGCCGGCTCGGTTTGCGCCGGAATCGGGTGCGGACTTCGGTTTTCGCGGCCATCGCCTCGAACAGCTCATGGGTATAGCCGGGGCTCGCATCGGCGGGCGGTTCGAACAGCTGCAGGCCGCCCACGTGCATCGGATGCTCGCGGGATTCGATGGCCAGGAAGATCGCGTCGAGAGGGTTGAGCAGGTCCATGGGAGCCGCCTTAGCCGGGAGGGGCACAACTGCCCGGAGCGGATACGGTGCGGCGACTCTGCCCCCCGCTGCGTTAAAGGTTGATCAGGCTATCACTGTATATGATTCACGCCACGTCGACCGGTTGGCGCAAACTCCCAGCTCTGCGCGGCGTTTCTGCTATCGGGGCGCGAGTTCGGCCGCCCGCCGCCGGATTTCCCGCTCGTCGTCGGTCCGCGACGCGAAGGTCATGGCGACGATGGTGCGGCGGCCGTGCGCGAAGGGGTGCACGCGGTGCAGGGTGGTGTCGGTGCGCATCAGGTAGAGGTCGCCGGGCTGTAACTCCCACGAGTGGATCGGATTGCGGGTCAGGGTCCGGTAGATGTCGGCGTGGTCCCAGTCGCGGCGGGTGTGCGCCACCGTCTGCACGAAGCCGCCATCCGCCAGCGGCGGGCACTCCACCACCAGGACGAGGGCGAAAGCGTAGTCGTCCCAATGCCATTGGCCGACCGAGTCGTCGTGGTGCAGGCGGGTGACACGGTAGCGCCCGGCCTCGGGGCAGGGCAGGACGGGTTCGGCGGCGACCACGGACAGGCTGTGCCGCAAGGGTTCACAGTCGTAGAGCCGCGGTATGCAGGAGGCGTGGGCGGCCACCTCCTGCTCGGTCAGGTCCACCTGCTGCCGGGCCAGGCCCTCGCCCTCGGGCAGCAGGTCGCCCCACTGTTTGTGATGATCGAGCAGGGTCAGCGCCTCGGCGGCGAGGGCCCGTTTGACCTGGTACGGGAGCAGAAATCCCAGCCGTGCGATTCCGGTCTCCGCCAACCGGTTCCGCGCGTGGTGCAACGCCGAGGGATCTACTCCCCTCAGGTGCCGCAGGGTGATGTCCACCGTGCTGTGAGCCGGCATCGCGCATGTCCTTTCACCCGGCCGTCTCGCGAACGGCCCGACTGCCGAAAAGACCGGGTCGTGACCCGGGCGACCCGGGCTCAATTGTATTCCCTTGCCCGGCAACGACTATGGAATCGGGTTGCCAGTTGATCACGATCTGGAGCGGCCGCCGCTCCCCCGACGTGCCGAATCCGCGCGATTTCGCCCGAGCACCCCCGGCGGCGCGGTAGCTTGATATTCGCTATGGCGGATTACGGGCATGAGCTCCGGTTCGGGATCTTCGTGCCGCCCGAGGCGGCGCGCGGGCGTCCGCTGCTGCGCCTGGTGCGTCACGCCGACGAGTCCGGGCTGGAAGTGCTGGCGGTGCAGGATCATCCGTATCAGCCCGCCTTCCTGGACACCTGGACCCTGCTGTCCTATCTGGCCGGCCTCACCCGCAACCTCACCCTCATGCCCGCGGTCGCGAACCTCCCGCTGCGCCCGCCCGCGGTGCTGGCCCGCAGCGCCGCCAGCCTGGACCTGCTCAGCGGCGGCCGGGTCGAACTGGGTCTGGGAGCCGGCGCGTTCTGGGACGCCATCGAGGCCATGGGCGGCACCCGCCGCAGTCCCGGCCAGGCCCTCGCCGCGCTGCGTGAGGCCATCGCGGTCGTTCGCGCGCTGTGGGGCGAGGGTGAACGCTCACAGCTGGCCGGCGAGTTCTATTCGCTGCGCGGCGCGAAACCCGGTCCGCGCCCGGCCCATCCGATCGGCATCTGGCTCGGCGTCTACGGTCCCCACGCCCTGCGCCTGACCGGTGAACTGGCCGACGGCTGGCTCGGCAGCTTCGGCTACGCCCCGCCCGCCACCCTGACCGCCATGATGACCGCCATCGACGCCGCCGCCCGTGGTGCGGGCCGCGTCCCGGCCCTGATTCGCCGCGCCTACGTCATCGACCCCACCATGACGCCCGGCCAGCTCACGGAAGTGGCGCTGGTCCACGGCATCAGCGAATTCCTGCTCCCCGTCGACCCCGACGGCGACCGGGCCACACACCATTTCGCCACCGAGACCGTCCCCGCGGTCCGGTCCGCGGTCGCCTCCGCCCGCGCCGGTCACCCGGGTGTCTAGCCCCGAAGACGGTTACCTGGCCCCGAAGAATCGGTTGTTCATGATCTGGCGGATGGGGGAGAGCAGTCCGTCGAAGGTCACCCGGTCCGAGCGGACGGTGTGCAGGCTGGCGTCGCCGCGCTTGGGGTCCTCGCAGATGACGCGCAGCTTCTTGGCGTCGCTGTGCGCCGCGCCGAGCGTGAGGGTGACGCTGCCGTCGGCGCCGACGATGCCCCACGGGCCACTGATATCGGACGCCGCGATCTGGCACCTGTTGTCCGGCTTCTCGCCGGTGACCCGGGCGGTCACCTCGGTACGGCCCTGGATCACGGCCTTGGGTTCGCCATGGGCATTGGTGGCGGCGCCCACGGCGAGCAGGGTGCCGAGGCTGCCGACCACGGCGACGGTGAGAACGCGGGTGCGCAGTGATCGAGACATAGCACCGATATTGGACCTCGCCTCGTGAGTATTTCGTGATGGCGCGGCGTGAACTGCCAATGAACAACGCACCAAACCTGTTCTCGGCCGCCATCGACGCGAAGGGTTGCCCTGCAGTATCTTGCATTTCGATCGCGATTCACTCCGACCGGAGTGTTTTCGGCGAGGATCGATTTGCTGTCGGTACGCTGTGCGCCGTTCTTTGTGCCCCGATTGGTAGAGCTGGACGGAACCCTCCCGAGGAGGATGTGGTGACTGCAGTTGCTCCAAAGCCCGAACAGAATCTCGAGGCGGTTCGCCCGTATCCGCCGCGGCACGGCCCCACGGGCTCGTTCATCCTCAAGGTGATCACCACGACCGATCCCAAGATGCTCGGGATGATGTACATGACCACGGCCATCAGCTTCTTCCTGATCGGTGGCCTGATGGCGCTGCTCATGCGCGCCGAGCTGGCGCGGCCGGGCATGCAGTTCCTCTCGACGGAGCAGTTCAACCAGCTGTTCACCATGCACGGCACGATCATGCTGCTCTTCTACGCCACCGCCATCGTGTTCGGATTCGCGAATGTGGTGCTGCCGCTCCAGATCGGCGCGCCCGACGTGGCGTTCCCGCGCCTGAACGCGCTCAGCTACTGGCTGTACCTGTTCGGCGCGAGCGTGGCCACCGGCGGCTTCCTGACCCCGGGCGGTGCGGCCGACTTCGGCTGGACCGCCTACACGCCGCTGTCGGACATCACACACGCCCCGGGGGTGGGCGGCGACCTGTGGATTCTGGGTCTGGCCGTCTCCGGTCTGGGCACCATCCTCGGCGGCGTCAATATGATCACCACCGTGGTCTGCCTGCGCTGCCCGGGCATGACGCTGTTCCGGATGCCGGTGTTCGTCTGGACCATCCTGGTGACGAGTTTCCTCATCCTGGTGGCCTTCCCGATCCTGACCGCCGCCCTGTTCGCGCTGGCCTTCGACCGCCACCTGGGCGGGCACATCTACGATCCGTCGAACGGCGGCAGCATCCTCTTCCAGCATCTGTTCTGGTACTTCGGGCACCCCGAGGTGTACATCATCGCGCTGCCGTTCTTCGGCATCATCTCCGAAGTCATCCCGGTGTTCTCGCGCAAGCCGATCTTCGGCTACACCACTCTGGTCTACGCGACCTTCGCCATCGCGGCGCTGTCGATCGCGGTGTGGGCGCACCACATGTACGCGACGGGCGCGGTGCTGCTGCCGTACTTCTCGTTCATGACCTTCCTCATCGCGGTCCCGACCGGTGTGAAGTTCTTCAACTGGATCGGCACCATGTGGAAGGGGCAGTTGACCTTCGAGACACCCATGCTGTTCGCGGTCGGGTTCATCGTCACCTTCCTGTTCGGTGGTCTGTCGGGTGTCATCCTGGCCTCGCCGCCGCTGGACTTCCACGTGTCCGACACCTACTTCGTGGTCGCGCACTTCCACTACGTGCTCTTCGGCACCATCGCCTTCGCCACCTATGCGGGCATCTACTTCTGGTTCCCGAAGATGACCGGCCGCATGCTCGACGAGCGCCTGGGCAAGTGGCACTTCTGGACCACCTTCCTCGGCTTCCACGCCACCTTCCTGGTCCAGCACTGGCTCGGTGCGCAGGGCATGCCGCGCCGGTACGCCGACTACCTGCCCAGTGACGGATTCACCACGCTGAACACCATTTCCACCATCGGGTCGTTCATTCTGGGCGCATCGGTGCTGCCGTTCGTGTGGAACGTCTTCAAGTCCTACCGCTACGGCGAGGTCGTGACCGTGGACGACCCGTGGGGCTACGGCAACTCCCTGGAGTGGGCGACCTCCTGCCCGCCGCCGCGGCACAACTTCTACGAGCTGCCGCGCATCCGCTCCGAGCGCCCGGCCTTCGAGCTGCACTACCCGCACATGATCGAGCGCATGCGCGCGGAGGCGCATGTGGGGTGGGGTTCGAGGCAGCACGCGGTGGAGGAGTTCGAGAAGGCTCCCAGCTAGCTCGTTCCGCACGTCAGGCGCGGCGGCCGTCTCCGGACGGCCGTCGCGCTTTTTTGTGTGCTGACCAGGCTCTTTCTGTCCGAGAGAAAGATTAGGTTTGACATATAAAGTATAGTGGTACTAAATTTAGGTCCAACATAGAACAGCGGCGGAAGCGCCGGATCTCATCGAAAGGCACTGTCAGTGCGCAAGATTCAGTTCTCCGGCCGCAGCCCCGTCATCGTTACCGCTGCCGAGCCCGTGCCCGGCCCGGATCAGCTGCTGGTGCGCACAGAGCTGGCGGGCGTCCACCTCGGGCTGGTGCGGATGCTGCAGCGGGACAACGGCCCCGACGGCGGTGAGATCGTCGGCACGGTGGTGGCGGCCGGACCGGACCTCGCCGACTGGGTGGGCAAGCGGGTCGGCGGCGTGGTCTTCGAGGGGGCGTACGCCGAATATGCCCTCGCCGCACCGCAATTGATGTCCGAGATCCCCGCCGAAGTGGATGCCGCCGACGCGCTCACGCTGGTGCGGGGCGGCGTCATCGCCCTGGGTCTGCTGCGGACGGCGGGGTTCGTCGCGGGGGAGTCGGTGATGGTCACCGGTGCGGCCAGCGGGGTCGGGCATCTGGCCGTCCAGCTGGCCCGGGTGCTGGGCGCGGTGCGGGTGATCGCGGCAGTCGGCAGCCTGGACAAGGCCGAGTTCCTGCGGGGCTGTGGCGCGGACGAGGTCGTCACTTACGCGGACGCCTGGACCGAGCGGGTGGACATCGTCCTCGATGGCGTCGGCGGCGACGTGGCTCAGCGCTGCGTGGACATCCTCGGCCCGCACGGTCGTCTGATCGCCTTCAGTGCTTTCGGCGGAAATATCGACGCGGGCAGTCTGCTCGGTGAGCTGAAGACCGTCGGCGGCTTCTCGATGGGCCTGCTCAGCAGGACCCGGGCGGATCTGCTGGAGAGCTGGCGTGCGGAACTGTGGAACCTGCTGTCGTGCGGGCGAATTCGCCCGCATCAGACCATTCTTCCGCTCGACCGGATGGATGCCGCACTCGAGCTCATCGAGACCCGCGCCAATCGGGGCCGGGTCGCGGTGCGCATCGCCTGAAGTCGGGGCGCACCTTCGGATCCGGGTGCGCGACCCCGGCGATCCGTCAGGGGCGAGGCCAGGGCCGCCCGTCGAGGCGCTCGATATCGGTGTTGAAGCGTTCGAGATAGCTCGCGAAGGTGGCGACGTCGGCGGCCGACCAGTTCACCATGACGCGGTCGAGGCCATCGGTATTGGCCCGGCGCTCGGCCTCGAGGGCCCCTTCGCCCGTCTCGGTGATGCGGAATTTTCGGGCGATGCCGCCGATGGGGTCGGGGATGCGGTCGACCAGTCCGGCGCGCAGCAGGGCGGCGGTCTGCCGGTTGACGGTCGAGGTGTCGAGGCCGAAGGCCTCGGTGAGCTGGCCGATGGACATGGGTCCCTCGACGCTGAGGCGGCTGAGCAGGACGTAGGCGCTGCGGTCGAGGCGGGTGCCGTCGCGGCGGTAGCGGGCGGCAATGGAGTAGCGGCCGAGCAGCATGGTCTCGAATTCCACGTGGGCCGTGGGTTTTTCTGACGAGACCGGATCTCCGGACGAATCGGCGGGCTGTGCCATGCCGTCCTTTCGTTGCGAGCTGCGGAATCTGTTTATCACAGCTGAACCGGGCCCGAAGCCGAGCCCGCACCGCCACCGTGTTGAATACGGGGGCGCGGTGTCTCGGCGGAAGTGGCTGCCGCCCGGCCGATTTCGCCGGGCGGCACCAAGGCCGCTCAAGCCTGCTGGGTCGGCAGGACGACCACCTGGCGCAGGTTCACGTGCGCCGGACGGCTGGCGGTGTAGGCGATCAGATCGGCGATATCGTCCGCGCGCAGCGACTCCATGAACCCGAACATGCCGTCCAGCTCGCCGCTGAGCTCCACATTGTCGATGTGGCTGCCCAGTTCGGTGTCGGTGAGGCCGGGCTCGATATTGGTGACGCGCACCTTGCGCGCGCCGAGTTCGGTGCGCAATGCCGCCGACAGCTGGGTGATGGCGGCCTGGGTGGCCCCGTACACCGCGTAGCCGGGGAAGGCCACGTGCGCGCCGATGGAGGAGATGTTGACCAGGTCGGCGGTGCGGCCCGCGTCCGCGGCGGCCAGCAGGTCCGGCAGGAAGGCACGGATCATGCGTAGCCGCCCGGCCACATTGGTCTCCAGCATGCGGGTCCACTCGTCCTCGCGGCCGTCGGTGATCGGGTTGGGCAGCATGACGCCCGCCGAGTTCACCACCAGATCGACCGGGCCGAACGCGGTGTGCACCGCCTCCGCCGCGGCGGTCACGCTCACCGCATCGGTGACGTCCACCGGTACCACCAGCGCGGTCCCGCCCTCCGCTTCGATCTTGGCGGCCAGGGTGTCCAGCCGATCCGCGCGCCGCGCCAGCAGTGCCACCCGAGCTCCGTTGCGGGCCAGCAGCAGTGCGGTGGCCTCGCCCATGCCGCTGGCGGCTCCGGCGATGACGGCGGTGCGACCGGACAGGTTCTCGTAGCTCATCTCGAATGCTCCTTCGCTTTCTGCGTGTGCATTCATCCTGCGAGCGTGCGCCATCGGCAACGAGGGTTGCGGTTTTCCTGGGTCTGCCGGTACCAGGATGGATTCGTACGCTGGGCCCATGCAGAACGATCTCGGCGACTTCCTTCGCTCGCGCCGCTCCCGGATCCAGCCCGCGGACGCGGGGCTGCGCGAATACGGCCGCCGCCGGGTCCCCGGTCTGCGCCGCGAGGAGGTGGCGCAGCTTGCGGGGGTGAGCGTCGACTACTACATCCGCCTGGAACAGGGCCGCGGCAAACATGTTTCGGACGCCGTGCTCGACGCGGTCGCCCGCGCGCTGCGGCTGAGTGATCAGGAGCGACTGCACCTGTACGCGCTGGCCCGGCCGGGCGGCACCGTCGACGCACATCCGACCACCGTGTCCAGCGTCTACCGGGACACCGTCCACCCCGGTGTCCGGCTGGTGCTCGACGCCCTCAGCGCGCCCGCCTTCGTGCTGGGGCGGCGCATGGATGTGCTGGCCTGGAATGCCTTGGGTGACTTGGTATCCGGCTTCTCACGCATGCCGGCGGCGGAACGCAACCAGGCGCGCTACCTGTTCCTGGATTCCGCCGCGTCGACGTTCTATCCCGACTGGGAGACGGTGGCCGGTGAAACCGTCGCCTTCCTGCGGCGCGATGCGGGACTGCATCCCGACGATCCGCGGGTGGCCGCGCTGGTCGAGGAACTTTCCGCCCGCAGCGCGGTCTTCCGGCGGCTGTGGGCCGCGCATCCGATCAAGGAGAAGACGCGCGGGGCCAAGCTGATTCAGCATGCCGAGGTGGGGCGGCTCGAACTCGGCTACGAAACCTTCGCGCTGCCGGGCGATCCCGATCAGCTGCTGGTCGTGTACACCGCCGCGCCGGAGTCTCCGGCCGCGGCGGCGCTGTCGCGGCTCGCCGGGCCGCACTCCGTTCACGCCTGAGCCGGCAGTCGACTCTCAGTTCGTGGCAATGGGTCTGCGGTGCACGGGGCCGTGCGCGTCCTGGCAGTGCGGGATGTGGTCGTGCTCGGTGTCCGGGCATTCCTCGTGGTCGGTGTAGTCGACCTGGAGCACGCTGTGATCGATGTGGTGCTTGTCGGAGAGCATGCCGGCGACCGCGGCACGCACCGCCTGGCTGTCGGTGCCGGGCGCGACCAGGATGTGCGCCGACAGTGACGGGGTGCCGGAGGTGATCTCCCAGATGTGCAGGTCGTGCACCTCGATGACGCAGTCCACCTCGGCCATCTCCCGGCCGATCTCGACCGGGTCGAGGTGGGCGGGCGCAGCCTCGAGGAAGATGCGGCCCGAGGCGCGGACCAGGTCCACACCCGCCTTCACCATGAGCACCACCACGATCAGGGTGGCGATGCCGTCGGCGCGGGCGAAGCCGGTGAGCATGATGATCAGACCGGCGACCGCGGTGGCGATGAAGGCGAACAGGTCATTGAGGATGTGCTGGTAGGCGCCCTCGACGTTGAGACTCGTCCGGTTGGCGCGGCTGATCATCCAGCCGGCCAGCACGTTCACCATGATGCCGACCAGTGCGGTGGCCAGCACCAGGCCACCGGTCACCTCGGGTGGGTTGATCAGGCGGCGGACGGCCTCGTACGTCAGCCAGGCCGCCAGGCCCAGCAGGGTCAGGCCATTGGCCTGGGCGGAGAGGATCTCGGCGCGCTTCCAGCCGTAGGTCATGCGGCCTGCGGCGGGCCGGGCCGCCAGCCGGATGGCCCACAGCGCCAGCACGATCGAGGCCGCGTCGGTGAGCATGTGGGCGGCGTCGGAGAGCAGCGCCAGTGAACTGGCGACCAGGCCGACCACGACCTCACCGAGCAGGAACGCCACGATGACCGCGAGCGCGCCGGCCAGCCAGCGCTTGTCGCTGTCGGCGGTCGCGCCGTGTGAATGTCCGGCGTGGTCATGCCCGTGTGAATGCTCGTGCCCGCCCATAACCCTCCTTCGGTAGTGCCCGACGAACACCATATGCATGAATCGCTATGTATGCAATATTTGTGACACGTCCAGTTTGGGTGGTTTGCCAGGAGAAAGCTCCGGCCTCTTCACGAGAGGTCGCGGAACGTCATGAGGAACCCGGCGAACGCGATCACGAACAATGCGACGAATCCGGCTGCCCGCAGCCACAGCCAGGGCCAGTCCCGGACCCACAGCCCGGTGAGCATGACACCGACCAGCATCAGCGCCCCATAGAGCGGCGTCCGCTGCGGATGGCGACCCATAACTCCTGCATACGCCTGTTCCGGGCGTAGAGCAGTCGCGGCACGCCGGGCCCGCGCGGGGTCGGTTCCGGGATTCGGCGTGCCGGCCCGGAGATATCGGCGGCGGCATACCGAAAGGCATGGAGGATCGTGTTCGAGACAGCCGGGAAGACCCGGACGTTGTCGCTGTCCGGATGCTCGGTGAACGACGGGACTATGTACTCCCATCAGATCCGCCGATCCGGGGTCACCTGGAAGACGCGTCCGAGGGCCGCCTCGGCGAACGGGGTGTTGCCAGGCGCCCATGTGCGGGGTGAGGAAGGCCTCGCGTGGCGAGTCCTGATACGTGCAGGCGAGTTCACCGGTGGCCAGGTCGATTTCGAGGACGCGGCGGTAGATTACCGACTCGCCGGCGGCCGCACCGTTCGAGCTGACAGCGCCCGTCCGATCGCCGAAAAGCATAGAATCACAAGGGTGGACGCAATCCTGACAACCATCGGTGTGGTCGTGGTGATCGGCATCTCCGGCGCGGCCTATGCCGCGTTTCTGCTGCTACGCGGCCGTAAATAATTCGGGGGCAACCGGTTCCGCGTTGCCGCTCGCTCAACTCTGGACCCGGGGCCAGGGGTAGAAGGCCAGGTGGATGAGCAGCACCACGAGTGCGGCCAGCAGGATCGCGGCGATCGGATGGGCGCGGCGCTCCAGATAGCCGATGGTGCGAAACAGGGTGGGGAAGGGGACATCCCGGCTGAAGAACATGGCCAGAATGCTGGGCACGACGACCCACATCAGGGCGATGAGTCCGTAGAGGACGTACGCGCCCAGATAGGACTGCGGGTGCATGCCGCGGCCCGCGGCGGCGAACAGGACGCCGAAGACGAAGGTGCCCACCGCGGCCAGCAGATACCCCGTTCCGAGCAGGGTGATCGGCGAATCCGGGTTGGTGACACGGCCGTTCACGGTGAGGGTGCGCCCGGCGACGGTCTGTGGGGTGGGCTCCGGCGGGGTGGCCAGTTGCGGGACAGCGTAATACGCCAGCAGCACGATCACTGACACGACGATGAGCCGCACGAACGAGTGCTGGGTCTCCAGATGCCCGATGGTGTTCGAGATGGTCGGCCAGCTCGCCAGTCCGAAGACCGACGCCAGCTCCGAAGTGGCGATCGCCAGTCCCGCGAGGCCCCACATGCAATAGCCCCAGAATTCCACCGAGCGTCCCGCCGCTGTCGGTACGGCCGCGCTGCCGACATCCTCCGTCATGCTGCCGTTGTATCACCAAAACGGGGGTCTACCTGGGAGCATGCACAGTCGATGCCAGGTTGTCACGGGTCCGACATCTAACGGTACCGGCGGGTCGGTTCGGGTGCGCCACAGCTGGTTTCGGCTGTGTCATTGCCGGTGTCGGCCACCCTGGCGACCCGCCGGTGTACCGGCTACTTGCCGTCGGCCGTCAGGCGACCGGCCGTGCCCCAGCTGTCGGCGGGCGTCTCGTGGATCCACACCTGCACGGCCTCGGCCGGAATCTGATAGGCATCCACGAAGGCGTCGGTGATGCGGCGGACCAGGTCCCGCTTCAGTTCGACGGTGCGCGGGCCCTGCTGCACGGTGACGATGGGCATGACTGTTCTCCTTCGCGAAAACTGCTGGTACACCGGCCATCTCGGAACCAGCGGTTCCGATCTCCGATCCGTTCGGCGGCCTGGGAACAGTTCACCGGAAATCCACGCCGCGACCAATGAGCAGATCGTTCGCGCAGTGATAAGCGATCGTTATCGCCTGCGCGCCCGCGAGATCCCTACGCGCCCGCGAGCAGAGCGCCCAGCAGGCGCAGATTCGGCGACGCCGCATTCGCCCGCACCGCGAGCGCGATGGGCAGGGTCAGGCCCGCATCGGCGAAGGGGCGGAAGGCGACCCGCGCGTTGTGCACCTGCCGCGCATTCGATTCGTAGACCACCGTCCACATGGGCGAACCCGCGCCGATGGCGGCCAGCGTGTCCTGCAGGGTGGTGGAGGTGGGCGCGGGCACCGGCTCGAATCCGGCGCGCACACACGCGTTCAGCACCAGATCCACCAGCGCCGGATGGTTGCGCCGTTCGGTCAGCCGCAGCGGCACCGTGGCCAGGTCCGCCAGCCGGACCGAATCTTGGGCCGCCAGTGCGTGTTTGGCGGGCAGGGCCACCACCAGCGGATCGTCCCAGGCGGGCAGGAAGTCCAGTTCCGGGCTCTCACCGGGTTCCGGCGAGCGCACGAAGGCGGCGTCCAGACCGCCGTCCGCCACCCGGGCCAGCCGATCCCGCACCGGCAGCGCCACCAGCTCGACCTGCACCTGCGGTGCCTGCTCGGCGAAGGCATCCAGGACCGCGTCCAGGCGCTCGCCCAGTCCGGTCACCGTGCCCAGCCGGAACACCTCCGCGCGGCCACCCGTCAGGCCGGCCACGCTGGCCCGGGCCTGATCGGCCGCGGCCAGCACGCCTCGCGCGGCGGGCAGGAACCGCAACCCCGCCTCGGTCAGCCGCACCCGTCGCGGTGAACGGTCCAGCAACTGCACGCCCAGGTCCCGTTCCAGCCGGCGAACCTGCTGGCTCACCGCGGGCTGCGCGATGTGCAAGCGCTCGGCCGCTCGCCCGAAGTGCAGCTCCTCGGCGACGGTCACGAAATACCGCAACTGACGCAATTCCACGAGCCCATGGAACCATCAGCGCCTGCGCGGGGCGTGGCGAGGCCGGCGTTACGGCGGGGTCAGGCCAGGTAGCGGCCGTACCATTCGAGCACCCGGCGCCAGGCCTCCGCGGCGGCGGTGGGCTGGTAGCGGGGGCCGGTGTCGTTGAAGAAGGCGTGGTCGGCATTGTCGGCCACGAAGCTCTCGTGCGGGAGCCCCGCCTTGTCCAGGGCCGCCTCGGCCGCCGGGCGGGAGGCGTCGACCCGGCTGTCCAGCGCGCCGTAGACGGCCAGCACCGCGGCCTTGGATCCGGTGACCTCGCCCCCGTCGGGGAACGGGCCGTAGAAGGGGGTGGCGG
This sequence comes from Nocardia sp. NPDC101769, assembly GCF_044766925.1. Taxonomy (NCBI): domain Bacteria; kingdom Bacillati; phylum Actinomycetota; class Actinomycetes; order Mycobacteriales; family Nocardiaceae; genus Nocardia; species Nocardia sp. NPDC101769. The sequence goes on along the minus strand of NZ_JBIWMX010000001.1, from coordinate 278,943 downwards.
CCGCGAGTTCGGGGGTGCCCGAGGTGAGCAGCAGCCAGGTCAGGCCGCCGCCGAAGCAGAAACCGGTGGCGCCCAGCTTCTTTCCGGGCACACGGCGCTGCAGCTCGGTCAGGCCCGCGCGCAGATCGGCGACGAAGCGGTCCTGGGGGATCTTGCCGAGCGCGGCGGTGGCGGCCGCCTGATCGGTGAAGGTGGCGGTGCCGCCCTCCTCGGAGAGCAGATCCACCGCGAGCGCCGAATACCCGACGCCCGCGAAACGCCCTGTCACCGAACGGATGTGGTCGGTCAGACCGCGGTTCTCGTGGATGACCAGCACGCCGCCCATGGGCTGGGACGCTTCGGCCCACGCGGCCTGCAGGGTGCGGCCCTCGGGTCCGGCGAAGGTGATGGCGGTGGGCTGCAGGGCTGTCGCGGTGCCGGGCGGTGCGGCCGGCGATGGCGCGGACGAGCTCGCGGCGGGGGTCGTGGGGGAGGACTGTTTGCCCGAGTCGGCGCAGGCCGCCAGCAGCGCCACGGCCGCCGGTGTTCCCATGCCGAGCAGTCCGAGCCGCCGGAGTGCTTCCCGGCGGCTGAGCAGGCCCTCAGCGTGATCGGTGGCGATTTCCTCTGCGATATAGCGCTGCAGCGGCGTCATGCCCCCCAGCCTAGGCCGACGGACCGGTCCGGTCCCGGCCGAAACGCTGTGGATATGCCGTCCGCCAAGATGGCTGAATGATCGCCACCATGGCTGCGGTCGCCGTATCCCTGGTCGTCCGGGGACTGCCGGCGACCAGACCGGACCGGTGGCGGATCAGTCCGCCGATGGTCGCGGTCACCACCGGCGTGATGGTGCCGATCGATTTCGCACCCGCGGTGGTCATCCTGCGGGACAAGCGAATTCCGGTGCGGTGCGCATATTCTCGACGGCGAGAGCGGCTACAACGACCGAATCGTCTGCCCGCCGGCGGTTACCGTCGTCGCGTCACGGCCCGTTCCGGCGCGTGAGCGGCGGGGGTCACCGGTAGGCGGAAATGTCGAAGGCGCCGTTGCTCTGGCGGAACGAGACCGCGGAGTCCGGCCAGAGCAGTGTGACGCGACCGGTCTGTTCGTCGCGGTACCAGCTCGTGCAGCGGCCCTGGGTCCACACCGTGTCGCGGGCGCGCTCCTCGATATCGAGCATGGAGGAGCGGACCGCCTCGGGCGTGACCTCCAGGACTGTGTCCGCGCCGGAGGCGAGATGGTCCAGGGCGCTGAGCACGTAGTCGATCTGGGTCTCGATCACATAGATCGCGGAGTTGTGGCCCAGCGCCGCGTTCGGGCCGTCCAGCACATACATATTGGGGAAGCCGTCGACGGTGGTCGACGCGTGCGCGACCATGCCGTTGCTCCAGCGCTCGGACAGCAGTGAAGTGCGGCCCCGGATGTGCTTGGCGATCGACGGCCGGGTGGCGTTGAAACCGGTGGCGAAGACCAGAATCTCGAGATCGTAGGTGTGCCCGCTCGCGGCGATGGCCAGACCGTCGTCGATGCGGGTCAGCTCGGTCGGCTCCAGGCGGACGGTGTCCAGCTGCAGGGCCGCGTAGTAGTCGTCGGAGAAAAGGATTCGCTTGCAGCCGATTTCGTAGTCGGGGGTCAGCTGCTGCCGCAGGCGCGGATCGCGGACCTGGGCCGCCAGATGGTCCATGGCGCGCTGGTGCAGCAGATCGATCTCCGGGTGACGACGGCGCCGCGCGGCGATGCTGAGCTCGGCCTCGGCGAACAGCTCGTCGCGCAGTTCGGTGATGGTCCGCGGATCGGCGGCGAAGCTCGACAACTCGTCGGGGGTGTAGAAGCGGTCCCCGCGCGGCAGCACATAGGGCGCCGAACGCTGGAAGACCACGACCTCGCTGGCCTCGCCCGCCAGCCGCGGCAGGATCTGGACCGCGGACGCGCCGGTGCCCACCAGGCCGACCCGCTTGCCGACCAGCGACACCTTCGGATTCCACCGCGCCGAATGCCAGTGCCGCCCACCGAAATTCTCCAGCTTCGCGACCGGCGGGATCCTGGGTTCGGTCAGCCGTCCGGTGGCGATGATCAGGGTGGCGGCCGAGAAGTCGCCGCGGGAGGTCCGGACGAACCAGCGCGCCTCGGCTTCGACCCACTCCGCCTGCTCCAGCGCGCAATTCAGCCGCAGATACGGTTCCAGCTCCTCCTGCTGGACGCACGACCGCAGGTAGGCGTGGATCTCCGCGCCCTCGGCGAACACTCGCGACCACCGCGGATTCGGCCGGAACGAAAAGGAATACAGGTGGGCGGGGATATCGCAGGCCACGCCCGGATAGCGATTGTCGCGCCAGGTGCCGCCCACATCGTCGGCCTGCTCGATGATGACGAAGGAGTCCCGGCCCCGGCGGGCGAGCTGGATGCCCATGCCGATACCGGCGAAACCCGCGCCGACGATCAGGACGTCGACCAGTTCGGGGCTCGAATGTCCTTCGGCGCCGGCCGGATCCGTGGTCTCAGGCATGGCCGTACCCGGTGGTGCGGCGGCGCGGCGAGCGGCCCAGCTCCTCGGCGATCCGATCGGCATCGGTGACGGTGAGGCTCAGCCCGGCCTCCGGACCGGACTCCGGCGCGAGCCGGCCGTCGAGCAGCAGGCCGCCGAGATCGTTCGCGCCGCCGCGCAGCAGGGCGACCGCCACCGCCAGCCCCAACCGGGGCCACGCGGCCTGAATATTGTCGATGCGCCCGTGCAGGAGCAGCCGCGCGACGGCGTGCACCGCCCGCGTCTGCCGCCGGAGTGCTTCGGGCACAACGGGATCGAGGAAGCCGGACGCCGCCGTCACGGGAACCATGGGCATGGCGATGAATTCGGTGAAGCCGCCGGTGCGATCCTGGATGTCGGCGAGCAGCCGCAGGTGCGCCACCTGCTGCGCGGGGGTCTCCACATGCCCGTAGACCATGGTCGAGGTGGAGGTCAGGCCCGCGCGGTGGGCGGTCTCGATCACCTCCACCCAGCGGCTCACGGGCAGGTCCGGGCTACCCTTCAACCGGGCGCGGACATCGTCGTCGAGGATGCGCGCACCGGTGCCGGGGACCGATCCGAGGCCGGAATCCTTGGCCCGTGCCAGGAATTCGTCCAGTGGCATCGAGCGGCGCGCGGCGCCGTCGAGCAGTTCCTCCGGGCGGAAGGCGTGCAGGTGCAGGGGAGCGGTCTCGGTGATGGCGGCGATCAGCGCCAGATAGTCGTCATCGCTGTCGGCGGGCAGCGGGCCCTGCATGCAGATCTCGGTCGCGCCCAGCGCGTGCGCCTCCGACACCAGCGCGGCCAGTCGTTCCCGCGCCGCGGAGCCGGAGACCACGGCGGTATCAAGATTCCGATTCACGACATAGGTGAGGGCATCGCCGACCGTTCGCTGCCGGAGCGCGTCGGCCAGCTCGCACAACCGCTCCAGCTCGGAGCCGTCCGCGTGCAGCAGCGCGATGTATCCCGCGTCCGGCAGGCCCGCCGGATTCCGCTCCGCTTCCGCGAGCCACTCCCGCACCCGGCCCGCATCGGACAAGCCAACCTCGGCGACACCACGATCCACGATCGCCACGATACCGCCGCGCCTCCGGGCGTCCCGGCCCGCTCGGTGCCGCGCACACCCCGGCTCCGATTCGGGCGGGCCGGAGGCGTCCGAGCAGGGCCGGGAGTTCGGTGCCGGCGAGGAGGGCGCGGAAGGGCCGGCTGTCGTCGCGGGACAGGATGCCGGCGCGCTGCGTGACATCGAAAGCGTCGTAGGGGGTTTGGCCCTGCGGAGCGTCGTAGAGGGCTTCGCCCTGCCGAGCGTCGTAGAGGGCTTCGCCCTGCCGAGCGTCGTAGAGGGCTTCGCCCTCCGCAGAGCTCGGGGCCGCCGGGTGGGCGGCCCCGAGCCGGGATGTGGACGACCATGCGGGTCAGGCGGCGGTGGTGTGCCCGATGGTGATGTTGCCGTAGGAGTTCCGGGCGTGGACCTCGACGATGTCCTGCGGCCGGCTGACGGGGTACAGCTGGTTCTGGATGGTGCCCTTCTGCGCATTGGTCTCCATCCGGGCGGCGCTGCCGGGGTGGATGCCGACCGACAGGTCGCCGGTGGAGGTCTCCACGTCGATCACGCCGCGGGTGGCCTCGACGATGCGGATGTCACCCTTCGCGACCTTCGCGGTGACCGAGCCGAGCGGGCGCTCGACGGTGATCTCGCCGGCGGAGACCTCCAGCTCGCACTCGCCCAGTGGGCCCGCGCCCAGCAGGTGGCCCATGCCGAGCGAGCCGGTCACGCGAGAGCCGGCGGGCACCTCGATGGTGACCTCGGCCGACCCGCGGCCCGCGAGCGGGGAGAACTTCCGCCAGCCCTTGGGGGCCTGCACGGTCAGGGTGCCCGCGGCGAACTCGGCGCGGATCTGCTCGGCGGCGCGCACGTCCTCCTTCTTGGACGCGTCGGCCGGGCGGATCTCGACGACGGTGTCGGTGCGGTTCGAGGCGATGACGGTGACGTTTCCGGCGGCCACGTCGACGGCGACGGTGATGGCTTCGGGGGTCTGGAACGCGGTCATGGTGTTTCTCCTTCGAGGGTCTGTGCTGCTGATGTGACTACTTTCGCGAGCCCGGCTGACAGCGCCCTGACGCCGGACTGACACGTCCGCTGACACGCGTTCGGCCCGGCTGGACAGCGCACGGCAGAATGGTCCGGGTGCAGATCGGAATGCTTGGGCCGCTCGAAATCCGGGCAGACGACGGCGGATTACTCGAGGTACCGGGCGCCCGGTTGCGGTCGCTGTTGATCGCGCTCGCGCTGGAACCCGGCCGGGCCGTCTCGAAAGGGCGGCTGGTCGACTGGATTTGGGGCGAGGAGACGCCGTCCGATGCGGCGAATGCCTTGCAGGCCTTGGTTTCCCGATTGCGGCGGGTGCTGCCGGACGGGTCGATCGACGTGCAGGCGGGCGGATACCGGCTGACGGTGGCGCCCGGCGACATCGACGCCGTGCGGTTCGAACAGCTCCTCGACCAGGCTCGTGGCGGCGACGACCTCCACCAGGCAGAGCTGCTGCGCGAGGCCCTCGCACTGTGGCGCGGCGCGCCCATGCGGGACATCGGAGCGCAGGACAGCGCGGCCCTCGACGCGGTGATCGCCCGGCTCGAGGGACTGCACCTCGGTGCGCTCGAGGATCGGTACGACGCGGAACTCCGGCTCGGCCGGGGCGCGGAACTGGTCACCGAACTGAATGATCTGGTGGCCCAGCATCCCGTGCGGGAACGGCTCGCCGCGTCGCTGATGCGCGCGCTCGCCGCAGCGGGCCGGGGCGCAGAGGCGCTGGTCGTGTACCAGCGGGTCCGGGAGGCCCTCGCCGACGAGCTGGGTGTGGATCCCTCGCCGGAGCTGTCCGCCCTGCACGTCGCCCTGCTGCGCGGGGAGGTGGGCGGGCGGGAGGACGACCGCCGGACCAACCTGCGCGCCGAACTGACCCGATACGTCGGCAAGCAGGCCGACGTCGCCGCGGTGCGCACCCTCGTCGCCCGCCATCGGCTCACCACGGTGACCGGTCCGGGTGGTTCGGGAAAGACCAGGCTGGCCACGGAGACCGGGCGGGCACTGCTCGACGGGCTGCCGGACGGCGCGTGGCTGGTGGAGCTGTCCTCCGCGAGCGCGGGCGGTGACCTCGCGCAGGCGGCGCTGGCCGCGCTCGGGCTGCGGGACGCGCTGCTGGGCGGCGGGTCGAACGTGGAACCCATGGACCGGCTCATCGCGGCCATCCGGGAGCGCGACATGCTGCTGATCCTGGACAACTGCGAGCACGTGATCGAAACCTCGGCGGCGTTCGCGCACCGCCTGCTCGGGGAGTGCCAGCGGCTGCGCATTCTCGCCACCAGCCGCGAACCGCTCGGTATCACCGGTGAAGCGCTCTGGCAGGTCGAGCCTTTGGCGCTGCCCGCCGCGGACGCGGACCCCGGCGCAATCGAATCCTCCCCGGCCGTCCAGCTTTTGCGCGACCGCGCCGGCGCGGTGCGCCAGGACCTCGGCGCCGATGCCCGCACCTTGGCGACCATGGCCCGCGTGTGCCGGGCGCTCGACGGGATTCCGCTCGCGATCGAGCTGGCCGCGGCCCGCCTGCGCACCATGTCCCTCGAGCAGCTCGCCACCCGTCTCGATGATCGGTTCCGGCTGCTGACCGGCGGCAGCCGGACCGCGCAACCGCAGCACCGGACCCTGCGGGCGGTCGTGGACTGGAGCTGGGAACTGCTCAGCGAGGCCGAACAGGCTGTGCTGCGCCGACTTTCGGTGTTCGCCGGTGGTGCGAGCCTGGAGGCGGCCGAACAGGTCTGTGCCGGTAGCGAATCCGAGGGGCGGCCCGCGGCGGTCGAACAGTGGGAGGTGCTCGAGCTGCTGACCGCGCTGACCGAGAAATCGCTGCTGCTCACCGCGGGCGACGCCGGGCCGCGCTACCGGATGCTCGAGACGATCAAGCAGTACGCCCGCGACCGGCTCGTGGAGGCGGGGGAGGCGGACGCGGCGCGGCGCGCGCATCTGGCGTATTTCACCGGACTGGCCGAGACCGCGGAACCGCATCTGCGCCGGGCCGAACAGCTGGAGTGGCTCGCCGTGCTCGAACCCGAGCACGACAATATCGCGGCCGCCATGCGCGGCGCGCTCGCTGCGGAGGACGCGACCGCGGCCATGGGGCTGGCCGCCGCCGCCGGCTGGTACTGGTGGCTCAGCGGGCACAAGGCCGAGGGCATGGAGCTGGTCACCGCGGCCGCACGGACACCCGGCGAAGCCGACGACGAGACCCGGGCCACGGTGTATGGGCTCGTCGTGCATTTCATGACCTCCGGCCCGAATGACGAACACCATGTGGAGGAATGGATCCACAAGGCATACCGGGCCGGCGGCGATCGGACCGGCGCCGGCCGGACCGGTCATCCGACGCTGGCGTTCGTGGTCGCGCTGGAACGGATGCTGCAGGGGCCGGACGAGTTCCTGCCCGCCTTCGAGGCGCTGCTCGGCGACGACGATCCGTGGGTGCGGGCGCTGGCCCGGCTGCAACTGGGCAAGTTGCGGACCGTGCTCGGCCAGGGCGGGCCGGAGGCCGATGAACAGCTGGAGCTGGCGCTGGCGGAGTTCCGGGCCGTCGGTGAGCGCTGGGGGATCTCGTTCGCGCTGACCGAGCTGGCCGACAGTCTCGCCCTGCGCGGCGAATTCGCCAGTGCGTGTGAGTATCTCGAGCAGGCGATCGCGGTGGTCGCCGAGGTCGGCGCGATCGAGGACCTGGTCCGGATGCGCTCACGGCAGGCGCAGCTGTACTGGCTGCTGGGCGACGCGGCAGCGAGCGCGGCCGCCATGGCCGAGGCCCAGCGGTACGCGGATCAGACCGGCTGGCCGATCGTGCTGGCCGAAATGGCCCTGGCCCGAGCGGAATTGGCGCGCTGGAACGCGGATCCCGAAGAGGCGCACCGGCAGATCGGCCTCGCGACAACCCTGCTGGACGGGGAATCCGAGCAGCCGTTCATGAGTGCGGTGATCCACGATCTGCTCGGCTATCTCTCGAACGGTCTCGACGAGGCCCGCGACCATCGGGCCGCGGCCTTCCGGGTGGCGTCGGCGGCGGGGCACGCGCCGCTGCTGGCCAAGGTGCTGGTCGGTCTGGCGGATCTGGCGCTGCGGGCGGAGCAGGACGAGCAGGCGGTGCGGCTGCTCGCGGCCAGTACCGCGGTGCGTGGCGTATCGGATCATTCCCACCCGGATGCGGCCCGGATCGAGCGGACAACGCGAAGTCGCCTCGGTGACGTGAAGTTCACCGAGGCGACGGGGGAGGGGGCGCGGGCGGTCTGGCATGAACTGGCCGAGATCACGCTCGCTTCGTGAAAGTGGCACGGGACCACAGGTATCCGACGATCGCGAACCCGGCGCACCAGGCCAGCGCCGCGGCGGTGTAGCCGCCCGACGGGTGCCCGGTGAGGAACCCGCGCAGGGACTCGATGATCGGGGTGAAGGGCTGGTACTGCGCGAACTGCCGGACGCCCTGGCCCATCTGGCCGGCCGGGACGATCGCGCTGCTCACGAAGGGCAGCATGATCAGCGGCACCACGGACATGCCCGCGGACTCCGGGGTCTTGGCGGCCATGCCCAGCGCGACGGTCAGCCAGGACGCCCCGAACGAGGTGGCCAGGACGATGCCGAGCGCGCCCAGCCAGTCCAGCGCGGTGGCCGGCGGCCGGAAGCCCAGGGCGAACGCCACTCCCAGCACGGCCGCGATGGCGACCACATTGGTGAGCATGGTGGCCGCCACGTGCCCGGTCAGCACGGCGCCGCGGGAGACGTCCATGACCTTGAACCGGTTGATGACGCCCTTGGCCATGTCCGAGCTCACCGCGACCGCGGTGCCGGAGAGCCCGTAGCTGATGGCCAGCAGGATCATGCCCGGTGTCGCGTAGTTGATGTAGTGCTCGCCGACATTGAAGGCGCTGCCGAACACGTAGACGAAGATCAGCAGCATCACCACCGGCATCAGCGCGGCGTTGAAGATCGCGACCGGGTTGCGGGCGATGTGTTTGAAGTTGCGGCGCAACATGATCGCCGAGTCGCCCAGCGACGCCGTCAGGGCGCCGGTCGCGGCGGTGCGGTTCGGGGTGCTGCCGGTGGAAACGATGGTGCTCATTGTGCGTCGGCCTCCGTGGTGGCGTGCCCGGTCAGGGCAAGGAAAACGTCATCGAGATCAGGGGTGTGGATGGAGACCTCCGCGGCATCGACCGCGTGATCGGCGAGCCGATCCAGCAGGGCCCGCAGGGTTTTCGTGCCGCCGTTGCCGGGCACCTGCAGGGTCAGCGCCTCGCTGTCCATGGTCGCGGCGGGCAGGATCCGCGCGGCGGCTTCCAGTTCGGTGAGGCGGGTGAACCGCAGCTGGAGGTAGCTGCCGGGTACGCGGCGCTTGAGGTCGTCGGGGGTGCCTTCGGCGACGATGCGGCCTCCGTCGAGGACCGCGATCCGGTCGGCCAGTTGATCGGCCTCCTCGAGGTACTGGGTGGTGAGGAAGATGGTCACGCCGTCGGAGGTCAACTCCCGCACAATCTCCCACATGGTGCGCCGGCTGCGCGGGTCCAGTCCGGTGGTCGGCTCGTCGAGGAAGACGATGTCCGGCTTGGTGACCAGCGTCATCGCCAGGTCCAGCTTGCGGCGCATGCCGCCGGAGTAGGTGGCCGCCTGCTTGCGCGCTGATTCGGTCAGGTCGAAGCGCTCCAGCAGGGTGTCGACCACCTGCTTGCGCTCCATGCCCCGCAGCCGGTGCAGATCGGCCATCAGCTGCAGGTTCTCTTCGCCGGTCAGCAGGTCATCCACCGCCGCGAACTGACCGGTCACGCCGATGGCCGCCCGCACCGCCTTGGTCTCGGTGGCGATGTCGTGCCCGGCGACCCAGGCCGTCCCGCCGTCGGCCCTCAGCAGCGTGGTCAGCACGTTCACCGTCGTCGTCTTGCCCGCGCCGTTCGGCCCGAGCAGCGAGAAGATCGTTCCCGCACCGATATTCAGATCAATGCCGTCGAGGATCGTCTTGTCCCCGTAGGCCTTCCGCAGCCCTGAGGCCGCGATTGCTGTGCTGTTCATGTGGACTACTGTCGCGACCCGGCCTGATACCGGCCTGACACCGACCTGATACGCCCTCTGGCACGGTGTTATGCCTGTTCACAAGGGATGGACGAGGGCTGTCAGCCGTTGGGCGGAGCCAGCAGGACGACGCGGCCCGCTCCGCCTTCAGCTATTCGAACTTCACTTACCCCGCCCCCGTCATCGGCGGCCCCAACTGTCGGGGCTGTCGGTGCCCGCGGCCCGGGTCTCATACTGGCTCCCGTCAAGATCGAGAACGATGGAGTCGCAAATGAATTCGAAGAAGACCCTCGCCGCGTTCGCCGTCTCCGCGGCGCTGCTCACGCCCGCTGCCGCGCTGGCCGCCCCCGCCCAGGCTGATGCGCCCGCGCCGACTCGGGCCCAGGCCGTGGACGGCACCGCCACCGGCTCCTCCAGCGGGTCCTACTCCGTCGCCAACAACCTGGTCTGCATCCTCTTCCACACCAGCCTCAACGGTTCCGTGGGCGTCCCGTTCTGCTGACGGCCGCTGGCCGGGACTGTGATTCAGCACGTTTATCTGCTTCAGTGACCCGTACTGTCTCGGCACCGCTTACCGTCGCGGGGTACAACAGTTCGTTTGGGAAGGTGGCAACAAGCGTGATCGGTACGCGGGCGAAGCTCGATGAACTGGCCAAGATCCTGGAGATGGCCGCGGAGCCGGCGGGTGAGGCCGGCATCGCCAAGCGGGCGTCGAAAGGCATTCCGAGCGTTCGGCAGCGGGTGGAGATGCTGCTCGACCGCGGGACGTTCATCGAGACCGGTGCGCTGGCTCGCCAGCCCGGTCAACCGGACGCGCTCTACGGTGACGGACTGGTCACCGGCCGCGGGCTGATCGGGGGGCGTCCGGTGGTGGTGATCTCCCACGATCAGACCGTGTACGGCGGGTCGGTCGGTGTCACGTCCGCCCAGAAGTTCATGCGGGCACTGAAATTCGCGTTCGACAACGCGTGCCCGGTGGTGACGATCAACGATTCGGGCGGCGCGCGGATCCAGGACGCGGTGGGTTCCATCGCTTCGTTCGGTGATATCTCCCGGGTGCTGGAGAAGTTGTCCGGCTATGTGCCGCAGGTGTCGATCATTCTCGGCAAGTGCGCCGCGGGCTCGGTGTACGGGCCGATCAATACCGACGTGCTCATCGGCACCAAGGATTCCTACATGTTCGTCACCGGGCCGGAGGTGATCAAGGCCGTCAATGGCGAGGACGTCACCGCCGAGGAGTTGGGCGGCGCGAAGGTACAGGCCGAACGCGGCACCCTGCATCACGTGGCCGAGACCGAGCAGGATGCCTACGACTGGGCCCGTAACTACCTGAGCTTCATGCCGACGAGCTGCGTCGAACAGCCGCCGATCGTGAATCCCGGTCTGGAACCGGAGATCACGGCCAGTGATCGGGAGCTCGACACGATCATCCCGGATTCCGATCGCGCCGGTTACGACATGCACGAGATCCTGCTGCGCATCTTCGACGACGGCGAGTTCCACGAGATCCGCGCCGCGTTCGCCCCCAACCTGATCACCGGCTTCGCCCGCGTCGATGGCTACCCGGTCGGCGTGATCGCCAATCAGCCACTGGTGCTGGGCGGTTCCATCGATGCCGCCTGCTCGGACAAGTCGACCTACTTCATCCGGCTCTGCGACGCCTTCAACATCCCGCTGGTGTTCGTCGCCGACACTCCCGGCGTGCTGCCGGGCCTCGCGGAGGAGGCCAACGGCGTCATCATCCGCGGCGGCCGTGTCCCGCGCGCCATCATCGAGGCGACGGTGCCGATCATCAACCTGGTGGTGCGCAAGTCCTACGGTGGCGCGTACGGCATGATGGCCGCCCGGCAGGTCGGCGCGGACGTCAGTTTCGCCTGGCCCACAGCCCGTATCGCGGTGATCGGCGCCGAAAGCGCGGTCGACCTCCTCGGTAAGCGGCAGTTCGCCGCGATGCCGGAGGAACATCGCGCCGCAGCCCGCGAATTCATGATCAACCAGTACAACGAGACGGTCGCCACCCCCTGGGTCGCCGCCGAACGCGGCTACATCGACGCCGTCATCGAACCGTCCCGCACCCGCCTGGAAATCCGCCAGGCCCTACGCCTGCTCCGCGACAAGAAGCCGGTCAAGCCGGAGTTCAACCCCCGCAAGCACCCGGTGTACCCGATGTGACCCGACGGCGCGAAAATTGGTGCGGGACAGCCGTGTTCCCGTGCCGTCGCCAGGATTCGAAGCCGCGAGCACTTCAGCAGGATCCGTGAGCTCGATCGCGAACGCCGCCACGTCAGCTCCCGAACGTCTCGGTGCGGGTGGGGGTGGCGACGTTTCGCGCTGGCGATGGTCTCGCACCACGACTTCCTCAGCCACGGTCCGCCGGAAATGCCGGTGCTCCGACGCCGACCGATCGAATCCGTCAGCCACGCCACACCGTCGGGCAGTCCCGGCTGTGCGGGGGCTCTCGCGGTTGTGGCGTGTCGGCCATTGATCAGCTCTTATCCTTCGTCGATATTCGACGCAGGCGCAAAGGTCCCACGAAGCGGTGCCTGGGTTCTGGTTTGGTGTTCACGAGCGAGAGATCGCCGCCGTAGTGGGCCAGGACGCGATGGTCCATGACGGCACGCCAGAGCGGGGGAACGACGGCGAGCAGGATCATGGTGGCGTAGCCGGCCGGGAGCTGTGGTGCCTGTTGCGAGCTGCGCAAGGTTTGGTAGCGGCGACCGGGATTGGCGTGGTGGTCGCTGTGGCGCTGCAGGTGGAACAGGAATACGTTCGTGACCAGGCGGTCGCTGTTCCAGCTGTCGCGCGGGGAGCACCGTGCGTAATTGCCGTTGGCGTGGCGCGGACGTAGCAGTCCGTAGTGCTCGACGTAATTGACCGTTTCCAGCAGCCCCGCACCCAGCGCCGCCTGCAACACCAGAAACGGAATCACCTCCAGGCCGAAGATCAGGATCAGGGTGCCCCACAACGCGACACTCATCGACCACGCCTGTAACAGCTGATTGTGTCGACTGAACCAGCGTCTTCGTTTGCGGGATAGTCGTTCTCGCTCCAGATCCAGCGCCGAGCGGAAGCCTCCGACCATGCTGCGCGGCAGAAACTCCCACAGTGACTCACCGAATCGGGCGCTGGCCGGATCCTCGGGCGTCGCCACGCGCACATGATGACCGCGGTTGTGTTCGACGAAGAAATGCCCGTAACACGATTGCGCCAGCGCGACTTTCGCCATCCAGCGTTCCAGGTGCTCGACCCGGTGCCCCAGCTCATGAGCGGCATTGATACCGATGCCCGACATGAACCCGAGCGTCACGGCCAAACCGAGCTTGTCGGACACGCTGAGCTCGGGACTTGCCCACAAATATCCCGCTACGAACAGCCCGATGAACTGTAGCGGCAGAAAGAGATACGTACACCATCGGTAGAACCGGTCATCGGACAACGACTGGTAGTCCTCGTCGCGTGGGTTGCTCCCATCGTCCCCTATGGACAGATCCAGCAGTGGGATCACGACCAGCACGATGACCGGACCGATCCACCAGAATATCGGGAGCCCCGTGTGGGCTACCAATTGTGACGGCAGTACAGCGCATGAGGGAGCGATCAGCCCCAGAATCCAGAGGTACCGTTTGGGGTCACGCGCCTTCGAATCCTGAAATATCGACATGTGTGCCTCGGTGATCGAACAGAAAAGCACTCGGTCGTGAGAACGAACAGCCGAAATCGTGGGCCCAAACCTGTCGATACAGGCTAGCGGTTTCCGCTGCCACTTCTGGCCGAACTGCGGAAAATACGGACTGACCGGGCAATTCGACATGATGCTCGAATGCGCGATGCCCGGCAGTCGGGTCGGCTCGAGCACCCGATCCCGGGCATCATGGACCGAATGTCACAGGCTCAGGGCAGTGCCCCGCAGTTGTTCGGAGCGGGCAAGCCGGCGAGCCGATCGGTCAGCCACTGCTGCGAGGCCGCCAGCGATGGAAAGAAGGCCATCACATGGGTGCCCACCAGACCTGAGATGGTGGGGATCTCCGCGTTCGAATCCAGTTGGACGGGTACGCCGCTGCCGCACCAACCGGCAGCCATCTCCCGCACCGGCACGTAGGGCACTCCCTCGTCGTTCATGGCCGAGGCGGTGAGGATCGGCACCGACGGGGTGAGCATGCCGATGCGCTGTTCGTCGAAGGCCGATTTCAGCTCGGGGTTCCGATCGATGACCGCGGTGAGCGGTTCGCCGCTGGTGGTCCATTCGGAGGTGTGCGGATGGTCCTGGGCCAGGCTGGCCGGGACGGCGCATTTGCCCAGAGCGTCGGCCAGGATCGCCTTACCGGTGTCATTGAGCTCGGCGTCGAGTATCGGGCGAGTCTTCGGGTAGTCGGCGGTGATGCCATTGAGAAGCCAGGCGAAAGCCTGCGCCATGGCGGCCCGTCCTTCGTTGTATCCGATGAAGTATTCGTCGTCGACCACCGGACCGCCCACATAGGCGCCGCGTACATTCAGCTCGGGAGCGTACCTCGACTGCAGTTCGGCCGCGCCCGCGGAGGCCATGCCGCCCTGCGAGTATCCGTAGAGAGCGACCGGCGTGCCGGGGTTGAGGCCGGTGCCGGGCAATTGCAGTGCCGCGCGCGCCGCATCCAGCAGCGCGTAGGCCTGTGCCTTGCGGTTGAGGTAGTCATGCACGTAGGGGGTGCCGAGGCCGTGGTAGTCGGTCACCACCACCGCCATTCCGCGGGAGAGCAGCGTATACAGCGCCACCAGGTCGTATTCGAACACGATGTCCGTGGGAGGCTGATATTCCACGACCTGCGTCATCAATTTCGACGACGCGCATTGACTACCCTGGCCCTTGGTACCGCCCGCGTACGCGATCAGCGGGCGCTCGCCGGGGCCGGTCCACGGCACGCTCGGCTGCAGGTACGTGCCGACCACCGCGGTCGGCGCATCGTGGGTATCGCTGCTGACGTACATCATTCGCGTCGCGGCGGCCGGAATGACGCCGGGCATTCCGGGTGCGGAGAAGGCCACCTGTGCCGGTTCGGCGCGCACGATGGCTCCCGGTGTGGGTGGTAGCGGCGGCGGCAGGTAGAAATCGTCGCTCGCCGCGAATAGTTCCGCTCTAGCGAGTAGCGCCGAGTTCATGGCGCCCCCTCCAACCATGATGAGGGTTCCTGCCAAAGCTGCGGCCAATCCAAGCAGTCGCCTCCGCACTTTTAGATCCTTCCTGCGATTGTGAGGGACCCAGAGCATCTCGAATCGGGTATTGAGGTTATACGCAGGGCTATCGGTTTCTTGTGAATCAGCGGAAGAAACGCCGAACTCGCGTCCGCCCACCGCGACTCGACCGCGTCTTTTCGAGATCACCCGTCGTGTCGGCGTTGCCAAGCGCTCGGAGATGTCCATGAATGACCTGTGCGCCCTGCGAGATTGGGAACGCATTGGGCACAGAGGTACATGTAGCAAGCATTTACGTAGGTAGGGGTGTGCCCTCGGCAGGATTCGAACCTGCGACACCCGCTTTAGGAGAGCGGTGCTCTATCCCCTGAGCTACGAGGGCTGGACGTGCCGGGCGGGAGGCCCGGACGGGACGTCGGGGAGTCTACCTGGTTGGGCAGCCGGGGGCCGCATTCATGGGCGGGGGCGGTGAGGTGGGCTGGTCAGTGGGGGCATTGGCGGGGACGCGGGGTTGGCCGGCCCGGGGGCGGCGGTTCCGAATCTTGCCCGGGAGTGCCGGGTGGACCGCGGCTCGTGCTGTCACCGTGGAGCGGGTTCGGCGCGGCCGCCGCGGACGGGAGTCGCTATCGCCCGGTGGCCCGGCCCTCGTTGTAGTCGGACGCGGTGAATCTGCTTGTCTTCCAGCGGAACAGGAGGGTGGCGCCGGGCCAGTTGTTGGTGATTCGGCCCGAGGCGTTGCGGTACCAGCTGGAGCAGAGGTTCCAGGGGGTGTCCTTCAGCCGGCGCTGCAGCCAGTCGTCCCAGGACTGTTCGGCGTCGGGACGGGGCGAGAGGAATTGGCCGGGGCGGGCGGAGAGGTAGTCGATGACCTGGCGGATGTAGCGGGCCTGGGACTCCAGCATGTAGATGATGGAGCCGGAGCCGACGTTGGTGTTCGGGCCGTACATCATGAACAGGTTGGGGAAGCCGGGGACCGACATGCCGAGGAAGGCGCGGGCGCCCTCCGGTGACCATTCGTCGGCGAGCTTGCGGCCTTGCAGGCCATAGATATTCATGGGGGCGAGGAACTCGGTGCCCTTGAAGCCGGTGCCGTAGACGATGACGTCGACGGGATGCTCGACTCCGTCGGCGGTGCGAATTCCGTTGGGCGTCACCGCTTCGATGGCGGCAGTCTCCACCGTGACATTGTCGCGGGTCAGTGCGGGGAAGTACTCGTTGGAGAACAGGCCGCGCTTGCAGCCGGCGGCGTAGTCCGGAGTCAGCTTGGCGCGCAACGCCTCATCGGGCACCTGCTTGTTGCGGTGCCGGTCCGCGACGGTGATCACCGGGTGCTTGATGGCAGGAATGTCGGTGAGCGCCAACGCCATTACCTCGAAGAACGTCCAGATGGCGAATCGCTCGGCCAGCCGTGTCCCGGGTACGTACTTGAACAGCGCGTGGTGCAGCGGGGTGTACTCGGTGTCGAACTTGGGCAGCACCCAGGCGGCCGAGCGCTGGAACAGCGTGAGGTGTTCGACCTTCGGCTGGATGGCCGGAATGTATTGGATGGCACTGGCTCCCGTGCCGATGCACGCCACCCGCTTGCCCGTCAGATCGACCGAGTGATCCCACTCGGCGGAGTGGAAGGCCGCGCCCGTGAAGGTGTCGATACCGGGGAGGTTCGGCATCGCGGGGCGGGAGAGCTGCCCGACGGCGGGGATGAGAACGTCGGCGAGGCGGGTGGCGCCGTCGGCGGTGCGGACCCGCCACAGGCCGCCCTGCTCGTCGAATTCGGCATCCACCACCTCGGCGCCGAACTCGATCTTGGACGGCAGGTCGTGCTTCTCGGCGACGGTGCGCATGTACGCGTGGATATCGGCCTGCTGCGAGAACCGGCGTGGCCAATCGGATTTCGGCTCGAACGACCACGAGTACAGCGGCGAGGGCACATCGCAGGCGGCGCCCGGGTAGGTGTTCTCGCGCCAGACGCCGCCGAGATCGGCGGCCTTCTCCAGGATGGTGAAGTTGGTCAGGCCGTGGCGTTGCAATTCCAGCGCCATGCCCAGCCCGGCGAATCCGGCACCGATGATCAGAATGGATGGCTCTCGCTGCATACCGGCAACGGTAGGGCGTATTCCCGCTGGTCCTGCAGACATCGCCGGACAGTGAATCCGTATTTTCGGTCACGCCGGGTGGGTGAGCCCGGATTCACCCCCGGCAATCATGGGAAGGCATCCCTCACGGCCCGCTGTCCGAGTCAGTGAGCGCCGTCTGACCTGCGACGCCGTCCTCGACTGGACAGCCCGGTGTCACACTCAATATATTCACGGAAGTTCTTGCTCCAATTTACTTGTCCTGGTTAGTGATTGGCTATTCTGCGCCGCCGCAGGGGGCGTCGTCAGCAGGTCACGGCGCTGATCAGGATTGCGGAGCCGGCTGGTCGTCGTGTTGGGCGGCGGCGGGTCGGTTGCGGGCTGCGGGCGGCGAGAGTGGGGTTCGCCGCCCGCAGCCCGAATATTTCGCCAGCTCACCGGGCCCGGACTGAGGTCACCATGCCGTCAGTTCGGGCCCTGAACCGTGTATGTCCGAATCGGCTAGGCTCGCCGCAAGTGACTCAGTTCACTCTCCAGTAGGTACATGCAAGGAGCGGTTGGGAAATGTTGAGCACCATGCAGGACGAGCAGCTGTCACTCGCGACACTGCTGCGCTATGCCTCCACCTTCCAGGGCGACAGCCATGTCTCCACCTGGACCGGCGACGGCTTACGCACCCAGACCTATCGCGAGATCGGCCAGGACGCGGCCCGGCTCGCCAATGCCCTGCGTGACCTGGGCATCGGCGTCGGTGACCGGGTCGGCACGTTCATGTGGAACAACAACGAGCACATGGTCGCCTACATCGCGGTGCCCGCGATGGGCGCGGTGCTGCACGCGCTGAACATCCGGCTCTTCCCCGAGCAGCTGGTGTACGTGGCCAACCACGCCGAGGACCAGGTCGTCATCGTGGACGGCTCGCTGCTGCCCATGTTCGCGCAGTACCTGCCGAACCTGAAGACGGTGCGCCACGTCATCGTCGCCAATGGCGATGCCGCCGCGCTGCAGGCCCCCGAGGGAGTCACCGTGCACTCCTACCGGGAGCTGCTCGACGCCCAGTCCGACGCCTACGACTACCCGGTCATCGACGAGCGTTCCGCCGCCGGTATGTGCTACACCTCCGGCACCACCGGCGACCCCAAGGGCGTCGTCTACTCGCACCGCTCGAACTGGCTGCACGCCATGCAGGTGATCTCGCCCAACGGCATGGGCTTCACCGCGGCCGACACCGTGCTGGCCATCGTGCCGCTGTTCCACGCCAATGCCTGGGGCATTCCGTACGCCGCGCTCATGTCGGGCGCGAATGTGCTCATGCCGGACCGTTTCCTGCAGCCCGCACCGCTGCTGGAGATGATGGCCGAGGCGAAGCCGACCTTCGCCGCCGCGGTGCCGACCATCTGGGGCGGCGTGCTGGCCGGGCTGCAGGCGCAGCCGCAGGACATCTCGCACCTGCGCACCTGTGTGGTCGGCGGCGCGGCGGTCCCGCCGTCGATGATGCGGGCCTTCCAGGAGCGGCACGGCGTGAAGCTGTTGCACGCCTGGGGCATGACCGAGACCTCCCCGCTGGGTTCGGTGGCGCACCCGCCCGCCGGCGCCGAGGGCGAGGAGGCCTGGAGCTACCGCTACACCCAGGGCCGCTTCCCGGCCGGTGTGCAGGCGCGCCTGGTCGGCGATGACGGTTCGGTGCTGCCGAACAACGGAGAAGCCCTGGGCGAGTTGGAAGTTCGCGGCCCGTGGATCACCGGCGCCTACTACTCGCCATCGGGCGGCGAGGTCGATCCCGACAAGTTCCACGACGGCTGGCTGCGCACCGGCGACGTCGGCAAGATCAGCCCGAATGGCTACCTCACCCTGGTCGACCGCTCCAAGGACGTCATCAAGTCCGGCGGCGAATGGATTTCGTCGGTGGACCTGGAGAACGCCGTCATGGGTCACCCGGCCGTGGCCGAGGCCGCCGTCATCGGCATCCCGGATGCGAAGTGGGACGAGCGCCCCCTGGTCGCCATCGTCCTGGTCGAGGGCACCGAGGCCAAACCCGAAGAGCTGCGGGACTTCCTGGCGCCCAAGTTCGCCAAGTGGCAGCTGCCCGAGCACTGGTGCTTCATCGCCGAGGTCCCCAAGACCAGCGTTGGCAAGTTCGACAAGAAGCGCCTGCGCGCCCAGCACGCCGACGGCTCGCTGACCGTCGTCACGCTGTCCTGACCCACCCGGGTGCGCCCTCGGCACGAGGGCGCACCCGCCGGTCTGCGCTGGGAATGTGCGCTGTGCCGCAGCGCTTCACGCCGTCCCGAGCGGATTCAGGACGGCGAATCGCCATTCCCCGTTCTGGAGCTGCCGAGCGATATTCGCGGTGGTGCCGGTAGGGGAGACCCGCGTGCCGTCGGGCGCGTCGATCTCCAGGGTCCAGTTGGTGACCAGCAATGCTGTGTCACCGCCGATCAGCAGATGCTTGCTGTTGTTGGTGAGCTGTCCGCGGGCGGCGACCGTGCCGCTGATCTCCTGACGTAGGGCGTCCGCGCCGGAAATGACGGCTCCGGTGGTGGTGCGCATGGTCGCGCCCGGGGCGAAGAGCGACAGCACACCCTCCACGTCGCCCGCGTTCAGACGTTCCTCGAAAACCCTTGGCAGCTGGGCGGGATCGGTGATCTGGGTGGCCATGACCTGGTCCTTTCGTGGTCGGATCGACACCTTCCATGCTGGTGCGCGGTGGGGTCCGGGGCGAGGTCGAAAGGCGACGTGTCATGGTCAGAAGTGGACAATCGCGGTTCGGCTAGCCCTCCGGGTAGAAGACGAACAGGGTGCAGCCGGTGACGGTCGAGGGGACGTGCCAGGAACCGGCGGGGGCGTGCAGGAAGGACCCGGCGGGGTAGTCGCGCGCGCCGTCGTTGAAGACGCCCGAAACCACGTACACCTCTTCGGGACCGGGCTCATGGATGTCGCGACCGTGCCAGGAGGCGTTCGGGTCCAGCTCGACGACATTGGCGCTCGCGCCGTTCGGCCCCGTCCAGAGGGTGCGCACCCGGATGCCCGGGAAGATCTCACGCACAGGGGATTCCGTGACGGAGGCCGAGGTGTAGCCAGGCTGGGTGAGGATTTCGGAAGTCATGCCGACCACAGTGCCGTGCGCAGCATGGGCGGCACAGTGTCGGAAAAGACGTTATAGGGTATTTTTCTGCCATGCATCGCGTGACGGCTCTGGTGCGGCCGGTCCAGTCGACCTTCGAGCTCGGCTGTGCCGCAGAGGTATTCGGCACCGAACGGGAAGGCGTGCCGAACCACTACGAATTCCGGGTGTGCACCGAGACGCCGGGGCTGGTGCCCACGACGGCCGGGTACTCGCTGGAGGTGGCGCACGGGCTTGCGGCGCTGGCCTCCACCGACACTGTGATAATTCCGGGCTGGACGCCGGTGGAGGCGCCGCTCTCCGATCGCGTGCGTCGCGCGCTGCTGCGGGCGCACGGCCGCGGTGCTCGAATCGTCACGATCTGCCAGGGGGTATTCGCCCTGGCGCGCACCGGATTACTGGACGGCAGGGCCGCCACCACGCACTGGGCGCGCGCCGACCAGCTGCAGGCGGAGTTTCCCCGGATTCACGTGCAGCCGGACGTCCTCTACGTCGACCACGGCGACGTCGCCACCAGCGCCGGTGCCGGCGCGGGCATCGATCTGTGCCTGCATCTGGTCCGCCGCGATCACGGTGCCGCGCACGCCGCACTGCTCGCCCGGCACATGGTGATGCCGCCGCACCGTGAAGGCGGCCAGACCCAATATGCGCCGACGCCCCCGCCCTCCGACATGCTGGACGGCCTGCTCGATTGGGTGGAGGGCCGGCTCGGTTCCCCACTCTCGGTGCGCGACATGGCCGCTCATCTCAATATCTCGCCCCGCACGCTGGCCCGCCGCTTCGACGATCAACTCGGCACGAGTCCGGGTGCGTGGTTGCTCGCGCGCCGGGTGGCGGCGGCCCGCACGCTGCTCGAGGACACGGACCTGCCCGTGGACGCCATCGCGACCCGCGTCGGTCTCGCCTCGGCGGTGAACCTGCGCCGCCGTTTCCGTGCGCAGGTGGGAACGACTCCGGGCGGGTACCGGAGGGCCTTCCGGGTCTCGTGAGCGTCCGGTGTCGCCGCGGGCTAGACGTCCTTGACCGCGGACAGGCCGTAGAGCACCGGGATGATGGGGTCGGTGGGAGGGAGCCGCCACCAGCCGGTTTCGGTCCGGATCATCTGGGGCCAGCGGGGCCACGGGAGCGTGTGGGTCTCGGTGAGGCCGGTGATGCGCAGGCCCGCCGCGAGCAGGGCGTTGATGACTTCGCCGAGGCCGTGACGCCATTCGTAGGCGGTGGTGTCGGTGCTGAGGTCGGGGCCGTCGGTGTAGGTGTGGATGCTGTCGCGGCGCTGGGCGCCGCGGCCGGCGAGGTAATCGTCGTGCAGCACAAGCTGTCCCGGGTCGACACCGGGTGGCGGGGTGGGGCCGAGAGCGTGCAGCAGCGGATGGAATTCCACCAGGTAGAGCAGGCCGCCCGGGCGCAGCAGGCCGGCGATTTCGCGGGCCCAGCGGGGCAGGTCGGGGAGATAGCAGAGGGCGCCCTTGCCGGTGTAGGCGATGTCGAAGGTGCGCTCGCCCAGGGCTTCCCGCGCCTGGTAGACGTCCGCGCAGACGTAGTCGACCGCGCCCCCGGCCAGTTCGCGAGCGTGCCGCACCGATTCGGTCGAGAAGTCCAGGCCCACCGCGCGGGCCCCGCGCCGCGCGAATTCGATTGTCTCCGTGCCCAGATGGCATTGCAGGTGCACCACGTCGAGGTCGCGCACGTCGCCGAGGGCGTCCCATTCGAACGGCGCGAACCAGTAGCTGGAATCCCGATCGCGGTAGAAGCTGCTGGCGGCGTGAATGCCCGCCCGGGCATCCCAGTTCCGCCGGTTCGCCGACAACGGATCTGTCACGGTCGCCACTATAGGCACGACGCGAACTCCAGTGCCGGAGCTTGCGGCGGAGTGGTTCCGGTCGCGGCACCGGGTCCGTACCGTTGGTTCGAGGGCAGATGCCCGCAATCTGCAGGGGTGGACGAGGAGGTCCGGGTGGAATCGACACGCGCGCACGCCGCACGGCTGGTCACGGCAAGGAAGCTACTGCCGATCACGCAGGCCGGGGGTGGCCGCGTATGACGCTCGGGCTGATCA
The DNA here is from genome assembly GCF_044766925.1 of Nocardia sp. NPDC101769. NCBI lineage: Bacteria > Bacillati > Actinomycetota > Actinomycetes > Mycobacteriales > Nocardiaceae > Nocardia > Nocardia sp. NPDC101769. Next base: position 256,950 of record NZ_JBIWMX010000001.1, on the reverse strand, counting down.
GGTCGGTGGGGGAGCGGGCCTATCTGGAGGCGGAGTCGGCGCGGCTGGTGCTGGAGGCCGGGCTGGCCCGGCTGGAATCACCGGTGGTGCTGCTGTCGGCGGCCACGGCCATGCTGCGCTACGGCACGCTGGCGGCGGGGCTGCGGCTGTCGGCGGCCCGGTACGGCGGGCGGGTCGCGGTCATCGACGAGCTGGGCGAGCTGACCTTCGCCGAACTGGAGGACCGGTCGAATCGGCTGGCCAACGCCTGGCGCGAGCGCGGCCTGAAACCCCATGAGGGCGTGGCGATCCTGGCCCGCAATCACCGCGGCCTGCTGGACGCGATCTTCGCCGCCGCCAAGTGCGGGGCCCGGATCATCCTGCTCAATACCGATTTCGCGGGCCCGCAGATTCGCGATGTCGCCACTCGTGAGGGCACCGACCTGCTCGTCTACGACGACGAGTACGCGCACATGCTCGACGAGGTGAGCCCCCGGCGTGGCAGTTACCGGGCCTGGACCGAGCAGCCGCGGGAGGACAGCCTCGAATTCCTCATCGAGACCGGCTCGCCCGCCGCGCCGCCCGCGCCCGGCGCGGAACCCAAGATCATCCTGCTGACCAGTGGCACCACCGGCACCCCCAAGGGCGCGCCGCGCACCGAGCCGAAATCCCTGCTGCCGCTGGGCGGTCTGCTGTCCAAGGTCCCGTTCCGGGTGAACGAGGTGGCCGAGTGCTGCGCCCCCATGTTCCACACGCTCGGATTCGCCTGCGCCATGCTGACTCTCGGTTTCGGCTCCACCCTGGTGATCCGCCGCCGCTTCGACCCGCAGGCCGCCATCGACTCCATGGCACGGCACCGGGCCACCACGGCGATCGTCGTCCCGGTCATGCTGGCCCGCATGATCGACCTGGGCGGCCGTGCGCTCACCGGGCACGATCTGTCCGCGCTGCGCATCATTTTCGTCGCGGGCTCCCAGCTGGGTGCGCACCTGTGCCGGGAGGTGACGGCGGTCTTCGGGCCGGTCGTCTACAACCTGTACGGCTCGACGGAGGTCGCCTACGCCACCATCGCCACGCCCGAGGACCTGGCCGAGGAGCCCGGTTGCGTGGGCCGGCCGGTGCTGGGGGCCCGGGTGGAGATCCTCGACGATCGGGGCCGCCGGGTACCGGCCGGGGCCACCGGCCGTATCTTCGTCGGGAACACCATCCAGTTCGAGGGCTACACCGGCGGCGGTCACAAGGAGATCATCCGCGGCCTCATGTCCTCCGGCGATGTCGGCCACATCGACAGCGCGGGCAGGCTTTTCATCGACGGCCGCGACGACGACATGATCGTCTCCGGTGGCGAGAACGTCTTCCCGGTGGAGGTCGAGGAGCTGCTCTGCACCCACCCGTCGGTGCGGGAGGCGGCCGTCCTCGGCGTCCCCGACGAGCAATTCGGTGCGCGCCTCAGGGCTTTCGTGGTCGTCCACGCCGGCCACCAGCTCACCGAGCTCGAGATCAAGGACTTCGTGAAGGCCAATCTGGCCCGCTACAAGGTCCCCCGCGAGGTGGTCTTCCTGGCCGAACTACCCCGCAACCCGACCGGCAAGGTGCTCAAGCGCAAGCTCCAGGAGGCCTGAACCGACAGCGATTCGGCGGGATTCGGCAGCGTGTGTTTCCCCGCCCGGGGTCGTATGCTGGGCACCTCGCAGTACGCGGTGGAGCATGGGGGAGGGCAGGTGCCGGGGGCAGGCAATCTCGGCCATTATCGACTCGTCGAGCTGATCGGGCGGGGCGGCATGGGCCAGGTGTGGCTGGCCGAGGACACGCATCTCGAACGGGAAGTCGCACTGAAGCTGCTCCCCGTCGAGCTCGCCGCCGACGAGGACTATCGGCGGCGGTTCGAACGCGAGGCGCGGCTGGCCGCGCGGCTGCGCGGACCGCATGTGGTGCCCATCCACGCCTTCGGCGAACTGGACGGCCGCCTGTACATCGACATGGCGCTGATCGAAGGCTCGGATCTGGGCGAGATCCTGCGCGAGGTGGGCTCGCTCCGGCCCGACCGCGCGGTCGACCTCATCACCCAGATCGCCGAAGCCCTCGACATCGCGCACCGGGCGGGCCTGGTGCACCGGGATGTGAAGCCCTCCAACGTGCTGACCCTCCCCAACGGCTTCGCCTACCTCATCGACTTCGGCATCGCCCGCGGCGTCGGCCAGGCCACTATCACCAGTACCGGTGTGGCAGTGGGCACCTGGGCCTACATGGCGCCCGAGCGCTACTCCGGCACCGAGGACCTCCGCTCCGACGTCTACTCCCTCGCCTGCCTGCTCTACGAAATCCTCACCGGCGTGAAGCCTTTCGCCCACACCGATCCGGTCCAGCAGATGGCCGCCCACCTCACCGCCGACCCGCCCCGGCCGAGCGATCGCAACCCACTCGTCCCCGCCGCTCTCGATGCCGTCATCGTCCGCGGTCTCGCCAAGGACCCGGCCCACCGGTTCCCCAGCGCGGGAGCGCTGGCCACCGCCGCCCGCGCGGCCCTGGAATCTGCCCCGGCACCGCGCCCCGGCGCGGTCCGCCGGGCGGACCCGACGGCGAAATGGGATGGTGGCGAACCCGTTTCGAGCTATGGCTCCGCGCCCGCGCCGCGGTACCCGGCCTACACGCCGCCCCCGGTCCGGAACGCTGGTGCTTCGCCCTACAACCACATCCCGGCCGGGGCCACACCCCCGCCCGGCGGCCTGTCCTGGCCCGCGACACCACCGCCCATCGGAATGACACCACCGCCGAGCGGAATATCGTCGGCCGCAATGCCTCCAGCCGCCGGAATGCCAGGGGGTCAGGTGCCGGGCGGCGTGGGGTATGTATCGCCCTATGCGGCGGGATATGCCGAGATTGTCGGAAATTCGGTGGAGCGGCCGCGGATTCGGCCGTGGCAGCCCGTGTGGTGGGTGGTGCTGGCGCTCTGCCTTCTGTTCTTCGCGGTGATGACCGTCGGAGTGGTGGCGGTGACCTTTACCGACGGGTTCGGCGACGGGCTGACCACGGTGGTCGCCTATCTGTTCTTCGTCGGGCCGTTCTTCGCGTTCGCGGCGCTGGCGGCGCGGGAGATCCGGAAGTTCCGTGCGGTGCGCCGGCGCTAGAACACGGAGATTCGGCGTGACCGGGTCGCGGTCGCGCCGAATCGGGCTGTGCACTCAGTAGTTTCGAAGTGCGCTCAGCAGTTCCGGAGTTCCGGGCTCTGGTTGAGCAGCTGGGCGCGGGTGGAGATGAAAGTGGTGTAGGTGTCGCCGCCGACCGAGGTGAGCGGGAAGGCCGCCACCCGGTGACAGTTCTGGAAGGCGAGCTTGATGCCGAAGTGGCGTTCCAGGCCGCCGCGGATGGCGTCGGAGGCCATGGCGCGCAACAGCTGGCCGCGGGCGGTCTCATCCGGCGGGGGAATGGTGTTGTCGGCGTATTCCGCCGTGCCGGAACGCAGATCGGCGGCTACCCGGCTGACGACCTCGTAGGCGTAGGGCAGCGAATTACGGACGCATTCGACGAACTCTGCGTCGCTGACTTCACCGCGTTCGGCGCGCTCGAGTAGTGCGGTGGGTACGTCGAGTGACATGTCGCTCTCCTCATGGGATGGCGGAAGGTGTCAGCCGATTCTAAACGGAAAACGTTGTCAATAACTCTGGATTCGCAGCGAAAGTGCCCGTTGCAGAGCATTTCTCGCATCCGCCGACAGCGCGCGGACCAGGTCGCCCGCTGGTAGCTCGGGAGTCAGCGAATGCGCCTGACCTGCCCAGAGATTCACCGCGTCGGCATTGCCGGCCGCTCGCGCGGCCGCCCGCAAAGGCCCCGTGGCGTAATGGATCTCGGGGTAGGCGACAGGAGCGTCCAGGTGTTCCACCATGAACCGGTTGCGCAGCCCGCGCGCCCGTCGCCCGGTGAAGGCGCGGGTCAGCATGGTCGGCGTCGCGGCGGTGACGGCCTCCCGGGCCAGCGGCGCGGTCCCGGCCTCGGGGCAGCGCAGGAACGCGGTGCCCAGCTGCGCCGCCGCCGCACCCGCGCACAGCACGCCCGCGACGGCCGCCCCGGTCGCGAGGCCGCCCGCCGCCACGACGGGCGTGTCCACCTCGGCGCGCAGCAGTTGCAGCAGGGGCAGCAGGCCCAGTGGATCGGTGAGGTCCTCGGCCGGATCGTCGACGAAGACGCCGCGGTGCCCGCCCGCCTCCGCGCCCTGTGCGATCAGCACGTCCGCGCCCGCGGCCACCGCTTGCCGGGCCTCGGCCACGGTCGTGACCGTCACCCACACCTCGGACCCGGCCGCGTGCAGGCGCGCGATCTCCCCGGCGGTCGGGCAGCCGAAGGTGCTGGACACCACCGGCACCGGATCGGCGATCAGCAGGTCCAGCTTGGCGGCCCAGTCGTCGCTGTCGTAGCGGGCCTCGCCGACCGGGAACTCGGCCGCCAGCGTCCGTATATATGTATCGAACCGATCAGTCGGACTCGGTTCGGACGGATAGAACAGATTGACCCCGAACGCTCCGGAGGTCAGTGTCCGCGTGGCCTTGATTCGCGCGGCCAGTTCGCCCGCGGGCAGGTATCCGGCGGCAACGAAGCCCAGCCCGCCGGCCTCGGTCACGGCGGCGGCCAGTTCGGGGGTGGACGGTCCGCCCGCCATGGGGGCAAGAACGATCGGCGTATCCAACTCGTCGAGAACCATCTCGCAATTGTGCGCTTTCGGTTACGGTTTGTGATCAAGGGTTCGAGCACTCGACCTGGCGTTATCGCACAAAAGGTTGCGAATTGGTCACGGGCGAGTACTGTTTCCATCACAGCGATGCCGAATCGTTACCGGACCCACCGAGCGCTAGGACTTGCAGTGCCGCATCATCGAACGACCGCGAACTCTGTCACAGTCATGGATCTGCTGGGTGATTCCGGTGTGGGCCACACCGGCACCATCTCGCGCCGCCGCCACCGGGCCGAACCCTCCACCGCCGAGCGAGTGAAGACCGCCGCGGGTGTGGCCGTCGCCGCCGGCGCCCTGATCGGCACCGGAACGCAGCTGGTCCCGGCCCTGGCGCACGCCGCGCCGCTGCTACCCACGCACGACGAGAAGCCCGCCACCATCGGCGAGGACGTCGCCCCGGTCGAGCAGGCCGACCTCGATCTGAAGCAGGCCAAGGACTCCGCCCCCGCGGCGCAGACCCCGCAGGCCCAGCCGATCGCGGCCGCCACGCCCGACCCGGCCCCGTTCGGCCTGCAGAACCTGCCGCCGGAGATCTCCGCGCCGCTGCAGCAGGCCGAGCAGACCCTCAAGAACCTCCAGCAGCAGCTGAACCCGGGCCCGAACGTGGTCAAGCCGGTCGACGGCCAGCTCACCTCCGGCTTCGGCATGCGCTGGGGCGCAATGCATTACGGCATCGACTTCGCCGACCCGATCGGCACGCCGATCCACTCGGTCATGGGCGGCGAGGTCATCTCCGCCGGCCCCGCCTCCGGCTTCGGCCTCTGGGTGCGCGTCAAGCAGGACGACGGCACCACCGCGGTCTACGGTCACGTCAACGACATGTACGTGACCGTCGGCCAACGGGTGAACACCGGCGATGTCATCGCCTCCGTGGGAAACCGCGGAAACTCCACAGGTCCCCATCTGCACCTCGAGATCTGGGACGCCGCCGACAACAAGATGGATCCGCTGCCATGGCTAGCCAGCAAGGGCGTTCTCATGCAGCAGCAGTGGGGACCGGACCAGTAGACCGTTCACCGCTACCCTCGACCGGACGCTTTCCGGACCGGCGCACGCCGGTGGGTGCGGTGACGACACTGGACGATCTCTTCGACCCGGCCTCCGTGCCCGGCCGCTCTTACGCGGTGCTCGTGCAGCACCCGCGCTCGACCGTGCTCGAGGTGGCCGAGCGGCTGACCATCCCGCCGCGCGTGGCCGAGGCCGCGCTGGAGGCGCTGTGCCAGCTCGAGGCCGCGGTGCGCCTCACCGACGGCAAGGGCGTGGTGCGGTTCGACGCGCATGCGCCGGAAGCCTTGTCGGAGGCCGAGACTCGCCGCCGCAATCAGGACATGCTGCGCATGCAGTCGGCCGCCGCGCGCCTGGGCGAGACCTTCCGCTCGGTGCGCCGCACCACCGATGCCGACGGCGCGGTGGTGGCGGTCTATGAACGTCGCCAGTTGCTGGCCGATTTCGAGGACCTGCAGCACACCGCGCACGCCTGCGTGAAGGTGGTGGAGCGCGGCCCGTTCCTCTCGGATGTCGAGACCGAGGAGCGGATGTTCGAGCTGAAGTCCTCCCGCATCACCACGGGCATCGGTTACCGCACCCTGTACCAGGAGACCATCTACCAGGACCCGGAGCGGCTGCGCCATGTCCTGGCCACCAATGCGATTGGGGCGCAGGCGCGTACGCTGCCCGATCCGCCCATGAAGCTGATCGTCGCCGATGATCGGCGCGCGGTGCTGGTGCTGCACACCGACGAGCGCCGTGGCGACCCCATGGGCGTGCGCGTCGGCCCGTCGCCCACGCTGGACCTGCTGGTCAAGACGTTCGACTCGCTGTGGCTGATGGCCACGCCGATCTCGGTGAACCCTGCCGAAGCCCTCGACGAGCGCGACAAGGCGATCCTGACCCTGATGAGCATGGGCGCCACCGACGACACCATCGCCCGCCGGCTCGGCCTCTCGCGCCGAACGGTGGTGCGCCGCACCGCGAGTCTGCTCGAGCGCCTGGGCGCCAGCACGCGGTTTCAGGCCGGGGTGCAGGCGACACGCCGCGGCTGGCTGTGAACCACTGTGGCGCAAGTCACTTCATAGCAACAATCACCGCTGCTCAGCGATAGTCACTGTGCTCGGGCTGCTCGAGGCCGCGCGCGAGCATCGATATGATTGATTGATCCGCTCACCCGTTGGCGTCCAGGGAACAAGACGCCCTTTTTTCGTGGGTCGGGCCGAGTGTCTTCGGCCTGCGGAAAAGATGAACCCGAGAGGTGAATGCACGCGAATGGATACTGCCCGCCGTACAGCTCGCGGTAATCGTCGGCGTCGGTCCGGCAGCCCACTCTTCGGGCAGTTGCTCACCGCCGCGGTCGAGTCCGCCGCCGACGACATCGCCATCCGGTTCAATCCCACCGGAAACCCGGCCGACCAGCGCGAGATCAGCTACCGCGAACTCGATGCCGGGTCCTCGCAGCTCGCCCGGGAACTGATCGGCCGCGGCGTCGGCCCCGGCGACATGGTCGCGATCGGCATCACCCGCTCCATCGAATCGGTGCTGTCGGTCTGGGCCATCGCCAAGACGGGCGCTGCCTACGTGCCGGTCGATCCGGCCTATCCGCCCGATCGCATCGAACACCTGCTCACTGATTCCGGCGCGGTGCTGGGCTTGACGACGCGGGAGTACCGCGCCGCGCTGGGCACCGCAGCCGAGTGGATCGAACTGGACGATCCGGCACACGCGCAGCGCATCGCCGCGCACCCGGATCACCCCATCTCCTACGCCGACCGGCCGGGCACGCTCACCGAGCAGCATCCGGCCTATGTCATCTACACCTCCGGGTCGACCGGGAAGCCCAAGGGCGTGGTGGTCACCCACACCGGCCTGGCCGGGCTGGTGGCCGCCGAGCGGGAGCACTACGCCGTCACCGCGGATTCGCGTGTGCTGCACGTCTGTTCGCCGAGCTTCGACGTCTCGGTGCTGGAACTGCTGCTGACCTTCACCGCCGGTGCGACCCTCGTCATCGCACCGGCCGGGGTCTTCGGCGGCGTGGAACTGGCCGAGCTGCTGGGCCGTGAGGCCGTCACCCATGTGCTGATCACCCCGGGCGCACTGGAATCGGTGGATCCGGCCGGGCTGACCGAGCTGACCACCGTGGTGGTCGCGGGTGACAAGTTCGGCCCGGAACTGGTGTCGCGCTGGGCGACCGCCGAACGCTCCTTCTACAACGGCTACGGCCCGACCGAGGCGACCATTCTCGCCACCTCGAGCGCCCCGCTGCTGCCCGGCGAGCCGATCACCATCGGCTCGGCGATCCCGGGTGTCGGTGCGTACGTGCTGGATTCGCGCTTGCGGCCGGTGCCGGACGGCGTGGTCGGCGAGCTGTACCTGTCGGGTCCGGCGCTGGCGCAGGGTTACAAGGGCCGGCCGGGGCTGACCTCGGAACGCTTCGTGGCGAGTCCGTTCGGCGAGGCCGCGGGCACGCCGGGCGCGCGCCTGTACCGCACCGGCGACCTGGTGCGCCGCGCCCCCGCCGAATCCGACAACCTGGGCGTCATCGAGTATCTGGGCCGCTCCGACTTCCAGGTCAAGATCCGCGGCCTGCGCATCGAACTGGGCGAGATCGATAATGCGCTGAGCGCGCACCCCGACGTGGATTTCGCTGCGACACTGGGCAAGACGCTGCCCTCCGGCGCGACCGCGTTGGTGTCGTACGTGCTGCCGCGGCCGGGCGCGACCCTGGACACCGCGGCGCTGGCGGCGCACGTCGGCGAATCGCTGCCCGCCTACATGGTGCCCGCCGTGCTGCTGGTGCTGGACGAGATTCCGCTGACCCCGGTCGGCAAGCTGGACCGGAATGCCCTGCCGGAACCGGTTTTCGCGGCCCGCGAGTTCCGGGCCCCCGCCACCCGCGCCGAGGAGATCGTCGCGGAAGTGTTCGCCGCCTTGCTGATTCCGGACAACCCGGACGCGCGGGTGGGTGCGGACGACGACTTCTTCGAATTAGGCGGCAACTCGCTGCTGGCCGCGCAGGCCGCCGCGCGCATCGGCACCGCACTCGGTGTGCGGGTCCCGGTCCATATGCTGTTCGAGGGCTCGACCGTGGCCGAGCTGGCCCGGCGGCTCGACGGCGAATCGGCCCCGGCCGCTGCCGGACCGGCGCTCGGCTCGCTACCGCGCCCGAACCGGGTGCCGCTGTCGTTCGCACAGCAGCGCATGTGGTTCCTCAACCGCTTCGACCCGAACAGCGCGGTCGACAATATGCCGCTCGCGGTGCGACTGTCCGGCACCCTCGATGTGGACGCCATGCGCGCCGCGGCCGCGGATCTGGTTGCGCGCCACGAGGTCCTGCGCACCATCTACCCGGAGGTCGACGGCGAGGGTTACCAACTGGTGTTGCCCGCCGGCGATCCGCGGGCGCTGCCCGAACTGCCGGTCGTCGACATCGACGCCGCCGAGATCCCGGCCCGGGTGGCCGAGGTGGTCGGCGCCGGCTTCGACGTCACCGCCGCGCCGCCGCTGCGGCTGTGCCTGCTGCGGCTCACACCCGACGAGCACGTGCTGGTGGCCGCGATCTATCACATTGCCGCCGACGGTGTTTCGATCGGCGTGCTGGCCCGCGACCTGGTCTCCGCCTACGCCGAGCGCATGCGCGGCGCCGCCCCGCAGTGGGCCCCGCTGCCGGTGCAGTACGCCGATTACGCGGTGTGGCAACGAGAATCGCTGGGCAGCGAGAACGACCCGGCCTCGGCGCTGTCCCGCCAGATCGCCTACTGGCGCGACACCCTCGCGGACCTGCCCGACGAGCTGGTGCTGCCCTGGGATCGGCCGCGGCCCGCCGTCGCCTCCTACCGCGGCGGCACCCACGCCTTCCGCATCGACGACGAGATCTACGCGGCCGCCCGGCATTTCGCCGAGACGCACAACACCACCCTGTTCATGGTGGTGCACTCGGCGCTGGCCGTGCTGCTGGCCCGGCTCTCCGGCACCCGCGACATCGCCATCGGCACGCCGGTGGCCGGCCGCGGCGAGGCCGAACTCGACGACCTCATCGGCATGTTCGTCAACACCCTGGTGCTGCGCACCGACATCGACCCGGCCGCCTCCTTCGCGGACCTGGTGGCACGGGTACGCGAGACCGACGTGCGCGCCTTCGGCCACGCCGACGTGCCGTTCGAGCGCCTGGTGGAACTGCTGGACCCCGCCCGCTCGCAGGCCCGCAATCCGCTGTTCCAGGTCATGCTGACCTTCCAGAACATGGCGCCCACCCGCCTGGAACTCCCCGGGCTCACGGTGGCCGGCGCGGACCTCGAGATCCCGTTCGCCAGGTTCGACCTGCAGCTCACCATGCAGGAGTCGTACGACGAGCACGGCGACGCCACCGGGCTGGCCGCCGAATTCTCCTACGCCCTGGACCTGTTCGACGCGGCCACGGTCGCCGAGCTGGCCGCCCGCTTCCAGCGGGTGCTCGCCGCGGTGACCGCCGCCCCGGCCGCTCCGGTCGGCGATCTCGCGCTGTTCTCCGCGGGAGAGCGGCAGCGGGTGCTGGGCGACTGGAACGCCACCGCCTTCGACGTGGCGGCGACACTGCCGGAAGGCGCCGCGGCGACCCTGGTTTCGCGGTTCGAGGCGCAGGCGGCGGCCACCCCGGACGCCGTCGCGCTGAGCTTCGCGGACGAGACCCTCACCTATCGCGAGCTGTCCGAACGGGCCAATCGCCTGGCACGGCTGCTCATCGCCGAGGGCGCGGGGCCGGAATCCCTGGTGGCGCTGGCCCTGCGGCGCTCGACCGAACTGGTCGTGGCCATGTACGCGGTGCTGCAGGCCGGCGCCGCGTACGTGCCGCTGGACCCGGACCAGCCGCTCGATCGCATCGGCCACATTCTCGACACCGCGCGCCCGCGTTTGCTGCTCACCGCCGAGCGGGACGAATTCGATGCCGGCGCACGCGATGTCGCGACAGTCACGGTGGAGCGGGCGGAGGTTGCGGCGCGGTCGCACAGCGGCGCGCCGATCACCGACGCCGAGCGCGTCCGGCCGCTGCTGCCGGAGCACACCGCCTATGTCATCTTCACCTCCGGCTCGACCGGCCGCCCCAAGGGCGTCGCCGTCGAGCACCGGGCCATCGTGAACCGCCTGGTGTGGATGCAGCACGAGTACGCGCTGACCGCGGAAGACGTGGTGCTGCAGAAGACTCCGGCCACCTTCGACGTGTCGGTGTGGGAGTTCTTCTGGCCCTTGCAGACCGGTGCGCGCCTGGTGGTCGCCAAGCCGGACGGGCATCGCGATCCGGTGTACCTGGCGCAGATCATCGCGGAACAGGGTGTCACCACTGCCCATTTCGTGCCGTCCATGCTCTCCGCCTTCGTCGCGGCACTGGGTGAGAGCAACCCATTGGTTCGCGGCGCGTCGCGTTCTGGACTGAGCGGAGCGGGGGAGCGAAGCGGAGGAGCGGAGGGAGGGAAGAACGCGACCTCCAGCGCCGCGAACCCGCCGGAGCGAAGCGGAGGCAAATTGAACACAGTGTTCGCCTCCGGTGAGGCGTTGCCCGCGCCCACCGCGCGGCAGCTGCGGGAGCTGACCGGTGCACGGCTGCACAACCTCTACGGTCCGACCGAGGCCGCGGTCGACGTCACCTATCACGAGGTGACCGCTGCCGACACGGTGTCGGTGCCGATCGGCCGCCCCGTCTTCAATACCCGTGTCTACGTGCTGGATTCACGTTTGAACCCGGTGCCCATCGGTGTCGCGGGCGAGCTGTATCTCGCCGGTGTGCAGCTGGCGCGCGGCTACGTCGAGCGGCCCGACCTGACCGCCGATCGCTTCGTGGCCGATCCGTTCGGTACGGGTGAACGCCTCTACCGCACAGGCGATCTCGTGAAGTGGGATGCCGCGGGTGAGCTGGAGTACCTGGGCCGCACCGACTTCCAGGTGAAGCTGCGCGGTCTGCGCATCGAACTCGGTGAGATCGAGGCGGCACTGCTGGCGCAGCCGGGTGTCGCACAGTCGGTCGTGGTGGTGCGCGCGGACGCGCACACCGGTGACCAGCTGGTCGGCTACGCGGTGAGCGCCGAGGCCACCGCCGAGGAGCTGAAAGCCGTTCTGGCCCGGACGCTTCCGGCCTACATGGTACCCAATGCCATCGTGGTGCTCGACGCGTTCCCGCTCAATGCCTCCGGCAAGCTGGACCGCAAGGCGCTCCCGGCCCCGGTGTTCGAGGCCAAGACCTTCCGCGCGCCCTCGACCCCGATCGAGGAGAGCGTGGCCGATGTCTTCGCCGAACTGCTCGGCGCGGACCGGGTGGGCGCGGACGACGACTTCTTCGAACTGGGCGGCAACTCGCTCATCGCCACCCGCGCGGTGGCCCGCATCAACGCCGCCCTCGACGCCAATGTGGCCGTGCGCGAACTCTTCGAGACCGCAACGGTTTCCGGGTTGGCGGCGCGTATCGTGCCGGGAGCCGCGACGGGCGCGCGTCCGCCGCTGGTGGCCGGAGAACGCCCGGCGCGGGTCCCGCTTTCCCTTGCACAGCAGCGCATGTGGGTGCTCAATCAGCTGGATCCGGAGTCCCCGGCCTACAACATTCCGATGGTCATCCGCCTGACCGGTGCACTCGATGTGCCCGCGCTGCGGCACGCCGTCGAGGATGTGCTGACCCGCCACGAGGTGCTGCGTACGCGTTACCCCGAATCGGCGCCGGGCGCACCGGCCTACCAGGAAATCCTCTCGGTCGCCGATGTGCTGCCGCACGGCCTTGAGGTGGAGCGGTCCGGCGATATCGGCGGCCGGGTCGCCGAGCTGATCGGCACCGGATTCGATGTGGCCCAGCGGGTTCCGGTGCGGGTGCGCCTGATCACCGGCGACGATCCGGACGACTACCTGCTGGTCCTGGTGGCCCACCACATCGCGGCCGACGGCGCCTCCATGGCCCCGCTGGCCCGCGATCTGACGACCGCCTACCTCGCGCACTCCGCCGGCGAGGCCCCGGCGTGGGCGCCGCTGCCGGTGCAGTACGCCGACTACGCGGTGTGGCAGCGGGCGGCCGTCGGCGTCGAGGACGACGCGGACTCGCCCGCCGCCACGCAGGTCGCGTTCTGGCGTGAGCAGCTGGCCGGTCTGGCGGACCGCCCGATCCTGCCGTTGGACCGGCCGCGCCCGGCGGCGGCCGCCATGCGCGGCGCGCTGCTCGACTTCACCCTGCCCGCCGAGGTGCACGCGGGGCTGAATCGCCTGGCGCGCAACCACAATGCGTCGCTGTTCATGGTGGTGCATGCGGCGGTGGCGGCCTGGCTGTCGCGGCTGTCGGGCAACGCCGACATCGTCCTGGGTACGGCGGTCGCCGGGCGCGGCGAGCGCGCGCTCGACGATCTGGTCGGCATGTTCGTCAATACCCTCACTCTGCGCACCCGGGTCGACGCGGCCGCATCGTTCGACGAGCTGGTCGAGCGGGCCCGCGAGACCGACCTGTCGGCCTTTGCCCACGCGGACGTGCCGTTCGAACGGGTCGCCGAACTCGCCGCGCCCGGCCGGGCCGCGGCGAATCCGCTCCTGCAGGTGGTGCTTTCGCTGCAGAACACCGAGACCCCGGTGCTGGAGCTGCCGGAAGCGCGGGGAGGCGGAGCGCTGACGGTGGCGGCGGTCGACACCGAGCTGGCGACGGCCAAGTTCGATCTGCAGATCAGTGTGGAACCCCGCCCCGGCGTGGCGGGCGCGGCGGGTGAGCTGGCCGTGATCCTCAACTACGACACCGAGCTGTTCGAGGCAGCGTCCATGGCGTCCTTCGGCCGGGCCCTCGAGCGCGTGCTCACCTCGGTCGCCGCGGATCCGCAGCTTCCGGTCGGTGACATCGTGTTGCTGGACGCCGCGGAATCTGCTGCGGTGCAGGCACTGTCGCAGCCGGCGCCGGAACCCGCCGGAGTCGGCGTGCGTGGTGCGGCCCTGGCCCAGGTGCTCACCACCGCCGCCGAGGACGACCCGGACGGCCCGGCGCTGGTGTGGGGCGACGAGGCACTGACCTATCAGGAACTCGACGCCCGCTCCTCCCGGCTGGCCCGGGTGCTCATCGCCCGCGGCAGCGGCCCAGGTACCGGTGTGGTGCTGCGCCTGGACCGCGGCGTCGACCAGGTGGTCGCGCTGTGGGCGGTGCTGAAGGCGGGAACCATGGTGGTGCCCTTCGCCGCCGCGGAAGTCCCGGGCCGGGATGTGAAGGTCGGCATCACCGTCGGCACTGCGCCCGGCAGCGTGCGCGGCATCGAATGGCTGTCGCTCGACGACCCCGAGACGGCGGCCGAGATCGCCGCCGAATCGGCGCGACCGGTCACCTACGCCAACCGGATTCGCGCACTGAGCGGCACCGATATCGCCCACGCGGCGCTGGACCGGACCCTCACCTACGACGGCCTGGCCGCCGCGGTGGACCGGGCCCGCGCCCTCGACCTGACCTTCGAGTCGCGCACCTTCCACCACGGTGCGGCCGATTCGGCGCTGACCCTGATCGAAGTGGTCGCGGCCGGCGCGGTCGGAGCCTCCGTGGTTCTGGTGGATTCAGCGGTGCTGGGAGATTCGGCCGGACCGGATCTCTCGGAAGCGCTGGGCGACGAGTGGGTCACCCACGTCTTCGCCGACCACGTTCGCCTCGGCGAGCTGAATCCCGTTCCGCTCGAGGATCTTCGGGCCGTGGTGCTCGACGCGCCGACGACGGCCGCCGAACGCTGGACGGACGCCGCCGTGCTGGTCCTGCCCGAGTAGCCGTGCGCTAGCGGGCCGTGCTCGCGCCGCCGGAGCCACCTCCCGGCGGCGCGAGTAGTAGCGAACAGCAATCGCTATGGTGCAGGTCACATGGTGCAACGCCGGGGCCGGGCCGCCGATAGTCCCTCCAGTTCGAGCCGCCGTAGCTGCTGTGCGCGGCTATGCTGTGCCGGTTCGCCCGGGCGCGTCGGCCTTGTCGGCCCGGGCTGTCGAAGAAATTCGACGTGTGTGGCTGGCTGGACGTGTGAGGTGGACAACACGGATGGATACAACTCGTAGATCAGTCCGTGGGAGCAGACGCCGCCGGTCCGGCAGCCCCTTCTTCGGTCAGCTGCTCACCGCGGCAGTCGAATCCGCCGGCGATGCCGTCGCCATCAGCTTCAATCCCACCGGAAACCCTTCCGACCAGCGCGAACTCACCTATCGGGAGCTCGACGAGCAGTCCTCGCGGGTGGCGCGCGAACTCATCGCCCTGGGCATCGGCCCAGGTGACGTGGTGGCCATGGCCATCGCGCGCTCGGTGGAATCGGTGCTGGCCATGTGGGCCATCGTGAAGACCGGCGCCACCTATCTGCCGGTCGACCCGACCTATCCGGGCGACCGGATCGAGCACATGCTCACCGACTCCGGCGCGAAATTCGGTGTCACCCTGGCGACCCACCGGGCCGGGCTGGGGACCGCCGCCTACTGGATCGAACTCGACGATCCCACCCGGGCCGAGCGCATCGCGGCCCGGCCCGCGCACCCGATCTCCTATGCCGACCGCACCCGGCCGCTGACCGAGCAGCACCTGGCCTACGTCATCTACACCTCGGGCTCGACCGGCAAGCCCAAGGGCGTGGCCATCACCCACTCCGGGCTGGCCGGGCTGGCCGCCCGCCGGGAAAGCCGTGCGGTGACGGAGGATTCCCGCATCACCCAGCTCACCACCCCGAGCTTCGACTTCTCCATCGTGGAGATGCTGTACGCCTTCACCGCGGGCGCCACCCTGGTCGTGGTGCCGCCGGACGTGTTCGGTGGACACGAGCTGTCCGAGCTGCTCCGCCGCGAGCGGATCACCCACATCTGCATCACGCCGGCGGTGCTGGAATCGCTCGATCCGGCTGTCCCCCAGGACCTGCGCGCCATCATGTGCGGCGGCGAGCGGGTGCCGCCCGCCCTCGTGGACCGCTGGATCACCCCCGACCGCGGCTTCCATATCGAATACGGCCCGACCGAGGTCACCGCGCTGTCCACCGGTACCGCGGCGCTGCCCCTCGGCGGTGGCACGCACATCGGCACCCTGCTGCCCGGCATCGGCGCGTACGTGCTGGACGCGGGCCTGCGGCCGGTGCCGCCCGGCGTGATCGGCGAACTCTATCTGGCCGGGCCGGCACTGGCCGCGGGCTATCTCAACCGGCCCGTGCTGACCGCGGAACGCTTCGTCGCCGGACCCTACGGCGAACCCGGGCAGCGGCTGTATCGGACCGGCGACCTGGTCAAACGCCTGGAGAACGGGAACTTCGAACACCACGGCCGCACCGACTTCCAGGTCAAGATCCGCGGTCTGCGCATCGAACTCGGCGAGATCGACAGCGCCCTCACCGCGCACCCCGGCGTGGACTTCGCGGTCACCCTGGGCACCACCCTGCCCACCGGCGCCGCCGCCCTGGTCACCTATGTGCTGCCGAGCCCCGGAACCGCCTTGGACACCGCGGAATTGGCGGCCTTCGCGGGAGAATCCCTGCCCGCGTACATGGTTCCCGCCGCCATCATGGTGCTCGACGAGATCCCGCTGACCCCGGTCGGCAAGGTCGACCGCGAGCGGCTGCCGGAGCCGGTCTTCACCACCCGGGCCTTCCGCGAGCCCGCCACCGCCGCCGAATCCGCTGTCGCGGAGGTCTTCTCCGGCCTGCTCACCCCTCCCGGCGCCGAACCGCTGCGCGTCGGCTCCGACGACGACTTCTTCGAACTGGGCGGCAACTCGCTGCTGGCCACCCAGGCCGTGGCCCGTGTCGGCACGGCGCTGGGCCTGCGGGTTCCGGTCCGCGTGCTCTTCGAGGCGTCCACCGTCGCCGACCTGGCCGCGCTGCTGGCCGGGGAGGCGACCGGAAACACCGCCCCCGCATTGGTATCCGGGCCTCGGCCCGATCGCGTGCCGCTGTCCTACGCGCAGCAGCGCATGTGGTTCCTCAATCGTTTCGCACCCGACAGCGCGGTCGACAATGTGCCGCTCGCGGTGCGGCTCTCGGGCGAACTCGACCTCGAGGCGATGCGCGCCGCCGTCCGGGACCTGGTCGAGCGGCACGAGGTGCTGCGCACCGTCTATCCGGAGGTGGACGGCGAGGGCTATCAGCAGGTGCTGCCGCTCACCGATCCCCGTGCGATACCCGACCTGCCGGTCGAGGACATCGATACCGCAGAGCTGACCACGCGGGTGATGGCACTGGGCGGGACGGGCTTCGACGTCACCGCCGCCCCGCCCATCCGGTTGCGGGTGCTGCGTCTCGGGCCCGGTGAGCAGGTGCTGGTCGGCGTGGTGCACCACATCACCGCCGACGGGTTCTCGATGGGCCCGCTCACCCGGGACCTGGTGACCGCGTACGTATCCCGCAGTTCCGGGGCCGCGCCGCACTGGGCTCCGCTGCCGGTGCAGTACGCCGACTACACCCTGTGGCAGCGCACGGCACTCGGCCCCGAGGACGACGCGAACTCCGCGCTGGCCCGGCAGATCGCCTTCTGGCGCGAGACGCTGGCCGAACTACCCGACGAACTGGTGCTGCCGTCGGATCGCCCACGCCCGCCGGTCGCCTCGTATCGCGGCGGCACCTACCGGTTCGAACTCGCCGACGACGTGTACGCCGCCGTGCGCCGGCTGGCCCGCGGCCACAACGGCACCACCTTCATGGTCGTGCACACGGCGCTGGCGGTCCTGCTGGCTCGGCTGTCCGGCACCCGGGACATTGCCGTGGGCACGCCGGTGGCCGGGCGCGGCGAGGCCGAATTGGACGACCTCATCGGCATGTTCGTCAATACCCTCGTGCTGCGCACCGACGTCGATCCCGCCGCCGGGTTCGCCGACCTGCTGGACCTGGTGCGCGACACCGACGTGCGCGCCTTCGGCCACGCCGACGTGCCCTTCGAACGACTGGTGGACCTGCTCGACCCCGCCCGCTCGCAGGCGCGCAATCCGCTGTTCCAGGTGATGCTCTCGTTCCAGAACCTGGCGCCCGCCGAATTCCGGCTACCCGGGCTCACCGTCTCCGGCACCGACCTCGAGGTGCCCTTCGCCAAGTTCGACCTGCAGCTGACCGTGCAGGAGACGGTGGACGAGCGCGGCGACGGCACCGGCATGGCGGCCGAATTCTCCTATGCGCTGGACCTTTTCGACGAGCCGACCATCGCGTCCTTCGCCCGCCGCTTCGCCCGCGTGCTGGAACTGGTCGCGGCCGACCCGGGCGCACCCGTCGGGGATCTCGACCTGCTCGCGGCCGAGGAGCGCCAGCGCGTCCTGACCGAGTGGAACGCCACCGGCTTCGATGTCACCGCCGCGGCCGGCCTGCCGAACGGCAGTGCGCCGACCCTGATCTCGATGTTCGAGGCGCAGGTCGCCAAAACTCCGGACGCCGTGGCACTGGTCTGCGCGGACGAGCGCCTCACCTATCGGGAGTTGGCCGACCGCGCCCGCCGGCTGGCCCGCGAACTCATCGACAGTCACGGGGTCGGGCCGGAAACCTCGGTGGCCCTGGCCATCCGGCGCTCCACCGACCTGGTGGTGGCCATGTACGCGGTCCTCATGACCGGCGCCGCCTACCTGCCGCTGGACCCCGAACAGCCGCTCGACCGCAATGAGCACATTCTCGGCACCGCCGGGCCGCGGCTGGTGCTGACCACCTGGCGCGACGGCTTCGGCAACGGCAGGGCCATTCCCGCCCTCTTCGTCGAGGAGGCCGAGGAGCGGGCGCGGACCCGGTGGGCGAGCGGGCCGATCTCGGACGCCGAACGGACCCGTCCGCTGCGGCCGGGGCACCCCGCCTATGTCCTGTTCACCTCGGGCTCGACCGGGCGGCCCAAGGGTGTGGCCGTCAGCCACGCCGCCATCGTCAATCGGCTGGTCTGGATGCAGGCGCAGTACCGCCTGACCTACGCGGATGTGGTGCTGCAGAAGACTCCGGCCACCTTCGACGTGTCGGTGTGGGAGTTCTTCTGGCCCTTGCAGACCGGCGCGCGACTGGTGCTCGCCACCCCGGACGGGCACCGCGATCCGGTGTACCTGGCCCGGGTGATCGCAGAACAGGGCGTCACCACTGTGCATTTCGTGCCGTCCATGCTCGCGGTATTCCTCGCGGCACTGGGTGAGAGCAACCCATTGGTTCGCGGCGCGTCGCGTTCTGGACTGAGCGGAGCGGGGGAGCGAAGCGGAGGAGCGGAGGGGGGAAGAATCGAGACCTCCAGCGCCGCGAACCCGCCGGAGCGCAGCGGAGGCAAATTAACTACAGTGTTCGCCTCGGGTGAGGCACTACCCGCGCCGACGGCGCAGCGCCTACGGGAGCTGACCACCGCCCGCCTGCACAATCTCTACGGTCCGACCGAGGCCGCGGTCGACGTCACCTATCACGAGGTGACCGATGCCGATACGGTGTCGGTGCCAATCGGCCGTCCGGTCTTCAATACCGCTCTCTACGTGCTGGATTCGCGCTTGCGGCCGGTCGCCCCCGGTGTCGCGGGCGAACTGTATCTCGCCGGTGACCAGCTGGCCATCGGCTATGTGGCCCGCCCGGACCTGACCGCCGAACGGTTCGTCGCCGACCCGTTCGGTCACGGGGCGCGCATGTACCGGACCGGCGATCTCGTGAAGTGGCGTGCCGACGGCGAACTGGAATACCTGGGCCGCACCGACTTCCAGGTGAAGCTGCGCGGCCTGCGCATCGAACTGGGCGAGATCGAGGCGGCGCTGCTGGCCCAGCCCGGCGTGGCGCAGTCGGTCGTGGTGGTGCGCGCCGACGCGCAGGGCGGTGAGCAGCTGGTCGGCTACGTGGCCCGCGACCCCGCCGCGGAGGTCGATCCCACGCTGGTGAGAGCCGCTCTGACACAGCTGCTTCCGGCCTACATGGTGCCCTCCTCGATCGCGGTGATGGATGCCTTCCCGCTCAATGCCTCCGGCAAGCTGGACCGCCGGGCACTGCCCGCCCCGGTGTTCGAGCCCCGGCGATTCCGCGCGCCTTCGACCCCGATCGAAGAGATCGTGGCGGGCGTCTTCACGGATCTGCTCGGCGCGGACCGGGTCGGTGCGGACGACGACTTCTTCGAACTGGGCGGCAACTCGCTCATCGCCACCCGGGCGGTCTCGCGGATCAATGAAGCGCTGGAAGCCACCGTCTCGGTGCGCGAACTCTTCGAGACCGCAACGGTTTCCGGTCTGGCCGCCCGGATCGTGCCGGGCACCGCGACGGGTGCGCGTCCGCCGCTGGTGGCGGGGGAGCGGCCGGCGCGCGTCCCGCTTTCCCTTGCGCAGCAGCGCATGTGGGTGCTCAATCAGCTGGACCCGGAGTCCCCGGCCTACAACATTCCGATGGTCATCCGCCTCACCGGCACCCTCGACGTGCCCGCGCTGGCACGGGCCGCGGAGGACGTCCTGACCCGTCATGAGGTGCTCCGTACCCGTTACCCGGAATCGGGTCCCGGCGGCGCTCCCTATCAGGAGGTGCTCTCGGTCGCGGAGGCGCTGGCGGGTGGTCTCGAGATGGAGCGCGCCCGCGACATCGGCGCGCGAGTGCAGGAGCTCATCTACGCCGGATTCGATGTCGCGCACCAGGTTCCGGTGCGCATGCGACTGCTCACCGGGGACGCGCCCGACGACTACCTGCTGATCCTGGTCGCCCATCACATCGCCGCGGACGGCGCCTCCTTCGCGCCGCTGGCCCGCGATCTCATGATCGCCTACACGGCGCGCGCCGCGGGCGAGACGCCCGGCTGGGCGCCGCTGCCCGTGCAATACGCGGACTTCGCGCTGTGGCAGCACGCGGTGATCGGCTCGGACACCGACGAGAACTCCGTCGCCGCAGCGCAGGTGGACTACTGGCGCGGACAGCTCGCCGGTCTGCCCGCGCGGCCGCTACTGCCGCTGGACCGGCCCCGCCCGCCGGCGCCGTCCATGGCGGGCGCGCTGGTCGACTACGTGGTGCCCGCCGAGATCCACGCCGAGTTGAATCGCATTGCGCGCCGCCACAATGCGTCACTGTTCATGGTGATGCACGCGGCCGTCGGGGTCCTGCTGGCGCGGCAGTCGGGTAGCCCGGACATCGTCGTCGGCACCCCGATCGCGGGCCGCGGCGAG
Source organism: Nocardia sp. NPDC101769 (assembly GCF_044766925.1). Taxonomy (NCBI): domain Bacteria; kingdom Bacillati; phylum Actinomycetota; class Actinomycetes; order Mycobacteriales; family Nocardiaceae; genus Nocardia; species Nocardia sp. NPDC101769. The sequence continues at coordinate 236,206 of NZ_JBIWMX010000001.1, read as the reverse complement.
CAGGTGCTCGACGGCCTGGTCGGCATGTTCGTCAATACCCTCACCCTGCGCACCACGGTCGATCCCGCCGCCTCCTTCGACGATCTGGTGGCCGCCGCCCGCGAAACCGATCTATCGGCCTTCGCCCACGCGGACGTGCCGTTCGAGCGCGTGGTGGAGGCGGTCGCGCCCGGCCGCGGCCAGGCCGATCCGCTGCTGCAGGTGGTGCTGGCGCTGCAGCACAACGAGGTGGCCGAGCTCGAGCTGCCCGAAGCGCGGGGAGGCGGAGCGCTGTCGGTCTCCGGGGTGGACGCGGCGCTGGAGGCCGCCAAGTTCGACCTGCAGATCGGCGTCGAGGCCGGGCCGCTCGCGGCGGACGGCGCCCCCGGTGACCTCGCCGTCGTCTTCTCCTATGCCACCGAGCTTTTCGACGAGTCCACCATCGAGGTCCTGGGCGCGCGCCTGGTGCGCATCCTGGCCGCGGTGGCCGCCGATCCGCATATGCCGGTGGGCGACATCGACCTGCTGAGCCCGGCCGAGCGCGCCCGCGCCCGGGCGCTGCCCGTGCCCGTCCCGGCGGTGACCGCCACCGCGCACGGCACGGCGCTGCCGCAGTCGCTGTCCGCCGCGGTCGAGGACGATCCCGATGGTCCCGCCCTGGTCCGGGGTGAGGAGACGGAGTCCTACCGCGACCTCGACGCCCGCTCCTCGCGGCTGGCCCGGTTCCTGATCGGGCGAGGGTGCGGGCCCGGCACCGGCGTCGCCGTGCGGCTGGAGCGGGGAGCCGACCTGGCCGTGGCCACCTGGGCCGTGCTCAAGACCGGTGCGGCAGTCGTGCCGCTGGCCGGTCTGGACCGGCTGCCGCCCAGCGGACTGGATGTGAAGGTGGGCCTGACCACCGGGAAACCGGTCGCCGTGCCCGGCATCGACTGGCTCGCCCTGGACGATCCCGCGGTGGCCGCCGAGGTCGCCACCGAATCGGCCCGGCCGGTCACCTACGCGCACCGCATTCGTGCGCTGCGCGGCGATGACACCGCCTTCGCGGCGCCGGGCCGGGCGTCGCTGAGCTACGACGAGGTCGCGGCGATAGTGGATCGGGTGCGGGCCGAGTCCGAGCTCACCTTCGAATCACGCACCTACTGGTCTGGTTTGGCGGATCACCCCTTCGCGCTCATCGAACCGATCGCCGCCGGCGGCGTCGGGGCGTCAATGGTCCTGGCGGACGCCGGAGCCGATCTCGCCGAGACCCTCGCCGACGAATGGGTCACCCACCTGTTCGCGGACCGGTCCCGGCTCGACGGGCCGGACCCCGCGGAACTGGACGATCTCACCGCCCTCGTGGTGGACGGGCTGCCCGTCCCCGCGCGCTGGTCGGGTCTGACCGTCGTCGCCGTACCGGGGGCCGCCACCGCCCGATGAGCACCTGGTGAGCGGCCCGGAGTGGCCCTCCCGCCCGCAGGACTGAATACTCCTTTGGGGAAGCGCGCGTGACCGGTCCCTCCGCGGGGGATCGACAGCCCTGCCACCAGCAGGGTCGAGTAACGCGGCCTGCGTGAACCCGATGAACAATGTCGGTGCACGCGGCGGTACGGGCAACGACGGACAGGATGAGGACAGCTGCATGATTCGGGTGGTCGGGGACCGGAAGATCGAGCTCGTGGCGGTGGCGGCATGACCCGCACGGCTCGCGTACGTCCCACCCGGACCCGCCGTGGACCCCACATTCCGACACTGCCGCAGCTGCTGGCGACCGCGGTGGAGGCCAATCCGGGCGGCCTCGCCGTCACGGTCGCCGACGCCGATCGCAGTCTGGCCGCGCTGAGCTACGCCGAACTCGACGAGCGTTCGAACCGGCTGGCGCGCCTGCTCATCACCCGCGGCATCGGCCCGGAGGATCTGGTTGCGGTCGGTATCCGCCGCTCGCTGGAGTCGGTGATGGCGGTGTGGGCGGTCGCCAAGACCGGCGCCGGCTTCGTGCCCGTGGACCCCAACTATCCGGCCGACCGCGTGCAGCACATGATCGCGGACTCACGGGCCGTGCTGGGCCTGACCGTGGCCGAGACCCGCTCGGGCCTGCCGACCACGCTGCCCTGGCTCGAGCTGGACACCGAGGAGATCGCGGCCGCCGCCCAGGGCTATCCGGCCGAACCGGTCACCAATGCCGACCGCGCGCGCCCGCTGCGGGCCGAGCATCCGGCCTACGCCATCTACACCTCGGGGTCGACGGGCCTGCCCAAGGGCGTGGTGGTCACCCACACCGGCCTGGCCGCGCTGACCGCGGAGATGCGCGAACGTTTCGGCATCGGGCCGGAGTCGCGGGTGCTGCAGGTGGCCACCCCGTCCTTCGACGCCTCGATCATGGAACTGCTGATGGCCATCGGCGCGGCCGCGACCATGGTGGTCGCGGTGCCCGAGGTGTACGGCGGTGACGAACTGGGCCGCCTGATCGCCCGGGAGCGGGTCACCCACGGCCTGATCACGCCGTCGGTGCTGGCCTCGCTGGATCCGGATCAGCTCACCACCATGGAGGCCATCGTCGGTGGCGGCGAGGCCATTTCGGCCGAGCTGGTGCGCCGCTGGTCCGGCGACCCGTCCGGTCGCCGCCGCTTCCACAATGCCTACGGTCCGACCGAGGCGACCATCGCGACCAATATCTCCGATCCGCTGTCCCCGGACCGGCCGGTGACCATCGGCGCCCCCATTCGCGGCGCCGGCGCGTACGTGCTGGACGAATGGCTGCGGCCGGTGCCGGTCGGCACCCCGGGCGAGCTGTACATCGCCGGTGCGCTGCTGGCGCGCGGGTATCACGCCCGGCCGGAACTGACCGCGGCCCGCTTCGTCGCGAACCCGTTCGACGGGGGCGCGGGCGCTCGGCTCTACCGCACCGGTGACCTGGTTCGCGCCAATGCCGCCGGTGAACTGGAGTATGTGGGCCGCAACGACTTCCAGGTGAAGATCCGCGGCCTGCGCATCGAGCTGGGCGAGATCGACGCGGTGCTCGCCGGGCACGAGTCGGTCGACTTCGCGGTTACCGTCGGTCACGAGGTGAACGGCCGCGCCACCGCGCTGGTCTCGTATGTGCATGCGGCCCCGGGCTTCTCGGTGGACACCTCGGTGCTGTCGGAGCTGGCCGAACGGACGCTGCCCGCGCACATGGTGCCCGCCGCCATCATCGTCCTCGACGCCATCCCGTTGACGCCCGCGGGCAAGCTGGACCGCCGCGCGCTGCCCGAGCCGGAGCTCGAGGTCACCGAGTACCGGGCCCCGGAGACGGCGGCGCAGCAGGCGGTGGCCGAGGTCATCGCCGAGGTGCTGCGCCTGGATCGGGTCGGCCTCGACGACGACTTCTTCGGTCTCGGTGTGGATTCCATCACCGCCATCCAGATCGTGTCCCGGGCCCGGGCCAAGGGGCTGGGCTTCAAGCCCAGGGAGATGTTCGCCGCCCGCACCGTGGCCGCGCTGGCCGAGCTCGCGGTGCCGGTCGACACCGCCGCGGCCACCGAGGAACTCGCCACCGGACCGCTGGTCGAGCTGACCGCCGACGACGAGGCGCGGCTGCGCGAGCGCTACCCGAACCTGTCGGAGGTGTGGCCGCTCACCCCGCTGCAGACCGGCATGCTGTTCCACGCGCGGCTGGCCGAATCCTCCGTCGACGCCTACATGGTCCAGTTCGCCCTCGACCTGGCCGGTGAGATCGACGTGCCGCGCGTGCACGCCGCCGCCCGCGCCATGCTGGACCGGCACGTGAACCTGCGGGTGGTCTTCGCCGAGGACGGTGCGGGCAATCCGCTGCAGGTCGTCCTCGACGAGGTCGAACTGCCCTGGCAGTACCTGGATCTCAGCGACCGGGTGCCCGCCGAGGCGCTGGCCGAGACCGACCGCCTGATGGCCTTCGACGTGGCCCGCCACTTCGACATGAGCACCGGGCCACTGCTGCGGGTGGCGCTGTACCGCACGGCCGCCGACCGCTACCGGGTGTGCGTCACCAGCCACCACATCCTCATCGACGGCTGGTCCATGCCGCTGCTCATCCAGGACATGCTGCTGCTGTACGCGGCCGGCGGCGACGCGGCGCAGATCCCGGCGGTGCGGTCCTACCGTGACTACCTGGCGTGGCTGGCCGGGCGCGATCACGGCGCGGCGCGGGAGGCGTGGCGCGAGACCCTCGACGGGTTCACCGAGCCGACGCCGCTCGCGGCCGTCGATCCCTCCCGCGAGATCACCTCCGGCATCGGCGAAGTCACCTTCGCGCTGTCCGAGGACGACACCGCCGCGCTCACCAGGGTGGCGCACGAGGCGGGCGTCACCCTCAATACCGTCGTGCAGGCCGCGTGGGGTCTGCTCATCGGCCGCAGCACCGACCGTGACGATGTCGTCTTCGGCGCCACCGTGTCCGGCCGTCCGCCGCAGCTGGCGGGCATCGAGACCATGATCGGCCTGTTCCTCAACGCCATCCCGGTGCGGGTGCGGCTGACCCCGGGCAACACGCTCACCGAGGTGCTGCGGGCGCTGCAGGACGAGCAGGCCGCCCTGCTCGACCACCACTACGTCGGGCTGGGCGAGATCCAGGAGATCGCCGGGGTCGACGGGCTTTTCGACTCCATCGTGGTGTTCGCCTCCTTCCCGGTGGACGAGGAGTCCCTCGACGACGCCGCCGCGCCCATCGACGGCGCGGGCATTCTCGGCGCGTCCGCGGTGAACGGCACCCACTACCCGCTCACCGTCATGGTGCAGCCGCGCGGCAAGGGCCTCGGCTTCGGCGTGAAGTACCTGCGCGACCTCTTCACCGAGGACGCGGCCGAGGCCATCGCGCACCGGCTTTCGGCGCTGCTGTCCCGCATCGCCGCCGACCCGCGGGCGCGGGTGGCCGCGGTGGACGCGCTGCTCGACGGCGAGCGCCGTGAGCTGGCGGCCGTCAATGCCACCGAAGTGCCCGAGCTGCGCGACGATTCGACCCTGCTCACGCTGTTCGACGCCCAGGTGGCGCGGACCCCGGACGCCCCGGCCGTGATCTTCGGCCGCACCACCCTGACCTACGCCGAGCTGGATGCCCGCTCCCGTCGTCTCGCGCAGGAGCTCACGCTGCGCGGTGTCGGCGCGGAATCCCGGGTGGCCGTGGCCATGCGGCGCGGCATCGATCTGGTGGTCGCCGTCTACGCGGTGCTGCGTTCCGGCGGCGCGTACGTGCCGGTGGATCCCGATCACCCGGCCGAGCGCAACGAGTACGTCCTCGAGGGTTCCGCGCCGGTGTGCGTGCTCACCCGCGCGGCCGACGACTTCGAAACCGCCTCCGGCGTACCGCTGTTCTTCGTGGACGCGCTCGCGGGCGCGGATCCGCTCGTGGAGGTCGCCCCCGCGGGCGTGCGCCCGGACAATGCCGCCTACGTCATCTACACCTCCGGCTCCACCGGCCGCCCCAAGGGCGTGGTCATCACGCACCGGCAGATGGCCAACCAGTTCCGCTGGGCCCAGCGCACCTACCCGCACCGGGCGGGCGACGTGGTGCTGCACAAGACGCCCATCACCTTCGACATCTCCACCTGGGAGTTGTTCTGGCCGTTGCAGACCGGTGCGGCCGTGGTGGTGGCCGAACCGGACGGCCACCGCGACCCGGCCTACATCGCGCGCGTGATCGACGAATACGCCGTCACCTCCGTGCATTTCGTGCCGTCCATGCTCGACGCCTACCTCGACGGCGCGGCCCGGCGGCACCCCTCGCTGCGCTGGGTGTTCGCCGCCGGTGAGGCCCTCACCGCGGAGAGCGCCACGAAATTCGCTGCCGCGCTGCCGGATACCGAGCTGGTGAACTGGTACGGCCCGGCCGAGGCCACCGTGGTCACCGCCCACCCGGCCGAGCGCACCCACGGCGTCGCCGTGCCGATCGGCAGCCCCGTCGCCAATACCCGGGTGCTGGTGCTGGATCGGCAGCTGCGGCCGGTGCCCTTCGGCGCGGCCGGCGAACTCTATGTCGCCGGTGTGCAATTGGCGCGCGGCTACCTCGGCGCGCCCGCGCTCACCGCCGAACGCTTCGTCGCTCACGAGGACGGGCAGCGGCTCTACCGCACCGGTGACGTGGTCCGCTGGATCAGCGTCGGCGGTGCCGAACTCACCGGCAAGGCCGGCGGTGCCGAACTCACCGGCTCGGCCGGCGCCTCGCATGCCCTGGAGTACCTGGGCCGCAGCGACTTCCAGGTCAAGCTGCGCGGCCAGCGCATCGAGCTCGGTGAGATAGAGACCGTGCTGCTCGGCCACCCGGCCGTGCACCGGGCCGCGGTCGTGCTGGTGCGCGGCGCGAGCGGCGACCGCCTGGTCGCGTACGTGGTGCTCGAGGACGGCGCACAGGTCACCGACACCGAACTGCTCTCGCACACCCGCGAATCCGTGCCCTCCTACATGGTGCCCTCCGCCGTCGTGCGGCTGGACGCCATGCCGCTCAACGCCTCCGGCAAGCTGGACCGCAAGGCGCTGCCGGTGCCGCAGTTCCAGGCTCGCGAATACCGCGAGCCCGCCACCGCCGCCGAGCGCACGGTGGCCGAGGTGTTCGCGGCCGTGCTGCACCTGGACCGGGTGGGCGCGGACGACGACTTCTTCGAGCTGGGCGGCAACTCGCTCAATGCCACCCGGGTGGTGGCGCGGCTGGGCGCCGCGGTCGGCACGCGAGTGCCGGTGCGCGCCCTGTTCGAGGCCCCCACCGTCGCGGAACTCGCGAATTCGATGGGCGCACTGGATGATTCGGCCGTCGCGCCGCTGCGGCCGATGCCGCGGCCGGAGCTCGTGCCGCTGTCCTACGCGCAGCAGCGGATGTGGTTCCTCAACCGCCTCGACACCGACGCCGCCACCTACAACCTGCCCATCGCGCTGCGCGTCACCGGCCCGCTGGACGTGCCCGCACTGCGCGACGCCGTGGCCGACCTGGTCGCCCGGCACGAGGTGCTGCGCACCTACTATCCCGAGCACGAGGGCGTCGGCCACCAGGTGATCCTGGACGTCCACGAGGCTGACGCCATGCCGTCGCTGCCGGTGGTTCCGGTCACCGAAGCCGAGGTGGCGCAGGTGGTCTCGGAGGTCGCCTTCGCGCCCTTCGACGTGACCGCCGCCCCGCCGCTGCGGCTGCGGCTGCTGCGCCTGGACGCCGAGGACCACGTGCTGGTCTGCGTGGTCCACCACATCGCGGGCGACGGCTTCTCCGGCGGCCCGCTCACCCGTGACCTGATGACCGCCTACTTCGGCCGCATGCAGGGGCAGGAACCGTCCTGGACCCCGCTGCCGGTGCAGTACGCCGACTATGCGCTGTGGCAGCGCGAAAGCCTCGGCGACGAACACGATTCCGGCTCGCTGCTGGCCCGCCAGTTCGACTACTGGCGTTCCGCCCTCACCGGTCTGCCCGACCAGTTGGAGCTGCCCACCGACCGGCCCCGGCCGGTGGTGGCCTCCGGGCGCGGCGCGGTGCACGCCTTCGATATCGACCCGCACGTGCACGGCGCCCTGAACCGGGTTGCGCAGCAGCACAATACGACGCTGTTCATGGTGCTGCACGCCGCCTTCGCGGTGCTGCTGTCGCGGGTGTCGGGCACCCGCGACATCGCCATCGGCGCGCCCATCGCGGGCCGTGGCGAGGCCGAGCTGGACGACCTGATCGGCATGTTCGTCAACACCCTGGTGCTGCGCACCGAGGTCGACCCCAACTCCAGCTTCGCCGAACTGCTCGCCGCCGTGCGGCAGACCGACCTGGCTGCCTTCGAGCACGCCGACGCGCCGTTCGAACGCATTGTGGAGCTGCTGGATCCGCCGCGCTCGCAGGCCCGGCACCCGCTGTTCCAGGTGTCGCTGACCGTGCAGAACATGACCCCGGCCGTGTTCGAACTGCCCGGCGTCACCGTCTCCGACGTCGACCTGACCGTGCCGGTCGCCAAGTTCGACCTGGATCTGACGCTGGTCGAGCGCACCACCGCCGACGGTGTGGCACAGGGCATTTCGGCCGCGTTCACCTACGCCACCGACCTGTTCGATCCGGAATCCCTGGATCGCCTGGCCGAGCGGTTGCGCCGCACGCTGGTCGCGGCGGCCACCCATCCGGAGCGGGCCGTCGGCGACTTCGACCTGCTGGCCGTGGACGAACGGCAACGGGTGCTGTCGGATTGGAACGCCACCGCCGTCGACGTCGCGGCCGGGCTGCCCCGCGCGGCCACCGCGACCCTGGTGTCGCTGTTCGAGACCCAGGCGCTGCGCACCCCCGACGCGATCGCCCTGGTCCACGACGGCGAGCAGCTCACCTACACCGAGTTCTCCGCCCGCGTCCACCGCCTGGCCCGCCGCCTGATCGCCGAGGGCGTCGGACCGGAATCCCTGGTGGCCCTGCACATCCGGCGTTCGCTGGACTTCGTGACCGCCGTCTACGCCGTGCTGGCCGCCGGTGGCGCGTACGTGCCGCTGGACCCGGACCAGCCCGCCGAGCGCATCGCGCACGTGCTCGACACCGCCGAACCGGTGTGCGTGCTCACCACCTCCCGCGATGCCTTCGACGCGGGCGCACACCCGGTGCTCGAGATCGACACCGCTGTTCTCGCGGGATATCCCGACCACCCGGTCATCGACGTGGAGCGTCGTGCGCCGCTGCGCCCGGAGAACACCGCGTACGTCATCTTCACCTCCGGCTCCACCGGCCGCCCCAAGGGCGTGGCGGTGCAGCACGCCGCGGCCGTGAACCAGATCCGCTGGATCACCACCGAATACGCGCTCGACGGCGACGACATCGTGCTGTTCAAGACCCCGGCCACCTTCGACGTGTCGGTGTGGGAACTGTTCGGCCCCTTGGCCACCGGCGGCCGCATGGTCGTCGCCACGCCCGACGGGCACCGCGATCCGCTGTACCTGGCCGACGTCATCGCCGCCGAACGGGTCACCCTCACCTCGTTCGTGCCGTCCATGCTGCGCGCCTTCTCGGCGGCCGCCGATCCCGCGCTGCTGACGTCGCTGCGGGCGCTGCTGGTGGCCGGTGAGGCGTTCACCTCCGACGCGGTCGACGCCTTCCGCGCGATCAGCCCGGCGGAGCTGCACAACCTGTACGGCCCCACCGAATTCACCGTGCACGCCACCTACGCGCCGGTCGCCGGCGACGTCTCCGGCGCCGTGCCGATCGGCGGCCCGGTCTGGAACGCCCGCGCCTACGTGCTGGACTCGCGCCTGCACCCGGTCGCCCCCGGCCTGGTGGGCGAGCTCTACCTGGCGGGCGCGCAGCTGGCCCGCGGTTACCTCGGCCGCCCCGACCTGACCGCGGATCGCTTCGTGGCCAACCCCTTCCGGCGCGGCGAGCGCCTGTACCGCACCGGCGACCTGGTCCGGTGGAACACCGACGGCGAGCTGGTCTACCTGGGCCGCACCGACTTCCAGGTGAAGCTGCGCGGCCTGCGCATCGAGCTCGGCGAGATCGAGGCCGCGCTCACCTCGCACGCCTCCGTGGACCAGGCGGTGGTGGTGCTGCACTCGGCGGAGAACACCGGCGACATGCTCGTCGCCTACCTGGTCCCCGCGGCCGGCCCGATCGACCAGGAGGCACTGCGTGCCCACCTCGGCGCCCGGCTGCCGTCGTACATGGTGCCCGCCGCCCTGGTGGTGCTGGACGCCATGCCGGTCAATGCCAACGGCAAGCTGGACCGGAAGGCGCTGCCCGCACCGGAATTCGAGGCCCGCGAATTCCGCGCTCCGGTCTCCCCGGTCGAGCAGACCGTCGCCACCGTCTTCGCCGAGACCCTCGGTCTCGGCCATCCGGTCGGCCGTGACGACGACTTCTTCGCCCTCGGCGGCAACTCCCTGGTCGCCACCCAGGTGGTGGCCCGCCTCGGCGCGGCCCTCGACACCCGCGTCCCGGTCCGCATCCTCTTCGACGCGCCCTCGGTGGCGGCGCTGGCCGCCGCCCTCGAATCGGCCACCGGCACCGGCCGCCGCGCTCTGGTGGCCGGTCCGCGCCCGGAGCGCATTCCGCTGTCCCCGGCGCAGCAGCGTATGTGGTTCCTCAACCGCTTCGACACCGAGTCCGCCGCCTACAACATCCCCGCCGCGGTCCGGCTCACCGGCGCCCTGGATGTGGCTGCGCTGCGTGCGGCCGTCGCGGATGTGGTTGCGCGCCACGAGATCCTGCGCACCATCTACCCCGAGACCGACAACGGCCCCGTGCAGGTGGTGCTTCCGGTCGCGCAGGCGACGCCGGTCCTCGAAGTCCGCGCCGTCGCCTCGCGCGAGGTTCCGGGCGCGGTGCTCGAGGTGGCCTCGCACCTGTTCGACGTCACCACCGAGGTGCCGCTGCGCATCGCGCTGTTCGAGATCACCGACGCCCCGGGCGAATACGTGCTGGCCCTGGTGATCCACCACATCTCCGGCGACGGTTCGTCGGTGACCCCGCTGACCAGGGACCTCATGGTGGCCTATGCCGCCCGGTCCATGGACCTGGAACCGGCCTGGCAGCCGCTGCCGGTGCAGTACGCCGACTACGCCATCTGGCAGCGCGAACTGCTGGGCGACGAGCACGACCCGCAGTCGGTGGCCGCGGCCCAGATCGGCTATTGGCAGCAGGCGCTGGCCGGACTGCCCGACCAGCTCGACCTGCCCTCGGACCGGCCGCGCCCGGCCGTGCAGTCCTTCCACGGCGGCAAGGTCGAGCTCAATATCGACGCCGCCGCCCACCGCGCGCTGGTGGACCTGGCGCGCGCCGAGGGCGCGACGCTGTTCATGGTCGTGCACACCGCGCTGGCCGTGCTGCTGGCCCGGCTCTCGGGCACCGACGACATCGCCATCGGCACCCCGATCGCGGGCCGCGGCGAAGAGGCGCTCGACGACCTCATCGGCATGTTCGTCAACACCCTGGTCTTCCGTACCCGGGTGGACGCGGGCGCGAGCTTCACCGAACTGCTCGCGCGGCAGCGCGAAACCGACCTCGCCGCCTTCGCGCACGCCGACGTCCCGTTCGAGCGCCTGGTGGAGGTGCTCAACCCGGTGCGCTCCACCGCCCGGCACCCGCTGTTCCAGGTGGGCCTGTCCTTCCAGAACCACAGCCAGGCCGGTCTGGAACTGCCGGAGCTGACCGTCGCGGGCCTCGACATCGACACCGAGCTGTCGCAGTTCGACCTGCACCTGATCGCCGCCGACCGCTACAGCGAAACCGGTGAGCCCGCAGGCATTCTCGGACACTTCACCTACGCGACCGCCCTGTTCGACCGGGCCACCGTCGAAGGGTTCGTCGAACGCTTCGTGCGGCTGCTGACCCGCGTGGCCGCCGAACCCGCCACCCCGGTGGGCGAGGCGGAACTGCTCGCCACCGCGGAGCGGACCCGAATCCTGCAGGGCTGGAACGACACCCGGCACGAGGTCGACACCCGCGCCACGCTGGCGTCTCTGCTCGACCGGACCGCGAGCGCCCATGCGGCGCGGACCGCCCTGGTCGCCGACGGCGAGGGCGAGCTGACCTACGCGGAACTCGCTCGACGGGTCAACCGCCTGGCGCGCCACCTGATCTCGCTGGGCGTCGGCCCCGAGTCCCGGGTCGCGCTGGCCCTGCGGCGCTCGACCGACCTGGTGGTCGCCATGTACGCGGTCACCGCGGCGGGCGGCGCGTACGTGCCCGTCGATCCGGATCAGCCCGCCGAGCGCACCGGCTACATCCTGGAATCGGCCGCGCCGGTGTGCGTCCTCACCACGAGCGGGACCGGCTTCGTGACCGGTCTCGCGCCGATGATCCGCATGGACGAACTGGCAACGGATTCGGTTCCGGCCGGGCCGATCACCGACGCCGAGCGGGTCGCGCCACTGCGGCCCGCGAACACCGCCTACGTCATCTTCACCTCCGGATCGACCGGCCGCCCCAAGGGCGTGGCGGTGCCGCACACGGCGATCGTCAACCAGTTGCTGTGGAAGACCGCGGAATTCGATCTCGGCGTCGACGACGCGGTGCTGCTGAAGACGGCGTCCACCTTCGACCTGTCGGTGTGGGAATTCTGGTCCGCCGCCGTCTCGGGCGGCCGCCTGGTCATCGCCGAGCCCGACGGCCACCGCGACCCCGTGTACCTCAACGCGCTCATCGCCCGCACGGCCGTGACCGTGCTGCACACGGTGCCGTCCATTCTGGACGCTCTGCTGGCCGAATCGAATTCGGCCGCCGGACTGGGCGCGCTGCGGCGCGTGCTGGCCATCGGCGAGGCGCTGCCCGCGACACTCGCACAGCGGTTCCGCACGGCCTTCCCGGCGGTGGGCCTGTACAACCTGTACGGCCCGACCGAGGCCGCGGTGTCCATCACCAGCCACGAGGTCACCGCCGCCGACCGCGTCTCGGTTCCGATCGGCGCGCCGGAATGGAACAGCCGCGTCTACGTGCTCGACGCCCGGCTGCGGCCGGTGCCCGCCGGGGTGCCCGGCGAGTTGTACCTCGCCGGTGCGCAATTGGCGCGCGGCTACTTCGGGCGTCCGGATCTGACCGCGGATCGCTTCGTGGCCGACCCGTTCGCGACCGGCGAGCGCATGTACCGCACCGGTGACCTGGTCGCGTGGAACTCGACCGGCGAGCTGGAATATCGGGGCCGCACCGACTTCCAGGTGAAGATCCGCGGCTTCCGTATCGAGCTCGGCGAGATCGAGGCGGCGCTGCTGGCGCTGCCGGAGATCGCGCAGACCGCGGTGCTGGCCAAGACCGACGCCAAGACCGGCGACCGGCTGGTGGCCTACCTGGTGGCGTCCGGCTCGGATCTCGAGGTGCCGCAGGTGAAGTCGGCCCTGTCGGCGGCGCTGCCGTCGTACATGGTCCCGGCCGCCTTCGTGGTCCTCGACGCCCTGCCGTTGAACGTGAACGGCAAGCTGGACCGCGCCGCGCTGCCCGATCCCGAATTCGAGGCGGCCGTCTTCCGTGCCCCAGCCACCGCCCTGGAACAGACCGTGGCGGAGGTCTTCGCCGATGTGCTCGGCCTGGAGCGGGTCGGCGCGGACGACGACTTCTTCACCCTCGGCGGCAACTCACTGCTGGCCACCCAGGTGGCGAGCCGCCTGCGTACGCTGACCGGCGCCGAGGTCCGGGTGGCGTGGTTCTTCACCGCGCCGACCGTGGCCGGACTCGGCGCGCAGATCCTGGCCGTGCTCGAGGGCGAACACGACTTCGACTCGAATTCCGAAGCCGGACTTCAGGTCGTGCTGCCGATTCGCGCCACGGGCACCCGGACGCCGATCTTCTGCGCTCCGCCCATGTCCGGAATGTCGTGGTGCTACGCCGGTCTGGCGCGCTTCCTCCCCGAGGACCAGCCGCTGCTCGGCCTGCAGTCGCCCGCCCTCACCGAGGCCGACTACGACCCGGCGGACCTGGCCGACGTGGCCCGCCGCTACGCCGCCGAAATGCGCGCCATCCAGCCGGAGGGTCCCTACCGGGTGCTCGGCTACTCGCTCGGCGGCATCCTGGCCTACGCCATCGCCACCGAGCTGCAGGCTGCCGGCCAGCGAGTCGACCTGGTCGCCATCCTGGACTCCTACCCGGAGTCGAAGTCCGACTTCCGGACCTCGATCCTGGACGAGTTCGCCACCATCGGCGTCGGCCCCGAGGCCTTCCCCGACGGCGACCTGCTGAACCTGAGCGAGGAGGCGCTCACCGCGCTGCACGGCGCGGTGCCGCCGGACCTCGGCGTCCTCACCCTGGACCGCCTGCGCCGCATCTACCGCGGCGCGGTGCGCAGCCTCGAGCTCGAATCGCAGTACCGGCCGCGGCATTTCGACGGCCGTGTCGAGCTGTTCCGGGCCGAGTTCCTGAGCGCCGGTGTCCCGCAGTCGAAGTCGTCCGCCGACTGGCGGCCGTACGTCAGCGGCACCGTGGGCGAGCACCCGGTGCCCGGCACCCACCAGATGATGACCACCGCGGAAGCCCTCGCCGTGATCGGACCGGTGCTGGCCGGCCTCATCGATCGCGCCGACACCGAACCGGCCGTAGTGTCCGAACCTGTTGTGCGGTCCGAACCGGCTGTGCTGTCCGGCGATACCGTCGCTGCCGCCGAGCCGGTGGGCACCCTGCCGGATCTCATGGCCGCGGCCGTCGCGGCGAATCCGGACGGCGCGGCGGTGATCATTCGCGGTCGCGCCTTCACCTATGCCCAGCTCGACGCCGAATCCTCGCGTCTCGCACGGGTTCTCATCGATCACGGCGCGGGCTCGGGCACCCGGGTGGCCGTGGCGCTGCCCCGGTCGGTGGCGCTCATCCTCGCGGTGTGGGCGGTCGCCAAAACCGGTGCGACCGTGCTGCCGGTGGATCCGGCCACCGGTGACACGGGTGCACTCGACAGCCGGACCACGCAGGGCCTGACCCTCAGCGCCGCGACGGCCGGGCTGCCCCCGCTGGCCGCCGGCGGACAGTGGCTCGTGGTCGACGATCCGCGCGTCGGCGCCGATGTCGAATCCCGTTCGGCCGCACCGGTCGCCGACTCGGACCGCCGCGCCCCGGTCGAGCCCGGCCACGCGGCCTGGGTCGATCGCGCGGCCGACGGCTCCGGCGAGGTGGTGCTCACGCAGGCGGACCTGCACGCGATCGCCACCCGGACCCTGTCCTTCGGCCTGCACGGCGAGGCACGGGCGATCTATCTCGCGGCGGCCGGGTCGAGCCTGTCGCCGCTGGAACCGCTGCTGCCACTCGGCGCCGCCGCCGCCCTGGTGGTCGCGCAGCACCGCGCCTACGAGCCGGGCGAACTCACCGAACTGCTCACCCGCGAGGCGATGACCCACGTGGTACTCGCCGAGCCGGTGCGGGACGCCCTGTCCCCGGCGGTCCCCGCGGACGTACGGGTCATCGCCGCTGAGGACCTGCGGGCCCGGCCCGCGGCCGTCACCCGTGACGACACCGTGTCCGCTATCGGCGAGCCGGTATCCGTCACCGACGAATCCACGTCCGCCGCAGGGCAGTTCGAGGAGCTCGAGGTCGGCTGGGCCACCACCGCGGTGCTGCCGGTGATCAGGCCCGAGGATCTCGAGCGATCGGTGAAGCTGCGCGATCCGGAACACGCTGCCGAACCCGAGTCGGTCCGGGAGCCCGAGCCCGATATCGCGTTCCGGCCGGATGCCGAGCCCGAACCGGCGAGAGCGGCCCGCGCCGCCACTCCGGAGGACGAGGCGGCGGCCGCACCCGGGGAGACCGCACTGGCCGAGCCGCTGCGCGTGGCCGTCCAGAAGCCGGTCATGGGGCCGAGACTCAGTGCGGTGGGCGAGGTTTCGCCGCTGCCCGCGGGCGCCATGGGCCTGCTCGAGGTGGAACCGTCCGGGGTCTGGGTCCGGGCCATCACCCTCGATATCGCCGCCGGCATCTCCGGCACCCGGGTGCGCCGCTCGGTCGCCGGACTGCTGGACCGGCATCCGGGCCTGTGGGCGCGATTGCGCCGCAATGGCGACGCGGTGGCGCTCGACATTCCGGCCGCCCAGCCGCGCGGCGCCGCGGTGGTCTGGCAGATCGACCCCAACCTGGAGGCCGTCGGTGACCCCATCGAGGCCGTGATCCACGCCGCCGCAGCCGAATTGGACCCCGAGAAGGGGTACAACATGCGCTTCGTGCTGGTGGAGAACGTGGCGACCGACCCGGCCGAGGACCCGCAGGACCGACCCGCCGCCGTGCTCGTCGTGGTCGCCAACGGCCTGGTCGTGGACGACGCCTCCTGGCGCACCGTCATCGAGGACCTCACCGCCTCGTGGTCCGGCGGCCACGCCACCCCGCACAGCGCGGACGCCCACCCGCTCGGCATCGCCCGTGCGCTGGCTCAACGCGCCGTGGACGTCGACACCGTCGACGAATTGGACTGGTGGCGCGACCAGCTCGCCGACGTCGCGGAGGGCGTGTCGCCGGAGCTGGTGCTCGGCGACGCCGATTCCGGTGCTCGCGGCCGGGTCTCGGTGTCCATCACCGGCGAGGGCGCGGCGGCCGTCGACGGCGTGGCACGCCGCTACGGCGCCAGCATCGACGATGTGCTGCTGGCCGCCCTGGCCGCCACCCTGCTCGACCCGGGTGCCGAAACCCTGCGCGACACACTGGGTTCGGTGGTGCGGCTGATCGCCGACGGCCGCACCCCCGGCGATCCGGCCGGACTGCGGACGGTCGGCGCGTTCAGCACCACCTACCCGTTCGCGCTGCGCCTGGACGGCGTCGACCTCGCCGAGGTGCGGGCCGGCGGCCCGACCGCGGGCGCGGTCATCGAGCAGATCCGCGACCGGGCCCGCGAAGTACCCTCGCAGGGAGTCGGTTTCGGGCTGCTGCGGCACCTGAACCCGGAGACGGTGGCGGAGATCGCCGTACTCCCGGTGGGCCGCATCGGCTTCCGCTACCGTGACCTGCGCCCGGCCCGGGTCTACCCGGAACCGGTCGCCGACGACCTGTATCTGGACGTCACCGTCGACACCAGCCAGGACGGCCTCATCGCCCGCTTCGATTTCGTGGGCACGGTGCTCGGCCTGGACCAGGTCAAGCAATTGGTGGAGGGCTGGGTGCAGGCGCTGGGTGGACTCGCCGAGCATGGGCGCTGACGCCCGCGATGTGACCGACCCGTAGTATCAGCTGAATTCGACACGAGATGAAGGTGCGAAACATTGATTCGTCGACATGTCCGGAACGGGCGGCGCGGGCTGCGAGCCGCAGCCTTCCTCGCTGCCACGGCGGTTCTCACCGGTCTGATGACCGGCGTCGGCGGCGGCACCGCCTCCGCTGACCCGATCATCGACGGCAAGAAGCTGCTGGCCGATCCGGTCTCGGCGGATGGTTCGAAGATCACCAAGGCCGAGATGAAGGACGACCGGAACATCCGGCTCTACGTCTACTCCGCGGCCATGGGCGCCACCTACCCGGTCGACGTGCAGCGGCCCGCGGACGCCTCGGTGCCGCGCCCGACCCTGTACCTGCTCAATGGCGCGGGCGGCGGTCAGGACGACGCCTCCTGGGTCAAGAAGACCAATATCGTCAACGGCTTCCTGGGCGACAAGAACGTCAATGTCGTGCAGCCCATCGGCGGCAAGTGGTCCTACTACCAGGACTGGGACAATGACGATCCGGTCCTCGGCCGCAACAAGTGGACCACCTTCTTCAGCGAGGAACTGCCCCCGCTGATCGACGCCGCCCTCGGCACCAACGGCGTCAATGCCATCTCCGGCATCTCCACCTCCGGCACCACCGTGCTCACCCTGGCCGAGGCCAAGCCGGACCTGTACAAGTCCGTCGCCGCCTACTCCGGCTGCGCCCAGATGGCCGACCCGCAGGGCCAGGAGTTCATGCGCCTGACCGTCGAGACCTGGGGCGGCGGCAAGCTCGAGAACATGTACGGTCCGTCGGATTCGCCCGAGTGGGCCCAGCACGATCCGGTCATCAACGCCGACAAGCTGCGCGGCATCAACCTCTACATCTCCTCCGGTAGCGGTCTGCCCGGCGTGTACGACACCCTCAACGGCCCGTACGCGCTGCCCGGCGCCTACGGTCTGGCCAACCAGATCATCATCGGCGGCGTGATCGAGGCCGGCACCAACTTCTGCAGCCACAACCTGGCGAACAAGCTGAACTCGCTGGGCATCCCGGCCACCTACAACTTCCGGGCCACCGGCACCCACTCGTGGGGCTACTGGAACGACGAGTTCATCAACTCGTGGCCGGTCCTGGCCCAGGGCCTCGGCATCTGATCCGAAAGTCCACGCGGACAACGCAAACCGGCCCGGCACCCCAAGGTGCCGGGCCGGTTTGCGTTATGGCTGTGGTCACAGGTTGGTAGGAAGGACTAAACAAAAAGTTCGGGTACCCGTAAACTCGGTGTGTGAGTACCAGCTTGGCCGATCAGCGCAGCCCGTTCCAGCGAGCACGATCGGCCACGGTCTTACTCGGTCCCGCATTCGTGGCCGCCATCGCGTATGTCGATCCGGGAAATGTTGCGTCCAATATCAGCGCCGGCGCGCAGTACGGCTACCTGCTGGTGTGGGTCATCATCATGGCCAATGTCATGGCCGGGCTGGTGCAGTTCCTTTCCGCGAAACTGGGCCTGGTCACCGGCCGGTCCCTCCCCGAACTGGTGCGGGAGAAGGCAGGCCGCCCCGTGCGGCTGGCCTACTGGGCGCAGGCCGAAACCGTGGCCGTGGCAACCGATCTCGCCGAGGTAGTGGGCGGCGCGATCGCATTGAACCTGCTGTTCGGTCTACCGCTGCTGGTCGGTGGCGTCATTACCGGGATCGTCTCGCTGGGCCTGCTGATGATCCAGAATCATCGTGGCCAGAAGCCGTTCGAACGGATGATCACCGGACTGCTCGGCATTATCGCCATCGGATTCCTTGCCTCGGTGGTGATCTCACCGCCGTCGGCCTCGGGCACACTGGGCGGCCTGGTCCCTCGCTTCGAGGGATCCGGCAGCGTGCTGCTGGCCGCCGCCATGATCGGCGCGACCGTCATGCCGCACGTGGTCTACCTGCATTCGGGCATGGCCCGAGACCGGCACGGGCACCCGGAGGAAGGCGCGCCTCGAAACCGCTTGCTGCGCATCACCCGCTACGACGTCGGGCTGGCGATGCTGCTGGCTGGTGCGGTCAATCTGGCCATGCTGCTCATGGCGGCGAGCACGCTGCGTGGCCGTGAGGGCGTGGACACCATCGAGGGCGCGCACGCCGCGGTCCAGGAGGTGCTCGGTCCGGTGGCCGGGCTGTTGCTCGCGGTCGGCCTGCTCGCATCCGGACTCGCCTCCACCTCGGTAGGGGCCTATGCGGGAGCCATGATCATGCAGGGCCTGCTGCACCGGCACGTCCCGCTGGTTGTCCGCCGGGTTATCACCCTGATCCCGGCCCTCGCGGTGCTGGCCTTCGGTCTCGATCCCACACGCGCCCTGATCATTTCGCAGGTGGTGCTGTCGTTCGGCATTCCGTTCGCGCTTATCCCGCTGGTCCGTTTCACCCGCGATGCCGGGCTCATGGGCGTGAACGTCAACCACCGCGTCACCACCGCCCTCGCCTGGCTCGTTGTGGCTATCATTTCGGTGCTCAATGTTCTGCTGATCTACCTGACCGTCGCCGGAAAGGGCTGACGCGCCGCGCTATTCGGCGAAGACCGCCCGGCGCTTCTGCAGCATGGCGGCCGCGCCCTCGGCGAAATCGGCCGAGCCGAGCAGTTCGCACTGGCCGGCCTTCTCGGCGGCCAGGGCGGCGTCCAGCGAGGTCAGCGCCGCCGTATTGAGGGCGCGCTTGGTGAGCTCCAGGGCGCGGCGCGGGCCGTGTGCGAGTTTGGCGACGGCTGCCTCCACCTTGGCGTCGAGCTCCTCATCGCTGTAGGCGCCCGCGATCAGGCTGTGCTCCACGGCCTTTCGCGCCGGGAGCCGCTCGCCGAGCAGTGCCATCTCCGCGGCCAGTGGGCGACCGGCCGCAGCGGCTACCAGGGCCGCCGCGCCGCCGTCGGGCATCAGGCCGATATTGACGAAGGCCAGCAGCAGGTAGGCGTCCTCGGACGCGTAGGCCAGATCGGCGGCCAGCGCGAAGGCCACGCCCACCCCGGCGGCCGCGCCCTTGACCCGGGCGATGACCGGAACGGGGGAGTCGACGATCGCTTTGATCATCCGGTTGGCCACGTCCATGGTCATCTCGGGCGTGATACCGCGTTCCTTCTCGCCCGGGGCGGCGGCCAGATCCGCGCCGGCGCAGAAGTCGCCGCCCTCGCCGGTCAGTACGATGACCCGCACGGCCGGATCCTGCGAGGCCGCGAGCACGGTATCGCCAAGGCCGGCCATGGTGTCATAGTCGAGTGCGTTCTTGCGTTTGGGATTGGTGATGGTGATGCGCAGCGCCCGCCCGTCCTGAACCGCGGTGTACCCCGCAGTGGTCGCGATGTACCCGCCCGTCGCCCCACCGCCACCCCTGACGGAATCACTGCGCGATGCGGTATCCATGTGCGCTCCCCAGATATATATGCGGCAGCGATGCCGCAGACTGTGTTCAGCTTTGCGAATTGTGGTTAACTTAGGGGGGTTCGTCCGGCACTGTCAACAGCCGGAGTTCGTCGAGAAGGAGAAACTGTATGGTCGCCGATCGCAGCGAGGCAGCCCTCGCTTCCGCGCGACCGGACAGTAATTCCGGGCCATCGGACAGCGAACCCGGTCCCCGCCGCCGCCCCAAGAACCGCAAGGCCCAAATCGTGCGGGTAGCGGCCCGGGCGTTCGCCGAACGTGGCTACCACCCGGTCGGCGTGGACGAGATCGCGGCCGAGGTCGGCATCTCCGGTCCGGCGCTGTACCGCCACTTCACCAATAAATACGCGCTGCTGGTAGCCGCCGCGGAAATGGGGGCACAGCAATTGCTGGATGCCGCCAAGGCCGCCGACCATCCGGAGCTGGAACCGGAACCGCGACTCACCGTGCTGATCCGCGGCATCGCCGAGTACACCATCGATGTGCGCCGCGAGGGCGGGCTGTACCGGTGGGAGCGCCGCTACCTGGAACGCGCGGACCGCGACCGCATCCGCGTCATCTACAACGAACTGCGCGCCACCCTGGCCGCCGCCATCGCCGAGCTGTATCCCGACGCGGCCACCGCCGACATCGAGCTGCGCGCGGCCGCGGTGCTGAGCGCCATCGGCTCCATCACCGCGCATCGCACCGCCCTGTCCACCACCCGCCTGGTCAATCTGATCACCGAGATCTGCTGGGACCTGCTGCGCTGCGAACTGCCGCCCGCGCCCGCCCCGGCCACCGGCGATCCGCTGGTGCGCGGCCTGCCCGTCATCTCCAAGCGCGAGCAGCTGCTCACCGAGGCCATTCGCATCTTCGGGCGGCAGGGCTACCACGAGGCCAGCATCGAGGAGATCGGCGCCGCCGCCGGCATCAACGCCTCCAGCGTCTACCGCTACTTCGCCAGCAAGGCCGACCTGCTGGCCGCCGCCTTCCACCGCACCGGCGAACGGGTCGCCATCGGCAACAACGAGGCGCTGGCCGAGGCCACCAGCCGCGCCGACGCGGCGGTCCGGATCGCCGACCGGTTCTCCCGCATGACCTTCGCCATGCCCGAGATCCTGCCGGTCTACTTCTCCGAATTCTCGAATCTGCCCGCCTCCGAACAGCATCGGCTGCGCTCGGTGCAGCGGCAGAACGTGCTCGAATGGGCCAACCTGCTCGAAGGCGATCAGGTGGAGGCGCGCTTCCGGGTGCACGCGGCCATCGCCCAGGTCATCGATGTGGGCCGGCGTATCCGCTTCGACGGGCGGCCCGAGAACCTGGCCCGGGTGAGCGCGCTCATGCGCGCCGTACTGCTGGGCGTGCCCGCCGCCGAATAGCCTCCGGCGGCAGCCACTTCCACCGTCAGACCCGGTGCCGCATCCGGAACAGCGCGCGGGCGACCCGGAGACGGCGCGGATGCTTCTCGAAGGTGCCCGAGGTGATCTGGTCCGGCGGATGCTTCTCGGTGATCGTCTGCGGCCGTGCGAATTCCCGCAGTGTGCGCGGATCGCGAATGCGGCCCGGCCCGTTGACCCCGTAGACCGGGGCCGCGTTGACCGTGATGAGCTCGCTGCGCAGCCGGGCCGCGAACTCCGGGACGCTGCGGGTGTCACGCGTGAAAACCGAGACGGCGTGCGGCTTTTCGGCGGCATTCACCCGGTCGGCCGCCTCGTCCATGGTGGCCACCCGATTCACCACCAGCACCGGCCCGACGGCGTCCCCGGTGACCGCGGTGCTCACCTCGGGCACCTCGGTGAGCACGATCGGCTCGATATACGGTTCGCGAATCGACTCCAGGCTCCCGACCACCAGCCGCGCGCCCCGGGTGACGGCGTCGCGCACCTGGCGGCGCACCACGTCGATCTGGGCGTCCAGGATCATCGGGCCGTAGGAGGCGCGGCGGTCCGCGCCCGGGCGGAGCCGCCGGGCCTGATCGGCCACCAGCTCCAAGAACGGTTCGTACACCGAGTCGGCCACGTACACGCACTGCACGCCCGCGGGCTGCTGACCCGAATTGGCCATGGCGCCGTACACCGCGGCGGCCGCGGCGGTATCGAGCTTGGCGTCGACCTGGACCACCATCGATCCGCGTCCTCCCTGCTCGACGAGCAGGGGGGTGGACGCCTGCGCGGCCAGCGTGGCCACCTCCCGCGCCCCCGCGCCGGATCCGGCGTAGGCCAGCTTGTCCACGCGGGCGCGGCACAGGGCGGCGGCGGTGCCGCTGTCGCCGGTGACCACCTGCAGCACAGGCTGATTCGGGGCCAGATGGTTCCAGGTGTCGGCCAGCCACGCGCCCACGCCGGGGGTCAGCTCACTGGGCTTGAACACCACCGCATTGCCCGAGGCCATCGCGCCGGCAATCGAATTCATCGGTGTCAGAACGGGATTCTGCCAGGGGCCGAGCACGCCGACCACGCCCAGCGGCAGGTAGCCGACGGTGCCGGCCGGCTCGCGGCGCAGTGCGGCGCCCAGCCGGGTGGTGCGGCCCAGCGTCTTCTCCGCATGCCGCGCAACCCAATCCAGATGTTCCACCGCCAGCGTCACCTCGATGGCGGCGTCGATGCGCGGCTTGCCGGTCTCGCTGCTGATCAGCTCGACCAGATCGCGGGTGCCGCGGGCCAGGCTGCGTTTCCAGTCCAGCAGCCAGCGTTTGCGCGCGTCGAATCCCAGTGCCGCCCACCATTGTTCGGCACTGCGTGCCGAGCGGACGGTACGGGTGAGCTCACCCGCGCCCATGCTGGCGTATTCGCCGACGACCTCCCCGGTCCGGGGGTCGAAGGATGTGAGCACTTTGGATCGGCGCGCACCGGCGCGCCCTGTTGCCGGCTGCGCCGACTCGGCCATGGTCAACCTCTCGTGGCCTGTGAATGTCTCTCCCCGCCAACGCCAGACTATGGTTCGAGTCGCAGATGAGACAAGGTAGCGAAATCGCCGCATACCGGCCGGTCTGCGCCTGGATCTGCAGCTATGCCAGAACCCTTCGGTTTGTGACCAAGCGCACAGTTTGATGATTGCTGCTTCGGCAAAGAAACGGCCTCATTTGGGATGCGCCGGTAACATCACGGCCGGCGGTGCGGATCATCCCGGCGGGCGGTAGCGACTTATCCCGGCGGGATGTGGGGACCCGCCACACGGGGCGACATCGTTCAGCCCGACCAGCCGAAAGTTCGCCGGGTCGAAAAGAGATAGTGGAGAGTTGATGCCCAGCTTGGACAGACCGCAACCCGGAGCACCCGATGATCCGGCCGTTTTCGTCGAAGACGTCCGCAAGTCCTTCGGCGAGGTGCACGCGCTGCAGGGGATCAGCTTCACCGCCGCCCGCGGACAGGTCCTCGGCATACTCGGCCCCAACGGGGCGGGCAAGACCACCACGGTCAAGATCCTGTCCACCCTGCTGCGCCCAGACTCCGGCATCGCCCGCATCGCCGGGCACGACGTGCGCTCGGACCCCGCCGCGGTGCGCCGATCGATCATGATGACCGGCCAGTACGCGGCCCTCGACGAGAACCTCTCCGGTCGCGAGAACCTCGAGCTCTTCGGCCGCCTGATGGGCCTGCCGCGCAAGGCCGCCCGGCAGCGCGCCGACAACCTGCTCGAGGAGTTCGACCTCACCGGCGCGGGCCGCCGCGCGGTGCGCCACTACTCCGGCGGCATGCGCCGCCGCGTCGACATCGCCTGCGGCCTGGTGGTCCGGCCCGAGGTGGTGTTCCTCGACGAACCCACCACCGGCCTGGATCCGCGCAGCCGCCAGGGCGTCTGGGATCTCGTCACCGCGCTCAAGAACCAGGGCATCACCGTCCTGCTGACCACGCAGTACCTCGAAGAGGCCGACGTGCTCAGCGACAACATCATCGTGATCGACAAGGGCACGGTCATCGCCGAGGGCACCGCCGACGCTCTCAAGGAGAAGACCGGCGGCAGCTACTGCGAGGTCGTGCCGCTGGACCCCAAACAGCTCACCACCGCCGCCGACGCGCTCGGGGACCTGGTGCCCGAGGCGGTGCGCGCGGAACTCGATGGCGGCGACCGGCTTTCGATCCCGGCCCCGGACGGCGCGGGCACCCTGTCGGAGGCGCTGCGCCGGCTCGACAGCGCCGGCGTGCGACTCGCCGACATCGGGCTGCGCCGCCCCTCGCTCGACGACGTGTTCCTCACCCTCACCGGGCACTCCGGGACCAAGGAGGCGGAGGAATCGTGACGACAGTGGAAAGCGAACGCGCCGCCGACCTCTTCGCCGGCGTACCCCCGGCCCGGCCCAACAGCTTCGCGCAGTGGCAGGCGCTGACCGGACGCATTGTGTGGGTGATGGCCACCAAGGGCGAACTGATCGTCGCGGTGATCATCCCGCTGGTCTTCACCCTCGGCTTCTACCTGCCGCTGAAATTCGTCATGCAGGTCAAGGGCATTCACTACGAGCAGTTCGTGATGCCGATCATCGTGCTGCAGACCATGTCCTTCACCATGATGTCGAACGCGCAGCTGGCCGCGTTCGAGGCCATGACCGGACTCAACACCCGTATGCAGACCATGCCCATCGGCAAGATGGTGCCGCTGGTGTCGCGGCAGTCCGCGGGCTTCGTGCGGTCGGTGGTGTCGCTCGCCGCGGCGCTGGGCTGGGGCCACATGATCGGCTTCCGGTTCGTCGCCGGGTGGGGTCAGGCCGTGCTGTTCTGCGTGTTCTCGCTCGCGGTCGGCACCGTACTGGCCATCGGCGCGGACGGGCTCGGGTCGCTGACCAAGAGCCCCGAATCCCTCAGCCAGGCGCTGACTTTGCCGACGCTCATCTTCGGCATGCTGTCCTGCGGCTTCGTGCCCGAGGCCGGATTCCCGGCGTGGGTGCGGCCGTTCGTGCGCAATCAGCCCATCTCGCAGTTCTCCTTCGCGCTGCGGGACATGGCCGACCACGGGGTGACGTGGCAGGTGTTCTGGGTGCCACTGGTGTGGCTGGTCGGCGCGGCGGTCGTCTTCACGCCGTTCGCGGTCTGGGCGAGTGTGAGGCGGTCATGAGTACGACGACCACGGCAGAAGTGGCGGAACAGGATTCGTGGGCGGGGCATCAGCCGCTGCCGACGGTGAAACCGCGCTCCGAGCGCACCCTCGCGATCTGGGTGGAACAGAGCTTCATCCAGTGTAAGCGGTTGCTCATCGGCTGGATGCGTGATCCCTCCACCACCATTCAGACGCTCGTGTTCCCCGCGGCCACGCTGATCATGTTTCGGATCGTGCTGGGCGACTCCATCGAACAGGCCACCGGCATGCCCGCCATCTACGGCTTCGTGCCGATGGTCATGCTGGTGGCGGCCATGTCCGGATCCATCGTGAGCGCGCTCGGCTTCAAGGCGGAGAAGGCCACCGGACTGCTCGGGCGGTTCTACACCATGCCGGTCCACCGCGCCGCCGGACTCACCGGACGGCTGCTGGCCGAGGCCGTGCGCGTACTGATCACCTCGCTGTTCGTGCTGGCGGTCGGCCTCGCGCTGGGCTTCCGGTTCTGGTACGGGCCCGCGGCTTCGATTGCCATGCTGGCCATTCCGATCCTGTTCGCCATCGGGTTCGCGGTCCTGGTGACGGCGCTGGCCACGCTCACCGAGGGCGTCATGCTGGTGTCGGTCGTCGGCATCGTGCAGACGCTGCTGATGTTCTTCAACTCCGGCTTCGTGCCGGTGTTCGCCTACCCGGTATGGCTGCAGAAGACGGTCGAGAACCAGCCCATGAGCACCGCCATCGACGCCATGCGCGGACTGTCCTACGACGGTCCGATCGCCACACCGCTGTGGAAGACCGTGGCGTGGTCGGTCGGCATGATCGTGGTGTGCGCCTACCCCGCGATCCGCGGGTACCGGCGGGCGGCCGAGACCGGAGCCTAGACACGCCCGACCGTTTCCCCGGGGCCGCACCGGAGTTCGAGTGACGTACGTCACGTTAAGGTGGGCGCCATGACTTACCTGGTTACCGGGGCAACTGGGTTCATCGGTCGATTTCTGCTTCCCGAACTCCTGAAACGCAGCGCGGACGTCCACGTCCTGGTGTGCCCGGGCGAAGGCTCCGTGCTGCGTTTCAACCGCTGCCTGCGCGACTGGGGTGCCCCCGACCGGGTACGCCCGGTGCGCGGCGACCTCGGCGAGCCCGGGCTCGGCATCGACGCGGGCTGGATTGCGGCGCACCGCGGTTCGATCGACCACGTCTTCCACCTGGCCGCCGGCTTCGACACCCGCGGCGCGGGCGGCGGCACCCGGCGGGTCGCCGAGCTCGCGGCGGCGCTGGAAGCCGGACGGCTGCACCATGTTTCGACGGTGCGCGTCGCCGGAGCCCGGGAGGGCCTGTTCACCGAGGACATGACCGACGTCGGGCAGCTGCTGCCCACCCCCTACCAGCGGGCCATGCTGCGGGCCGAGCAGGATGTGCGCGAGCAGACCGCGGTGCCGTGGCGGATCTACCGGCCCGCCATCGTGATCGGCCATTCCCGCACCGGCGAGATCGACCGCATCGACGGCCCCTACTACTTCTTCCGGCTGCTGCGGATGGCCGCGCAGCTGCCCCGCATCCTGCCCGTGATCGCGCCCGAACTCGGCGAAACCAATCTGGTGCCGGTCGATTTCGTGGCCCGCGCCCTCGACCACATCGCGCACCGGCCCGGCGACACACCCGCCACCTACCACCTGGTGGATCCGCGCGAGCAGAGTGTCGCCGACGTCTTCAACCTCTTCGCCGACGAAGCCGGGGCACCGCACCTCATCCAGGTCATGCCCAAGCAGACCCTCGACCTCACCCTGCGCGTGCCCGGCATGGGCTGGGTGCTCCGCCAGGTCGGCATTCCCATGGACGTCATCGAGGACACCGAACTGTCGTGCCGCTTCGACTCCCGCCACACCGCGGCCGCGCTCGCCGGCACCGATATCAAGGTGCCGCCACTGGCCGCCTACGCCGCGATCATCTGGAAGTACTGGATCGAGAACTGGGTCTGAGCCCTACTGCGCGGTGTCCCCGGGTAGCAGATCCTCCCGAGGCAGCAGCAGGTCGTCCAGCGGGCGCGGGCGGCCGTAATCCCAATCCACCCAGCGGTTCCGGTTGGTCCAGCCGACCAGGTCGTAGCGCCAGCGGAACGGCTGGGTGGTGCCGACCGTCATGAACAGCGCCGTGCCCAGCGCCGAGTAGTCGGCGTGCGCCGACAGCAGTGCGCGCTGCTGCCGGGGCGGGCGGGTGAAGAACGCGTCGAACATGGCGATGGACTGGGCGGTCGTCAGCCGGCCCAGGCCGTACACGCCCCGCATGCGCATCCAATGGACCAGGCGCGCCTGCCACGGCCACAGTGCCTCGACCGGATCGTCGCCGCGGCGCACCGCGTCCAGGGCGGTATCCACCAGCGCCAGCGAATCCGCGACGCAGTACCCGGTGATCGGATGCATCATGCCGCCGCGCGAGCCGAACGGAATCACCCGGCCGCGACCGGCTTTCGGGGGCAGCTCGTCGAGCGGATAGTGAGCGGCCTCGGTCGGCTCGTCACCGCGCAGCCGAATCCCGTGCGCCGCCAGCCGATTCAGGGTGCGCCGCCGCAGCTCGTGCTGCGGCATGCCGCAGCGCAGGCCCAGGCTGGTCTCCTCGAAGATCACCGTGCCGTCCCCGAGCGGCACCGAGTACAGGAACGACGGCGGCTCGTCCGGGCCCGCGCCGTTCTCGTCGCGCCAGTCCAGCAGCAGGCCCTCACCGGCGGTCACCATCGGGGCCGCGGTGTCCTCGTCCACGAAGATGCCGTGTGCGCTGGCGGTGCGCCGCGCGCCCGGCGCGGCCTGGCCGCGGGTGTCGAACACGGTGGCGGCGCGCACCTCGGTGCCGTCGGCCAGCTCCACCCGGTGCGCCTCCACCGTGCGTGCCCGGCCCGCGATGACCGTCGCGTCGTCCAGCGGCAGGGCGTCGAACAGGCCCTGCTTGGACAGCACGCAGTAGGGCCGGGGAATCCGGTGCTCGGTGGTCGTCCACACCGCGGGGGCCTCGATGCGGCTGGCAATCGCGCCCTGCCCCAGCCACTCCGGCAGCTCGTCCACCCAGCACGAGAACGTCGGCGCCCACAGCCGCGTCGGCCGCGGATCCACCGCGACCACCCGCATGCCCGCCGCCGTGGCGCGATGCGCCAGCGCCCGCCCTGTGGGACCGAGCCCCACCACGCACACGTCGGCCGCCCTGCCGACCTCACGGCCACTCATACCCGCATTCAAACAGCCGCGTCCCGGCCCCGCCAGGCCGACTCCGACTTCGCACCCTCGCGCTGTGCGGCCGAATCCTCGCCGCGCGCGCCATCCTTCGACGGTTATTGCCGCTTGCTATCGTGCGTGCGGTGGGTGGCCTGCGGATGTGATGAGGTGGGGAGAGACGGAATGAACACCGGCAAGCGATATTGGTGGGTGCCGCCGACCACGTCATCGGTGCTGTTCGGGTTCGGCCTGCCCGTCTACTTCGCGCTCTTCGTGCTCAGCGGGTTCGCCACCGACTCGTGCAACGGCCGCGACTCCTGCCCGAATACCTTCGGGCACCTCGACAACGCACAGCATCTGCTGCTGTTCGGGCTGCTCGCGGTGACCGCGCAATGGGTGGTCGCCTACTGGGCGCCGTGGGCGGTGCGCATCGTGCTGGCGGTGGTGCCGATCGGGCTGTGTTTCGCGGCCCTGGTCATGCTGATGAGTACCCCGGTCGGCGAATAGCCGGACTCGCGGCAGGCGGCAAGTCCGTTGTGGGACAACGGACTTGTCGGCCATCGAACGTTCGGTATCACGGAGCGGATCACTTGGCCGGTGTCGGCGACGGCGCCGCGGGCGGGGTACCGCCGGGTGAGGCCGGCGGGGTGGCGCCGGGCGAATTCGGCGGCGTCCCATTCATATTGGCGTGCTCGCGGGCGTGCGAGATGCGGGTCGCGGCTATGGTGCCGTTGGATTCCTGCCCCCGCACCACGATCTGATCGCCGACCGCGAACTGCGCTGCGGTCTCGCTCTTCGCCTTGGTGCCGAATTCCGTGCTGGGGGAGATGGTCACGGTCTCGGTGCTGCCGTCCTGCTTGGTGATCATCCAGGATCCGGAGTTCTCGCTGGTGATCTTGCCGCCGACGCCCCGGCCGCCCTGACCATCCTGGCCGTCGCCGTGGTGTCCGTCCGGCCCCTGCTGCTGATTGCCGCCGCCCGCGGAGTTGTGATCACTGGACCCGCAGGCGGCCAGGCCCAGGGCGGCCGCCAGGGCCAGCGCCGCGCCGGCCACGGAGATGGTGACACGACCGGGCCTGCGCCGTCCCGGAACGGGGTGGGAACTGTCTGCGGCGGGAATTGAATCTGTCATGGCCGCAACGCTATTGATGGTAGCTGTGAGGTTCCTCGGCGTCGGCTGGTGAGTCACTCTCAGCTGGTTGTGACTACTTCGGCGTCACCCAGGTGGTGATGTCGGCATGCACGACCTCCAGGCCCGACCGGTCGAAGATCGACACCGGCACCACCAGATCCCGCCCCTCGGTGATCTGCGAGAAATCCGGAACCTCCGGTAACTTCGCGACGGCCCGCAGTCCCGAGTTCGCCTTCGCCAGATACTGCACGTTCATCGCCTTGGGGATCCACCGATGTGTCTCCGGCACCGTCGCCTCGGACAGCATGCCCATCGCCACCTCGGCCAGGTTGCATGCCGCGATCGCGTGGAACGTCCCCAGGTGATTGTGAATCCCGAACCACTTGGGTGCGGTCACCTCGCACAGCCCCGGCTCCAATCGGACCACGCTCGGCAGCACCGTCCCGAAATACGGCACCCGCGCCACCATCCCGATGGAGAACAACGTGTGCCCGATCCGATTGTCGGGAAGCTTCTTCCACCCGCGATACGTAGCGGTCTCTTTAGCCATGCCCGCATCTTACTCAAAAGTAAGTTCTGCGGGAACGTCTCTCGGGTCCAGCTCTCGGACTCCCGCGAATAGGTCATCGAATCGGTAGACGGTCTGCCTCGCTGCGCGAAACCGAATGGTTGCTTGTTATCTGGATGGGCCGTGCCGGGGGTGCGGCTGGGAGCCGACGCCACGCGGGTCGGCTATCGGGGAAATTAGGAGTTCTCGAAATCATGCGTATTCGCACCGCGGTGGCCACCGTCGGCATCGCACTCGCGGGGGCGGCCCTCGCCACCACGGCATCCGCCGGCTCGGCTGCGGCCTTCACGCCGTACATCAATCCGGGCGGCGGCATCTACGTCGGCGTTGACCTCGACCACGACGAGACCGTGGCCCTGTCCAACACCTGGATCCCGGCGGCGATCGACCAGATCAACAGGGCCAACAACCGGATCGCCCTCGACCCGTACTATTCGGAGATTCCGATGGTCGACGGCAAGATGTACGGCAACCTGACCCAGGTCGTCGGTGAGGCCGCCGACACGCCTGGCGGGCAGGTCGGCCTGGCCCTGGTCGACCCCGCCGTGCATCACGGTGGCAACTTCCTGTTGATTCAGGACCTCGGCGGCTGGGACTATTACCTCCAGGGCCTCGGCAACCGCTGAGGCGTGAAATGGCCGGTGCGAGAGCCGAGTTCCGCACCGGCCATCGCGCTGTCCGGGCCGGGCGCGTCGACCCGGTGTGACCAGGGCCATCGGGTCCGGGTGGGGGAGGGGGCGATTTGAAGTCGCCCCGGGACTCGAGGCATACTGTTCGGGTTGCCCACACCGGGTTGCGTCTTTTCCGTTGGATCGGCGCTGGTCGTGGGTGAGCAAGACCCAATTTTGCACCCCGCTGGATTGCGGCGCGGGTGCGTCCGGAACAATGTTCCGAGGCTTACAGGATTTTGGTCCGGGCTGAGGAATGGGCGGCGGAGCGACACGCCCGACCGCGTGGACCGGATGAACCATGACAGATGAACAGCGGCGATGGATCGGGCCCAGGTGGCCGGTCGTGTGGTGGCTGATGCGTCTTCGTGTGTTCGGGCTGTGCAAATGAGGGTGGTGTGAGAGCGAAAGCTCTTGGACCACAACGTAAGCGGAGAAAAGGACACTCAGCGTGGCGGGACAGAAGATCCGCATCAGGCTCAAGGCCTACGACCATGAGGCGATCGACGCGTCTGCGCGCAAGATCGTCGAGACGGTGACCCGTACCGGTGCCCGCGTCGTCGGCCCGGTGCCGTTGCCCACCGAGAAGAACGTGTACTGCGTCATCCGTTCGCCGCACAAGTACAAGGACTCGCGCGAGCACTTCGAGATGCGTACGCACAAGCGGCTGATCGACATCCTCGACCCGACGCCGAAGACGGTTGACGCCCTGATGCGTATCGACCTGCCGGCCAGCGTCGACGTCAACATTCAGTGACGGGGACTTCGAATATGACTGACAACAAGAGCCGTCCGGCCGCGGGCATCCTGGGCACCAAGCTCGGCATGACCCAGGTCTTCGACGAGAAGAACCGCGTCGTTCCCGTGACCGTCGTCAAGGCGGGCCCGAACGTCGTGACCCAGATCCGCACCGTGGAGCGCGACGGCTACTCCGCCGTCCAGGTCGCCTACGGCGCGATCGACCCGCGCAAGGTGAACAAGCCGGTCTCCGGCCAGTTCTCCAAGGCCGGTGTCACCCCCCGCCGCCACATCGCCGAGCTGCGCGTCGCCGACGCGTCGGCCTTCGAGGTCGGCCAGGAGATCAACGCCGATGTCTTCGAGGCGGGCTCCTACGTCGACGTGACCGGCACCTCCAAGGGCAAGGGCTTCGCGGGCACCATGAAGCGCCACGGTTTCCGTGGCCAGGGTGCCTCGCACGGTGCGCAGGCCGTGCACCGTCGTCCGGGTTCCATCGGTGGTTGCTCCACCCCGGGCCGCGTGTTCAAGGGCATGCGCATGTCCGGCCGGATGGGTAACGACCGCGTCACCACGCAGAACCTCTCGGTCCACAAGGTGGATGCCGAGAACGGTCTGCTGCTGATCAAGGGCGCGATCCCGGGCCGCACCGGCGGCGTCGTGATCGTCAAGAGTGCAGTGAAGGGTGGTGCCCGGGCATGAGCACCGAGACCAAGACCAACCTGACGCTCACGGTCAAGGCCGCTGGCGGCAAGACCGAGGGCACCGTCGAGCTCCCCGCGGAGATCTTCGATGTGACCGCGAACATCGCGCTGATGCACCAGGTCGTCGTGGCCCAGCAGGCCGCGGCTCGCCAGGGCACGCACGCCACCAAGACCCGCGGCATGGTCCGCGGCGGTGGCAAGAAGCCGTACCGCCAGAAGGGCACCGGCCGTGCGCGCCAGGGTTCGACCCGTGCGCCGCAGTTCGCCGGCGGTGGCACCGTCCACGGCCCGCAGCCGCGTGACTACACCCAGCGCCTGCCCAAGAAGATGAAGGTCGCCGCGCTTCGTGGCGCTCTGTCGGACCGGGCTCGCAACGAGCGCATCCACGTGATCACCGAACTGGTTGCGGGACAGACCCCGTCGACCAAGTCGGCCAAGGCCTTCCTCGCCGAGCTGTCGGAGCGGAAGAACATCCTGGTCGTCGTCGGCCGTGAAGATGTCACCGCGTGGAAGAGCGTGGCGAACCTGCAGGGCGTGCACCCGATCGCCCCGGACCAGCTGAACACCTACGACGTTCTCAAGAGCGACGAAATCGTGTTCTCGGTCGAGGCGCTCAACGCCTTCGTGCACGGCCCCGCCGAAGCTGCACAGGAGGAGAGCAAGTGAGCACCATCGCCGATCCCCGCGACATCCTGCTCGCGCCGGTGATCTCCGAGAAGTCCTATGGACTGATCGAAGAGGGCACCTACACCTTCCTGGTGCGCCCGGACTCGAACAAGACGCAGATCAAGATCGCCGTTGAGAAGGTTTTCGGTGTGAAGGTCACGAGCGTCAACACCGCCAACCGTCAGGGCAAGCGCAAGCGGACCCGCTTCGGTTACGGCAAGCGCAAGGACACCAAGCGCGCGCTCGTGACCATCTCGGCCGACAGCAAGCCCATCGAGATCTTCGGAGGCCCGGTCGCGTAAGCGGCTGGAGCTCCAGAAAGCAGAGAAGAACTCATGGCAATCCGTAAGTACAAGCCGACAACCCCGGGTCGCCGCGGTGCCTCGGTCTCGGACTTCGCCGAGATCACCCGCTCGACCCCCGAGAAGTCGCTGCTGCGTCCGCTCACCAAGACCGGTGGCCGTAACGCGCAGGGCCGCATCACCACTCGTCACAAGGGTGGCGGCCACAAGCGCGCCTACCGTCTGATCGACTTCCGTCGACTGGACAAGGACGGCATCCCGGCCAAGGTCGCGCACATCGAGTACGACCCCAACCGCACCGCCAACATCGCGCTGCTGCACTTCGCCGACGGCGAGAAGCGCTACATCATCGCGCCCAAGGGCATCGCCCAGGGCACGAAGATCGAGTCGGGCACCGGCGCGGACATCAAGCCGGGCAACAACCTGCCGCTGCGCTCCATCCCGACCGGTACCACCGTCCACGCGGTGGAGCTGCGTCCGGGCGGTGGCGCCAAGCTGGCTCGTGCCGCGGGCATGTCCATCCAGCTGCTGGGTAAGGAAGGCGCCTACGCCGTCCTGCGTATGCCCTCCGGTGAGATCCGTCGCGTCGACGTGCGCTGCCGCGCCACCATCGGCGAGGTCGGCAACGCCGAGCAGTCGAACATCAACTGGGGCAAGGCCGGCCGTATGCGGTGGAAGGGCGTTCGCCCGACCGTCCGTGGTGTGGTCATGAACCCGGTCGACCACCCGCACGGTGGTGGTGAGGGTAAGACCTCCGGTGGTCGCCACCCGGTCTCCCCGTGGGGCAAGCCCGAGGGCCGCACCCGTAAGCCCAACCGTCCCAGCGACAAGCTCATCGTCCGCCGCCGCGGCAAGAAGCGTTAAGGAGGAGGTTAGACATGCCACGCAGCCTGAAGAAGGGCCCGTTCGTCGACGAACACCTCCTCAAGAAGGTGGACGTCCAGAACGAGAAGGGCACGAAGCAGGTCATCAAGACCTGGTCGCGTCGTTCCACCATCATCCCGGATTTCATCGGCCACACGTTCTCGGTCCACGACGGCCGCAAGCACGTGCCGGTGTTCGTGTCCGAGAACATGGTTGGACACAAGCTCGGTGAATTCGCGCCGACTCGCACGTTCAAGAGCCACGTCAAGGAAGATCGGAAGAGCAAGCGGCGATGAGCACTGAAACTCAGAACCCGACCGCGCGCGCGACCGCCAAGCACGTTCGCGTGACGCCGATGAAGGCCCGTCGCGTCGTGGACCTGGTCCGTGGCCGCCGTGTCGAGGATGCGCTGAACATCCTGAAGTTCGCGCCGCAGGCCGCGAGCGAGCCGGTCGCCAAGGTGGTGGCCTCGGCCGCCGCCAACGCGGAGAACAACCTCGGCCTGAACCCGGCGACGCTGGTCATCTCGACCGCGTACGTCGACGAGGGCGCGACCATGAAGCGTTTCCAGCCGCGTGCCCAGGGCCGCGCGTTCCGGATCCGCAAGCGCACCAGCCACATCACCATCGAGGTCGAGAGCGTGCCCACCGCCGGCGCTGCCACTCGTAGCCGCCGGAAGGGAGGGGCAAAGTAAATGGGACAGAAGATCAATCCCCATGGCTTCCGCCTCGGTATCACCACCGACTGGAAGTCGCGTTGGTACGCGGACAAGCAGTACGCGGACTACGTGAAGGAAGACGTCGCGATCCGCAAGCTCCTCGCCACCGGCATGGAGCGGGCCGGCATCTCGAAGGTCGAGATCGAGCGCACCCGTGACCGCGTGCGTGTGGACATCCACACCGCGCGTCCGGGCATCGTGATCGGCCGTCGTGGCGCCGAGGCCGACCGCATTCGCGCCGAGCTGGAGAAGCTCACCAAGAAGCAGGTTCAGCTGAACATCCTCGAGGTGAAGAACCCCGAGTCGGATGCGCAGCTGGTTGCTCAGGGTGTGGCCGAGCAGCTGTCGAACCGTGTGGCGTTCCGTCGCGCGATGCGCAAGGCCATCCAGTCGGCCATGCGTTCGCCGAACGTCAAGGGCATCCGTGTGCAGTGCTCCGGCCGTCTCGGCGGCGCGGAAATGTCGCGCTCGGAGTTCTACCGTGAGGGTCGGGTGCCGCTGCACACGCTGCGCGCCGACATCGACTACGGCCTGTACGAGGCGAAGACCACCTTCGGCCGTATCGGCGTGAAGGTCTGGATCTACAAGGGCGACATCGTCGGCGGCAAGCGTGAGGTCACCGCGGTGGCCCCGTCCGGCCGCGACCGTGACGACCGCCCGCGTCGCGAGCGTCCGAGCCGTCCGCGTCGCAGCGGTGCCCAGGGCACCACCGCGACCAGCACTGAGGCCGGCCGCGCCGCCACCGCTGTGGCGGAGGCTCCGGCAGAGAATCAGGAGGGCTGACCTTATGTTGATGCCCCGCAAGGTCAAGCACCGTAAGCAGCACCACCCGAAGCGGTCCGGTATGGCCAAGGGTGGCACCGCTGTTGCGTTCGGCGAGTTCGGCATCCAGGCTCTGGAGCCGGCCTACGTCACCAACCGTCAGATCGAGTCGGCGCGTATCGCGATGACCCGCCACATCAAGCGTGGCGGCAAGGTCTGGATCAACATCTACCCGGACCGCCCGCTCACCAAGAAGCCGGCCGAAACCCGCATGGGTTCCGGTAAGGGTTCGCCGGAGTGGTGGGTCGCGAACGTGAAGCCCGGCCGGGTCATGTTCGAGTTGTCTTACCCAAACGAGGAGACCGCTCGTGAGGCCCTGCGCCGCGCGATGCACAAGCTCCCGATGAAGTGCAGGATCGTGACCAGGGAGGAGCAGTTCTGATGGCTACCGCTAATCCGGCCGCAGAGCTCCGCGAGCTCGACAATGACGCGCTCGTCGCCAAACTGCGCGAATCCAAGGAAGAGCTGTTCAACCTGCGCTTCCAGATGGCGACCGGCCAGTTGCAGAACAACCGGCGCCTGCGTGTGGTCCGCCACGAGATCGCGCGCATCTACACGGTCATGCGTGAGCGCGAGCTCGGCCTGGCCTCCGGTCCTGAAGGCAAGGGAGACGCGGCATGAGTGACGCCAAGGGCCCGGCCAAGACGCCGGCCAAGCAGGAGGAGCGGGGCCAGCGCAAGGTGCGCATCGGCTACGTCGTCTCCGACAAGATGACCAAGACCATCGTGGTCGAGCTGGAAGATCGCGTGAAGCACAAGCTTTACGGCAAGATCATCCGCACCACCTCGAAGGTGAAGGCCCACGACGAGAACGAGATCGCCGGTGTCGGCGACCGCGTGCAGCTGATGGAGACCCGTCCGCTGTCCGCCACCAAGCGGTGGCGTCTGGTCGAGGTCCTGGAGAAGGCCAAGTAAGCCTGCTCCTCGACTGAAACGGTCGTAAGCGTAAGGCCCGCTTCCCATTCGGGAAGCGGGCCTTATCTCTTTTTCCGAGTGTTTTTCTGTGGGTCGATAGGTTATATGCGTGCCCGCGCTCGAGTGTGATCAAACCGAAACCCTGTATATCCGAACGGAATTGGCGTGTCGCCCCGGTGAGGCGCTAGTTTTGTCTGGCTATGAGGGATGCTGCAACAACTTCCGGGGCTTGGCGGATCGACGACCGGACCGCGGTGACATTCCGCGATGCGGCGGTGGCGTGGGCTCTGGCCGCCCACGAGGTGCTGGCCGAATGCGCCTCCGGCTACGGCCATTTCGTGACCATCAATGAGCTGGCCGAGCGGGTGCAGGAGATGTCGGGCATCCGTACCGACGCCCCCACCCGCACCTGGATGGACGCCATCCTGCGCAAGGTCGCCCGCCGCTGCCACAATGCCGGCGAGCCGCCGCTGACGGCGTTGTGTGTCAAGCAGAACCACAAGGTCAGCGACAGCTACAAGTACGTGCTGGAGCTGGCCCACCTACCCGTCCCGGCCGATCTCGAAGTGCATGCCGCCTACGCCCGCTGGCAGTGCTACGCCGCCTACGGCGCGGACATCCCCTCCGACGGCGGCATCCCGCCCCTGATCCCGCGCAATGGTGGCGCGCCCCGCCGGGTCACTCCCGCCGGGCCGGTCTCCACTCCCAAGCCGGAACCCGAGGCCCGCAAGGCGGTCTGCAACTCCTGCTTCACCGAACTCCCCGCCAACGGCGTCTGCTACTACTGCTGACGCGCGGTCGAGCCGGAACTCGAAGGCCCGCTTCCCCGGAGCGGGTCTTCGCGTCTCCAGAGCCCTCACGTGTCCTTGTGGCGGCTCGTCGTAGTACTTCCGCGCACCCGCCGGATCGCTGACATCGATCCCGGCGTGTCCAAGAAGCATCCCCTGAACCTACGTCCGGAACTTGTTGCAGGCGTCCGGAATCGGTCGCCCATCTCCGATCGCGGAGTCGTTTCTTCGTCCTCCTTCGGCTCGCCCGCTCGGCGGGTGACGCGCTTCCAGGATGCGGTGGTACCTCGCCGCCGGTCGGCGCGTCTTCGTGTTGCGCGGCGTCGTTGCCGCGGCCCGGCGGCGTTGCCGGGGATGGTCTCGACAGTAAGGTGCGCCACTGCCGGGGCGAATCGGCCGATCAGTGCCGTCACCCGCCACGAGGGTGGTGAACACCCCGCCGGATGCGCTCATCGCCAGCACGATCGCACCGATCGTGACGGGGTCGGTCACCTTCGCGCCCGGCGCCTTTCCGGAGCTGTCCCGCGCCGACACCGCTGATTCGACGCCATCCATCGCGGTCGGCTCCACCCGCGGCATCGGGGTCTGCCGGTCCGAGCGCTCGTCGTCGATCCCCGTGGCGGCCATCGATACTCGAACCGTCACACCACGGTGGTCGTTCTGCGCGATACCCATCGGAAACCCTTTCCCGCCTGGGCGGCCGACGCCGACCAGGATGCGAATCGACAAGACCGATTCTCATCGCTCGTATCCGGCGGCACACGGGTACGCCGCTACCTGAACCAGACGAAACGGGCAATGTGGTTCGCGCAAGGCCATCGCCCGCAGCGGGATGGGGCTGACCATCGCCGGCGCGGCGTGCCGAGTCCGTTGTGGCACAACAAAATCGACAACCTGCGCATCGACCTTTCACTGCGCGGTGCAGGTAGCCGACTACTTGCGGACAGCGTGGGGGCAGAGGCAGCGCGCGAGAGGCCGCGGTCCTCGAGTCGGGTGACCGAGCGGGTAGTGGCGGATTGGGAGAGGACGTCGGGGGCCCGCCGATCTGGTGGCGCCGGACAAGAAGGCCGGGGCCATCGCCATGATGTTCACCGGCCTCACCGTCGCCAATGTGGTGGGCGTGCCGCTGGGCACCCTGGTGGGCCAGACCGTCGGCTGGCGCATCACGTTCACATCGGTCGCCGCGCTGGGCGTGGCCGGATCAGTTTTCCACATTCCAGACGAACCAGGCGTACCGTACCGTCCATTCTTGAGTGCTTGTGCTCGCTGCGCTAACGTCGCCGACGTGCCCGGATTCGGTCACGGCTAATCGAGCGCGATCGGTGAGTTTGCATGCTCGACAATGTTTTACGGATCGCCATAGTTGGAGTGGGACCGCGGGGTCTGAATGTTTTCGAACGCATTTGCGCCAACGCTCGGCAGTTAGGCATCTCGGCCGGGGTCGAACTGGTGCTCATCGATTCGACCCGGGTCGGTACCGGGTCGGTCTGGCGCACCGACCAGCCCGCGCACCTGCTCATGAACACAGTCGCCGAGCAGGTCACCATATTCACAGACGACACCGTCGAGATGGCGGGCCCGGTGGAACGCGGCCCCAGCCTCTACGAATGGTCGAATTTTCTGGCGAAGATCGGCAATTTCGCGAGCCTGCCCAGCGCCGCTCTCGGCGTGGCCCTGCGGATTTCCCCGGAGAGCTATCCACCACGCGCCTTCTACGGCCATTACCTGCGCTGGGCCTTCGAGCGAACTCGCGACAGATATGCCGATTGGGTGCGGGTACGCGAAATCGTGGCAACCGTGGTGGATATGCGCGACGGCCCCGGCGGATTCCAGGAGCTGGAACTCGATACCGGCGAACGCCTACGCGGCCTGCACGCGGTGGTGCTCACCCAGGGCCACCTGGCCGAAGCTCCGCCGGGTGCGTCCGGTTCGCTCACCGACACCGCGGATCGCCTGGGCCTCACCTACATTCCGCCCGGCAATGCCGCCGATGTGGATCTGAACCGCATTCCCGAGGGGGACCCGGTCATCATCCGCGGCCTGGGCCTCACCTTCTTCGACTACCTGGCCCTGCTGACGGCGGGCCGCGGCGGCCGGTTCACGGAGTCCGAGACCGGACTGGAGTACGTCGCCTCGGGCCGGGAGCCGCTCATCGTCACCGGCTGCCGCCGCGGCGTCCCGCATCACGCGCGCGGTGAGCATCAGAAGGGGGTGGCCGGCCGCTACGAGCCACTGCTGCTCAATGGCGACCGCATCGCTCGATTGCGCCACCGCGCACGGAAATTCGGCGACGTCTCTTTTCGCCGCGACGTCTGGCCGCATATCGCGCGGGAAGTCGAGTCGGTCTACTACACCCGCCTGATCGCGGACCGGGTCAGCCCGCACCGCCTGGCCTCGTTCCGCGACCGCTACCTGATCGCCCCGACCGCCGAGGACGCCGAGGAACTGCTGAACCGCTTCGGCGTGCCCCCGCAGGAACGCTGGGACTGGCGGACGCTCGCCGACCCCACCGGCGGCCGCTACTTCACCGATCCCGCGGATTTCCACGCCTGGCTGCTGGCCTACCTCGACGCCGATGTGCAGCAGGCGCACCTGGGCAATGTGCACGGCCCGGTGAAGGCGGCCCTGGATGTCCTGCGCGACCTGCGCAATGAGGTCCGGCTGGTGGTCGACCACGGCGGCATCGCGGGCTCCTCCTACCGCGACGACCTGGATCGCTGGTACACACCGATGAACGCCTTCCTGTCCATCGGGCCACCGGCGCACCGGATTTCGGAACTGGCGGCACTGATTCGCGCGGGTGTAGTGCGAGTCGCCGGTCCCGACATGCGGGTCCGGGCGGACACCAGACACGAGTGCTTTGTCGCCGATTCGCCCCTGGTGGGTGATTCGGTGGCATCGGCACACACTCTCATCGATGCCTGGATGCCCGCACCGGACCTGCATCGCACCGCGGATCCGTTGCTACGCAACCTGTTGCGCCGCGAGGAAGTGCGCGGCTACGTCATCGCCTCCCCGGACGGCAGCCGCTACCGAACCGGCGGCCTGGCACTCTCGCCGGGTTCGTACCATCCGGTGGACACGGTCGGGCGAATCCACCCGCGCCGCTATGTCTTCGGAGTGCCGACCGAGTCGGTGCGCTGGGTGACGGCGGCGGGCGCGCGCCCCGGGGTCAATTCGGTGACGCTGGCCGACGGCGATGCCATCGCCCGCGAGATCCTCACCGCCCACCGGTACGAGGGCCCGGCGCTCCCGCCGAATCAGCGCGGGGTGCAGCGGCATTCCGAACTCGGGCACGACTGTGAAAGGCACCATGAGATGGCGGTGGAATGTGGTCTGCTGGCCCCCGTCGGGGTGGGCACGCCGGTGGAGTCCCTGCTGAGCGACGACGCCTGGATCGAGGCCATGCTGGAGGTGGAGCTGGCGCTGGCGCGCGCTGAGGCCCGCCTGGGTATGGTGCCCGGCACCGTCACCGATCATCTGGTGGTGGCGGTGCGTGAGCACGCGTTCGACGCCCGCGAGATCGCGCAGGCCTCGCGCGGCGCCGCGAATCCGGTGGTGATCTTCGTGGAGCGCCTGCACGACGCGGTGGCGGATGTGGATCCGGTGAGTGCGAACTACGTGCACTACGGCTCCACCAGCCAGGACATTCTGGATACCGCGACCATGGTGATCGCCGCCCGGGTGCTGGCCGTGCTGATCGCCGACCTGGACACCATTGTCGGCTCCCTGGCCGAGCTGGCCCGCCGTCACCGCACCACCCCGATCGCAGGCCGTACCCTCGCCATGCACGCGGTGCCGACGACCTTCGGCGCGAAGGTGGCGGTGTGGATGCAGGGCCTGCTCGACGCCCGCGAACGCCTGGACCGCGTGCGCCGCACGCTGCCGATCCAATTGGGCGGCGCGGCGGGCACTTTGGCGTCCTATATCGAATGCGCGCGCTGCGCGGATTCGGAGCTGTCGCAGGCGCCCGCCGGCGAGATCATGGAGCGCCTCACCCGCGAGTTCGCCGCCGAACTGTCCCTCACCGTGAGCGCCACCCCCTGGCACACCGCGCGCACCCCGATCGCCGATCTGGCCGCGGCCCTGGCCCTGACCTCCGGCACGCTGGGCAAGCTGGCCGTGGATGTGATCTCCCAGTCCCGCACCGAAACCGCCGAGCTGCTCGAGCCCGCCGCCCCGGGCCGCGGCGAATCCTCGGCCATGCCGCAGAAGCGAAACCCGGTGCTTAGCACCATGATTCGTGCGGCGGCGCTGCAGGTCCCCGCGCTGGCCTCGACGCTGTTCGGCGCGCTGCTGGCCGAGGACGAGCGTCCCGCCGGCGCCTGGCACGCGGAATGGCAGCCGCTGCGCGAATGCCTGCTCCTGGTCGGGGGCGCCGCCCACACCGCGGTCGAACTCGCCGCGGGCCTGATGGCCGATGCCGACCGCATGACCGAGAACCTCTCGCTCACCGAGGGTCAGATCGTCGCCGAACGCCTCTCGATCCGCCTGGCGCCGCTGCTCGGCAAGCCGATCGCCAAGAAGGCCCTGCAGGCCGCCTCCTTCGAGGCGCGGACCACCACCCGGCCGCTGGCCGACATCCTCGCCGAATGCCCCGATATCGCCCCGCACCTCACCAAACCCGAACTGGCCGAACTCCTCCGCCCCGAGAACTATCTCGGCGCAGCCCCCGACCTGGTCGACCGGGTGCTGCGTCGAATCTGATCCGATTCGGCAGTGGCAGAAGGGAGTTCAGGGCAGATGACCGGGCCGGGGCGTCGTGTTCAGTTGCCGAAGCGGTTCTTGGGCGGGCGGTTGGAGGCGGCGCGGCGGGCGGCCTCCTTCTCCTTGACGCGCTCGGCTTCCTTGCGGACGGCGACGAGGTTGTCGCGTTCGCGGAGCAGCCATTCGGGCGGGTCGGCGAGCAGGGCCGCGATCTCGTCCGCGGTGAGGGCGTCGGCGACGCCGGCGCGGGCCAGGCCGGAGTTGGAGATGCCCAGCTTGCGGGCCACCACATCGCGCGGGAAGGGGCCGTTGGCGCGCAGCTCGATCAGCCACTGCGGGGGATCGGTGCGCAGTTCCTCGAGCTGGGCGCGGGTGACGGGTGAGTTCCGGAACTCCGCGGGGGTTGCCGGGAGGTAGATGCCGAGTTTGTTCGCCGCGGTCAGCGGCTTCATGGTCTGGGGGTTCTTGTCCGGGCTCACCGATCAAGGGTATCGGGCGGGTGGGGTGAACCTGCTGGCCGGTGCAATAGCCTGGACGGCATGAGAGGTCAGGGCCCGGAGGAGGCAGCGGAGCGTAACCATGGAGGGCCCCCGCTCATGCCGCATGGGCACGGCATGAGAGGTCAGGGCCCGGAGGAGGCAGCGGAGCGTAACCATGGAGGGCCCCCGCTCATGCCGCATGGGCAGGGCATGAGCCGGTTGGAGTCCATCGATCTGACGCGCCTGCGCTGGTTCGTCGCGGTTGCCGAGGAATTGCATTTCGCCCGGGCGGCGCGTGGCCTCGGTATTTCGCGGCAGCGCTTGAGCGGGACGGTCATCGAGCTGGAGGAAGAGCTCGAAACCAGACTGTTCGTGCCGGGCGCGCAGCCGACCCAGCTGAGCGAGGACGGGCGCGTGCTGCTGGACGAGGCCCGCGCCCTCATCGCGGCTGCCGCGGCCGCGGAGCCGGAGCCGGCGCCGGCCGCGGCGGACCGCCTGCGCGTCGGCTTCGTCCCGGGCGTGACCGTGACCAAATGGGAGCGCATCTGGCGCGAGCGGTTCCCCGAGGTCGCGCTGGAGCTGACGCCGATCCCGATGAAGGAGCAGGAGCAGGCCCTGCGTGCGGACGCGATCGACATGTGTTTCGTGCGCCTGCCCATCGACCGCGAAGGGGTGAGCGCGATTCCGCTCTACCGCGAGGTCCCGGTCGTGGTCGTCCCCAAGGATCATCCGATCGCCCTGTTCGATCAGGTCGCCACGGCCGATCTGGCCGATGAGCGTATGCAGGACGCCGCCGACCTGGACGACGCCGCCATGACCATGGAGCTGGTGGCCGCGGTGAGCGGGGCGGCCATCGTGCCGCATTCGATCGCCCGCCTGCACCACCGCAAGGACCTGGTCTACCGGACCGTCACCGATGTGCCCGAGACCGAGATCGCGCTGGCCTGGCCCGCCGACCGCACCACCGAACTGGTGGAGGAGTTCGTGGGCGTGGTGCGCGGCCGCTCCCAGCGCAGTTCTCGTTCACCGTCCGGTCAGCAGCCGGACAAGGCGGCGCGGCAACAGAATTCGCCGAAGCGGACGGGTGCGGCCAAGGCGGGCGGGACGCGCGATCAGTCGGGGGGGAAGAAGCCGCAGACCGTCGCGAAGTCGAAGCAGGGCGGTGCGAAGAAGCAGCCGGGCAAGCGGCGCGGGCGCTAACGCGCGGCTCCGCGAGGACGACCCACCAGGGCCCGCCTCCCGTTCGGGAGGCGGGCCCTTTCGTGTCCCGGATGCTCAGGGAAGCACCTGGAGAAAGTTCAGGGTCGAGTCAGGGTTGCGCTATACGTATACGTCTACTTATAGTGACTGAAGGCGGGGAATCACCGTCCGGAACCCTGAGAAGTGCAGCGGCGCAGCGGGTATCGACCCACAGCGCCGTGCTGTACACGCATGTCCATATGCGCATTCACTGATGATATGGAGCACCCCATGGCCCTCGAGATGGACCAGTCCAACGACGCCGAGCCGCAGGACGCCCCGGCCGCGGAGGCCCCGGCCGCGGAGGCTTCGGCCGCGACCAGCGCCGACCTGGTGCCGGACCCGCTGCCCGAGGGCATGCGCGAGATCACCCTGCGCGTCGGCCCCGGCGGCGGCCGCACCCAGCGTTTCGTCGGCCGGCTGCTGGCCGAGGCTCAGCACGTGACCAAGGAGGGCAGCGAGTCCGTGCAGGTCTTCCTGAGCCGCAAGGGCAAGCTGGTCGTCCACCGGCACTATGTCGAGTGGTCGGATTTCGCCCAGGCCTCGAAGAACGCCGCGCGGGAGCGGAAGGCGGAGTTCATCACCGCCCGGCATAGTTCCGACCAGTCGGACCTTTCGGTATTCACGAACTGGGCCAAGGGATTTAAGAACTG
Organism: Nocardia sp. NPDC101769; assembly: GCF_044766925.1. Lineage (NCBI taxonomy): Bacteria > Bacillati > Actinomycetota > Actinomycetes > Mycobacteriales > Nocardiaceae > Nocardia > Nocardia sp. NPDC101769. Next base: position 192,139 of record NZ_JBIWMX010000001.1, on the reverse strand, counting down.
GCGCGAATTCCTCGGTCTGGGCGAGGATGGCTACGGCGACTTCACTTTGGAGATCGTGGACTCGCTCATGGAACTGCGCGACCGCATTCCGGCGAAGGTCTACCGCATCGTCGCCGATGTGGTGGAGAACCCGTCCTCGCAGGTCCTCGACATCTGAATAACGCGGCCGAACCCGGAAAGGACTTCTCCCGCATGTTCTCCCGCTTGGGGCGCTTCGTCGTCCGATTCCCGTGGCTGGTAATCGCCGCGTGGCTGATCGCCATTGTCGCGGTCGTCGCCACCGCGCCGAAGCTCACCGCCACCACCGACCAATCCGACTTCCTGCCTTCGCATTACGAATCCATTCAGGCAGCGAAGTTGCAGCAGCAGGCATTTCCCAACAGCAATACCCCCGCTGCGCTCATCGTCTTCGAACGCTCCGACGGAGCCCCGATGACCGATGCCGACTCGACCGCGGTGGCCGCCGCCGCGACCAAGCTGTCGGAGCGGAACATCAAGGATGTCACCGGAATCCAGGCGGTGCCCCCGGCGGAGAACCGGGCGGTCGAGGTGGTCGCGGTGCAGATGACCAAGGTCACCAGCGCCAATGACACCCACCAGTCCGACGCGGTGAAGTCCCTCCGGGACGCGCTGAAGGAACAGGTGAACGGCACCGACCTGAAGGCCGGCATCACCGGCACCGCCGCCCAGACCCTGGATCAGCAGGACTCCAGTACCAAGGGCTTGATCATCATCGGTGTGGCGACCGTGGTGCTGATCCTGTTGTTGCTGCTGCTCATCTTCCGCAGCCCGATCATCGCGCTGCTGCCCATCCTGGTCATCTTCATCGCGGTGTCCCCGCTGGCCAGTGGTCTGATCGCGATCGCCAGCAACACCTTCGACCTCAAGATCGACAGCTCGGTGCAGTCGCTGCTGGTCGTGGTGCTCTTCGGAGTCGGCACCGACTACATACTCTTCCTGATGTTCCGCTTCCGGGAGCGCCTGCGCGCCGGTGAGGACGCCAAGACGGCCGTGGTCAGCGCGGTCACCCGGGTCGGTGAGGCCATCACCTCGGCGGCCGCGGCGGTGATCATCGCCTTCGGCGCGCTGACGCTGTCCACCCTGGGCATGTTCCGGTCCATGGGTATCGCTCTGGCCATCGCGGTCGCGGTGGCGCTGCTGGCCGGGCTCACGCTCATCCCCGCGATCGTTTCCCTGCTGGGCACCAAGGTCTTCTGGCCCTCGAAGGCCTGGCAGGTGGAGCCGAGCGGAGCGCGGTTCGCGGCTTTGGGTGGCGCGCTGGGCAAGCGGCCGGGCCTGTTCGCCGTGGCGTCCGGTGGTGTCCTGATCGCCCTGGGCGTCTTCGCCTTCGGCTTCAATCCGACCTTCGATCTGAGCTCGGGTTCGACCTCGGGCAGCTCCGAATCCGTGGTCTACGGCAAGGAATTGCTCAAGGGCATGCCCGCGGGCAGCACCCAGCCCTCGCAGGTGTACCTGCGCAGCGAGCACGGCGCGCTGAGCGCCGACGAGCTGAACGCCTTCGGCGCGGCACTGCGCGGCGTCCACGGTGTGGGCGAGGTGGGTCCGCAGCCAGCGCTGTCGGCCGACAAGACGGTCGCCGAATATCAGGTCACGCTGTCCGACAAGCCGGAATCCGATGCGGCCCTGAAGACCGTGAAGGGTCCGCTCCGGGATGCCGCGCACGCGGCGGCGCCGGTCGGCACCTCGGCGGTAGTCGGCGGCATGACCTCGGTGTTCGTCGACTTCCAGCACGCCATGAACCGGGACTACATGGTGGTGTTCCCGGTGGCGGCCATCCTGATCATGATCGTGCTGGCCCTGTTGCTGCGCAGCGTGGTGGCGCCCTGGTACCTGATGGCCTCGGTGTTCCTCGGCTTCGCCGCGACGCTGGGTTCGGCGGTGCTGGTCTTCCAGCATCTGCAGGGGGATTCGGGTCTGATCTTCACGCTGCCGCTGATCATGTACCTGTTCGTGGTCGCCCTCGGGACGGACTACAACATCCTCATGGTCGCCCGGTTGCGGGAGGAGGCACGGGAGGGCAACGACCCGCATCGCGCGGCCGCCCTGGCCCTGCGTCATACCGGCCCGACGGTGGCGGCTGCCGGTGTCATCCTGGCGGGCACCTTCGCCTCGATGATGCTGGCGGGCAACGACACGCTGTCGCAGATGGGCTTCGCCATCTCGGTGGGCATCGCCATCGCCGCGTTCGTCATGGCGATGTTCTTCACCCCCGCGGTGACCGCTCTGATCGGTCGCCGCGCCTGGTGGCCGGGCCACGGCGGTGATGCGCAACAGCAGCAGCCGCAGTGGGATGCGGAATGGACGCCGCCCGATGTGGTGAGTGACCTACACCGCTGAGGTTTCGAATCTTTTCCGAATAGGTTGGCCCGCTTCTCCTTTGGGAAGCGGGCCAACCTTGTTGGCGCTGGGGGCCCTCCGGGTCCGCCGCCGACCATGCTGCCGACCATGCCGATGCTGGCGGCCGGCATCTACGTCAATTCGGTGCGCCGCTGGCTGGACACCTACGGCCGCGAGAATGCGCACCTGGTAGCGGCCGAGGACTTCTTCGCCGGCGTGCCCGCGACCGTGTGCGGCATCCACGAGTTCCTGGGCCTGCCTGCCATCGAGCCGCAGTTGCACGCGGAGGTGCTGGTTCGCAATCCGCCCGCTGGAGTTCCCGCCGGCCGAGGCCGGGTCGCTGGCGCGCGTGCGCGAGTTCTACCGCCCCTATAACGATCGGTTGTTCGAGTTGCTGGACCGCGATCTGGGCTGGAAGGACCCCGCCTGATCGCCGCCGGAGTCGCTCCCGGTGTGGGCGCTGACCTGCCCGGGAGTGGGTCTGACAGAAACACGTTTCAGTATTTTCTCAAAAGTGCCACGGAATGAACTGGACAACCGATACAGTTCGCCGGACCGCATCGAAGCGGGTTGGCACCAAGGAGTTGAAGACATGACAGTGTCCCTGAGCAAGCGCATCGCCCGGCGGGCCGGCGTCGGCCTCACCGCCGTCGCCGCGATGGCCTGTTCCGTGGGCCTGACCGCCTCCACCGCCTCGGCTGTACCCACGGGCCTGTCGGTGAACGCCCGCAATATCTACATGGGTTGCGTGTACCAGATCACCGCGACCTATGACAGCTGGATCCAGGCCTGGTTCTACGACAATGGCGCGATCATCTCGGGCAGTCCGATCACCCCGAGCAACGGGCAGGCCACTATTCAGTGGACCCCGCACAGTGCGGGCACCCACACCCTGTCGACCCTGCAGGGCTCGGCTTGGGAGTTGAAGGTGAACGTCCTCGAGCCCACCCTGACCGGCAGCGCCACCTGCGGCGCGGGCCCGCTGGGTTTCCTGGGCTCCTAACAGACTCGGTTCGGTGTGGGCCCGACCCGCCGAACCGTCCCAGGGCCGGCTGACCATAATCCTCTGTTCCCAGGTCAGTCGGCCCCCTCTGCGTTCGCGCGCCCGGCCGGGGTCAGTGCACCGTCACGTGCCAGACCACGGCCGCGGCCAGCGCGCCCGCACCGTTCACCGCCCAGTGCAGGGCGATGGGCGCGAGCAGGCTGCCGCTGCGCCGCCGCAGCCAGGTGAAGACCACGCCCGCCCCGGCGGTCGCGAGGACCGCGAGTCCGATGCCGAGGAGCTGTCCGGCCGGGCCGCTGCCGAGGAATCCGGTCAATCCCTTGTTCCCACTGGTCAATCCCAGTGACGAGGCAATGTGCCAGAGCCCGAACAGCATTGATCCCGCCGCGAACACTCCGCGCGCCCCGGCGACCCGGTCCAGGGTGCCGTGCAGCACGCCGCGGAAGGCGAGCTCCTCCGGTATCGCGGTCTGCAGCGGGATCACGATCATGGACGCGATGAGCGCGCCCGAGACCGCCGCGTAGCGGTCGTTGAGGAAGAACGGCCGGGTGATCGGCAGTGCCGCGCCGATGACCACGGCCGCGAGCACCACGCCCACCGCCGCGAGTGCCCACAGCGACCCGCGCCGCCACTGTCGCGGCGACAGGCCGAGGTCCTCCCAGCCCAGCCCGCGGCGGCGCACCAGGGCAACGAGCACCAATGCGGCAATCGGCACCGTGAAGATGCTGGCCCACCGGTTGGTGAAGTGCGCGATGAGATTCGTGCAGATCAGGACGACAACGACGACAGCCACATCCACGTAGGCGTAGAGCTTGTGGCCGGGCAGCGTGGGCGGGTCGGGCAGTACAGCGACCGCACCGTTATCGTTTGGAGACATCCCGGCCAGTGTACGAGCGGATTCTTGCAACGGCCTTCGATTGTGCTCAATCCCGCTGTGCGGAATACCCGGCGGCCGGCGCTCGTCCGCTCGCCCAGCCCTCGGGATCGTCCCAGGCCTGCAGCGTGCGCGCGGTGTCGAAGCGGCGCGGCTCCCGGGTGATCGGATCGGTGAATTCCAGTGCCGAGGCCAGTAGTTGCAGCGGCCGGGTGTAGTCGTCGATCGGCTTGTCGGTGAGTTCGGGATAGAAGTCGTCCCCGAGGATCGGGATCCCGAGGCTGTTCATGTGCAGCCGGATCTGATGTGTCCGCCCGGTCCGCGGCCGGAGCCGGTAGCGCCCCAATCCGTCCCGCTGCTCGGCCAATTCGACGAGGGTCTCCGCATTCGGTTCACCCGCGGTCTCGTAGGCGCGCAGCACCTGCCGCTCCTTGACGATCCGGCTGATGACCGTGCGCGGCAGTGCGAGCTCCGGGTCGACGCGCGCGACGGCCTCGTACTCCTTGTGCACCAGCCGCTTGTGGAACATGGTCTGATACGCCCCGCGCACCGCCGGATCAACGATGAACAGCACCAGCCCGGCGGTGACCCGGTCGAGCCGGTGCGCGGGCACCAGTTCGGGCAGGTCCAGGTCGCGGCGCAGTTTCACCAGGGCGGTCTGCAGAATGTGCTGCCCGCGCGGGATGGTCGAGAGGAAGTGCGGTTTGTCCGCGACGAGGATGTCGTCGTCGCGATAGACGATGCCGATCGGGAATGGAACCTCGGTCTCGTCCGGCAGATCTCGGTGGAACCACACCGCGCCGCCGGGTGCATAGGGCGTGTCGAGGGTGATCGGGCCGTCCAGATCCACGATGCCGCCGGTGGACAGCAGTTCGTCGATGCGTTCGGGGCGCACCCGGGGCAATCGCTCCACGAGGTGGTCACGAATGGTCGCCCAGTCGCCGTCTTCGGGTAGCCGCAACCGGGCCGGGTCCAGCCCGTGCCGCTTGGGTAGCGGTGGTTGCTGCCTGCGTCTCACTCGCCAAACCCTAGTCCCCGAGTTTTGTCCGGATCAGGGGGTACGGTTGGCCAACGCCCGGAATGTCCGGGTCGGAACGAGTGATCGGGGGTCTCGTGTACCCGAACGACCAACAGCCGCAAGGGTTGCCGGGTCAGCCGGACTACGGCCAGATTCCACAACCCCCGCAACCGGAATACGGTCAGCCGCAGCCGGGATACGCGCAGCCCGCCTACGGCCGGCCGGATCAGTGGGATTACAGCCAGGGTGGTCAGCCCGGCTACCCGGCCGGGTACCAGCCGATGCCGCCCGGCTACCCGATGGCTCCGCCGCCTCCGCAGGGCACCAATGGCCTGGCCATCGCCGCCCTGATCCTCGGTCTGCTGGGCGCCTGTCTGCTCGCCGTACCGTTCGGCATCATCGCGCTGACCCAGATCAAGCAGCGCAATCAGAACGGCAAGGGGCTGGCGATCGGCGGCCTGGTCGCCTCTGGCGTGTGGGCACTGATCGTCGTGATCCTGTTCGCCGTGGGCGCGGTGAACGGCTCGGATACCTCGGCGTCGCAGGACAATACGACCCGCACCTCGGCCCTGCCGGATTCGCCCACCGCCATCTCGGTCGACGAGGTGAAGGTCGGCGACTGCCTGCAGACCGTCGAGGAGAACAACCACATTCGCAAGGTGACCGTGCTGCCATGTGATTCCGCGCACGATGCCGAGGTGATCGCCCAGGTGCATCTGACCGGTTCCTGGCCGGGTTCGCTGGATGCCTCGTTCCAGCAGGCCAATGACGCCTGCCTGGATGAGATCGACAAGCAGCTGAGCAAGAGTTCGATGTACGACCAGCTGGAGACCTTCATTCTCTACCCGGCCAACGAGACCCAGTGGAACAAGCTCAATGGCCGCGCGACATGCATGGTCCACGACGCGAGCGGCAAGAAGCTGACCGGAAAGGTGCCGCGCTGACCGACGGTGTGGCCGTTCGGTAAAGGTTGGCCCGACCTCTCTTCTCGTCGGTGTTCGTGGGAGCGCCGGATGGAGGAAGGTGGGAGGCCTCAAGCGCCCTCGACCCGCATAACGAGGCGGCGGTGGCGCGCGGCGTGCACGAACTGACCCGTGGCAGAACCGTTCTCGTGGTGGCGCATCGTCTCGCGACGATCGCGCACGCCGACACCGGTACCCGCGTAGCCGGGACGGCCCCGGATTCCGCCGCGCGAGTCCGGGGCCGTCCGGGTGGGTGATTCTCGAATTGTCAGAGGCTGCAGGGCAGCATGGCGACGCTCGCGACGGTGCACTCGCCCTCGCGGGACAGCTTCCAGTCGCCGTCGACGAGCTTCCAGGTCAGCGGGAAGGTGAACGGATCGAATCCGTCCACGGCCGTCTGCAGGGTAGCCGAGAGGATGTCGGCGTTCTCGGTGACCGGGCCCAGGATGGTCCAGCGGAAGCTCGGCGGGGCGGCGTTCATGGCGGTGCCGATCTGGTCCAGCAGCGGCAGTCCGGCCTCGCCGGCCTCGAGCTCGGCGGCCCGGGTGGCGGCCGGGGCGCCGGTGTCGAGGGCGGTCTGCAGCTTGGCCTTCAGGTCGGCGGTGCTCGGGGAGGCGGTGCGTACGGGAGCGAAAGCCGGTGCTGCCGTGGCCGTGACCGCGCTGACGCCGGTCCCGGCTAGCAGGGCGGCGGTGGCGAGGGCGGCACCGAGGAGGCGCGAGGTAGGGGGCATCGTTTCCAGTCCAATCATTTTCGTCTCGAGCGCTTCGCAAGCGCTGCCAAGCAATATAAGGTAAGGCTATGCAAACCTAAAGTGATTGGTGGGTTGTGCGAGGCGGGCAACAGTGAGCAACTGGACGGAGAATCGGTGGAGACACTTCTGGTGGTCGGTGCGGGGCCGAAAGCTCTGGCGGTAGCGGCCAAGTCGCATGTGCTTCGGGAACTCGGCCTGCCCGCACCGCGGGTGACCGTGGTCGAGGCGCAGGCGGTCGGTGGCAACTGGCTACCCACCGGCGGCTGGACCGACGGCAGGCACCGCCTGGGCACCAGCCCCGAGAAGGACGTCGGCTTCCCCTACCACTCGACCTGGGCGCGCGGCCACAACCGCGAGATCGACACGGCCATGCGGGCTTTCAGCTGGACGGCCTTCCTGGTCGAGCACGGCACCTACGCCGAGTGGATCGACCGCGGCCGGCCCAGCCCGCAACATCACGTGTGGGCCAAATACCTGCAGTGGGTGGCCCGGCGCATCGACCTTGATCTGGTGCAGGGCGCGGTGACGGGCATCGCCGCCGCGGCCGACGGCTGGCTGGTGTCGGTCGCCGACGCGGCCGGCCGCGTGGACGAGATCGATTGCGACGCGGTCATGATCACCGGACCCGGCCGCAGCGACCGCGCCCTGGCCGAGCACCCGAAGGTGCTCAGCATCTCCGAATTCTGGGAGCTGGCGGGCCGCCGCGAACTGCCCCCGTCCTCGCGGGTGGCCGTGATCGGCGGCGGCGAGACCGCGGGGTCGGCGCTGGACGAATTGGTCCGCCACGAGATGCTCACCGTCTCGGTGATCTCGCCCAAGGCGACCCTGTACACGCGCGGTGAAAGCTATTTCGAGAATTCGCTCTACAGCGATCCCACCAAGTGGGCGGGCCTGGGAATGGCCGAGCGCCGTGATGTCATCCGGCGCACCGATCGCGGGGTGTTCTCGGTGCGGGTGCAGGAAAGCCTGTTGGGGGACAACCGGGTTCACCACCTGCAGGGCCGGGTGGTGAACCTCGCCGATCAGGACGACCGGGTCGCCCTCACCCTGCGCAACGACCTGCGCGCCGATCAGGTGCACACCTTCGATCTGGTGGTGGACGCCACCGGCGGCCAGCCGCTGTGGTTCCTGGATCTGTTCGATTCGGCCGCAACCGATCTGCTCGAACTGGCGGTCGGTGGCCCGTTGGAGTCCGCGCGCATCGAGGCGGCCATCGGCTTCGACCTGGCGGTGTCCGGTCTGGATGCCAAGCTGTACCTGCCGAATATGGCCGCCCTGGCGCAGGGTCCCGGCTTCCCGAATCTCAGCTGCCTGGGCGAGCTTTCGGACCGGATCCTGCAACCGGCGGTGAATCCCGTGCCGCGCTACCGGATCTCGGGCAGGTCGGCCGCGCTGCGCGGCAGCGCATAGAGCGAGATGCGCCGATCCGGCCGGATGTCGAAGTCGCCCAGGTGCTGCCAACCGATCTTCTCCAACGCCTTCCGCATGGGGGTGTTGCGATGATCGGGTTCGCACAGCAGCCGGCGGCACTCGGGTTCGGCCGCCAGGATCGCCTGCCCGAGCAGGCGCATCCAGCCCGACATGACGCCGCGGCCCAGCAGGGTCGTGTCCGCGGTGGCGATGTGGAAGCCCATGTCGCGGGCGTCGGCGTTGTAGAGGCGCGCGATCTCATCCTTGGCGGGGCGGTACAACTCCACATAGGCCACCTCGCGGTGGCCCAGGTCTGGACGGCCCAGGGCGGCGAAGTCGTATTCGAGAATGCAAGGGCGGGAGAAGGTTCCGGCCAGCTGCGCCTCGCAGTCGGTGCGGCGGCGATCGGCGTCCCAGGCCTGTTCCCAGGTCTCGAGCAGGTGCGGCCGGTGCATCCACTCGGTGATGGTCTCCGGATCGCGGGAGTCGACGTCGACCGGCCGCAGCGTGAACGGTGCGGCGAACTCGGGCAGCACCGGTGCGGGCGCGCGGCGGATGTGGTCGGGAAGGTCCGTGAGTTCGCGCGCGAGGACGTGGGTCGTCCGGTTCATCGCTGTGGCGCTCCGTTCGTCGGTTAGCTTGATCACCCTATGAAGTAAGGCTAGCCTATACTAAGTAGACGGTGTTACGGTTGCCCGGACATTGCAAGGGGGACAAGCGGAACCGACGCCGAATGCGGTCGGGCAGTTGCGTAGGAGAGATGCGGGAAATGCCACGGGAACTCGGCTGGATCAGGCAATTTCAGGCCCCGAGTGCGGAATCCGCGCCACCGCTGCTGATCTTCCCGCACGCCGGTGCGGGCGCCTCCGCCTATCGGGTTTTCGCCAGGGCGCTGGCTGCCGAATTCGATGTCGTGGTGTTCCAGTACCCGGGCCGTCAGGACCGGGCGCGCGAGGCCGCCCTGGAAACGCTGTCCGAAATCGCGGCCGGGGCATTCGCCGAATTCCGGGAATCCGTGCATGAAACCGGTGTTCCTCTCACGATTTTCGGGCACAGCATGGGCGCGGTGATCGCGTTCGAATTCGCCCGCCTGGCCGAGGCGGCGGGGCTGAACGTCCGACTGCTCGTCGCGTCGTCGGCCGCGGCACCCGCCCGGATCGCCGCGCTGCCGGGGCATCCCACCGAGGACGAGGCGCTGCTCGACCACATGTCGGCGCTCAATGGCACCGGTGCGGAGGTGCTGGGCAGCCGCGACGTGCTGCGCATGGCGCTGCCGGTCATGAAGGCCGACTACCGTGCCTTCGACGCGTATTCGTGCGCGGTCGACACTGCCGTGGACGCGCCGATTCTGGTGCTGGGCGGCGACGAGGACGAATTCGTCGCGCCGCCTGATCTGTACGCATGGGAGAGCCACAGCCGCGGCGGAATTCGGGTCATCCTCTTCTCGGGCGGGCATTTCTATCTCAATGACCATGTCGGCGGCATTGCCGAACTGCTGGCCGCGGAGAAGAGCGTCCTCGCATGAGCGTGCTGGATTCCGGCGATCCCATTGTGATTGTCGGCATGGGTATCGAGGCGCCCGGCGGCATCGACACTCTGCCGGAATTCTGGGCGGCCCTGGCGTCCGGACGGGAATTGCTCGGCCCCTTTCCCCGTGATCGGGAATGGCCGCTGGCGGAATTGCTGACCCTGGACCGGCACGACGGCTGGGGCGCGGTGCCGGACGCCGGCGGGTTCCTCACCGGCGCCACCGACTTCGATGCACTGTTCTTCGGCATCACGCCGCGCGAGGCCGTGGCCATGGATCCGCAGCAGCGGGTCGGCCTGCGGGTGGCCTGGCGGGCACTCGAGCAGGCCGGGATCAATCCCGGTGCGGTGGACGGTGATTCGGCCGGTTGCTGGATGGGCGCCTCGGTCATGGAGTACGGGCCGCGGGCAGCCTCGGTCAACGAGTACAGCGGGTACCGGGCCACCGGCACCGCGCTGGGCGCGGTGGCCGGGCGGATCTCGCACGGGCTGGGCCTGATCGGGCCGTCGGTCACCGTCGACACCGCGTGCGCGTCCGCGCTCACCGCCGTGCATCAGGCGGCCGCCGCCCTTCGAACGGGGGAGTGCGAGTGGGCGTTGGCGGGCGGGGTGTGTGTCATGGGTTCGCCCGGCGCGTTCTACGAGTTCTCCAAGAACAATGCGCTGGCCGCCGACGGCCACTGCCGGTCCTACTCCGCCGACGCCACCGGCACGCTCTGGGGTGAGGGTGCGGGAGTCATTGTGCTGGAGCGGGAGTCGCGGGCGCGTGCGTTCGGGCATCGGGTGTACGGGCGGCTGCTGGGTTCGCGGGTGAATCACAATGGCAAGGGCGCGCCGATCGCCGTGCCGAGTGCGGCGGCGCAGGAGCGGCTCATCCGCGACACCCTGGCCGTGTCCGGGATTTCCGCCGGACAGGTCGGGCTCATCGAGGGCCACGGCACCGGCACTCCGGTGGGTGACCCGCTCGAATTGGCCACGCTCGCGGCCACTTACGGTCTCCCGGGTACCTCCGGGCCGCGGTTGGGCTCGGTGAAGTCAAATGCCGGTCACGCACAGGCCGCCTCCGGGCTGCTGGGCCTGATCAAGGTGCTGCTGGCGGGAGTGCACGGGCAGATCCCGCCCACCCTGCACGCCGAGCGGCCGGCCGCCGAAATCGATTGGGCCGAGACCACTCTGCGGCTCGCCACCGAACTCGAACCCTGGCCGGCCGTGGACGGCATGCGATACGCGGCCGTGTCCTCGTTCGGTGTCGCGGGCACGAATGCCCACGCCCTCGTGAGCCTGCCCGAGCTGGAGGAAAGCGATGTGTAGCCACCGCCTGCCCGATGGCAGCATCCCGGTCCTGCTCTCGTCCGACACCGCGGACGGCGTGCGGGCCGAGGCCGCGTGCATCCTGGCCTACCTGGAGCAGCGGCCCGCGGTCACCCCGGATCAGTTGGCGGACATGCTGTTCCGCACCCGTACGGCCCGCCGGTACCGGGCGCTGGCCATGGTCACCGGGCGTGCGGACCTGCTCGATGCCCTGCGCGCCATCGCCGACGGGACCTCGCATCCCGCGGTGGTGCTGGGTGACGGTCCCGCCACCGCGCGCCGGATCGGCTTCGTGTTCCCCGGTCAGGGTAGTCAGCGTCCCGGTATGGGCGCGCTGTACTACGACCTGTCCCCGGACTACCGGGCCGCCGTCGACGAGTGCGCGGCCGTGCACGCCGAGCGCTTCGGCCACGATCAGCCGCTGCACTATCTGCTCGGCACCGCGGGCGCGTACCAGGACGCGGTGTGGGAGGTGCAGCCCGCCTTGATGTTCCACATGGCCGGTCTGGCCGCCATGTGGCAGGCCACCGGTGTGCACCCGGCCGCCACCATCGGCCACAGCCAGGGTGAGCTGGCCGCGGGCGTGGTCTCGCGGGTCATGTCGGTGCGCGACGCGGTGCTGGTGGTGACCCACCGCGCGCGCCTGGTGGAGCGCCTCTCGCCGCGTGGCTACGCCATGGCCGTGCTGGCCATGAACCGCGAGGACTGCGAGGCGCTGCTGGCCCGCCACTCGGGCTGGGCCGAGCTGTCGGTGGTGAACGCTCCGCACATCATGGCCATCTCCGGCGACCGCGACACCATCGCCGACATGGTCGCCGCCGCCACCGAACGCGGCCACTTCGCCCGCGAGATCGGCGTCGCCTACCCCGCGCACACCTCGATCGTGGCGGAACTGCGCGCCGAATTCGAGGGCTTCCTCGGCGGCGAGCTGAGCGATCGGACCTTCACCGACACCGAGATCCCTTGCTACGGTGCGACTCTCGGTGCCACCATCGCCGCAGACATGATCCAGGAACAGTACTGGTACTGGAACCTGCGCAACCGGGTCCGCTTCGACCGCGCCGTAGTGGCCGCCGCCACCGACGGCATCGACACCCTCATCGAGGTCGTCGAACACCCCGTCCTGCAATTGGCCCTTCAGGAAAACCTCTCCCTGGTCCCGCGCGACCCGTCCCGCGGCCCCCGTGACTTCAAGGTCCTCGGCACCTCACTACGGACCGCCACCTCCCTGCGCGAATTCACCCGCAACCTGGCCACTATCGCCGTCCAGGACCTCGCCTACGACTGGACCGCCCTGCGCACCGACGCGCCCGCGGCCCTCCCACTGCGCGACTTCCCCCACACGGTCATGAACCCCAAACGCCTGTGGGCCAACCCGGGCTACGCCCCCGAAGCCGTGCACCCACCGACCGCGCCCATCCCCAAACCCCAACGCCTGGTGGAGAAGTGGATCCCCTGGGAGCGCCGCTCCCTGACCCGGCCCCGCCGCCTGGCCTTCCTCGACCCCACCGGCCGCTGCGCCGAGCAACTCTCCGCGCTGCTCGCCGCGGCAGACCGCCACGGCGCCACCGCCACCGGTCAGGAATCACCGCAGCACACGGTCGGCCGGATCCGAGCCGACAACCCGGCGCGAGTGCTGACGGCCGCCACCGCGCCGATCGGCGTCTCGGAGGCCTTCGACAGCGCCGTGATCCTGTGGCCCGCGCTGCCACAGGGCGGGAGCGCCGATGCCATAGCCGAGCTGAGCGAATTCTTCGCCGGGCGAGCGTGGTTGCCCGGTCTGTCCGGCCTACGGCCGGGTGGTGAGGTCTGGCTGGTGACGGTCGGGGGTGAGGTTGTGGTGCCGGAGGATGCGGTGCCGCAGTTGTTTCACGGTGCCGTGGCGTCCGGGTTCCGGTGTGTCGGGGTGGAGAAGCCCAGGGTGCTGCTCCGGCATCTGGATCTTGCGGCCGATGCCGGAGCCGGGGAAGCGAATCGGGTTGTCGCGGCGCTGCATACCGAGGGTGAGCCGGAGGTGGCGCTGCGTGGGGGGAAGGTGTTCGTCAAGCGGTTGGTCGCGGACGAGTCGGTGCCGGGGGAGGCCGCTGAGCTCGATCATGTGCTGATCGTGGGTGGTACCGGCAAGCTCGGGTTGTTGTTCGCCGGACACTTCGCGCGGCAGGGCGCGGGGCGGATCACGCTGGTGAGCCGGTCCGGCGAATCCGGTTCGGCTGCCGGGGAAGTGGCGCGACTACGTGGGCTCGGTGACACCGAGATCATGGTCGCGACCTGTGATGTCGGCGATGCCGACGCTGTTGCGCGCCTCGCGGCGGGGCTGGGGGAGCGGCCGGTGAGCCTGCTCGTCCATGCGGCGGTCAACTATGTGGACGCCGGGATCGAGGAGATCACCGCCGAGATGGTCGCCACCGCCGCGGCGTCGAAGGTGCTGGGCCTGGAGGCGGTGCTCGACGCGGTGCGGTTGCGTCCGAATGGCCGGGTGCTGCTGTGCTCGTCCACGGCCGCGACACTCGGTGGCCGCGGGCAGATTCTCTATGCCGTCACCAACCGGATGCTGGATATTCTCGCCCGCCGCCTGCGCGAGCGCGGGATCGATTGCTCCGCACTGGAGTGGGGCCTGTGGAGTGTCGCGGGACCGCTCGATGCGGCCGGTATGGCGCGGGTCGAGGGCGCCGGGGTGCACCCCATGAATCCGGCCGACGCCATCGCCGCGGGATTCACCGGGCAGCCGACCGACGCGATGGTGATTTCCGCCGACTGGCCGTTCCTGCGCGATGTCATGGGAGCCTTCGGCCAGGCCGCAGTGCTGTCGGAAGTGCCTGAGCCGGAGGCGATCACGCCGCAGCCATCCCACATCGCGGACGCGGTGGCCGTTGATGAGAGCGCAAATCAGACTGTCGCAGATCAGAATCCGGCACGGCGCGCCGTCGCTCACCAGCCGGCGGCATTCGCGCTGGACCGTCCGCTGGCGGACCAGGTGCTCGCCGAACTCGAGCGGGTCATGGGCATCGACTCCGGCGACACCATCGACCGCTCCACGCCGCTGGTCGCACTGGGCCTGGATTCGTTGCAGGCCTTGGACTTCCGCAAGCGGGTCCGGGCGTCGCTCGACCGGGAGCTGCCGGTCGCGGCCATCCTGGGCGGCGCATCGCTGGACGATGTCGTGCTGCTGATGGCAGAGAACACCAACTAGGGCTAGGGGCCAGATTTCATGTCAGACACCGATGCCACCGTGTCCGTGGCCGGAACCTCCGTCGCCGACCGCCGCCGGGAACTGCTGCGGCGCAGGCTCGCCGAGCAGGGCCTGGCCGCCGCCACCGCCGCACCGGTGCGCCGCACCCGGGCCGGCGAGCGGCGTCCGCTGTCGGCCGGGCAGCGCCGCATGTGGTTCCTGCAGACGCGCGACCCCGAGGACACCACACTGAATATCTGTGTGGCGTACCGGCTCACCGGCGCGCTCGACGAGCAGCGCCTGCGGGCCGCGGTGGCGGCGGTGTTCGCCCGGCACGACGTACTGCGCACCACCTTCGGTGTGGACGCGGACGGCGAGCCGTTCCAGGTGTTCGCCGGCGACATCACGCTGCCGTGGCAATCGCACGATCTGACCGACCTGGCCGAGTCCGCCCGCCCGGTGCGGGTGGAGGTGCTGGCCCGCCGGGAATTCGGCCGCCCCTTCGACCTCGCCACCGAGCTTCCGCTGCGAATCACGCTGGTGCGCAAGGGAACAGCGGAGTGGGTGCTGCTGCTGGCCGCGCACCACAGCTGCTGGGACGATGACGCCTGGGGCGTATTCTTCGCCGACCTCAATGCCGCCTACAACGGAGCCCGGACCGCAGCCCCGGCCGCGCAGTTCGTCGATCTCGAGGTCCTGGACGCCCCGGCCGAGGACGAGGCGGACATCGCCTACTGGCGGAACACCCTGCGCCCCTTGCCGGAACCCCTCGAACTCCCCGGCTCGGCCGTGGTCGCGCCGTCGAAGCGCGCCGACCGCTGCACCGTCGCGCTGCCCGCCGATCTCCTGAACCGGGTGGACGTCTTCGCCCGCGAGCATGCGGCCAGCCCGTTCATGGTGCTGCTCGCCGGCTACGCCGCCCTGATCCAGCGCTACACCGCCGCCGACGATTTCCTGGTCTCCATTCCGGTCACCAATCGCCGGTCGGCGGCCGCCGAACAGCTGATCGGCTACTTCGGCAACACCCTGCTGCTGCGCGAAACCTTCGACCGCGCCGAGACTTTCACCGGCCTGGTCGCGGCCACCAGGCGCACCTGCCTGGACGCCTTCGCCCATCGGACCGTCGGCATCGACCGCGTGGTGCGCGAGGTGAACCCGGAGCGCGTCGCTGGACGGGACGGCATGGATCAGCTGGTGCGCCTGGGTTTCAGCGTCCGCAAGTGCGCCGACGGTTTCGCGCTGGACGGCGTCACCTCGACCCAGCTGGACGAACTGGGCGCCCCCACCGCGCAGGTCCCGCTGGCCGTCGCGGTCGTGACCGAGAGCGCGCACGGCGCGGTGCTCGAGGCCGAGTACCAGGTGGACGTGCTGCCGCGGCCGCTGGTGCAGCGCATGCTGGAACACTATGTGCGGCTGCTGGATCGGGCGCTGAGCACCCCTGGCGGCCGACTCTCCGACCTCGACATGCTGGGCGGGGACGACCGCCTCGCCATCCTGGAACAGTCGCGCGGCGCGGACGTGCCGGCCGACCCGGCCACCATGGTCGACCTGTTCGAGGCCAGTGCCGCCGCCGGCCCCGGCACCCTGGCCCTGGTGTCCGACGACATCGAACTCAGCTACGCCGACCTGAACCGCCGCGCGAACCGCCTGGCGCACTGGCTGATCCGCGAGGGCATCGGCACTGAGGACATCGTCGCCCTGCGCATGGGCAACTCGGTCGAGTTCATCGTGGCCGTCTACGGCGTGCTCAAGGCGGGCGCGGCCTACCTGCCCATCGACCCGGCCTACCCGGACGACCGCATCAACTACCTGATCGCCGACGCGGGCCCGCGTCTGGTGCTGGGCCGCGTCGAACTCGACGCCGCCGAGGAGGCCGCCGCCGGCCTGCCGGACACCGATCCCGCCGACACCGACCGCGTCCGCCCGCTGCTCCCGGCGAACCTGGCCTACGTCATCTACACCTCGGGTTCGACCGGCAAGCCCAAGGGCGTCCCGGTCTCGCACGCCGCCATCGCCGAGCACGTGGTGAGCTTCACCGCCGAATGGGGCATGACCGCCGACGACCGGCTGCTGCAATCATCCTCGGTGAGCTTCGACGCCTCCCTGCTGGACATCTTCGTCACCCTGGCGCTGGGCGCGCGGCTGATCGTGCCGAAACCCGATGCCTTCCGCGACATCCGCTATGTCGCCGATCTGATCACCCGCCGCGGCGTGACCGTGCTGCACATGGTGCCGTCCATGCTCGGCACCTTCCTGCTGCTGCCCGAGGTGAGCGAATGGCGTGCGCTGCGCCATGTCCCGGTGGGCGGGGAGGCGCTGCCGGGCGAGGTGGCCGACCGGTTCGCCACCGTCTTCGACGCCGAACTGCGCAATCACTACGGGCCGACCGAGGCCGTGGTGTGCGCCACCCATCAGCCGGTGGCGGGCCCGCAGGGCACCGGGATCGTGCCCATCGGCGTACCCAATCAGAACGTGCACGCCTACGTGCTCGACGAGGCCCTGCAGCTGGTGCCCGCCGGGGTGGTCGGCGAGATCTACCTGGGCGGTGCGCAATTGGCGCGCGGTTACCTCGGCCGGGCCGCGCTCACCGCGAGCCGCTTCGTCGCCGACCCGTTCACCACCGGCGCACGGCTCTACCGCACCGGAGACCTGGCCCGCCGCAACGAGTTCGGGGAACTGGACTTCGTCGGCCGCGCCGACGACCAGGTCAAGGTGCGCGGCTTCCGCATCGAACTCGGCGAGGTGGAGTCGGCGCTGACCGCACACCCGAGCGTCGGGCACTGCGTGGTGATCGTGGCCGAGGATCCGGCCGCGGGCGCACAGCTCGCCGTCTACCTGGTGCCCGCGGCCGGTGCGACGGTCGAGGTCGACCAGGTGCGCGCCCACGCCGCCGCCGCGCTCCCGGAGTACATGGTGCCCAGCGCTTTCGCCGTCATCGACGAGATTCCGCTGACCGTCAACGGCAAGCTGGACAGGCGGGCGCTCCCCGCGCCGACGCCCGCGATCGAGCGGGTGCACCGCGCGCCCGCCACCGTGACCGAACGCCGACTGTGCGCGATCTACACCCAGCTGTTCGGGATACCGACGGTGGGCGCGGATGATTCGTTCTTCGAGCTGGGCGGGCATTCGCTGCTGGCCGCGCGCCTGGTCGCGCAGATCCGCGCCGAATTCGGTGTGGAGCTGGATGTGCGGATCGTGTTCGACACCCCGACCCCGGCCGGGCTGGCCGCCGGTCTGGTCGCGCGGTTCCGCGACGAGTTCGGCATCGACCTGGATGCCATGGACGACGACGTGGAGACGGGCGAGACCGCCGTCACCGCATCGGCTTCCGGGCGTCCGGCCGTCACCGCGCGCCCGCGTCCGGATCGACTGCCGCTGTCCTACTCACAGCTGGCCATGTGGTTCCAGTACCGCATGGAGGGCCCGAGCGCGGTCGGCAATCTGCCCTTCGCCGTCCGGTTCGACGGCGGCATCGATATCGCCGCGCTGCGGGCGGCGCTCGCCGATGTGGTGGCGCGGCACGAGGCGCTGCGCACCGGTTTCGATGAGCAGGACGGCGTTCCGTACCAGGTGGTGCGAGCCGCCGGGGAGGTCGAGCTCGAGATCACCGGTATCGCTGCCGACCGGTTGGCGGACGAGCTCGCCGAGATCGGCCGCTACCCTTTCACGGTCGAATCCGAGCCGCTGCTGCGGGCGCGCCTGCTGGTCCTCGACCCGGGCACGCACGTGCTGTCGCTGCTGGTGCACCACATCGTGGCCGACCACGCGTCGCTGGGCATCCTGCTCGCGGACCTGGTCGCCGCCTACCGTGCGCGGGTCGAGGGGCGGTCGCCACAGTGGAGCCCGCTTGCCGTGCAGTACCCGGATTACGTGCTGTGGCAGCACGATGCGTTCGCTTCCGGCGCGGATGGCCTGGCCGGCGACTACGGCCGGGCGCAGCTGGACTTCTGGCGCGCCGCCCTCGCCGGACTGCCGGACCAGATCGATGTCGCCCCCGACCGGCCGCGGCCCGCGGTTCTCGGCAAGCGCGGCGAGGTCGCCACCTTCGCCGCGCCCGCCGCCCTGCGCTCCGGACTGGCCGCGCTCGCCGAAGCCTGCGGCGCAACGGAATTCATGGTGTACGAGGCGGCCGTCGCGACCCTGCTGCACAAGCTGGGCGGCGGCACGGACATCACCCTCGGCACGCCGGTGGCCTGCCGCGTCGACGACGCGACCGCACCGCTGATCGGCCTGTTCGCCAATATGGCGGTGCTACGCAACGATCTGTCGGGCACCCCGACCCTGCGCGACACCGTGCTGCGCGGCCGCGATATGGCCCTGGATGCGCAAGCGCACCAGGAACTTCCGATCGAACGCCTGGTGGAGGCGCTCAACCCGCCACGCTCACGCTCCCGGAACCCGCTGTTCCAGAGCATGCTGCACTTCCGCGGCGCGGACTGGGCGCCGGGCACCCTGGCCGTGGCGGGCACCACCACCGCCACCGTGCTGCCGGTCGACTTCGACGTCTCCTTCCTGGACCTCAATGTCTCCGTGAACGTCACCGGTGACGGCGGCCTGGCCGTGCGCGTGGTCGCCAATGCCGACCTGTACGACCCGGAGACCGTGCAGCACATCGCGACCGCGCTGGCCACCACCCTGGAGGCGTACGCCACCGCGCCCGACCGCACCGTCGTCGAGCTCGAGGTGCTGCCCGTCGACCGGCTGGAGCGGCTGCTCGCCCCGCCAGCGCCCGCCGCGGCGACCCGCGCCGCCGCCACCGGCGACCACGCCCGCACCGAACGCGCGCTCATCGAACTACTCGAAGAGCTGCTGGACATCAGCGAGGTCGAGGCCGCCGACAACTTCTTCGCCCTCGGCGGCGACAGCGTCATCTCCATCCAGTGGTCGGCCCGCGCCACCGCGCTCGGCCTGCCGCTCAGCCCGCAGCTGGTATTCGAGCACCTCACCATCGCCGAACTCGCCGCCGCGGTCGACGCCGCCGAACCCGCTGCCGCGCAAGCGGAGTCGAACCCACCGGAGGAATCCGCCCCCATGAGCGCCTCCGGCCTCGACGCCGCCGCCCTCGCCGCCCTCACCTCGTCCTGGCAGGCCCGATGACCACCGGAAGCCGCACCGCGCCACCGCAGATCGAGGACGTGCTGGCACTGAGCCCGCTGCAGGAGGGGCTGTTCTCGCTGTCGCGGCTCAGCGGCGACGGCCTCGACCTGTACACCATGCAGTTCGTGGTGGACATCGACGGACCGCTGGACAGCGAGCTGCTGCGGCGCAGCGCGCAGGCCATGCTGGACCGGCATCCCAACCTGCGCGCGGCCTTCTGGGACGAGAACGTGCCGTGGCCGGTGCAGATCGTGCCCGCCCGGGCCGAACTGCCCTGGATCGAAAAGCAGGCGCGGCCGGCGGAATTCGACACCATCGCCGCGGCCGAACGACACGCGCCGTTCGACCTGAGCCGCGGCCCGGCCCTGCGCATCCTGCTGCTCACCGTGCCGGACACCGGCAGCCGGCGCATGATCCTCACCGCCCACCACATCCTGATGGACGGCTGGGCGGTGGCGGTGTTCTTCACCGAACTGCTCGCCGTCTACCGGTCCGGCGGATCCGTTGCGGCACTGCCGAAACCGCGTCCCTACCGCGACTACATCGCGTGGCTGGGCGCCCAGGACACCGCCGCCGTCACCCAGCGCTGGGTCGACTACCTCGCGGGGGTGAGCGGTCCGCTCATGCTGGCGGACGGCGCGCCGGTCGGCTCGAACACCGTGCCGGAGAAGACCCGCCTGCTGTTGTCCGCTGCCGACACCGACCGGGTCCGTACCTGGGCCGGTGCGCACGGGCTGACCCTCAACACCGCCGTGCAGTTCGCCTGGACGGTGCTGCTCGGGCGGCTCACCGATCGCCGCGACATCGTGTACGGCACCACCATCTCCGGTCGGCCCGACCAGGTTCCGGGCGTGGAGGGCATGGTCGGGTTGTTCATCAACACCGTGCCCGTCGCCCACCAACTGGACTCCGGCACCTCGATCGCCGACCAGTGCGCCCGCCTGCAGCGCGAGTGCGCCGCCATGCGTGACATCGGCTTCCTGAGCCTCTCGACCGTGCAGCGCGCCGCGGGGCACGGCACCCTCTTCGACACGCTGTTCGTCTTCGAGAACGCCCCCATCGACGACGCCATCCGCACCGTCACCGCCCCGGACGGCGCCCGCTTCCGTCCGATCGAGATGGAAAGCCTCGCGCACTACCCGCTCACGGTGGTCGCGCACATGAGCGGCGACGAGCTGCTGGTCCAGCTCGAGGTGATGCCCGCCGCGCTGCCCTACTTCCCGGCCGCAGAGCTGGGCGAGCGGCTACTCGCGCTGTTGCGGCAACTACCGGAAACCGGCACGGCCACAACCGATTCGCTCAGCGTGCTCACCGCGTCCGAGCAGGAGATGTCCGCAGCGCCGATCAGCCCCTTCCCACCCGCCGCGATGGCAGAAGGTTCCACGACCGCGGTCGCCGGCGCCGCCTCGGTCTGGGAATTGTTCGAGCGACAGGTGGCCGCCGCGCCGGAAGCCGTTGCACTCCAGGACAGCTCCGGCTCCCGGTATACCTACCGCGCCCTGCATGACGCGGCGGTCCGGCTCGGCGCCGAGTTCGCCGCACAGGGTGTCGTCCCGGAAACTGTTGTAGCACTGGCGCTTCCGCGTACCGTGCGATCGATTGTCGGAGTGCTGGCGGCCTTCGCTGCGGGCGGAGCCTATGTGCCGGTGGATATCACGCTGCCCGCCGCACGCATCGAGTCGATCCTCCGGCAGGCGCGACCGACGCTGGTGGTCGCCGACGAGACCACCCGCGACCTGCTCGAAACCGCCGGTTCCCTGCAGTCCGGCGCAGATGTCGTAGCCGTCGGCAAGCAGTGGGTGCCGGTGCTGCTCCTCGGCGATTCCCTTGTCGCCGAACATCCCTCGGCCGTCCCCGTCGTACTCCCGCGCGTCGTCCGCCACCCGGACCAGCTCGCGTACCTCATCTTCACCTCCGGCTCGACGGGCGAACCCAAGGGCGTCGCCGGGACCAACGCCGCGCTCACGGCGTACTTCGCCGACCACCGCGACCGGGTCTATCGGCCCGCCACGGCCCGCCTGGGCCGGCCACTGCGCATCGCGCACGCCTGGTCGCTGAGCTTCGACGCCTCCTGGCAGCCCATGGTGGGCCTGCTCGCGGGGCAGACAATCCACCTGTTCGACGCCACGGAAATGCGTGACGCGCAGCGCTTGTGCGCGGGCATGATCGCCCACGACATCGACTTGATCGACACCACCCCGTCGATGTTCGCGCAGCTCAACGCCGCCGGACTGGTGGACCGCGAGCTGCCCGTGCTGGCGCTGGGCGGTGAGGCCATCGACGCCGCGCTGTGGGCGCGGCTGCGCGCGCTGGCCCCGTCCGAAGGCCGGTCCGGCACCGCGGTCTACAACTGCTACGGACCCACCGAGACCACCGTCGAGGCCGTGGTGGCCCCGGTCGCGGACTTCGACATCCCGACCATAGGCACGCCGAACGCCGGAATGTCCGGCTATGTCCTGGATTCCAGGCTGCGCCCGGTACCCGGCGGCGTCGTAGGCGAGCTGTACCTGTCCGGGCCGCAGCTGGCTCGCGGCTATATCGGCCGTGCCGCAACCACATCCGACCGTTTCGTCGCCGACCCCTTCCGGCCCGGCCGCCGCATGTACCGCACCGGCGATCTGGTTCGCCGCCTGCCCCACGGCGGCTTCGGCTACCTGGGCCGCGCCGACGCGCAGGTGAAGGTGCGCGGCTACCGCGTCGAGATCGGCGAGATCGAGACCGCCCTGCGGCGACTGCCCGGCGTGGACACCGCCGCCGTCACCGTGGTACGCCGCGCGGGCGGGGCGAGTCTGGTCGGTTTCGCCGTGGGGGAGCGGGGCGAGCCCGTCGACCCCGCGCGCGCCCGCGCCGCGCTCGCGGAACGCCTGCCCGCCTACATGATTCCGGCCCGCGTGCTCGCCCTGCCGCGGCTGCCGGTGAACGCCAACGGCAAACTCGACGGCCCCGAGCTGACGCGGCTCGCCGAAGCGGCCCTCGCCGATACCGGATCGGGCGCCGCGCCCAGCACCGCCACCGAGAAGGAACTCGCCGAGGTCCTCGCCGAACTCTTCGGCGGCCGCACCCCCGGCCTCGACGACGACTTCTTCGCCCTCGGCGTGGACAGCATCGTCGCCATCTCCCTGGTCAACAAGGCCCGCCGCCGCGGCCTCACCCTCACCCCGCGCATGGTCCTGGCCACCCCGACCCTGCGCGAACTCGCCGCCGCCCTCGACGCCGCGGACTCGACCAACCCCATGCCCGTTGCGGATCACGGTGCGGTGCAGCCGCTTCCGGT
Organism: Nocardia sp. NPDC101769; assembly: GCF_044766925.1. NCBI lineage: Bacteria > Bacillati > Actinomycetota > Actinomycetes > Mycobacteriales > Nocardiaceae > Nocardia > Nocardia sp. NPDC101769. Next base: position 169,382 of record NZ_JBIWMX010000001.1, on the reverse strand, counting down.
CGTCTCGTGGATGAACGAGTACGGTAACTACCGCCGTTTCACCCAGACCGCGCTGCTCCGGCTGCCCGAGGGCATCGACCGCGACACCGTCGAGGCATCGCTGCAGGCCGTCCTCGACGGCTACGACACTCTGCGCGCGCGCCTCGTCGACACCGACGACGGCCCGCGGCTGGTCACCGCCGCGCCGGGCACCGTCCGCGCGGCCGATATCCTCACGCACACAGCCGATCCCGCCGACACCGCCGCCGTCCACGCCGCCGCCCGGACGGTCATGGACCAGATCGACCCGCGTACCGGCGATATGGTGCGGGCCGTCTGGTTCTCCGGCATCGAGCGCGGCAATGTCCTGCTGCTCGCCATCCACCACCTGGCGGTGGACGTGGTCTCCTGGCACCTGCTCATCGCCGCCCTGAACGAGGGCGCCGCCCTCCCCGAATCCACCTCGTACCGCGAATTCTCGCGCCGCATGGCGGAGCGGGCCGGGTCCGCGGAAGTCCGCGCGCAGCATGACTATTGGCGCGACCAGCTCGCTGCACCCGACCCCGCCATCGGCCGCCGCATCCCGTACCCGCACACCGACACCTGGTCCTCTCTGCGCGTCGCCACCGCGCTGACCCCGGTCGAGGTCACCGCCCGCCTGCTCGCCACGCTCACCCGCGACGAGGGTGTGCGCGAACTGCTCCTCACCGCCCTCACCATCACCCTGGCGAGCTGGCGGCGCGAGCGCGCCCAGGATCCCGCCCACGGCGCCCTCCTCGCCCTGGAGGGCCACGGCCGCGCCGACGACCTGCTCGGCACCGACACCAGCAACACCCTCGGCTGGTTCACCACCGTGTTCCCGATCCGCCTCGGTGCGGGCCGGACCGTGGATGCCGAACGGGCGGAACAGGATCCGGCCGCGGCCCGTGCCCTCCTGGAGTCGGTGACCGCGCACCTGTCCGCCACCCCCAACCAGGGCTTGGACTACGGCCTGCTCCGCTACACCACCCGCGTCCCGGAGCTGGCCACCGCGCGGCACCCCCAGATCGAGTTCAACTACCTCGGCCGAGTCGACCTCGGCGGCCACGACACCCGATCCTGGTCCCTGCTCACCGGCCCGCTCAACGAGGCACTGCCCCTGGACCCGGAACCCGACCTACCCCTGCGCTACGCACTGGATGTCATCGCGGGCATCGGCTCGGCCCCGGAGGGCCCGCAGCTCACCACCAATTGGCGCTGGAGCGAAACCCTGTTCAGCGAAGCGGAAGCCCATCATCTGATCGAACTCTGGCAGCGCAGCCTGGCTGCCCTGGCAGTCGCCCTGTCCTGACCACCAGGCGGTAGGGGCCGTCCGCCGCAGGAGAGTGGCGGCGGCCGGTACCGCGGGAGAAGTTCGCCGATCAGCCCACCGCAGGAGAAGCCGCGCGGTCGGCCGAGGATACGAGCTGGGCGGTCAGGCGGCGGCGTAGCCGGAGGCGTCGTCCCGACCCGGCGCGGGGATCGGCTCGGTCGCCGAAGGCGCTGCGGGAGAAACGGATTCGATCATATCCAGCAGCAGCCAGCCATCGGCGGTCCAGCCGCCGTGCGTGTCGGTGTGCACCAGCCGGCCGCCCGGCACGAAGGGGTCGTCCACGAAACCCTCGGCGGCACCGTCCAATTCCAGCGCCAGTGCGGAACCACCCACGTACACCCGGCCGGAGCGTCCCGGCGGCACCAGCCGCAGCGATTCGTCCAGCACCAGCAGCCGCGCGCCCGGAATCGGCCGCACCCGGCCGGAGCCGTCCAGCGGTCCGCGCGCCGCGACGCCCGCGTACTCCGGAGTGGTGTAGGCGAATCCGGCGCACGACCCGGGGGCGAGTTCGCGCAGCAGGGCGGAAAGGGCTGCCGGGCAGTCGTTTCCGAACACATCCCAGCGGCGCACGGTCGGCAGCGCGGGGGAGGGCAGGAAGGCCAGGTTCGCGAGAGTCCCGGCGTCGGCCACCACATGGGTCGAGGCGGTCAGGGCGATCAGCTCGGCCAGGGCGGCCGCGTCCGTGCGCTGGACGGCGGTGGACAGCACCAGGGTCGCGCCGTCGGCCAGCGTGGCCAGCAGTTCCACCGCCGCGGCGGTGGTATCCCAGCGGGTGGCCAGCAACCGCACATCCGGCGAGCCGTAGGCCCGGTCGATCGGGCAGGAGCGCTGATCCGCGGCAACCGCGCGGCGATCGTCGGCGGCCGCGGCCACCGCGACCGGCTTCATGCCGGTGCCGTGCGGCCCCAGTTCGGCCAGTACCGCGCCGAGCTCGGCGGCTGCGGCGATATCGCACAGCACGCGGGCGAGATCGTCGAGCGTGGGCCCGGCGGTCCCGGTCACGCCGCCGTCGAGGCGTTCGAAGAGTTCGGCATAGGTGAGAATGTGATCGCCGCAGCGCACGGCGGTCCGCAGGGAGGGCACGCGGCGACCGCACTCGATGAGCATGGGGACCGACGGCACGTCGTACAGTTCGACGCCATTGGCCCATTCGTCCACGAGCCGATGACGTTCGACCGCGGACAAGATTTCCGGCACCGCTCGCTCCATCGTTCCAAACCCCCGGATTTTAACTTATGCAACCCTAACCTAATCGATCGAGGGCACGATCGGCCACCTCTTAGGGGATCGAATCGGCGACAACGCTCCCCGCCTGGTGGAAAAATTAGGCTAGGCTCACCTACTGCTCGCGCCCAACCGCTGGGTATCGGCAGACAGGAGAGTCACGATGAAGTCGGCGTTCACCGCGCGTAGCGGGCGATCGATCACCGCGCGAGGCGCCATTGCGGCCGTGGTGAGCCTGCTTGCCCTCGGGCTCGCGGCCTGCGGATCGAAGTCCGGCGACTCCGCCGCGGGCGGCGGGGAACCGGTCACCATCGCCCATGCGCTCGGCCAGACCACCGTGAACGGGACCCCGGCCCGCGTCGTGGCGCTGGGCAATCAGTGGCTCGACGCCGCGCAGGCGCTCGGCGTCACGCCGGTCGGCTACATCGACAACATTGCGGTGCTCAGCAAGGGTGCACCGCCGTGGGAGCCGGCCGCGCTGGCGCAGTCCACCGCGCTGCAGACCACCGGCAACCTCGCCGAACAGGTGGCCGCGCTGAACCCGGACCTGATCCTGGCCGACCCGTTCATCGCCGACGCCAAGACCTACGGCGACCTGTCCAAGGTCGCGCCCACCCTGCCCGGGCTCACCAAGGAGTCCGTCACGCCCTGGACCGACCAGGTGCGCGCACTCGGCCAGGTGCTGCACAAGACCGACGCCGCCGGCAAGCTCATCGCCGACCTGAACGGCCGCATCGACGGTATCGCGCAACGCAATCCGGGCCTGAGGAACAAGACCTTCATCAGCTCCTGGCTGGCCGGGCCGTCGCAGCTCATGGTCCTCACCGACCCCGGGGACGGGTCCAGCCGCCTGTTCACCCAGCTCGGCATGACCATCCCGCAGCACCTGGTGGACCAGGGCGGCTCCGGCGGCCGCCTGGCCCTCTCGCCCGAACGCCTCGACGAACTCGACTCCGATCTGCTGCTGGCCGGCTACTCGCCCGGCATGGACGAGAAGTACCGCGGCCTGCCGGGATTCGGCGCGCTGCCCTCGGTCGAGAAGAACTCCGCGGTCTTCCTCACGGTCCAGGAGATCAGCGCCATCAACCAGCCCACCCCGCTGGCCCTGCCCTACCTGCTCGACAAGCTCGAACCGGCTCTCGCCAACGCCGCCAAATGATCCGCACCGACGACACCCGCTACGCCCTCCGCCCCGGCGTCACCTGCCTGACCGTCCCCGGCGCCGCGGTCCTGTTGAACCCGCCGCACAACGAGAAGCTGGCCGGGCTCACCCCGGCCCAGAGCCAGGCGCTGAAGACCCTCAATCAGGGTCCGGCGACGACGAGCGCGCTCGCGGCCGAATCCGACTCGGTGACAACCCTTCTCGACCGGCTGGCCGGGGCGGGCTGGCTGGAGGTCACCGTCCGCGACGGCGACCGGGACCTCTACACCCTGCGCCCCTTCACCACCCCGCCCGCACGTCCGAGCACGGGCGACGGGCCGCGCGCGGTCCTGTCGAAATTCACTGTCATCCACCGTGATCCGGACGGCCTGGTGCTGGAACACCCCACCTCGTGGTGCGACCTCCGCGTCCACGACCCCCGCCTGCTGGCCCTCGCCGCGGGCGCCGATCCCACCGAACTCGGCCTGCCCGAGTCCCTTTCGGCCCGCATCGCCGCAGACCTGCGCTGGGGCGGCTTCACCGCCGACCCCGCCGCCGAGGACCTCGACTTCACCACCCGCAGCTGGAGCGCCCCCGACCTCTGGTTCCACCGGCGCAGCACCCTCGGTTCCCGCACCGTCACCTGGGACAACTTCGGCCCCACGGCATGGGCGAAAGACGAATTCCCGCAACGCCCGGCGCATCGTCCGGCCTATCCCGGCGCCCCGATCGCCCTTCCCGCGCCGGATCTCGGCACCCTCCGCGCCACGGACCCGGCGCTCACCGCCGTCCTCGAGGACCGCCGCTCCTGCCGTTCCTTCGACGACGCCCGGCCGATCACCCGCACCCAGCTGGCCGAACTGCTCTACCGCAGCGCCCGCACCCGGTCGGTCGAGACCACCCCGGATGGTGCCGAACTCCCTTCCCGCCCTTATCCTTCCGGCGGCAGCGTGCACGAACTCGAGCTCTACCCCGTGGTCCGAACGGTCGAGGGCCTGGCCGCGGGCATGTACCACTACGACTCCTTCGAGCACGCCCTGCGCCCGGTCGCCCCCGCCGATTCCATCGCGGTCCAGCGACTCCTGCGCACCACCACCGCCACCCTCGCCAATGGCGCGGAACCCCAACTGCTGCTGTTGATCTCGGCCCGGGCGGGCCGCGTCATGTGGTCCTACGAGTCGGTCGCCTACGCCAATATCCTCAAACACGTCGGCGTCCTCATGCAGACCCTCTACCTCACCGCCACCGCCATGCGCCTCGGCGCGGTCGCCCAGGGCTTCTCCGACACCGCCGCCTTCACCGCCGCCACCGGTGCCGACGAACTGGAGGAATGCAATGTGGGCAGCATGATCCTCGGCACCCCCGGGGATAGGCCGCGCACGACTGATTGACACCGGGCCCGTCCGGTGTCTAGCTATGCTGGCACCTGTCTCGCCGAGAGGAACCGAGAGATCTCTCTCCGAGCCGGGACAAGGATCACCAGACGTAGATACACAGCTTGCGACACCCAGGAGGAGCTGTGAGCGCTGCACTCGATTACGGCACCCCGTTCGGTCACGGCCCATACACTCCGGACGATCTGCACAACAGTCCTGAGGAAGGCAAGGGCTACGAGCTGTGGAACGGGTGGTTGATCGAAAAGATGTCGCCGTCGGGGCGTCACAATCGGATGGGTCGGGGGCTGCGTCGGCTCTTCGAGGATGCGGCCGAGCGGGCAGGCGCCGACGTCTTCGTCGATGGTGGTGAATACGAGTTCCGATTCCCCACTGCCATCCGAAAGCCCGATGTCTTCATCCTCGAGGGCGCAGCCGAACGCGAGCTGGCCGACGCGGACGCGCTCTACTTGGATCCTTCCGATCTGTACCTGGTCGCGGAAGTCGTTTCGCGGCGCAGCGGGAGCGAAGGGCATGACCGGAAGGTCAAGCGACTGGAGTATGCCGCCGCCGGGATTCCGCAATACTGGATTGTGGATTTCCGGCCCGTCTTCAGCATCCAGGTGCTCAATCTCGAGAACGGGCACTACGTCGACGGGCCATGTGTCACCGGCGACGAACTCCTCGTCGTGGAGCGACCTTTCGAGATCTCGGTGACCCCGGAAAAGGTGTATCTGCTCGGTAGTTGACCCAGTTGTCGTACCCGGCTGGGAGCATCGAGATCATGACGGCGACCGGGGATCAGGTGCGGGCGGTGGCGCTTGCGCTGGCGCGCACCACCGAACAGTTCGAATGGCAGATGCCCACGTTCCGGGTGGCCGGGAAGCTGTTCCTGACCCTGCCCGAGAACGAGACCTCCATGGCGGTCCGGTGTCCCATCGTCGATCGGGACGAACTGGTGCAGGCCGAGCCGGAGAAATTCTGGATCGCCCCGCACGAGGCCGGGAACGCGTGGGTGCGGGTGCGACTCGGGGCCCTGGACGACCACGATGAACTGACGGCCATCGTGACCGACTCCTGGCGGCTGGCCGCACCCCGGGAACTGCTGGATCCGGCCTGAACCGCCGGATCCCGCCGCGATCAGGGTGCGTCAGAAGGTGACGCGCTGGTCCTCGGCCAGGAAAAGTTTGTCGCCATCCTTGGTGGCGAAGGCCGCGTGGTACTCGGCCTGGTTGCGGAGCACCTGGTTGGCGCGGAACTCGTCGGGGGAGTGGGGGTCGTTGGCGAGCAGATTCTCGGTGTACTGCGGGGTCTGCTTGGCCCGCCAGTTGCGGCCCCAGGATTCGAGCATGGGCTGATAGTCGGGATTCTCGACGCCGGCGCGCTTCTGGTTGATGCGGTAGGCGGCGAAAGCCATCTGCAGGCCGCGGTTGTCGGCCACGTTCTCGCTGAGGGTGAGGGTGCCGTCGACGTGGTGGGCGGGGTCGAGGCCCTCGGGGACCAGGCCGTTGTACTGGTCGACGAGCTTCTTGGTGCGGTCGTCGAACTTGGCCCGATCCTCGGCGGTCCACCAGTCCTTCAGGTTGCCGTCGGCGTCGTACTTGGAGCCCTGATCGTCGAAGCCGTGGCCGATCTCGTGACCGATGACCGCGCCGCCCGCGCCGTAGTTGACCGCCGCCTCGGCCTTCGGGTCGAAGAATGGGGGCTGCAAAAAGGCTGCGGGGAACACGATTTCATTGTTGACCGGCTGGTAGTAGGCGTTCACCGTCTGTGGCGTCATACCCCATTCAGTCTTGTCGACCGGCTTGTCCAGCTTGTCGAACATCTTCTTCGCGCCGAAAACATTGGCGGCGCGCAGGGATTGGACGAGCTGGCCGCGGGTGATCTTCAGCCCGGTGTAGTCCTCCCACTTGTCCGGATAGCCGATCTTCACACCCATCTTGCCCAGCTTGACCAGCGCGGCGTCCCGGGTGGGCTGCGACATCCACGTCGAATTGGTGAAGTTGTCCTTGTAGGCCGCGACCAGGTCGGCCACCATGTCCATCGCCCGGTTCTTGGCCTCGGGCGGGAAATGCTTGGCCACGTACAGCTTTCCGAGCTGCTCGCCCACCGTGCTGTCGACGGTGCCGACCGCCGACTTCCACAGATCCGGCCGCTGCTGCTGCCCGCTCATCACGGTGCCGAAGAATGCGAAGTTGGCGTCGGAGAGCGTCCTCGGCAGGAAACGCGCGAACTCCCGCACCACCGCCAGCTTCAAGTAGTCCCGCCACACCGCGATATCGACGTCGTGCCACAGCTGCCCGGCCGTGGTGAGGAACGACGGCTCGCCCACGATCACCGTCGCGAACAGGCTCTTGGGCCGATCGGTGTTCCCGGAAAGCCAGGGGTCCCAATCGAATTGCGGCGCCAGCGCCACCATGTCGGTCCACGACATCTTGTTGTAGCTGGCCTTGGTGTCGTGAAGTTTGATGTTGTCCCAGAATCCGGCCGCGATCCGCGTCTCCAGATCCAGTACCCGGTCCGCCATGGCCACCGGATCCGGGAATCCGGCGCCGGTCGCGATCTTCTCCAGGTAGGTCTTGTATCCGGCCAGCTTGTCGGCGTATTCGGGCTTGCGGTAGTACTGCTCGCTCAAGCCGATTCCGGACTGACCGACCGAGGCGATGTACGCACTGGAGTTCTTCCGGTCCACCGAGACGCCCAGCCCGATCAGCCCGCCGATCGGCAGCGCGCCCATCACCTTGGCCAGCTCCGGCTTGCCCGCCGCCTTGTCGATGTCGGCGAACAGGTCGGCGAGCGGCGCGAGGCCCAGCTTCTCGATGGTGTCGACATCCATCCGGGCGTCGTACAGATCGCGGATCTGCTGCTCGGGTGTGTCGGCCTTGGGATCCTTGATGCCCTCGATGATCTCGCGCAGCTGGCCCTCGACCCGATCCGCGACATCGTCGAAGGTCCCGAACGACACCTTGTCCGCCGGCAGCTGATACTCCTGCAGCCACTTGCCGTTGACGAACCGGTACAGGTCGTCCTGCGGACGTACCGCCGCATCCGACCCGGACATGTCGGGGCCGGTGAGCTGGGTCGAGGTGACCGTGTTCTTCGTATCGCTGCCGCACGCCGCCAGCGTGGCGACGGCCGGCGCGAGACCGAGCGCGATCAGAAAACGACGACGGTCCATACCGGCCGGACGATCCGACGAACTCACAGGCACTACCTCTCCCCGAAGCTGCGATACCGACGCGAGGCTACCGGGGTCGGCGGCCTCACGCGGGTTGTCGTGTTCTCAGAGGGTGACGCGCTGGTCCGGCGGCAGGTATTCCTTGTCGCTGTCCTTCACGTGGAAGGTGCTGTAGAACTCGCCCAGATTCCGTACCACCTGATTGCACCGGAACTCGGCAGGGGAGTGCGGATCGGACGCGATCTGACTCTGCAGCGCCTCGGTGGTCATCTTGGTGCGCCAGGTCCGGCCCCAGGATTCGAACATCGGCTTGTAGTCGGGAGTATCTGTCCCCTTGCGCTTCTCGGCCATCCGATAGGCCGACAGGGAGATCTCGAGCCCGCGCAGATCCGCCAGATTCTCGCCGACCGTGAGCTCGCCGTTGACGTGCTGATCGGGCGGTAGGCCCTGCGGCACCAGCGCGTTGTACTGCGCGATGAGCTGGTTGGTCTTGGCTTGGAAGGCCGCCTTGTCCTCCGGTGTCCACCAATCCTTCAGATTGCCGTCCCCGTCGTACTTGGAGCCCTGATCGTCGAACCCGTGGCCGATCTCGTGACCGATCACCGCACCGCCCGCACCGTAGTTCACCGCGGGCTGGGCATCCGGATCGAAGAACGGCGGCTGCAGAAAGGCCGCGGGGAACACGATTTCATTGCCGCTGGGGTTGTAGTAGGCATTCACCGTCTGCGGCGGCATGGCCCATTCCGCCTTGTCCACCGGCGTCCCCAGCCGATCGAACATCCGCTTCGCCTCGAAAACGTCCGAGGCGCGCAGGGATTCGACCAGCCTGCCCCTCGTGACCGTGAGTTTGGAGTAATCCTCCCACTTGTCCGGGTAGCCGATCTTGGCGTTGATCTTCCCGAGTTTCGCGATGGCCGCGTCCCGGGTGGGTGGCGACATCCACGTCGAATTCTGGAAGTTCTCCCGGTACGCCGCGCGCAGATCGTCGACCATCTCGAGCGCCCGCTTCTTGGCCTCGGCCGGGAAATGCTTGTCCACGTACTGCTTTCCGAGCGCGTCGCCCACGACGCTGTTGACCGTTTCCACGGCCCGCCGCCACTGCTCCGGCTGTTCCCGCAGCCCCTGGACCACCTTGCCGGTGAAATCGAAATTGGCGTCGGCGATCGCCTTGGGAAGATAGGGCGCGTACGCACGCACCAGGCTCAGCTTCAGGTACTCGCGCCAGGCGGCGAGGTCGACCTCGGCCCACAGCTGCCCCGCGCCGGTCACGAACGACGGCTCACCCACATCGATCATGCCGAACATGCTCGTCGGCCGGTCGGTGCTACCCGAAAGCCAAGGGTCCCAGTCGAATTGCGGTCCCAGCGCCGTCAGCGCGGTCCAGGCCATCAGGTTGTAGGTCGCGTCGGTATCGCGGGTTCTGACGTTGTCCCAATGGAATCCGGCGATTCGGGTCTCCAGGTCCACCACCCGGTCGGCCATCGCGGTCGGGTCCGGGAACCCGGCTCCGGCGGCGAGGCGCTGCATGAACGTCCGGTACGCCGCGAGCCGGGCGGCGTATTCGGGCTTGCGGTAGTACTGCTCGCCCATGCCGAGCCCGGACTGCCCGATCGAGGGGAGATAGGCATTGGAGTTCTTCGGGTCCGGGCCCACGTTCAGGCCGATGAGACCCACGCTGGTCAATCCGCCCATCACATGAGCGAGATCCGGCTTGGTCGCGGCCTTGTCGATCTGATCGAACAGATCCTGCAGCGGCGTCATGCCGAGCGTCTCGATCTCGTCCAGGTTCATCCGCGCGTCGTAGAGGTCACGGATCTTCTGCTCGTCCGAGCCGGCCTTGGGATCGCGGATCCCCTCGATGATCGCCTTCAGCTGCTCCTGGACCCGCTCCTGCACCTCGTTGAAGGTCCCGAACGACGACTTGTCCGGCGGCAGCTGATACTCCTTCAGCCACTTCCCGTTGACGAACCGGTACAGATCGTCCTGCGGCCGCACCGCCGGATCCGACCCGGACATATCAGGGCCCGTCGGCTGTTTCGACGTCTGGGAGTCCGGGGAGCAGGCGGGCAATACGGCCACCGCGGGCGCCAGGCCCAGGGCGATCAGGAACGTGCGGCGGTCGAGAGCGATGGGGCGCTCGGACAACGCGAATCTCCTCTACCGGATAATCGGAATGGCTCGGACGTTGCTCGCGCCGACGCTAGTTGACCCGACTGAGGAAGACCTGAATCCCGCGCCGAGCCGGGTGTCCCGCCCGGCCTTCCTCCGGGGTTTGCCCCCGATTTCACCCTGAACAGGGTCTTCGCTAAACTGTTCCGGTTGCCTGCGGGAGCTATGCCCGCACTTCGGCCGCGAACCCACAGTGGTTGTTCTCCTGTTCGGTGAAAAACCGCTGGCAGGCGCTGCCCCGCGTACCTGCGGAGCGGGCCATTGGCTCAGCTGAAGGGCAACTGACCATGCCCGTCGGGTCGGCAATCCGGCGTGCATATCGTCCAGGTCTAGGAGGAGCTGAAGTGATTCAGCAGGAGTCGCGACTGCGCGTCGCCGACAACACGGGTGCCAAGGAGATCCTCTGCATCCGCGTTCTCGGTGGTTCGTCGCGTCGCTATGCCGGCATCGGTGACATCATCGTCGCCACTGTCAAGGACGCCATCCCCGGCGGCAACGTCAAGAAGGGCGAGGTCGTCAAGGCCGTCGTCGTGCGCACCGTCAAGGAGCGTCGTCGCCCGGATGGCTCGTACATCAAGTTCGACGAGAACGCCGCGGTGCTGATCAAGGCGGACAACGATCCGCGTGGCACCCGCATCTTCGGCCCGGTCGGCCGTGAGCTGCGTGAGAAGCGCTTCATGAAGATCGTCTCGCTGGCCCCGGAGGTGCTGTAACCATGAAGGTGCACAAGGGCGACACGGTCATCGTGGTCTCGGGCAAGGACAAGGGCGCCAAGGGCAAGGTCATCCAGGCCTACCCGGCGACCGGCAAGGTCCTCGTCGAGGGCGTGAACCGCATCAAGAAGCACGTCGCGAACTCCGCGAACCAGCGTGGCGCCAGCTCGGGCGGCATCGTCACCCAGGAAGCGCCGATCCAGGCCTCCAACGTGATGGTCGTCGACTCCGACGGCAAGCCGACCCGCGTGGGCTACCGCACCGATGAGAACGGCAAGCGGGTCCGCATCTCCCGTCGCAACGGGAAGGACATCTGAGATGACTTCTACTGAGAACAAGGTGCAGCCGCGCCTGAAGACCCGCTACCGCGAGGAAATCAAGCCGGCCCTGAACAACGAGTTCAACTACGCCAACGTGATGCAGATCCCGGGCGTGGTGAAGGTCGTCGTCAACATGGGTGTCGGCGACGCCGCCCGTGACGCCAAGCTGATCAACGGTGCGGTCGCCGACCTCACCCTGATCACCGGCCAGAAGCCCGAGATCCGCAAGGCCACCAAGTCCATCGCCCAGTTCAAGCTGCGTGAGGGCATGCCGATCGGCGCGAAGGTCACCCTGCGCGGCGACCGGATGTGGGAGTTCCTGGACCGTCTGATCTCCATCGCGCTGCCGCGTATCCGCGACTTCCGCGGTCTGTCGCCGAAGCAGTTCGACGGCAACGGCAACTACACCTTCGGTCTCTCCGAGCAGTCCATGTTCCACGAGATCGACGTCGACAAGATCGACCGTCCGCGTGGTATGGACATCACCGTGGTGACCACCGCCACCAACAACGAAGAAGGCCGGGCCCTGCTCAAGCACCTCGGCTTCCCGTTCAAGGAGAACTGATCCATGGCTAAGAAGGCTCTGATCAACAAGGCCAACGCCAAGCCGAAGTTCGCGGTGCGCGCCTACACCCGCTGCCAGCGCTGCGGCCGCCCGCACGCCGTCTACCGCAAGTTCGGCCTGTGCCGTGTCTGCCTGCGCGAGATGGCCCACCGCGGCGAACTCCCGGGCGTCCACAAGTCGTCCTGGTGAGCTAGTACCACCAAACCCGAAGGCCCCCACCGAGATCCGTCCCGGTGGGGGCCTTCGGCGTGCTTCGCGCTCACCTGACTTCGAGGTATCCGGCATTACGAGGGCGATATCGGTTATATTTGAGTCAGCTATCGCATATATAAGCGAGGGTATCCAATGTCCAAACTCCTTATCGACGTCGACGACGAGGCGCTCGCGGAAGCTCAGCGTCTCCTGGGCACATCCACGAAGAAGGACACCGTGAACGCGGCACTCATCGAAGTCGCGAAGCGAATCAAGCGCGCCAAGGCGCTGGCGGAGCTAGTCGAGATGGCCGAGCGAGGTGACTTCGACTACCTGCTCGACAAGCGGGGGTACCGTCGATGATCGAGTACTTGATCGATACGTCAGCCGCTGGTCGTTTGCTTCTCAATCCCTCGATTCGCAAGGCATGGGAGGAACCGCTCAGCGCAGGGCTGATCGCAATCTGCGATGCCGTCGAGCTCGAATTGTTGTACGGAGCTCGATCTCTGGCGGATCGCCTCCGCAAGAAGGACCTCTTCGATGGATTGTTCGGCTGGGCGGTCACGCCCGATGACGTCTGGGTGCGGGCCCATCGGACGCAGCAACTGCTCACGGAGCACGGATACCACCGTAGCGCCGGACTTCCTGACCTCGTCATCGCCGCCACGGCCGCAGCCAACAAGCTGACCGTTCTCCACTACGACCACGACTTCGAGACGGTGGCCGGCGTGACCGGTCAAGCAACACAGTGGATTTCAACCCCCGGTTCGATTCCCTGAGAGCCCGCATGGGCACCTTGTGCATATTTTTACGTCAACCCGGCCGCATCGGGGGAATGCGCCCATATCTGTGAGTGACCGACGTCGATCAGATCGATCGACCCTGATTCAGTCATCCAATCGCTCCCTACCGAAGGCGGCATCGATCTGCGCACGTTCCTCGGTCCCGCTGGCCGCGCCCGCGAAGCGGGCAGGGCAGCGCCGCGTCATCAACGTGGCGCAACCCCCGCCCGGCTGAATGCCGTGCAGGCACAGGCCTTTTCGGCATCGAACCTACCGACGCCTGCGTGTGGTCCGCTCGCCGCGCATTCGCGCCAATGCCGAGTTGACGGCGTCCCGGTCGAATTGCGTCGGGTCGAAATCGTCGGCGGTGTCGAGGCCGAGCCATTCCAGCAGATCTTCGTGATCCTGGCCGCTCGGGTCGGCGAGGGTCGCCAGCAGGTTCTCGTATCCCCAGATTCCGCCGCAGTCTTCCGGCGGTGCGGCACGCCTTCCGCCGGTGCAGCGCGGGTATTCGGCGGTGGCTTCGGCGGGGGCGATGTGTTCGACGAGAATGGTGTGCTCCCAGTCGTCGCCGAAGTCGTAGGTGTAGACCAGCTTCGCGCCGCTGCCGGCGACCTGTTCCAGCGTCGCCTTGGTCTCGGCGCGACGACCCAACTCGGGGTCCGGCTCGCCGAAATCGCCGAAATCGGTTTCGAATACGTGCAAATGGTCGTCGTCCCACTCGAACGCGGCTTGCAGCACGTCGTGCAGTTCGTTCAGCGGGATGTCGCCCGGCACCTCGAGTCGTCGCCAGATCGGCGGCTTGGCGCCGCGCAGATCCACCCGCAGCCGGTAGATCGGCGCCCGGCCGTCCCGGGTCTTGCGCTTGGCCGGCAACTTGCGGGGTCTCGGCGAGCCGAGGGGGCGGCCGGCCGGAGCCGTGAACTGGCGCAGCATGTCCAGCAGGTCATCTGGTGGCGACTGCGGATGGGCCGGAATCGGTTTCGGCGACTTCGGCAGCGTGCGCAGCCGGGCCTCCAACAGTGGAAGCGTGATGTGGTAGCCGGGGGCGTCCTCGTCGCCCAGGTCGATGATGTCGGCCAGGTCGGCGGTGTCGAGATCCTCGTGGTCGTGTTGTACGCGGCGATCCAGCGCCACCTCGGCGCGCCAGCGGAATTCGGCTGGGCTGAGCGGTGTTTCGTGGAAGGCGAGTCCGGCCTCCCGTGCGTGCTGTCGGATGTCAGCGAGTGCGCCCGGCAAATGTCGAGAGTCGATCAGATCGATGGTGGCCGCCGCGCCGCAGTGGACCGGTTCGAGGAGCATGACAATCGCGTGTGATCGGTTCGCTCGGTCGAAACAGGCTGCCAGTGCGAAGGTTTCATCGTCGGGACCCGTCAGCGCCACGAAGTCGCGGGCGGTCAGCGGGCGGGCCAGTTCCTCGACCCAAGGCGCAGATCCGCTCGCCGGCAACCGATCGAGTTCCGCGGCGGCCTCCCGCCCGAGGCGGCCCGTGCCGAGGAACGCCAGCACCGCCAGCACCGCGGACGCGTTCTCGCCCAGGTCGAGGATCGCCGGAAGTATCGGGCCGATCCCTGCTTCCTCCAGGTCATCACCGGCCAGACCAGTGGTCGCCAACAGCATTCCGCCGAAGAGTTCGGCCTCTATCGGATCAATGAAGTGCTCGAGTGCGTGCAGGATGTCCTGTCTCGCGGTCTCGGCGCCGCCGCACTCGCCGCATTCGCACTCGGCCGGTGCATCCGCCGAACTCACTACTCGAAGGTCGCCGCGCGTCTTCCGCTTCCGGTTCACCCGCCCTACCCTATGCGCGACCGGCCGCCCGTTCCAACGATTGCGCTCACGTCCGGAACCCGGTCCATCTCGGTGGGAGCCTCCGGTTCAGGCGTCCTTCAGTTGCGCAATATCTTCTGCGGTCGGTGTCAGCGTCAGGGTGCGGCTGTCCGCACCGATGTGCTGCGCAAACCATTGCGGCACTTCGATCATCGCCGCTCCGTCACCGGACTCGACCACCACTGCACCGTTCTGTGCGTTCTCGAACTCGATTCCGGCGTCGGGCAGTGATGGCGGGGTTGACGGTTCGTCGTGCCGGGCAGCGGATTTCGGGCCGTCGGACGACGGTATGTAGGCGAACGGGTTGGTCATGGCCGACTCCTGATCGGAGGGAGGGGTCATCCTCACCACAGGCCCGGATCTGCTGCCCTCTGTCGCTGGTCGTCAATGTCTGCCACGAGTTTGCTATTCGCTATGTAGAAGTTCGCTGAATGCCTGCTCGGCATCGAGCCCGAATAACCGTCCGCCCCGTGATCGGACGCTACACTCGGTCCCGCCAACCCACCGCGAAATCCGTGGCCAAGGCGGAAAATACCGTGGGATTCCCCGGAATCGCCTGGTTTTGCGGCTGACCCGGACTGATTTCTGCTCGGCTGGGTGGTTGGCGGTGGCTCCCGGTGCGATTCGATCTCGACTTGCTGAAAGGTCTGGTCCTCGTGGGTGTTGGAGATCCGTACTCGATTGCGTCCGCTGAGCGCTGTCACCCTCGAGGTTTGCTGAATGATTTCTGTAGTGTTGTTGCGACGGTGATCGTTGCCGTCCTCGCGGTCACGGTGGCCTCTGCTTCGGGCGCTGCGGTCGCTGAACCAGCAGACTCGTTGACGCGCTTTCATCAGCAATATCTCGACTGGCGTACGTGCGAGGATGCGGCCCTGACGGCGGAGGGCGCGGCCTGTACGGATGTCGAGGTGCCACTCGATTACGGCAGGCCGGACGGGCCGAGCATCACCATTGCGGTCTCGCGGATCCCGGCACGCGACGCGGCACATCGACGCGGTGTGCTGCTGACCAATTCGGGCGGACCGGGTACGCCGGGGATCGATGCGTTCGATCTCGTCGGTGATGTTCTCGAACCGGATGTGCTGAGCCGCTATGACCTGATCGGATTCGACCCGCGTGGAGTCGCCCGTTCCGGGCGGTCCCAGCGATGCGGATGGCCGGTCGCCAGCTCGATTCGGTCGGCCGGTATCGGGTTCCCCGGATTCGCTGCCGAAACAGTCCTGCAAGCACAGCTGGCCGTCGATTGCCTGGTGGGTGATCGGGACTGGATGCGGCAGCTCAGCACTCGCAATACCGCCCGCGACATGGACGTGATCCGTGCAGCACTGAACGAGGACCGCATCAGCTATTACGGCGTGTCATACGGAACGTACCTGGGTGCGGTCTACACCCAGTTGTTCCCCGACCGATCCGATCGCATGGTGCTCGATAGTGTCATCGATCCGCGACGCTACTGGCTCGGGTTGCAGCAGGACTGGGGGCCGGCGGTGGAAGCGGCCTTCGACGACTGGGCGGACTGGGTCGCTGCTCGTGACCAGCAGTACCACCTCGGCGACTCCGCGAGCGAGGTACGTCGTGGAGTCGAGGACCTGATCGACCGCGCATCGCTGTCGCCGATCGTGGTCGAGGGCTTCGGCTTCGATGATCATCTGCTGCCGAACGTGCTGTGGACGATGTTGCGTGACGCGCGATTGAACGAGGCCCTGGCGGCATCGGTACGGGCCATCACCGACGCGGCCGAGGGACGCGCACCGCAGGTACCCCAGCAGCTGCACCAGCAGATCGAGGCCGACAAGCATGAGGAAGATTCGGTCATGGTGCAGATCTGGTGTGCGGACGCACCGATGCCCGCCGACCCCGCCTGGTACTGGAACGCGATCCAGGCGGCCCGCCCGAGCCAGCCGATCTTCGCGGCACTGGCCAACAATATTCAACCCTGTGCATTCTGGCCGCCGCCCCTGGAACCACCCACTGTGGTCGACAACGCCGTGCCCGCGCTGATCCTGCAGGCCACCGGCGACAACCGGACGCCCTACCCACATGCTGTAGCACTCCACCAGCAAATGTCGGGGTCGCGCTTGATCACCTTGACCGACACCAGGATCCACATGGTGCTGCGCCCGGGTTTGAGCACCTGCATCCTCGACACCACCAACCGCTACTTCGGCGACGGAACCTTCCCGGCACAAGACCGCACCTGCCGGCCCACCACGCCACTCGAGTAGGCACGTATTTCCGGGCCTTGCAGCGCGATTCGTGCTCACTCCAGAGCGCCACGCCGCGCCGACGTGCTGGCACCGGTGGTTCGAGGGAGGCGAAAACCTGACCGTCCCCTCCGAAGCGCGGCCAGGGCATCGCCGGAGGTCGATTCTTTCAAGGCGGTGATCGCTCCAGCAATATCACGGGCTGTCCCAACCCGGTGGTAGCGTCGGGCGCTCTACCCCCATCGCGGGGGAGTCGAATTTCTCACTGGTGCAAAGGGTTCACAGATGCTGTTCGGCGATGGGGTCGAAGTCGAGATGCCGACGCTCGCAGCGTTCGTGAAGCGACTGCGCCTGCGGCGCGGATGGACACAGCGGCAATTGGCGCAGCACGCGCACATCGGAGTCGGCACCGTGCAGAAGCTCGAACAGGGTGACAAGGTCAGCGTCGGCGACCGGGCGCTGTCCGTCCTCGCCGACGCGATGTGCGACGACGAACACGAGCGGGCGCATCTGCGGGCGCTGGCGGGACGACCCGATGTCACCCTCGACGAGGCTGCGTCGGCCGAGGATGTGGCAATGCTGCTCGACCGGCTGACGTCACTCCCGGCGGCGTGGGTGGTGGATTGGCGCGTGGCCGCCGCGAACGATTGGTATCGGCGACTGCTGCCGGGGCTGGTCGACGCGAAAACCATGCCGCACTGGTTGTTCGGGGATCCCCGAGCCAAGCTGGTATTGCCGACCTGGCAGCTCGAGGCCACCGTCGTGACGGGCATGATGCGCCACCACTATGCGGCCGCACCCGGACTCGGGGGCACCGCCGAGATCGTCCGGGAGCTGGCGGCGAGTCACGGAGAATTTCGCCGGCTCTGGGATTCCGGTGTCGTCTATGTCCGTCGGCCGAAGGGTGACCGCCGGATCTGGTCGCCGGACACCGCGACCATGACCGTGCTGCGGGAATCTCTCATTCCGGCGGCGTCGGGCTGGCTGGTCATCGGGTTCCCGGCCGGCGCCGGGGACTGATCAGGCGGGCAGGCCGTCCAGGAATTCCCTGATCTCGGGGTTCACCAGCTCGGGGTGGGTGAGGTTGCAGATATGGGTGGCCGTATCGGCAGAAATGGTCTGCATCCGAGCCGGACCGCCCAATCCTGTTGCGAGCCCTTGCATGTGCCCATGGTTGAAGGCCTGGTCACCGATGCCACGCAACAGCAGCGCGGGCACGGTGATCTCCCCGAGCAATTCCGTGATGGCCTCGCGATCGATGAGACAGCGCGCGGCCTGCGCCAGCCGCCCGCGATCGCTCGCCCGCCACTTCTCCACCCACGGCCGCTGATGCCGGTCCCGATCGCCACCGATCATCACCGCGGCCATCGGCAACGCGATGTCGTCGATCGGCACCGCACCGCCCACCCAGCTCTTGACGATGACCCGCTCGTACCCTTCCCGCTCCTGCTCGGTGTAGGCGGCCGCGGTCGTGCCGATCAACACCAGCCCGCGCGTCCGCGCCGGCTGCAGCAACGCCATCCGCAACGCGATGAACCCACCCTGCGACAGCCCGCCGAGCACCACGCGATCCAGCCCGAGCGCATCGACGACCTTCCACGCATCCCACGCGAGATCCCAATAGGTGAACGGATTCCCGGCATCCTCGGTCCTACCGTGCCCTCGCGCATCCACCGCGATCACCCGATACCGATCGGCCAGCCCCTCCAACTGCGGCAGCCACATCTCGCCGTCCATGAAGAACCCGTGCCCCAGCACCAGGGCCGGTCCGTCGGTCTCGGTGTCCAGGTAGTGGACCGTGGTCCCGTCGTCGGTGGTTACGTAGGGCACCGGCCCAACCCCCTTGCCATTCCATCGAATTCGCGCTTTGAACTGTCAGATTAACCGGACCGCACCGCGCACGGCATGGCGGAGCGGGGTCGACGATTGGTGGTCGTCGCCGCAGCACGCTAGCGTGGCGATTCGTCGGAAATGACGGGTTTGAATCGGGGGAGGATTCCGAATGCGTTGGGTGGTGGCCGTTTCGGCGCTGCTGTTGGCATTGCTCACGAGCGGGTGCGGGCTGATCGGCGGTTCCGCGAGTGCCGTCCAACAGGGCGATTGCCTGAAGAAGGCCGGCGACGACGGTTTCGACAGGGTCTCCTGCTCTTCATCGGATGCCGGATTCGTGGTCCTCGACCGCGCCGGCGCCGGCAAACAGCACGACAAGTGCGTCGACGTCGCGGGCACCGAATACGTCTACACCGACAAGGACAGCGGCTCGATCTGCGTGGGCATCAAGGGTGTCGACCCCGCCCACGCCGCGAACGCCGCCCAGAAGGGCGACTGCCTCACCGACACCGGCGGCAACAATGTCCAGGAGGCCGCCTGCACCGACCGCACCGCCGTCTACCGCGTCCTGGACCGCATCGCCACCACCGGTTTCATGCCGGACGCGGATTGCAAGAACGTCGCGGGCACCCAGACAACCTACAGCTACATCCTGAAGTCCAAGAAGGGCATCAATTCACTCGGTACCGGCGTCGTGTTCTGCCTGATCGCAAAGGATTCCGACGCAACCCGCACGATCGACAACGCCAAGGTCGGCGACTGCCTGAAGAAGACCGGCGCGAACGACGTCGAAATCGCCTCGTGCACAGCCCCCGACGCCGACTACAAAATCCTGAGTTCGGTCCTGGACAAGTCCCTGTGCGACACCGTCTCCGGCTCCACCGCCAGCTACACCTACCAACGCCCCGGCCTCCTGGTCCTCCCCACCACCTTCTGCCTCGGCGCGGCCCACTGACCTCCTCGCCGATCACACCGCTACGACGGTCAGCAAGGGCTCCAGCCCTTTGAAGTCGTCCGCGTTGCGCGTGAACAGCGGGAGATCGTTGGCCGAGGCGATGGCGGCGACCATCAAGTCCATGCGGCGTGGCTTGGGCCTACGGCCCGCTGCCACAACAAGTTTCGCCAGGGAGGTGAATCGCCGCGCGGCCGCGGTGCAGAACGGAAGCGCGTCGAAGCTGTGCTCGATCGCGAGCAGCCGCTCGGTGCGCAGTGCCAGCGCTGCGGGCGTGGACGCGACGGCGATTCCCATGCCCAGCTCAGCGAGGGTCACCGTGCTGATTCGTGCTCGCACAGGCAGCTCGGCATCGTCGATGGCATCGATATCGATGAGAACGCAGGTGTCCAACAGCCCCTCCGGGAGCCGGTCTGCGGACGCGGGTTCAGTCATCGAACCGGTCTTCGCCGAAAGCGGCATCGATCTCAGCGCGTTCCTCCGCGCTGTCGCCACTGCGTCCGATACCGGCCAAGCGAGCCTTGAGCTCGCTGACTGTCATGTCCCTCCGCGGAGAAATGGGCCGCAGTTCCCCGACCGGACGTCCGTTGCGGGTGATGACGAAGTCCTCGCCGGCTTCGAGTGCATCCATCACGCCCGCACTGCCGTTCCGCAGCTCTGCTTGCGTAATCGTTCTCGTCATCCGCCAAGGATAGCAATTGATGCTATGCATGGCTAGCGTAGTGCGCTGACGCCGTGTCGCGGTTCGTCGGTGTGCTGGACGGTGATGATTCTGGGAGAGGTGCTGTTCCCGGGTCGGATCGTCGTGTCACCGTCGCCGGTGGGTGTGACCGGGGCCTCGATTTGGCCGCTGATCAGCCCTTGTCTACACTAGACCGGTTGCTCGGGCACACCTGTGTCCGCACGCGCTTCGCGTGTGTGGCCTTTTTGCTCCGGGCGCAAGCGTTTTCTCCAGTCGGGCATCCCCGGCTGGACCGCCCCGAATTGTCGTAGGCCCACGACCGCCGATCTCAGACGGTGCTGAATGGGAACCGCGGCGAGAAAGGTACCGGTCAAACACATGACCATGACTGATCCGATCGCAGACTTTCTGACCCGTCTGCGCAACGCCAACTCGGCGTACCACGATCAGGTGAAGGCTCCGCACTCGAAGCTCAAGGCGAACATCGCCGAGATCCTCAAGCGTGAGGGCTACATCGCCGACTTCCGCACCGAAGATGCGACCGTCGGCAAGACCCTGGTCGTCGACCTGAAGTACGGCCCGAGCCGTGAGCGTTCCCTGCAGGGTGTGCGCCGCGTGTCGAAGCCGGGCCTCCGGGTCTACGCGAAGTCCACCAACCTGCCCAAGGTGCTCGGCGGCCTGGGCGTGGCGATCATCTCCACGTCCTCGGGTCTGCTCACTGACCGTCAGGCCAAGCAGCAGGGCGTGGGCGGCGAAGTCCTCGCCTACGTCTGGTAAGGGAGGTAGGAACAATGTCGCGTATCGGTAAGAAGCCGATCCCGGTTCCCGCCGGCGTCGAGGTGACCATCGACGGCCAGAGCATCACGGTGAAGGGTTCCAAGGGCACCCTCTCGCATGTGGTCGCCGAGCCGATCACCGTCGCCAAGGCCGAGTCGGGTGAGCTGGAGGTGGTCCGTCCCAACGACGAGCGCCAGAACCGCTCGCTGCACGGCCTGACCCGCACCCTGATCAGCAACATGATCGTGGGTGTGACGCAGGGCTACGAGAAGAAGATGGAAATCTTCGGCGTCGGTTACCGCGTGCAGGCCAAGGGCTCGAACCTCGAGTTCGCCCTGGGCTACAGCCACCCGGTTCCGGTCGACGCGCCCGAGGGCATCACCTTCGCAGTGGAGTCCCCGACCAAGTTCTCGGTGTCCGGCATCGACAAGCAGAAGGTCGGCCAGATCGCCGCGGTGATCCACGGCCTGCGTAAGCCCGATCCGTACAAGGGCAAGGGCATCCGCTACGCCGGCGAGGTCGTTCGCCGCAAGGTCGGAAAGACGGGTAAGTAAGCCATGGCACAAACCGAAAAGCAGAAGGCCGCTCGCAAGCCGATCGGCAAGGACGTCTCGACCGCGCGCCGCCTGTCCAAGACGCGTCGTCACTTCCGTCTGCGCAAGAAGGTCGTCGGCACCACCGCGCGTCCGCGCCTGGTGGTCAACCGCTCCGCGCGCCACATCCACGCCCAGCTGATCGACGACTCCGCCGGCAAGACCATTGCCGCCGCGTCGACCATCGAGGCCGATGTGCGTGCTCTCGAGGGTGACAAGTCCGCCAAGGGCGCCAAGGTCGGCGAGCTGATCGCCGCCCGCGCCAAGGCTGCCGGCGTCGAGGCGGTCGTGTTCGACCGTGGTGGTCACGACTACCACGGCCGTATCGCGGCGCTCGCCGATGCCGCCCGTGAAGGTGGGCTGAAGTTCTGATGATCAACACTGCGAACGAAGGGAACGTCTGATGCCGGGACGTCAGCGGCGTGACGGCGGAAGCAACGGTCCCGCCGGACAGAATAGTGGCAGCGAAAGCCGCGATCAGCGTGGTGGCGGTCGCGACCGCCGCGGCGGTAGCGATCGCCGGGACAATGCCGCCGAGAAGAACCAGCTCGAGCGCGTCGTCGCGATCAACCGCGTCTCCAAGGTCGTGAAGGGTGGTCGTCGCTTCAGCTTCACCGCCCTCGTGATCGTCGGTGACGGCAACGGTCTCGTCGGCGTCGGCTACGGCAAGGCCAAGGAAGTTCCCGCGGCCATCCAGAAGGGTGTCGAAGAGGCTCGCAAGAACTTCTTCCGCGTTCCGATGATCGGCTCCACCGTCACCCACCCGGTTCAGGGTGAGGCGGCTGCCGGTGTCGTCATGCTGCGTCCGGCTTCGCCCGGTACCGGTGTGATCGCCGGTGGCGCGTGCCGTGCCGTGCTGGAATGCGCGGGCATCCATGATGTTCTGGCCAAGTCGCTCGGTAGCGACAACGCCATCAACGTCGTGCACGCCACCGTTGCGGCTCTGAAGATGCTGCAGCGTCCCGAAGAGGTCGCCGCTCGCCGCGGTCTGCCGATCGAGGACGTGGCCCCGGCCGGCATGCTGCGTGCGCGCGCGGGACAGGGAGTCTGATATGGCACAGCTGAAAGTGACCCAGGTCAAGTCCAGCATCGGCGCCAAGGCGAATCAGCGGGAGTCGCTGCGCACCCTCGGGCTGCGTGGTATCCGCAAGTCCGTGGTGCGTGATGACAACGCGCAGAATCGCGGCCTGATCAACGTCGTGCGCCACCTCGTTCAGGTTGAGGAGGTCTAAGCATGACCATCAAGTTGCACCACCTGCGTCCTGCCCCGGGTGCCAAGACCGAGAAGACCCGTGTGGGTCGCGGTGAGGGCTCGAAGGGCAAGACCGCGGGCCGCGGTACCAAGGGTACGAAGGCTCGCAAGAATGTCCCGGTCCGCTTCGAGGGCGGTCAGATGCCGATTCACATGCGTCTGCCCAAGCTCAAGGGCTTCACCAACCCGTTCCGCACCGAGTACCAGGTCGTGAACGTCGGTGACATCGCCCGCGTGTTCCCCGAGGGCGGCACCATCGGCAAGGCCGAGCTGGTCGCCAACGGCCTCGTTCGCAAGAACGAGCTCGTGAAGGTGCTCGGCGAGGGCGAAATCGCTGTGGCCGTTCAGGTCTCGGCCGACAAGTTCTCCGGCTCCGCCAAGGAGAAGATCACGGCGGCGGGTGGCACTGCCACCGAGCTGGCCTGACGGTAACCTGAAATAGCAATGGCACCGGGCGAGTCGCGAGCTCGCCCGGTGCCGCTGTTAGAGTTCAAGTGTTGTCTGCCAACACCGTCATGGTTCTCGGCGTTTTTCGGCTAAACCAGCCCATCGCTGAATCCGTGGCCTGACCCATGTCGTTAGCCAGGAGGATCTGTGCTTTCCGCCTTCGTGTCGGCTTTCCGGACCCCGGACTTACGGCGGAAGATTCTCTTCACGCTGGGACTGATCGCGCTCTACCGGCTCGGTGCGTCGCTGCCCTCGCCGGGCGTCAGTTACAAGAACGTCCAGGAATGCATCAACCTGGTCAACGGCGGCAATGACGCCGGTATCTACCAGCTGATCAACCTCTTCTCCGGCGGCGCGTTGCTGCAGCTGTCCGTGTTCGCGATCGGCATCATGCCGTACATCACGGCGAGCATCATCATCCAGCTGTTGACGGTCGTCATCCCGCGGTTCGAGGAACTGCGCAAAGAAGGCCAGTCGGGTCAGAACAAGATGACCCAGTACACGCGGTATCTGTCGATCGCATTGGCCGTGCTGCAGTCGACCGGTCTGGTCGCGCTCGCCTCCCGCGGTCAGCTGCTGCGTGGCTGTCAGAAGGACATCCTGGACGACACCTCGATCTTCGGCATGATCATCATCGTGCTGGTCATGACCGCGGGCGCGGCCCTGGTCATGTGGTTCGGCGAGCAGATCACCGAGCGCGGCATCGGTAACGGCATGTCGCTGTTGATCTTTGCGGGTATCGCGGCGCGAGTTCCGTCGCAGGGCAAGCAGATCTACGACAGCCGTGGCCTGACCACCACCATTCTGGTCGGTTTCGCCGCACTGGTGGTCATCGTCGGCGTCATCTTCGTCGAGCAGGGCCAGCGCCGGATTCCGGTGCAGTACGCCAAGCGTGTGGTCGGCCGGAAGATGTACGGCGGGTCCTCGACCTATCTGCCGTTGAAGGTGAACCAGGCGGGTGTCATCCCGGTCATCTTCGCGTCCTCGCTGCTGTATCTGCCGAACCTGTTGGCGCAGTTGACCCAGAAGAGTTCCGGTAACCCTGCCAAGTGGCAGGAGCTGATCCAGAAGTACCTGGTCAACCCGAGTAACCCGGTCTACGTGGCGATCTACTTCGCCCTGATCGTGTTCTTCACCTACTTCTATGTCGCGATCACCTTCAATCCGGAGGAGCGCGCGGACGAGATGAAGAAGTTCGGCGGCTTCATTCCCGGCTACCGCCCGGGCAGGCCGACCGCCGATTACCTGAACTTCGTCCTGAGCCGGATCACCCTGCCCGGCTCGCTCTACCTCGGTGCTGTTGCTGTGCTACCGAACCTGCTGCTGGGTATCGGCTCCGGGGGTGGCGGCGTGTCCAGCCTGCCGTTCGGTGGTACCTCCGTGCTGATCATTGTGAGCGTCGGCCTCGATACCGTGAAACAGATCGAGAGCCAGTTGATGAACCGAAACTACGAAGGGTTCCTGAAGTGAGACTCGTACTGCTCGGACCGCCCGGTGCCGGTAAAGGCACCCAGGCCGAACTGTTGTCGGAAAAGCTCGGTGTTCCGCACATCTCCACCGGGAACCTCTTTCGCACGAATATCGCGGAGCAGACTCCGCTGGGCCGCGAGGCGCAGCAGTATCTGGATGCCGGCAACCTGGTCCCGTCGGACGTGACCAACCGCATGGTCGAGGCGCGCATCGCCGAGCCGGACGCAGTCAACGGCTTCATCCTGGACGGCTACCCGCGCACCGTGGATCAGGCCGAGGCGCTGGAGAAGATGCTCAAGGAGGCCGGCAAGGAGCTCGACGCCGTCATCTCCTTCGTGGTCGACGAGGACGTGGTGGTCGAGCGCATGCTGGCCCGCGGCCGCGGCGACGACACCGAAGAGGTCATCCGCAACCGCATGCGCGTCTACCGCGAGGAGACAGAGCCGCTGCTGGAGCACTACGACGGCCAGGTCGTCTCGGTCGAGGGTGTCGGCGATGTCGCCGAGGTCAACGAGCGGGCGCTGAAGGCCCTGGGTCGCTGAATGGTCTTCGGCCGCAAGAGCAAGCGGGTGGTGCCCTTCCGGACCGCCGGTGAACTGGACGCCATGGCGGCGGCCGGCGCTGTCGTCGGCCGCGCGCTGGTGGCGGTGCGAGCCGCCGCCAAGCCCGGCGTCTCGACCTGGGAACTGGACGAGGTGGCCGAGCAGGTCATCCGTGAGGCCGGGGCGATCCCGTCGTTCAAGGGCTACCACGGTTTCCCGGGTTCCATCTGCTCGTCGGTGAACGACCGAGTGGTGCACGGCATCCCGTCCAAGGACGAGATCCTCGCCGAGGGCGACCTGGTGTCCATCGACTGCGGCGCCATCCTCGAGGGCTGGCACGGCGATTCGGCGTGGACCTTCGGCGCCGGCACCCTCATCGAGGCGGACCGCCTGCTCAGCGAGGCGACCCGGCTCTCGATGGAGGCCGGCATCGCCGCCATGGTCCCGGGTAACCGGCTCTCGGACGTCTCGCACGCCATCGAGCAGGGCACCTACGCCGCCGAGAAGTTGCACGACCGCAAGTACGGCATCGTCTCCGGGTACGGCGGCCACGCCATCGGCCGCGAAATGCACATGGATCCGTTCCTGCCCAACGAGGGCGCACCCGGCAAGGGCCCCGAACTCCGCGTCGGCTCCGTCCTCGCCATCGAGCCCATGCTCACCCTCGGCACCACGGAAACCCATGAGCTGGACGACCATTGGACCGTCGTCACCGACGACGGCACCCGAGCCGCCCACTGGGAGCACACGGTCGCGGTCACCGAGCACGGCCCGCGCATCCTGACCCTGCGCCCGGAGTAGGACCTACGCCGATCTCATCACGCCCCGTTCCAATGTGCTGGAACGGGGCGTGACTCGTTTTGCTTGCCGCTGACTCTCTCGTCAGCAGATCCTCGGTGCTCGAAGGTATGCTGGCATACCATGAAGCGCACAACGGTGAAACTGCCGGACGAACTCGATGACCGGCTACGGCACGAGGCGCACGTGCGGGGCATCACCGTGTCCGAGTTGACCAGAGAGGCTCTCGCCCAGTACTTGTCCGCGCCCTCCGGGCGGCGGAAATTCGGAGCTGCGGCAGCCGGGCGCAGCGGTCGGTCCGATACCTCGAGCCGTATCGATGAGATTCTCGAGAGGGAGTGGGGACGATAGCTGCCTTGGTGGTCGACGCAGGTCCCCTGTACGCATACGTCGACGCGGACGACGCTCACCACGAAGCCTGCCTCGAGTTACTGCAGTCTCATCGCGGGCCGCTTGTGGTGCCGACCTTGGTGATTGCGGAGGCCGCGTATCTGATCGGCACACGATTGGGGGCCGAGGCGGAGGTTCGGTTTCTAGGCGATTTCGCCGAGGGGCTATTCAGCGTGGAACCGGTGCATCCTGCGGACTGGCTGCGGATCGCGGAACTCGTGGCGAAGTATCGCGACCTACCACTCGGAACCGCCGACGCATCAGTCGTCGCTGCCGCGGAGCGGAGAAACCTGACGCAGGTCGCGACCACAGACCGCCGCCATTTCTCCGTCGTACGTCCTCGTCATGCGGAGGGCTTCACCTTGCTCCCCTGACCGAACGTCGCTCCAATGGCTGTGCAAGGGACGGCGTTCCAGGCCTGACCGCCGCCCTGCCGACCTCGGCCCGCGAGTCGTGACCCATGCGGAATGGTGATGCTGGGTATGCGTGATTCTCGTTGGTCGCATAGCCGGGCTCACCCGTAACGTCGACCGTATGAGCACCGCGGAAAACAAAGAACTGATCCGAGCCGTCTTCGATCAGATGGCGCTGGGCAACCGTCGCGCCCTGAGCGACGCCATGTCCGACGATTGCCGCTGGACCTTTCCAGGATCCTGGTCCTGGTCGGGCACCTGGTCCCCGAAAAGCGCTGTGGTGCAGGGTCTCCTGCGTCCGCTGATGACCCAGTTCGCCGACGCCTACCGAATGGAGGCCGATCTGATCCTGGCCGACGGCGACCGCGTCGTGGTCCAGGCCCGCGGCTATGCCACCACGGTCTCCGGCGAGCCTTACCACCAGACCTACTGCCTGCTGTTCACACTGGCCGATGGCCTGATCACCGAGGTTGTGGAGCACTGTGACACGGCCCTGGTGGAGCGGGTCCTGAAACCGCTGACACCCGCGCCCTGACCCGGTCCGCTGACGGATCCGTCAGAACAGGCGAATATGCCTGATGCCCAACAGGACTCGGCGGAGTTCGGTGCGGAACCGGCCGTCGGTGTTCGGGGTCAGGGTGAGGCCGCAGGTGGTGGCGATCCGATCAGCGACCTCACGCAGCGTGAGCTCGTCGGTGTGGATGTGGTCGGCGAATTCGGGTGCGGCCAGCGCGTTCAGGCAATGGTCGACCCGCTCCACCGCGAAACTCTCGTGCCGCAACCCGCCCAGCGCGCGCTCGCGCAGCCGTCGCACCACGGTCTCGGGCCGCGCCATCAGCGCGAAATGCCGTACCTCATGCCCCTTTTCACGCAACCGCCCGACCGTCTCCGCGAAGTAGGCCGGCTCGACCACGGTCATCGGCGCGATCACCGGCCCGTCATGCTTGCTCAACACCAGATCGAGCGTCTCGAAAACGCCCTGCCGCCAGGCGGGTAGATCCTGAAAGTCCCCCCGCAACTCCCTGGGGAGGACCCGGTGCAGCCCGAATCCGACCTCTTCGGGATCGCACACCACACTCCCGGGCAACCGCCGATGCAGTTCGTACGCGGTGTGCGTCTTTCCTCCACCGAAGGGCCCATTGATCCACAGCAGCATGCCTGCCACCCTAGCCGCGGGGGTTATTGTCCCTGGTCAGCTTTCGAGCAGGATGGTGACGGGGCCGTCGTTGACGAGCTCGACATGCATATGCGCCCCGAACCGCCCGGTGGCGACCGTCGCACCGAGTGCGCGCAGGGCGGCGGCGAACGTGTCCACCAGCGGTTCCGCGATCGGCCCGGGGGCGGCGGCGTTCCACGAGGGGCGACGGCCCTTGGTGGTATCGGCGTAGAGGGTGAACTGACTGATCACCAAAATCGGCGCACCCAGATCAGCGGCGGATCGCTCCCCGTCGAGGATCCGCAACCGGAACAGCTTGTCGGCCAGCGTCTTCGCCGTCGCCTCGGTATCGGTGTGAGTGACCCCGACCAGGGCTACCAGCCCGTGGACCGCGCCGTGTGCGCCGGGATCGATCCGCCCGACCACTTCGCCGTCCACCGTCACCTGCGCTGATGTGACCCGCTGCACCAGTACCCGCATGGTTCGCGATCTTTCCAGACGGCCTCCGCCGGGCGGCGGTCGCCGTTCGGAGTTACTGTTGAGCGCCCGTGCATGCCCCGAATTTCCTTGTGCGCCACCGGTAGTTCACGACAGTAGGCTGTGCTGGCACGGACATCTGAAAACTGGGCGGAGTGGCAGTAGTTACCGATGGCACCTGACACAAGTAAAGACAACACGGCTTGGCCTGGGCTGAAGCAGCAGGCGGACCAGGGCGCCCTGAAGTATGACCCCGGCGCCGCCGAACAGGGCGCGCAGTACTGTTCGGACCTGATCGGCCAGTTGCTGTATCTGAAGAACATCGCCAAGGGCAATGGCCTCGACAGTCTCGGCCCGATCGGCAGTCTCTCCTCCGGCAAGCTGATGGGCAGCGAGTTCAACAAGTCCGGCACCGCACTGCTGAATGTCTTCGACATCCATGTCGCCATCCTCACCGATATGGGGAACACCTTCGAGGCGGCGGGCAAGGAGTACATCAAGCAGGACGGCGAGAACGCCGACAACTTCAAGGGTCTCAATACCCAGATCACGGATACGGCGACGGCTCTGGCGGGTGTGAATCCACCGGCGCCCGAGAAGGCGCCGACCGGTTCCTTCGACGTCAAGTTCCCCGACAATCTGAAGACCTTCCAAGGCGATTCGGGCAAGACCAAGGTCGGCGTCGATGTGCACATCGAGAACTCGTCGGCGATGACCTGGAACCAGCTCTACAACCTCGGCCAAGCGCTGAAACCGGACCCGTATGCCACCGCCGGCGGAGTATGGAAGTGGCTCGCCGATCAGGTCGACAGCTACATCGGTGATTTCTCGAACAATATTCAGTCGCTGAGCGGTTCGTGGTCGAGTCCGGTGGCGGGCGGCGCCGACGCCGCGCAGGCCGCAGTGCAGCGCTACTGCGACGATCTCGGGCCGTTGACGGATGTCATGCGGACCACCGGCGCGCTGCTGGAGTACACGTCGGGCTGGATGGCGCAGACCAAGAACAACATGCCCCTGGAATCCGCGCCGGACGACACCATGTACTGGACGACCGGTGTCAACGCCTACGGCGTCTACCAGACTCCGACGTTCGGCGACGGGTCCTTCAATCTGCCGACGTACCAGCAGAATTTCGCCAATTACTACTGCCAGCCGTTGAAGGACACCGCGTCCACGCTCCCGGTGGTTCCGGGCCCGACGGCGGTGCAGCCGCAGAAGCCCGACAACGGCGGAGATAACGGTGGTAATAACGGCGGCAACAATGGTGGCAATAACGGCGGCAACAACGGTGGGAACAACGGCGGCAGCAACGGTGGCAGCAACGGTGGCTCGAACGCCGGTGGGTCCAACGCCGGCGGCTCCGATGGCGGTGGCACCAAGAGCCAGTACAAGGCCCCCAATATTCCGCCCTTGAAGGACACGTCCGATCGGAACGGCACCAACCCGAACGGGACGAATCCCAACGGCACCAACCCGAATGGCACCAACCCGAATGGGACGAATCCCAACGGCACCAACCCGAATGGGACGAATCCCAACGGGCAGACTCCTTCCACCAACCCGTCCGGCAACGCTCCGAGTTCTCCCGGCACCTCCGTGCCGCAGTCCACACCGTCCACCAGCTCCACCGGCTCGGGCTCGGACGGGCTGTCCACCATCGCGAGCACGCTGAGCTCGCTGGCCGGTGTGGCGTCGAGCGGCTTGCAGGGGCTGTCCTCGCTGGGCACGGTGTTCCAGCAGATGCAATCCGCCTTGAGCACGGGCGATATCGCCAAGCTGGCCGAGGCGCTCGGGGTGCCGCAGGACACGGTGACCAATGCGCTCACCGCTATCGAGGCGTCGCCGGACAAGCTGAACCAGTTGAAGCAGCTGCTCGGTCTGCCCACCGATCCCACCCAGGCCGCCACGCCCACCACCACGCCCACGACGACGCCGGTCACCACGCCCATGGGCGCGGCCATCCCGACGCCCGCGAGCGCGCAGGCGGCCGGAGTGCCGTCGTTCACCAACCTGTTCGGTGGCGACACCGTGCTCGGCGGCGGTGTGTTGCCGGACGGCGGCATGGTGCACGCCGATCTGGATCACGGCGGACTGGTTCGTGCGGGTCTGGAGCAGGACGGCACGGTGCAGACGGTGGGTCTGACCGCCGCGCCCGTGCAGGTCGTGGTGACCGAAACCAGCACCGCCGGAGCCGAACCCGCGCAGCCCGACTTCGTCGACGCGTTGACCCACACGCTGGAGGCGCGGATTCCGGTGGTCGAGGGGTGACCCACTGGGAGTTCACCGACGACGAGTTCCAGGTGCTGAGTGTGCAGTACCTGGACGGGGTACTGCCCGCGCCGTTGACCTATCTCAGTCGCACTCCGCTGCTCGCCGATTACGAGCGTGAGGTCGCCGAGATCCGCGAGCGGCTGGATCGCGAACTGGGCTCGGATTTCCGGCAGGCGATGCGGGTGGTGGCACGTCCTGAGGTGTGGATCGGGTTGCGCGCCAGCCTGGATGGCGCGTTCGGCGATCCGGCCAAGGTGATCCGTATGCACGGTGCGCGGCTGGGCCGGCGGGCGCTGCTACTGCGTCAGGAGGCCGGTGAGACGTTCGAGCACGGCGGGAATGTCACTGTGCTGGAGTGTGATCCGGAGGAATTGCCCGGCTTGCTGGTGGCGCAGTTGCCGGCGGCGAAAGCCGGCCGTCGGACGGCGATTCCCATTGTCGGCGCGGCGCCGGTGGCGCCGGATCCGTACGCTTCGCAGGGGTCCGGCGCCTTCGACAGTTTCGATGAGACGGACGAATCGGCAACCGTCGCATTCCTTTCCGAGCCGGTCACGCTCGCGGGGTCGGTGCGGGTGGCGCAGGCGCGATCCAAGTACGGCCCGCGCGGGCTCACCGGAATGGCTTTGGATTGGCGGGACGTGGCCGATGACGGTCGCTACCTCATCGACTTGGCTCAGCCCGAGCTGCTGGCCGTGAGCGTGGACGCCCGGCAGTTCACCGACCGGATCGCCGGGACCGTGGCGCAGATCATCGAGCAGATGGAGTGGCGCGGCGAATACGACGAGTGATCGCCGGGGCGGCGCGGTGCTTCCGCGCCGCCGGTGATCGCTCACGCCGCCCGAATCGGCACCCGCCGTTAAGATTCCGGCTACTGAGTGGTTGCCCAGGGCTGACAAGGTCAATGCCATGAGTGGTCGGTTGGAGTCGTACCATGACTTGCTGGTGACCGCGTCGCGGGCGACCGGGGTGGTGCGAGACGGGATCCAGGGTGTCGTGCACACTCTCGAGTCCAGTGCCGACGCACTCGGGACGCCTTGGGGCAGCGACAGTCTCGGCAGCCAGTTCGCCAATGGCGCACAGGGCTACCTGGCCAGCTCGAAGAACATTCGCGACGGCGCCAAGAACATGGCCGGAACCTTCGCGAATTTCTCCACGTCGCAGCAGGCTTCGGCCGACAAGCTGCTGCAGACCGAGCAGGCCAATGCCGACGCCTTCAACGGTGTGGCGCAGGCATGAGCAATGAGCAGGCCAAGGCCGATCTCGCGGAGATCCTGGACGGTTTCGCCAACCAGATGCGGGTCATCACTCAGTTGCAGCGCGAGCGCGCGGCGCTGACCGTCTCGGCGACGGTGCGCGGCAAGCGGGTCACCGTCACGGTGAACGCAGACGGCACCGTGATCGAGACCCGATTCGGTTCCGGCATAGAGGATCTCGGCTATGCGGAGATCGCCAAGGCGGTGACGGAGGCGGCGCAGCAGGCGGCCGCTGAGGTGGCGCGGCGGGGCCGCGACATCATGGCCCCGGTCTCGCAGAACCGGAACCGGCTGCCCAAGCTGACCGATATCGTGCCCGGAATGCCGGATCTCAGTAAGCAATTGGCGATTCCGGAGCCGCCGGTGGTGTCGACCGCGCCCCCGAAGTCGCCCGAACGGCTGGGCGGGTTCCAGGAACCGGCGATCGAGACCGTGGAGCCGCGGCACGGCGGGGCCACCGATTCCGGATGGTAATGCGAACTCGCGGGGTGGGGTAGCGCCGCATGGCTCTCGAGCTGCCCTCGGAACTCGAATGGCTGGGCTGGATCGTCGGGGTGCAATGGCCCGACGGCAACGAAGACCAGATGTGGGACCTGGCGAACTATTGGAAGTCCGCCGCCGACGGTCTGCGCGGCCAGGTGTCCAACATGGACGACGCCAAGTACAAGACGCTGGCGGCGTACGTGGACGGCGATGGTCGCGATGCCATGGCCAAGCAGTTCGACAATATGGCCGGGGTCGGCGGTAAGCAGGACGGCAATACCTCCATTCTGGATCTCGCGGGCTTCTACGACCAGATCGGTGAATCGGTGCACGACACCGGCACCGAGATCGAGTCGACCAAGCTCATGTTCTATTCGTCGCTGGCCATGCTGGCGTTCGAAATGGCCGCGGCGTGGATCTTCCCGCCCACCGCGCCGGCCGCGGAGGCGGCGGCGCAGGCGGCCACCCGCATCGCGGTACGCATCATCGGCCGGGAGGCGGTCGAGCGGATCGCGACCTATGCCGCCAAGATGCTGGGCTCGTCGCTGGCGAAGTTCATGGTGCGCCACTTCGTGCTCGACGCCGGTCTCGGTGTGCTGCAGGAAGCCGGTATCGAGGGTTACCAGATCGCCGCCGGGCATCGCAGCGGTTTCGACTGGACCAAGATCGGTGTCACCGCGGTCAGTTCGGCCGCGGGCGGTATCGCGGGTGGCAAGGTCGGCAAGGCGCTGGGCGAGCATTTCGAGAGCTCCGCGGTCAATCACTATCTGGCCGCAGCCATTACCGGCACCACCGCCGGATTGGCCGGCGGCGGAGCGGGATTCCTGGCCGGCACCGCGACGCAGTTCGGGGTGGACGCGTACCAGCACGGCTGGGGCGACGCGTTCAAGAACGCGGGCAACGCCTTCACCAATTTCGATCCGCGCATGCTGACCGGTGGTGTCGCCAATGGCGGCATATCGGGTCTGAATCATGCCGCCTCGCATGACTTCTGGGGTCCGCGAGTGGCCCGCATGCGTGCGGGGGTCAGCCCCGATATGGCGAATATCGGTGCGGTCCACGATCCGGGCATCAGTGCTGGAAACTCCACTGGCGGCGGCCATTTCGGCGGCAGCGACAATGGCGTGCCCGCGAGTCACGCCGGTGGCGGGCACACGTCGGCCGGTGCCGATGCCGGCGGCGACAACGGCGGTGGTACCAGCGGCGGTCGGACCGGTGTGGGAGATACCGGCGGATCCAGCATGCACCCGGCCGGATTCTCCGGTGACACCACCGATTCGGGTGCCGCCGCTCACGACAACGGCGACGGCAGCACCGCCCGCCCAGAGGGTGGCGACCAGGGCGGTTACGGCGGCTCCGATTCCCGTTCGCCCGCCGACCGCGGGACCGAACCCACCGACACCGGCGCGACCGGAGGCGGCGACCACGGCTCCCAGCCGAGCACCGCAGCCGACGGCGCCCCGGCCGGGCACGCCCCCGCCGACACCGGCGCGCAGCCGCAGGTCGGCGTGCATGAAAACACCGGTGGCTCGGTCGAATCCGGAGTCCAAGCCGGACAGCACGACGTCCCCGCCCCGGCCTCCGCCCCCGTGGGCACCGGCGGCGCCGCCCCCGGCGACCTCGGAAACTCCTCGGGGCCGGGCAATACCGCCCCGGCCTCCGCCCCCGCGAACTCCGCTCCCGCCTCGACTTCCGGCGGCTCCGCTCCGGCTTCGGGCTCGAGCACCCAGTCGGCCTCCACCGGTGGCGCGTCGACCGCTGCCGCCGACGCTGGCGCCCGCACGTCCGGCACCGGATCCACCGACCCGTCCGCCACCTCCGGGGGCGCGCCCGCATCCGCCGGTCCCGCCGATTCGACCACGCCGGTGGCGCCCGCGGCCAGCAGCCCGGACGCCGCTGCGAGCCCGCCCGCCGAACCGCGTGCCGCCATGGCGGGCGCCGCGGGCACATCCGCTCCGGGCGCCTCAGCGGCTCCGCACGACGCGGCCGCGGCACCGGCTGTGCCCGGCTCGGACCGGTCGGAACCGTCGATCGCCGCCTCCTCCAACGGATCTCAGGCTCCGGGCACCTCGGCCCCGGCCACGGCGGGCAGCGGCACCACGGCGCCCGGCAGCCCCTCGACCGCCGCACCCCAACACGGCACGGCTACCGCGCCCGACGCGCGAAGCTCCTCCGATACTCCGCGCGCCACCCCCGACGCTCGCGCCACCAGCCCGGTCCGAGCCGGGGACGGCAGCGGTGTCCGCGCCGATGCCCCGCGCGCCGACGCCGCCCGCCCCCAGGGCCCCGATGCCCGCCCCACCGGCACGGAAGCGCGCCCGACCGGCGCCGAAGCCCGCCCGGCGGGCGCCCAGGCCCGTGGCGAGACCCCGGACGCCAACGCCGGTCGTCCGCACGAGACGGCCGAACCGATCTCCGGGCGGCCCGACGCGGAACCCATTGCCGCTCAGTCGGAATCGAACGGAACTCAGCCATCGGACGCTGCCGGCCAGCACCTCGATGGCGCCTCGTCCGCCGACTCGAATGCCAGCCCGGAGCCCGGAACCCACGACCCGTCAGCCCCGGATACGGGCATAGCCGACGGCCGCGCAGGCTTGGATTCCACCGCCGATCCGGCCACACCCGGCGAGGAGCCCAGTCCGGCAAGAGATTCGGAGTCTCCCTCCGAGCCGGCCGTAGGCGACAACAGCGAGACCCGCGACCCCGCGTCGCCCGCGAACGACCCTGCCGCGCCCGCCGCTGACCCGGCCGCCCGACCGGACGCTGAACACCCTGCGGAACAGTCGAATTCACGAGACGGCGAGCCGGAATCGAGCCGGTCCGCTGACGAGTCCGACCCCGCTGCCGCTCGCGATCCCGAGTCGCCCGCCGATACCGCGCACGACCCCGATCCCGCGGGTGCGCTCGATCATTCGGGCGAGGAGCCGGGTTCGGCACGGGAGGCGGACCCGCACTCCGACGCCGAACCGCAGCACGGTGATCCGGCCTCCGAACACCCTGTGGAGCAACCGGATTCGGACGCACCGGCACACGCGGACGGCTCCGTTCCGGCTGTGCACGATTCGGACTCCGCGCGTGATCACGAGATCGGTCGTGACTCGGAGCCGGTGTCCGAAATTCCTTCGCAGCGTGACGAATCTGCGGTGAGTGCGGATGATCCGGCGCGTGGTGAGGCTGATCCCGCTGTGCAGCATGAGGAATCGCCGCGGCAGGTTGATGAATCCGCGCATGACGGTGCGGCCGAGCGGGCGGGCGAGCCCGGGGAACACCCGGAATCCCGTGACTCTGTGCATGATCCGGCGGAGTCCCGGCCGGATGAACCGGAGCGCGGCACGGGGCGGCACCCGTCCGAGCAGCATCCGTCGGGGCAGCACGCGGAGACCGGCAAGCCGGAGGAGCGTGCGCAGGACGGTTCGCACTCGGACGTCCGGCACGAATCCGATGGTGCGCAAGACGGTTTGCTGGTCGCGCCGGTGGCGCTGGGCGATCACCCGCTCGGGCGTTCGGGCGGGACCGGGGAGCATCGTGCCCCGACCGGTGAGCGGCGGGCCGACGCCCCGGAGAGTGGACGCCGGAGCGAGCGGCCCACCTCGGAGGTCCGGCCGAGCGAACGTCGTGACGGGCAGCCTGCGCGTGGCGACGGGGCGGCCGAGCACCCCGGTTCGGTGCGGGAACCCGGTGCGCACGCGGGATCCGCGCACCCCGACGAGGCACCCGATCACGCTGCGCCGCAATCGGATCCGGCCAAGGCGACCGACGGGCACCCGAACCGCGGGCGGTGCGGTGAGCTGGCCCTGAAACTGCTGCGCCAGCTGACCGGCAATGATTCGATCCGGATTCCGGATCGGGTTCCCGGTCATGAGGGCATGAGCGTGTCGGAAGTGGTCGCGAAGGCGGGCGGCAAGCTGCGCCGCTACGACGACCACCAGGCGATCGCGGATCGGCTGCTGGAGTTGGGCTCTGGTTCGTCCGCGCTGGTCATCGACCATTACGCCGGTCCCGCCGATGAGCACGGCGTCGGCGGCCACGCCTATCTGCTGGTCAATGAGGACGGCAAGATCGTGGTGAAGGATCCGGCGGCGGGCCGTGAGCACGGCTTCCCGCCCGAGATCCCCCGCGAGACCGAGGGCACGCGCGCGATCCTTTTCGGGGACGACGGCAAACCGGTGGATCCGCTCGACGAGCAGACCCGGCACCTGCTGGATCCGACCAATGCGCGGCACGGCGGGCACGGGGCGAAGGGCAAGCCCGAGCAGGAGCCGGCCGACATCCACACCCAGATCGTGCGTGGTCACGACATCGCCCAGCACGAGCTGCGGAAGGCGATCGCCAACCTGGAGAAGACGACCGGCCTGAAGGTCACCGAATCCGACCTGACCCCGGCCAAACTCGACGACACCATGCGGGACCTCGAGGGCCGCGAGCTGAAGGTGAAGAAGGGCGCGGACCCGGAGGCGGCCTTCACCAAATTGCGGGACGCCGCAACGGGATTGCACCGCGCCGACACCTTGACGCGCGCGCTGATCGACGCGGACCTGGCCCACGCGGCGGACGTGGCGCATACCGCCGCCGACCCGCTCGCTCCGTCGAAGACGTTCGAACAGCCCCATGAGCCCGCGTCGGAGCGGGAGAAGTCGGCCGGTTCGGAGCGGGAGGGTGAGTCCGAGGGTATTCCGATCGAGGAGCGTCGGTGGGTTGCTCCGGAGGAGCGGTCGGATCTTCGTGTTCAGGGCGAGAAGCTCGGTGAAGTAGCTTTTCCGGAATCGCATGCGGGGGAATTGGATACGTCCGCGTCGGAGCGGGGGAAGTCGGCCGGTTCGGGGCCGGAGGGTGAGTCCGAGGGTATTCCGATCGAGGAGCGTCGGTGGGTTGCTCCGGAGGAGCGGTCGGATCTTCGTGTTCAGGGCGAGAAGCTCGGTG